>NZ_JBDGKX010000010.1:0-144891 GCF_057656155.1 Azoarcus sp. Soil_N_20 | reverse complement strand
TGGTCGCGGCCTCGATGCCGGCGCTGCCGGCGGCCAGCATGAAGGTGGCCTCGGGCGTGCTGTTGGCCGCGGCATAGACCAGCAGCAGCATCTCCGTCCACGCGCGCTTGACCACGATGTTGGTCGCGGCCTCGATGCCGGCGCTGCCGGCGGCCAGCATGAAGGTGGCCTCGGGCGTGCTGTTGGCCGCGGCATAGGCTTCGACCTCGGCGACCACACGCTGCAGGGTCTCGGCCTTGTGGTCCTTCAGGTAGACGTAGAGGGAGGTCAGCGAGCAGGTCTGGTTGAAGAGCTCGCGCGGCGCGCGGGTTTGCACCGCACCGAGCGAGCTTTGGTTCGGCACCAGCTCGTACCACTTGAAGCTGCCTTCGTTGAAGCCGACGGAGGAGAACTTGGACAGGGCCGCCATCGAGTTGGTCGCCTCCACCCCCGGCAACTGCTCGAGCTGCCAGGCCAGCTGGTCGATTTTCTCCAGGGTCGAGTAGGCCGTGCACTGGTCGGGATCGGTCCTGACCATCACCACGAAGATGTCCGAGCTCGCGGCGTAGTTCGCCACCATGAATGCGTTGTCGCGGTTGTAGCGCGAATCGGGGCGCAGCTCGGGCGCGCCGGCATCCAGGTCGCCGATCTTGAGCTGGGTCGACACCGCGAACCCGGCCACCGCCAGCATGGCGGCGGTGCACACGGCACCGAGCGCCCAGCGGCGCCGGGTGAAGTGGTCGAGCGCACGCCACAGGCGATGCTTGTTGCCGAGCGCCTGGTCGGCCCGTTCGGCTCTCAGGCTACGCTCGGCGGCGCTCGCGCTGACGCCGGTGTAGGAGAGCAGGATGGGCAGCAGGATGAGGTTGGTGAAGATCAGCATCGCGACGCCAATGCTGGCGGCGATCGCCAGCTCCTTGATCACCGGGATGTCGATCACCAGCAGCACGGCGAACCCCACGGCATCGGCCAGCAGTGCGGTCAGGCCGGGAAGGAAGAGGCGGCGGAAGGTGTAGCGCGCGGCGATCAGCTTGTGCACCCCGCGGCCGATGTCCTGCATGATGCCGTTCATCTTCTGCGCGCCGTGGCTCATGCCGATGGCGAAGACCAGGAAGGGCACGAGGACGGAATAGGGGTTCAGCTCATAGCCGAGCGTGGGTAGCGCGCCCAGTTGCCACAGCACCGCGGTCAGGGAGCTCGCCATGACCAGCAAGGTGCTGCGGATGTCGCGGTTGAACCAGTAGATCATTGCGGTGGCGATGACGATCGCGGCGGCGAAGTACATCAGCACTTCGCGCAGGCCACCGATGAGGTCGCCCACCACCTTGGCGAAACCGGAGATGTGGATGCCGGTCTGGGCACCCTGGTACTTGACCCGGATCTCCTCGAGCCGCTCCGAGAACACCCGGTAGTCGAGCTTCTGGCCGGTCTGCGGGTCGGTATCCAGCAGCGGGACGGAGATGATCGACGAACGGAAGTCGGCCGCCACGAGCTGGCCGATCTCGCCCGAGCGCTCCACGTTGAGGCGCACCTGCTGCAGGCTTTCCGCCGCGCCGTCGTAATCCTCCGGAATGACCGCGCCGCCGTCGATGCCGTCCTCGGTGACCGCGGACCAGCGCGTGGTCGGCGTCCACAGCGACTTCATGAAGGGCCGGTCGACGCCGGGAAGCAGAAACACTTCGTCGTTGATCTTCGCCAGCTTGGCGAGGTAGTCCTGGTCGAAGATGCTGCCCCCGCGGTTCACCACGGCGATGCGGACGACGTTCTCGAGGCCGGAGAGGTCCTGCTTGTGGGCGAGGAAGTTGACGACGTAGGGGTGCGAGGTCGGGATCGTCTTCTCGAAGCTCGCATTGAGGCGCAGCTGGAAGGCCTGGGCGCCGAGCAGCACGGTGAGCAGCAGGCACAGCACGATGACCAGGGGACGATGGTTGAACAGCGCTCGTTCCACCAGCGAGCCGGACTTCCGATCGAAGTCCTCGAGGCGGCGCACGCTTGCTGTGTCCGGGGTGTTGGGGGTGGGATGCATGTCGTAGGTGACTCCGGTTGGTCGGCGACGCGCGGCCGCGCAAACGTCGAACGATCTTCAGGACGCGGCGGACGCAAACTGCAGCTTGTGCACGCCGCGCGGGCTGGCAACGACCAGGCGGCCGGCCGCGGACTGCGTGAGGTCGGCGACGGGCTGCGGATCGGCGTGCGGCACCGGCTGGAAGCTGCGGCCGTTGTCGCGGCTTTGCATCAGCTCGCCGACCTGGCTGGCGAGCAACAGGCTCCCGTCGGCAAGGCGCACCCCGGCGCTGATCGAGGTGCGCGTGCCGGTGTCGACCTCGGTCCAGCTTGCGGCAGCGTCGCCGGACCAGAAGGCGCGGCCGCGCAGGCCGTAGAGCAGCAGCTCGCCGCCGGTGCCGGTCACCAGGCCGAAGTAGGTTCCTTTGGAGGGGGAATTGACCGGGGTGAAGCGTTCTCCGCCGTCGCTCGAGCGCAGCAGCAGGCCCTGCTCGCCGGCGATGTAGAGGTCGCTGCCGACCGCCTCGATGGCGTAGAGGTGCAGACCTTTCGGATTGACGATGTGGCCAAGCCACGACTTCCACGTGCGTCCACCGTCGTCGGTGCGGAAGGCCAGGTTGTAGGCGCCGACGACGTAGCCGGTGCGCTCGTTCTCGAAGTGGAGATCGAGCAGCGGCTTGTCCGGGCCGTCGTCGACGAGGTACTGCGCGGCCGCGAGCTGGCGTTCGGCTTCGGCCGCGTCGGTCGTGGCCTCCCTGGCCGCCTGCTGGGCGGCCTGCAGGGCGATGGCCGCGGCCTGCACGCCGTCGAGCTGGCGTACCCAGGTGGCGCCGCCGTCTTCCGTGTGCAGCACGACGCCGAGATGGCCGATCGCCCAGCCCCGGCGGTCGTCGACGAACTGGACGCCGGTGAGCGTGGTGCCCACCGGCACCTTCGCCTGGCGCCAGCTTGCCGCGTCATCGTCCGACAGCAGCACGATGCCGCGTTCGCCGACGGCCACCAGGCGCCCTCCGGCGCGCGTGAGGGCGAGCATGGCGGCGCCTGCGGCTTTCGCGGTCTGCACGGCGTGGCGGGTCAAGACGTTGAAAGAGGAGGCCGCCGGACTGGCCGAGGCCTGACGTGCGAACAGCCCGAGCGAAGGCACGGCGCCGGCACAGGCGCAGGCGGCGATGTGTTTGAGAAACGAGCGGCGCATGACGAGCGTATCCAGGCTGATGTGTGGGAGCCCGCCCCGGAGGGCGGGCGCGTCGGGATGACGGACCTTATCGTCCGCCCTCGCTGGCCAGGCTTTCAGGACTGTAGAAGTCAGCCGGCTCCCGCGGCGTGATCTCGTACTGCACCTTGGCGCCGGTGGTGGCCACGCTCAGGTAGTACTCGCCCGTCTGCACGTTGTAGCCGCCCCAGTTCACGATGTTGCCGAGCAGGGCCGGAACGTCCGGCGCGAGCAGGGTCAGGGAGTAATAGCCGCGCCACAGCTCGCCCTTGGCGTCCCAACCGTCGGAAAGCAGGATGTTCCAGCTGTCCTCGTCGACGTAGTAGCGGCGCTTGGGCACGACGTGGCGCTTGCCGTCGCGCAGGGTCGCCTCGACCACCCACACGCGGTGCAGCTCCCAACGCACGAAGTCGGGATTGAGGAACCTGGGCGTCACCAGCTCTTCCGGCGTGGCGGTGGCGGCGCGGTTGTTGTTGTAGGGGACGTACATCTCCTGCTTGCCGATGAGCTTCAGGTCATGGCGATCGAGGGGCCCATAGGCGCCGAAGGCCTCGTCGAAGAAGCCGATGCCCGAGGTGATGAAGTTCGGCGTGTCGTACCCGACCGAGGGAGAGCGGCGCACCCGCCGTTGCCCGACCAGGTACTGCCAGGAGGGCTTTTCGGCGGGATTGACGTACTGCCAGTCGAGCAGCCCTTCGCCAGCCTTGGAGGCCGGCTCCCGGGTGAGCAGCTTGTTCTTGATGTAGTAGCCGTCGAACTTCTCCGGTGCCCCGTCCTGGTAGTAGTAGGGGTTGGTGAACCATTCCTCGTATTTCGAGGCCATGATCGGCTTGCCCTGGGAGGTGACGAGCCAGGTGGTGGCCGGGGTGTAGGCGCTCTCCCCGGCCCAGGACATGCGGTGGTTCCACAGGACCTCGTAGCCATCCTTGGGGATCGGGAAGGGAATACCGCCGTAGGCGCCTTCCACCGCGTCGCCACCCTTGGCGGTCTTGGCACGTGTCGCGTTCTGGAAGGTGTTGTCGAACACCCATTGCGGCGCGGCCGCCGTGCGCCGCGTCGGATAAACGTCGAGACGATAGTCGGGATACTTCGTCAGCAGCGCCCTGGTCGCCTCGCTCAACTTGTCGGCGTACTGGCCCATGTTCTCGCCGGTGATGGAGAGCACCGGCTTGTCGGCGGCGAAAAAGTCCGGGCGCGGCTGGCCGGGCTTGTAGCCCGCCGGCGCCTTGGTATAGCCGCCGGTCCACTCGGGGATGGTACCCGCCTTGTTGCCGGCCTTTTCCGCGCCGAGCGGGGTGAGGGTGGTCTTCAGCTTGGCCGCCTCTTCAGCCGGGACCACGGCGTAGGCCGGGGCGAGTGCGGTGGTCAGGGCGATCGACAGCGCGAGCGGCGCCAATGGAATGCAAAGGACGTTCATCTGTGTCTCCGGATTTTTAGAAGGTTCGCTTGACGTTCAGCGAGATGAAATTGCGGTCGCGCAGGGGCTGGTCGTAGGAAAGGTGTGCCGTCGGTGAGTTGGGCGGCGTGAGGAAGGGGCCCTCGTCGCCCAGGTAATGGACGTAATTCACCCCGAACTGCCATTTCTGCTCGTAGTCGCCGGTGATGCCGATGCTGATGTCGCCGCCACGTTCGACGCCGCCGTTGAAGGCGAAAACGGCCGAGGACTTGCCGTAGGGGTTGTAGCCGATACCGATCGGCACGTTGATGTCGAGGCCCGGCAGCACCTGGTAATAGGCGGGTGAGAAGAGCAGGCGAAACGCGACCGCATCGCGGGTCGTATTCGGGTCGAGGGCCTGGCGGTTCTTCGATACCTCGGCGGTACGGTTCCAGGCCACCTCGGCGAGGAACACGCCCCCTTCCCAGAAGCGCGTGGTGTTGAGCAGATAGACCGTCGATACCTGGGCGTGCAGTGTCTTGCCCACGGCGTAGGCCGGGCGGCTGTCGTTGTCGGCCCCCTGGCCGGGGAGGATCACCTGTGGGTCGCTCACCAGCGGCACGTTGTCCCGCACGGAGATCTCGCCCGCCACGTTCGCGTTGCCGACCGTGGTGCTCAGGCTCACGCCGTAGGTGCGGATGCCCTCGTGATACGCGTGGACGAGATTCGCCGGATGGAAGGCCGGATCCAGGGTCAGGTAGATGTTCGGCGTCTTGTCGTGGTAGCGGGCGGCGAACACCCCGACCTCGGCATCCCAGTCGTTGAGGAGGTAGCGCAACTGAATGCCGCCTTGTCCCGAGTCGCGCGCCGAGATGTTGCTGCCGCGCAGGAAGGGCCCCGCGCTTTCCGCCCCCTCGCCGACGATGTCATTGGTGCTGAGATAGCTTCCGGCCGGCGGGATGACCGATTTCTCCCACTTCGTCTGGTAGTACGCGCTCACCGACATCTCGGGCGTGAGCTGAAGCTGTCCCGAGACCTGTTCGACGGGGCGCAGGACCTCCTTGAACTGGCTGCTCGGCACATTCAGCAGCTTCACCAGATCGATCGGACCCTGGGCGTTGGCGATGCCGTTGGCGCCGAAGAACAGGCTCTCGCCGAAGATCAGCGAGTGGCGCCCAGCACGGATCGTCGCGGCCCTGCCGCCGATCGAGCCCTTGGCATAGACGAAGGCGTCGAGCAACTCGGCCTTGCGGCCCATGCGGTCGCGGGTCTTGTCGGTGAATTCGTCGTGGGCGACGCTGATGTTGTTCGAGGTCGCCGGCGAGTTGTTGTCGTTCGACCGGTTGTAGACGTCGTCGTACCACGCGGCGCCGCTCACGCGGGCGCCGAAGTTCTTGTACGACACGTCCAGCTCGGAGAGCAGGTCGATTCGGTTGGAGATCAGGCCCCGGCCGAAATTTTGGTCGCCGTCGTCGGTGCGGGCGTCGGCCATGATCTTGTCCGAGCGGTCGCTGGTACGGAAGCCGACGCTGTACTTGACCGTGTTGTCCCAGCGCACCCGGAAATCGCGGTTGCCGGTGTCGATCTCGAACGCGTACGCGCCGGTCGTGTGACCGCAGAAAAAGGTTGTCGCCAACAGGCCGGGAAGCAGTGCGGAAGCGCTGCGGGCCCGCTGTCGAACTGGGTGAAACAGGCTCATTTTCTTGTCTCCTTTGGGTGGTGGCTTACTGAGCAACTTGGATCAGCGGTTTCTTATTTGTGCATAAATTATCATTTTGTGCAAAGTCTGCTCCTGGCGGCGCGGCCTGTCAATGGAAAGCGAGGGGGCGCGGACACATTTCGTCCGAGCCCGCCGCCTTCGGTCCGGTGGTTCCGCCGCAGATGGCCATTGGCCCAGAAGTTTTGTTGTCATCTCCTGCCTCCTTGATGTTCCCGGCATACGCCGGCTACTTGGCCCCAGGGGACCGCTTGCGAACACGAGTCCCCCCGACCATCGGCGGGCCTCGCGTTCTTCGGGTGCGCGCGCCCCCCTCGCCTGCCGCAAGCAGGCGATACGGTTGGCACACGCACGTGTGGGTGGAGCGGCACGCCGGGGGGTTTAACTGCGGATCACGATTTCGTTCAGGCGCTGCGCATTGCCTTCAAGCTGCAACCGGGCCGACGGGCGCCGCCCGGCGCGGCGCAGGCGGCTACCCCGGCATGCCCTCAGCCGATCCAGCGCAGCGCGAACAGCGCGATACCCGGGAACAGCACGAGCAGGAAGATGCGGATGATGTCGGAGGCAAGGAAGGGGAGCACGCCGCGGAAGATCGTGCCCATCGGGATGTCCTTGGCCACGCCGCTGATGACGTAGACGTTCATCCCCACAGGGGGCGTGATCAGGCCGATCTCCATGACCACCAGTGCCACCATGCCGAACCAGATCGCCTTCTCTTCCGGCCCCAGGCCCCAGTAGTCCATGCCGAGCACGATGGGCAGGAAGATCGGCACCGTGAGCAGGATCATCGACAGACTGTCCATCACGCAGCCGAGCACCAGGTAGATCACGATGATCGCGAACAGCACGGTGAAGGGACCGACCCCCAGCTCCCTGACCCAGGCCGCCACCTCGGTCGGCATCTGGCTCACCGCCATGAAGGCGCTCAGCACGTCGGCCCCAAGCAGGATCAGGAACATCATTCCGGTGCCGGTGGCGGTGCCGAAAATGCACTGCATCAGGCCCTCGCCCCTGAGCCCGCCGGAGCGCCACGCGGTGAAGCCGGTGGCGAGCACGCCCACCGCCGCCGCTTCGGTCGGCGTAAACACCCCGCCGTAGATGCCGCCGATCACGACCACGAAGATCAGCATCACCGGCCAGGTGTCGATCACCGTGGCCAGGCGCTCGGCCCAGCTGTGCCGGGGCGTGCCGGGTCCACCCGCGGCCGGATCGAAGCGGCAGACGATGCCGATCACCATCATGTAGCCGATCGCCGCGAGGACGCCGGGGATGAAGGCGGCGAGGAACAGCTTGGCGATGTTCTGCTCGGCCAGGATGGCGTAGATCACCAGCGGCACCGAGGGCGGGATCAGGATCCCCAGGGTGCCGCCGGCGGCGAGCGAGCCCGCGGCCAGGCCGGGCTTGTACTGGTGGCGTTTCAGTTCGGGCAGCACCACATGGCTCATCGTCGCCGCGGTGGCGAGCGAGGAGCCGCAGATCGCACCGAAGCCGGCGCAGGCCCCTACCCCGGCCATCGCCATGCCGCCACGCCAGTGGCCGATGAAGGCGTTGCCGGCCTTGAACAGCGCGCGCGACAGCCCGCCATGGGTGGCGAACTGGCCCATCAGCAGGAAGAGCGGCACTACCGACAGGTCATACAGCGAGAAGCGGCCGTAAGGCGCGTTCTTCAGGTAGGCCATCAGCGGGTCCCAGCCCGACATCCAGACGTAGCCGATGGCGCCGGTCAGGAACATGGCAATGCCGATCTGCACCCGCAGCGCGAGCATGCCCATCATGACCACACCCATGCTCAAACCAATCGTGATGCCGCTCATGATCTCGCCCCCCCGACGACCTCGGAGACGAAGGTCTGCAATGCGGCGATGCCCAGCAGCACGAAGGACGGCACCACCGGGACGTAGCCCCACCATACCGGCAGCGCGATCACCATCGAGGTTTCGCCGTATTCGCGCATCTCCAGCAGGCCCTCCCACACCCGCCAGGCGAGAAACAGGGCCGAGGCCGCGAGCAACAGTGCCGCGAACGCGTCGAGTAGCCGCTTCACGGCGGACGGCACCCACAGGGTGAAGAAGTCGACGAACACGTGGCCGCGCTTCAACTGGCAATAGGGCAGACACATCGCGATGCCCATCGCCGACAACATCTGCACCAGCTCGTAATCGCCCGGAACGGGCGAACTGAACAGCGCACGACCGATCACGCTGGCCACCGACATGATCGCCTCGATCACGAAGACCAGCCCGCCAAGACTCGCCAGGGTGACGCAGGCCGCCTCCAGCCAGCGCCCGAAGATCATCGGGACCGGCTCGCACGGCCGATCATCAACAAGTTCCGCCATATTGACTACCTCTACCAAGTCCGATTCTGGAACGAGGACGCGCCCCCGCGCACGGAAGCGCGCGTCCTGATCAGGGAAGGCGATCACTGCGCCCGGGAGTACTTCTCCACCAGGGCGATGGCATCGTTGTAGAGCTTCTGGCCATCGGCGCCGCGCGCGGACGTTTCCTTGATCCATTCCTCGGTCACCGGCGCGGCAGCAGCCTCCCAGCGCGCCATCTCCTCCGGCGCGATGGCGTAGATGGTGTTGCCGTTCTTGACTGCGAGTTCGCGCCCGAGCTTGTCCGCGGCGGCCTGCCGGGTGGCGATCCAGGCGGAGAAATCGCGCCCGCTGTTGGCATCGACGACCTTCTTCAGCTCGGCCGGCAGGCTGTCGTATTTCTTCTGGTTCATCACGATGACCATCGCCGCCGCGTGCAGCATTCGGGTACTGCCGCTCTCGGCGTGAAACTTGGTGAGCTCCTGAGTCTTGGTCGCGGGCACGACCTCCCATGGAATCACCGCCCCGTCGATCACCCCCTTGGACAGCCCCTCGGCCATCTGCGGCACCGGCATGCCGACCGCGGTGGCACCGAGCGAGTTGAACAGCTTGCTGCCCAGGCGCGACGACACGCGCACCTTCAGGCTCTTGAGATCCTCCAGCGTCATCACCTGTTTGGTGCGGAAATGCACCACGTTCTGGAGATTCAGCCAGGTTGCGAGCGGTTTCACGCCGACGAACTCACCCAGCGCATTGGCCTGGACGAAGTCCCACATCGCGCGTGCCGACGCGTCGTGGGTGGTGGCGACGAAGGGCAGCTCGAACACTTCGGAATCCGGGAACCGCCCTGGCGTGTAGCCGGGCAGCGTGAACACCACATCGGCGACGCCATCGCGCACCTGGTTGAGCAGTTGCGGCGGCGTGCCGCCGAGCTGCATCGCGGGGTAGATCTGGCACTTGAGCTTGCCCTGCGATTCGGCAGCAAGCTTGTCGCACCATGGAACGATGACGTTGGCGTGCATCGGCGCCGTCGGCGGGATGAAGTGCGCAACCTTGATCACGACCTCCTGGGCGAAGGCGACGGCCGGCATCAGCAGTGTGGCGATCAGACCGAGGGCAGTCTTGCGAGTGTTCATGGGTGTCTCCTTTGTCGTGGGTACGGCATTTTTTTGCTGCGATCAACACGCGTTGCCGAGCAACGCAGGGTGGTATGCCGAGCACGGCGCGCTGGGAGCAAGCAGGTTCAGCGCGGGTCTGGCCGGCCCTTCATCGATGCGTGCCTGTCTCCGGTCGGGTCGTTCTCGTTTGCTCGTGACCACAAGAAATCCTTGCGACTCCTGGGCAAAACCATCCGCTGCGGAGTGACCGAAAACAAGCGCACGCCTGTTTTTCGTGCATTTTTTTATAAATTATGCACAAAACACCACTTGTGCGCAAGCGCGATTTTAGGCATATTCTCGCCATGAACATCGAGACCCGAAATCCTTCGCGCGGACAGGAAATTCCGCTGGCCGAACAGGCCTACCAGGCGCTTAAACGCTCGTTGATCCGCTGCGAGTTCGAGCCCGGGCAGCGCTTGCGCGTGGATGAGTTGCAACAGCGCTATGGGCTGAGCAGCAGCCCCTTGCGGGAGGCCTTGAACCGGCTGGTACAGCAGGGTTTCGTCAAATCGCTGGAAAATCGGGGCTTTCGGGTCGCACCGATCTCGGTGGAAACGATGCGCGACCTGACCCGCGTGCGCCTGCTGATCGAGTCCGAGGCCCTGCGCGACGCGATCGTGCATGGCAACGATCAATGGGAGAGTGGCATCGTGGCGGCCTTCCACGGCCTGTCGGTGGCCGAGAAGCGGCTGACCCCCGGCCCCGCCGTGCTCAACGACGACTGGTCCGAACGCCACCGCGCCTTTCATCTCAGTACCTATGCCGGCTGCACGTCTCCGCTGCTGCGCGAGATGGTCGAGGTGTTGTTCGATCAGGCCGAGCGCTTCCGCCGCTTTTCCGCCCGCTACCGCAAGGGCGAACGGACCAAGAGCGCGGAGCATCAGCATATTCTCGACGCCGTGATCGCACGCGACGAAACCTTGGCGGTGAGCCTGCTGCAGCAGCACATCACGGCGACCGAGCGCAGCGTCACCGAAAGCCTGCAAGCGCTCGAGGAAGGCGTCCCCGTGTCCTAGGAATCTGCGCGGTCGGCGAGTTCCTTCAAGGCCTGCTCCGAGCGTTAGCCGGTGTCAGCCAGCGCCTGCTGCGGCATCTGTCCCAAGGTGTCGCACGCCGACCGCGTCGCTGATGAACTACGCCAGGTGACCTTCGGGCGGCCACGCCTGCAGCGCCTGGGGCAGTACATCTGCTGCTGCGGGCAATAGGGCAGATTGCTCGTCATGCGGCAGGTCTAGCTGTCCAGAAGCGCTGGACGAATCGCTCACCTCACGAAAATCGCCCTTCCGCCGCCTGACTCCAAGGTGCTGGCGCTGATGGGGCGCTCCTAACCCCCTCTAGGGCGCTTGAAATGCGCCGCGTCGTTCAGGGAGGTCGTGGAGATTCCACTCGTCAGCCCGCAGCGCAGGGTCAGGAACGGCTCAGCGCGTCACGAAGGCCGGCCAGCAGCGCCAGCCCTTCGGTGACGGTTTTCGCCGTGCCATAGACGTAGTGGTCGGGGCGCACGATCGCAACGCACGCATCCAGGCTCTTGAACCAGTCCGCCAGCAACGACGTGGTTTCCCGCACACCGGCACAAACCGCCGCATCTGGGCAGTCATCGAGGCAAACGAGCGCGCCGTCGAGCGGCGCCAGCGCAGCCATGCACGCGTCACACTCCGCAGAGGCCATGGGCACGGCCACGACCATGCGCACGCCCGCACCGGTGACGTCGTCGAGCCGTTTCATCTGGCCGCCGGAGACGACCTCGGGCTGCGGAAACAGGCTGCCCGCGCCTGCGGTCGCTGGCGCGCGCATACCACCGGCGAGGTCGGGAATCATCTGCTGCCTGAACACCGTCTTCACGCCCCCGCCCTGCTCGTCACGGAGACCGGCGTCGCGGGCCCGCGCCTTTTCCGGATCGCGTTCGCAGATGACCCGCCCCAGCGCCATCGCACTCAGGGTGGTTTGCACCACGTGCGGCCTGCGCTCGTCCATATAGCTATCCAGCAGGCAATCGGCACTCTGCCCCTCGATGACGCGCGCCAGCTTCCAGCCCAGATTCTGCGCGTCGCGCATACCCTGCACCATGCCTTGCGCCATGAACGGCGGGGTCATGTGAGCCGCGTCGCCGGCAAGGAGGATGTGGCCGCGACGCCACTCACGCGCGACCAGCCCGTGGAAGCGATACGCCGCCGCACGCCAGATGCGCGCTTCGCCCGGTTTGAGCCAGCGTTGCAGCAAGGGCCACAGTTCTTCATCGGGGAACTCCGGCGAGAGGCTGTCACCCGGCAGCAGCATGATTTCCCAGCGCCTGTGATTACCCGGTCCGACCACGTAGGTGGCCGGCCGCTCCGGCTCGCAGTACTGAATCTGCGTCTGCGGCAGGCTTGCGGCCTTCTCGGCGGGCACGATCGCATCGACCACCAGCCAGGGTTCATCGAAACCGAGGTCCTCGAGCTCGATCCCCAGACGCTTGCGGATCGGGCTCGAACCGCCGTCGCATGCGACCAGGTAGCTCGCCGAAAAGCGCTTGGTCGCGCCATCCGGGCTACGGAGGTCCACCCACACGCGCCCGGCCTCCTGGTCGAAGTCGACGAGTTCGGTTTCAAGGAAGACGCGGACGTTGTCCAGTTCGCCGAGCCTGGCTCGCATCGCGCGCTCGAACGCGGGCTGGTCGAACACGTAGTTCGGCGCCCATCCGAGCATGTGCGGCTCCGGCAGCGTATCGAGCCGCTTGATGAGGGCGCCATCCACGCCGAGGTACTCGCTGGGGCGATAGGGAGCGACGAAATCCGATACCCGGTCGGCCACGCCGAGTTCCTGGACTATCCGCATCGCCTCCTGATCGAGCCCGATTGCCCTGGGCAAGGGGTACAGATCCGGCAAACGATCGAATACGGCGACCCTCAGTCCACGCTGCCCCAACAGGCCGGCCAGCGTTGCGCCCGTCGGGCCCAGGCCGCAGATCATTACGTCAAAGTCGTTCATCTCCATTCCTTCTTTGTCGTGGCGTCCCGCTTAGTCGCGCGACACTCTGGTCGATTGAAATGTGCACAACTGCCAGACGGCCCGGCGTCGCCAGACCTCGACACACCAGGACTCGACGTCCACCGGAGCCGCCTCCCCGGCACGCAGAATTCGCTGCTTCAGCATCCCGCGGACGACGGCCACGTCACCGGTCTCGATGATCGATGCGTCGTCGATGCGCACCGACTGGAAGCGCATCCTGTTGGCGACAAAGTCGAGGTATTGGGCCTTCCGGTGCCTGAGCCCATTCGCATGCACGTAGATCAAGTCTTCGTCGAGCAAGGCCGCCAGCGTGACGTGATCGCGGGCCACCAGGCACGCCAGCCGGTCCCGAACAAACTGCGGCAGTATCGTCATGAGGGGTCACCAAAGCCGCGATGACGGCGGCAAGCCGCCTCGACGCCTGCATGCCTATACGAAATCAGCTTCACGGATCACTCCTCATGCGCAAAGCGCTCACCCCACGAGAATCGCCCTTCGGCCGCGCAGACTCCTAGCCCGGCCCGCCCTACGAGTCGCACCGTACTGCACGCGGTCGAATCGCGGGCCCCTCCGGCGGGGCGCCACGCGGCGCCCCGTTCCCGGCTGCAGACTCAGGCCGCGGTGTACGCGGTCTTCACCGTGGTGAAGAACTCCCGGGCATAGCTGCCCTGTTCGCGCGGCCCGTAGCTCGACGCCTTGCGCCCGCCGAAGGGCACGTGATAATCGACCCCCGCCGTGGGCACATTGACCATGACCATGCCGGCCCGGACATGGCGCTTGAAGTGCGTGGCGTACTTCAGCGAGGTCGTGCAGATGCCCGCGGTCAGGCCGAACTCGGTATCGTTCGCGAGCGCGAGCGCGTGCTCGTAGTCATCGGCGGCGATCACGCAGGCGACCGGGCCGAAGATCTCCTCGCGCGCAATGCGCATCTCCGGCTGCGCATCCACGAACAGGGCCGGTTTCAGGTAGAAACCGTCGGAGTCGCGCACGAGGCGTTGGCCACCGCTGACCAGCTGCGCCCCTTCCCTCTGCCCGATCGAGATGTAGTCGAGGTCGGTATCGAGCTGCGAGCGATCGGCGACCGGCCCGATCTGGGTCCCGGGTTTGCGCGCATCATCGACGACGAGCGTCTCGAGTCGCTCATGCAGGGCCACGACGAAGCGGGGCAGGATAGCCTTGTGCACGATCAGCCGGCTCGACGCCGTACAGCGTTGGCCGGTCGAATAGTAGGACCCCTGGAGCGCACAATCGACGGCCTGGGCCAGGTCGGCATCGTCGAGCACGACCAGCGGGTTCTTGCCGCCCATTTCCAGCTGTACCTTCGCAAACCGTCGGCCTGCCCCGTCCCGCACCCGGGCACCGGTGGCGGACGAACCGGTGAAGCTCAGCGCATCGACCCCCGGATGATCGATGAGGGTCTGCCCTACCCGGCTGCCCGGCCCCATGACCAGGTTGAACACCCCGGGCGGGAAGCCGGCACGGCTGATGATTTCCGCCAGCGCCCAGGCCGAGCCCGGCACCAGGTCGGCCGGCTTGAACACCACGCAGTTGCCGTAGGCGAGCGCCGGCGCGATCTTCCAGGCCGGAATGGCGACAGGAAAATTCCACGGCGTGATGAGCCCCACCACCCCCACCGGTTCACGCGAGATCTCGACCTCGACCCCGGGGCGGACCGAGGCGAGCCGCTGACCGCTCTGACGCACCACCTCGCCGGCGAAGAAGCGGAAGATCATCCCGGCGCGGGTCACTTCGGCCACCGCCTCCGCCAGCACCTTGCCTTCCTCGCGCGCCAGCAGGTCGCCGAGTTCGTTGCGCCGTGCGAGCAGTTCCGCCGCGACCTTGTCCAGCGCATCGGCACGCACCTGGATGCCGCCGGTCGACCACGCCGGGAACGCCCCGACCGCGGCCGCGATGGCCGCATTGGTCTGCGCCTCGTCCCCCTGGGCGTATTCGCCCACGATGTCGGTCAGATCGGACGGATTGATGTTGGCGCGGGAAGAGGCACCGACGATCCATTCGCCACCGATATAGTTCTGCTTCATGCAAGCATCCTGAAAGTCGATGTTGTCGAGCCGCTCATTCGCACCCGCGCGAAGCGGCTCCCCGGGTCTTCACTGTTCCCGCTCGCGGCCACCGGGCACGGGGCGCCAGCGGCGCCCCGGCCGCGGTCACGGCTTGATGACGTAGTTGCCGAAACCGCCGTTGCGGGCGGCGATACCCGAGATCGCCTCGTTCACCTGATCCAGCGGATAGCTGACGTGCTCGAACACCGACAGGTCGAGCGTGCCGGCCTCGGCCATGTCGGCCATGTTCTGCCCTTCCCCGGCGGTAAACCAGGCCGAGCCTTCGATGGCCTGCTGTTCGTCCATCATCGTATGCAGGTCCATGCCCACCTTGCCGGCGATCGCACCGATGTTGTATGCCTTGCCGCCACGCTTGAGCGAGCGCACCCCCTGTAGCAGCGTCTCGTGCGGCGCACCGGGGCCGAGCGCGTCGACGAACACGTCTGCGCCCAGGCCGTCGGTCACTTCCATGACCCACTGGTCGATCGATTTGTCGCTCTCGGTCGAGAACACCTGGATGCGGTTCGGGGCCAGTGCCTTGACCCGCTCGAGCAACGGCATCGACCGGGCGGTGCCGAGAATGCGCGTGACGCCCATGGCCAGACCGAACAGGGCCCCGCCGATACCCAGGGTTCCGCTGATGCCGTTCACCAGCAGGGTCTTGCCGGGACCGATGCCGCTCTTGCGCAGGGCCGAGTACATCGTGCCCAGATAGCCGAAGCGCGCCGCCTGCTCGTAGCTGACGTTGGCGGGCAGCCTGACCAGCGCGTACTGCGGCGCGGTCATGTACTCGCCCAGGCCGCCGTAGGGGTAGTCCTTGAAGATCTTCAGCGAATTCCGGGAGAAACCGAAGTAGCCGTTGAAGGTGTAGTGGGTGCAGTTGATCAGGTCGCCGTTGCGGCACGCACGGCATCCGCCGCAATAACGCCCGGGATTCACATAGACCCGTTCGCCGACCTTCCAGTCATGGACCCGCGAGCCGATCGCCACGACCTCGCCGGCGGGATCCAGACCGAATATCGCCGGCAGCGGCGGCAGCGGCAGTTCCGGGAACCAGGTGGTCCAGTTCGCCAGGATGTTGCCCAGATTCGGCACGATGCCGCAGGCGTGGACCCTGACCAGCACGTCGTTCGGACCCGGCTCGGGCACCTCGATCTGCTCGATCTGCATCGGTTCTCCGACCTTGTGCATTCTTGCCACTTTCATCGTCGCCATCATTTGTCTCCTTGATGTGATTGCCGCCACCACCGGATCCGGCGGACGGCATAGGTATATGGGCTAGAGATCCAGCACCAGGCAGGAACTCTTGGCCCGCGAACAACATGGGGTGAACTGCTCGTTCAGTGCTTTTTCCGCGTCGGTCAGGAACACGTCGCGGTGGTCGGGCTGGCCATCCAGCACGCGCGTCAGGCAGGTGCCGCACACTCCCTGCTCGCACGAAACCGGAACCTCGAACCCGTGCTGCTGCAGTGCCTCCACCACCGTCTGTCCGGTTTCCACGCGGACGGTCGCGCCGGTGCTGGCAATCTTCACGTCGAACGGCCGATCCTCGCCGGACGGCACCGGGGCGGTGGCGAAGTACTCCTTGTGCAGGCGCGCCTCCGGCCATCCGTGCGCCCGCGCCGCGGCAAGCACCCAATCCATGAACCCGGCCGGACCGCAGACATACAGATGGGTGTCCGCGGTCGCCGCGGCGAGCACGGCGTCGATGTCGAGCTTCTGCTCCGCCGGACCGCTGTCGAAATGGATGGAGGCGCGCTCCGGAAAACCACCCTGCGCGATGCGCTCGTAGAACGCAGTACGCGCGCGGGAACGGGTGCAGTAGTGCAGGTGGAAGTCGGCCTCGCCCCGCGCCAGTCTCTCGGCCATGCTCAGCACCGGGGTGATGCCGATGCCGCCGGCGAACAGCAGGGAGCACCCGGCGTCCGGGGCCATCGGAAAATTGTTCCGCGGCGCGCCGATGTGCAGGGTTTGACCCACGCACAGCGCGTGCATCGCCACCGAGCCGCCGCGCGAGGCCGCTTCCCTGAGCACCCCGATCACGTAGACGTCGTCCTGGTGTGGCGCATTGCACAGGGAGTACTGGCGCACCAGACCGTCGCGGATATGCACGTCGATGTGTGCGCCGGCCTCGAACGGCGGCAGGCGGGCGCCGTCGCACGGCGCCAGTTCGAAGACGCAGATGTCCTCGGCTTCGGCGTGTTTCGCCCGGACAAGTACTTTGATCACGATCGAATTCCTTTCGGCAGGAGGGGCTGAAACGACACGGGCCGCGGCGGCCCGGTTCATTCGCCCACCTGCTCCTTGAGCAATTGGAGCAACACGCGGCGGGCGCGCATCGAGGCCGAGTCGGTGGCCAGCAATACCGGCTTCAGCGCCTCGAGCGGCTGGCCGCCCATGTAGCGCGACTGGGCTTCGATCATCGGCCCGTCCTCGGTCTCGAATGCGCCCTGCAGACTCGCCTGCAGCCTGGTGGAGAAGTCGTCGTCATCGAGCTTGAAATCGCGCGCCCACTTCCAGAAGTAGTGACAGCTGTGTTCGGTCTCGGGCGTGACCAGGTGCGCCTGCTGCGAGCGCGGACCCTCCGCGGCGGGGCGGCCCACCCCGGTCACGCCGATCTCCAGGCGCAGCGTGGACGGCGGCTCCCAGCGCACGATCGACAGGTGATCGACATTGCTGGGGGCACCGTCGCCGTAGGCGGTCGCAAAGAGCCCGCTGATCGGCTCGTTCGGCCGCCAGTTGCGGGCGATCACGGTAGTCCCGTCCTGCTCCATCGAGTACTGGGTCCGGCGATTGAAGCCCTCGGTGGCCAGATAGGGGTGGAGGAACTCGGCGTGACTGAGGTCGAGCAGGTTGTCGGCGACGAGCTGATAGTTGCCCTTGACGTGGATATAGCCCTGCACGCAGGTGTAGCGGGCCGCATCCTCGAACTCCGGCCAGCGCCGGATCCTGGACTCGTCGGCGGGCTGGTCGCCGAACCAGATCCATACGATGCCGTCGTGCTCCGCCAGTGGATAGGCCCTGGTTTGCGCCGCTTTCGGGATCTTGCCGTCGCCGATCGGGTTGTGCACGCAGGCGCCGCCGGCGCCGAACTGCAGGCCATGGTAGGGGCAGCGGATCGCGTCGCCGATCAGCGTGCCCTTGTGCAGCGGCGCAAATCGGTGCGGGCAGCGGTCGCGCAAGGCCACCGGTGCGCCGCCCTCGGTGCGATAGAACACAATGGATTCGTCGAGCAACACACGAACCATCGGCGTACGGCCAAAGTCTTCGCTGAAACCTGCGGCATACCAGGTATTCATCAGATAGTTCACGACTCTCTCCTCCTATGAAGATCCGTGCCGGCACGGGGCATCATCAGCGACCGATCAATCCCGGGCTCATCGGCCCTGCCCCGGACACAACCGGCCGGATCTACCCCTTCTATTGCGCCACGACCGGATTGCGAAGCGTACCGACCGCCTCGATTTCGACTTCGACCACGTCGCCCGCCTTCATGTACATCGGCGGCTTCCTGCCGAAACCCACGCCCGCCGGCGTACCGGTGACGATCACGTCGCCTGGCACCAGCGTGAAGATGGTCGACGCATAGCTGATCAGGCGCGGGATCGAGAAGATCAGATGGCCGGTATCGCTGGATTGAACGACCTCGCCGTTGAGCCGGGTCTCGAGCTTCAGCGTACGCCCCGGCTCGATCTCGTCCGCGGTCACCATCCACGGACCGAAGGCGCCGGTGGATTCGAAGTTCTTGCCCGATGCGATCTGCTTGGCATGGAACTGCCATTCACGGATGCTGGCGTCGTTGTAGCAGGCGTAGCCCGCCACGTGGTTCATCGCCTTGTCCTCGGCAATGTTGCGCCCGCCCTTGCCGATGATCACCGCCAGCTCCCCTTCCCAGTCCAGCGTATCGGACACGGCGGGCTTGACGATGGGCTGCTCGTGGGCGGTTTGCGAACGCCACACGCGCAGGAAGATCGGTGGGTATTCGGACAGTTCGCGCTGCAGACCGGCTGCCAGTGCTTCCTGATGATGGTCCAGGTAATTGCGCACCGCGCAGACAATCTTCTCCGGGCGCGGGATCACCGGCAGGAACACGATGTCGGCGAGCGCCACGTCGGGGGCACGGCCCTTGACGTGGTCCGCCGCCTCGCGATAAGCGCCGCACGCGATGTAGTCGCGCAGCGTCGGCACGTCTGCGCGCCAGCGCGACATATCCACCACGCCATCGCCCACGACAATGCCCCAGGCCTCACGTTCGCCATCCAGATAGGACAAAAGCTTCATATCACACCTCCTAAATCAGGTTCGGACATCGGTCGGCCCTTCTGACCGATCGTTGAAATCCATTGTACGCACAAAATTATCTTTTGTGCAGAAAAATATATTGAGTTGCTGATGCGCTGAATTGGCTTGCTACAGCATGAGCGGGCCTTCCGGCACAGGTGCGAGCGGATCCGCATCGACGGCGTGATCCGCGATCACACGGAGCGTCACCTTGGGGCCCGCAAACGTCGATCAGTCAGCAAAAGGGAAAGAACCTGACAGGCGCACAAGCTCACCTGGTATGTCATGCGCGTGGACCGTGTGGTGCCACCGGTTCGCGCATCGCACGCGCCTGAACCGCAACCGGCGACACGGAATGCAGATCGTGCATTTCGGGCAACGTCGCAGACGACCGGTGCCTCGCAATGAGGCAGGCGTGGCGAAGGCTTTTGAATCCGTCACTTGAGCCTGTTATCCACACCTTATCCCGGGCCTTGTCCTCGGTCGGTGGGGATAAGCTCATCGACAGGATCCGGCATGCGGGGTGGCGGGGAGGCGATCCCGGTCGAAGTCCTGCAGGTCATGCGGACATACCGGAGGATGCGGAAAGGCGTCAGGGGGACTCGGTGAATGGACGACGCTCGACCGGGTCGATCCGGGCATGGCTGGCGGAACACGGCACACCGACGCCTGAACGGCGAGAGAACGGTCGGATCGGGAACGGCAGTCACGCCGCGATCACAGTTCCTGTGGATTCGGACCCATGCGGCCGGTCCCGCGCGGATGGTCCTGCCATCCGGTTGCGGAACGGGCAGGTTCGAAACGCGTTCTTCGCGTCAGCGGTAGTCCGCCAGGGGAAAATGCGCCACTTTGTAGAAGCCTGCCAACGGCGTGGCCGATGCCTGCTCCGCCTCCCCGGTCGACGCTTCGAACAAGCCCCACAGACCGGCCGCCGCCGCCATCGCGAGCAAGAACTTCATCTCGAACACTCCTTTGGTGTCATTGGCGGACGTCCGGCGGAATGGATGCGATGCGATGGTCCGCATCGCGCACCGTGCTGACATCTGTCAGCCGTGCACCAGCCAGCCGTTGTCCCGCTCTGCCAACGCGGGGTCTCTCTAATCGGAGGCCCTCGGTCACAAACGCCCTTTGTGTGTTGGGGTCGGGCGCATGCTTTGAATGCAACTATAGACGACGCCCCGGAAATAGAAAACAGGATTTCATGTTTTTATTTTCTGCTCGATGCACGCCTTCACACCAGCCCCTCAAACGCGGGTTGCGACCGCATTCAGGTCGATGAAGAACCCGGTGCGCCTGCTCCGCGCTGCCATGCGACCCGCGTTCGAAACTCGTCGTCGAGCCGGTGAAGGTGTTCGGTGCGGCGCTTCGCGCCCTGTCGATAACGAAAAAGCAGGTCGCCGAACCGTGTCGGCGACCTGAACAAAGCCGGCGAGCGCCGAGGGAGGAGAGGATGTGCGCTCGCAAGCATGAGGATCGTTCCAGCCCCCGCCCCCACGCCTCTGACAGACAGGGCTGAGTTTCCCCGGAGCGGTACGGAATGGCTGTCGACAGGAAACAAACCATCGTGAACGTTTTTTAATGATAGCCGTTCGACCTTCGCCCGGCAAGCTCCATCCGCATGGCACTGCCCTCCGCCTCAACAATACAAACCAACACTTTTGTTTTTTTGATACCATCTGTACACCGCTTTCGATCCGGGCAACGCACCGCGTTCCAGCACCGGCAAGAGCACACCGGACCAAGGCAGAACCGACCCATCCCGAACACAGGTACGCAGCGCCGGCGCCCGCCATTGGCGCCCCGTATCCAGACAGAACCAGGAGACCTCCATGACCCAGCGTGAAATTCTCGTCGTCGGTGCAGCCCGCACCGCAATCGGCACCTACGGCGGTTCGCTCAAGGACACGCCGATGAGCCAGCTCGCCACCACCGCAGTCCGTGCCGCCCTCGTCCGCTCCGGCGTCGAGGCAGCGCAGATCGGCCATGTGGTGATGGGCAACGTGATCCCCACCGAGCCACGCGACGCCTACCTCAGCCGGGTGGCCGCGATCGATGCCGGCATTCCGCAGGGGACCCCGGCGTTCAACGTGAACCGGCTGTGCGGCTCCGGCCTGCAGGCCATCATCTCGGCGGCACAGTCCATCCTGCTCGGCGACACCGACATCGCCATCGGGGGCGGCGCCGAAGCCATGAGCCGCGGTCCCTACATCGCGCCGGCCATGCGCTGGGGCGCACGCATGGGCGACAGCGGCCTGGTCGACTACATGAACGGCATCCTCCACGATCCGTGGCAGAAGGTGCACATGGGTGTCACCGCCGAGAACGTCGCCGCGCGCTACGGCATCAGCCGCGAGATGCAGGACGCGCTCGCGCTGGAGAGCCAGTGCCGCGCCGCGGTCGCCATCGCGGAAGGCCGGTTCAAGGACCAGATCGTCCCGGTCGAGATCAAGACCCGCAAGGGCCCTGCCTTGTTCGACATCGACGAACATGTGCGTGCCGATGTGGGCCTCGAGAGCCTGGCAAAGATGAAGCCGATCTTCCAGAAGGAGAACGGCACCGTCACCCCGGGCAACGCATCCGGCCTCAACGACGGCGCCGCCGCAGTGGTGCTGGCCGAAGCGAAGCGCGCCGCCGCGCTCGGGCTCAGGCCGCTGGCCCGCCTGGTCGGCTATGCGCACGCCGGCGTCGACCCGCTGTACATGGGCATCGGCCCGGTGCCGGCCACCCGCCTGGTGCTGGAGCGCACCGGCCTGCGCGTCGACGACCTCGATGTGATCGAGGCCAACGAAGCCTTCGCCGCCCAGGCCTGCGCGGTGACCCAGGAGCTCGGCCTCGATCCGGCCAGGGTCAATCCCAATGGCTCGGGCATCTCGCTCGGCCATCCGGTCGGCGCCACCGGCGCGATCATCACCACCAAGGCCATCCACGAACTGCACCGCAGCGGCGGCCGCTACGCGCTGGTCACCATGTGCATCGGCGGCGGCCAGGGCATCGCCGCGATCTTCGAACGCGTGTGAACCGACCACCCGGAAACCAAGGAGACAACATGAACATCAAGACCATCGGCGTCGTCGGCGCCGGCACCATGGGCAACGGCATCGCGCAGGTGTGCGCCGCCGCCGGGTTGCTCGTGATCATGGTGGATATCTCGTCCGCAGCAGTGGAGCGCGGCCAGGCCACCGTGGCCGCCAGCCTCGACCGCCTGGTGAAGAAGGAGAAGATCGGCAGTGCGGACAAGGATGCGATCCTCGCCCGCATCAGGGGCAGCACCGAGTACGCCGACCTCCGCGCAGCCGAACTGGTGATCGAAGCCGCGACCGAGAATGAGGCGCTCAAGCTGCGCATCCTGGCGCAGATCGACGCCATCGTGCCGCCTGCGACCCTGATCGCCACCAACACCTCATCGCTGTCCGTCACCCGCCTTGCCGCCGCCACCCGCCGCCCGGACCGCTTCATCGGCACCCATTTCTTCAACCCGGTGCCGATGATGGCGCTGCTCGAGCTCATCCGCGGCCTGCAGACCTCGGACGAGACCCTGGCCGCGGTCCAGGCCTTCGCCGCCACCATCGGCAAGACCACCATCGTCGCCAAGAACAGCCCGGGCTTCGCGGTGAACCGCATCCTGTGCCCGATGATCAACGAAGCCATCTTCGCGCTGCAGGAAGGCCTGGCCTCGGCCGCCGACATCGACGACGGCATGAAGCTCGGCTGCAACCATCCGATCGGCCCGCTCGCGCTCGCCGACCTGATCGGTCTCGACACCATGCTCGCGGTGATGGAGATGTTCTACGCCGGCTTCAACGATCCCAAATACCGCCCCGCGCCGCTGCTCAAGGAGATGGTCGACGCCGGCTTTCTCGGCCGCAAGAGCGGTCGCGGCTTCTACGACTACAGCTGACCGCCCACCGGAGCCGACCTCATGGACTTCGACATCTCCGCCGAACTCGCCGATCTGCGCCGGCGGGTGCGCGCCTTCGTCGCCACCGAAATCATCCCGCTGGAGCGCGACCCGCGGCAGACGCCGCACGGCCCCACCGAAGCGCTGCGCCGCGAACTCGTCGCCCGGGCGAAAGCGGCCGGGCTGCTCTCCGCCCACGTCTCGAAGGAGTACGGCGGCCTCGAACTCGACCATCGCAGCAAGGCGGTGTTCTTCGAGGAAGCCGGCTACTCGATGCTCGGCCCGGTGGCCCTGAACATCTTCGCCCCCGACGAGGGCAACATGCACCTGCTCGAGGCGGTCGCCACCCACGCGCAGAAGGAACGCTGGCTGCGCCCGCTCGCCGCCGGCGAAACGCGCTCGTGCTTCTGCATGACCGAACCCGACCCCGGCGCCGGTTCCGATCCCTCGATGCTGCAGACCACCGCGGTGCGCGACGGCGACGACTACCTGATCAACGGCCGCAAGTGGTTCATCACCGGCGCCGACGGTGCCGCCTTCGCCATCATCATGGCCAAACTCGAAGACGGCCGCGCCACCATGTTCCTCGCCGACATGGACCGCCCCGGGATCACCGTCGAACGCTCGATGGACACGCTCGACCATTGTTTTCCCGGCGGCCACGGCGTGGTGCGCTTCGACGATCTGCGCGTGTCGGCCGCCGACATCCTCGGTACGCTGGGCGAAGGTTTCAAGTACGCCCAGGTGCGCCTGTCCCCGGCGCGCCTCACCCACTGCATGCGCTGGCTGGGCGCCGCGCGCCGCGCCCACGACATCGCCACCGCCTACGCCCGCCGCCGCCAGGCCTTCGGCAAGACGCTGGGGCAGCACGAAGGCGTGGGCTTCATGCTCGCCGACAACGAGATGGACCTGCACACGGCGCGGCTGGCGATCTGGCATACCGCCTGGGTGCTCGACCAGGGTCATCTCGCCATCCACGACTCCAGCATGGCCAAGGTCATCGCCTCCGAAGCGGCGTGGCGGGTGGCCGACCGCTGCGTGCAGATCCTCGGCGGCCAGGGCGTGACCGGCGAAACCGTGGTCGCGCGCATCTTTGCCGACATGCGCGCGTTCCGCATCTATGACGGACCGTCCGAGGTGCACCGCTGGAGCATTGCCAAGCGGGTCATGAAGGGCATCCACCGCGAGGGCCAGCCGCAATGAACGAGATCACGCAGAGCGCACTTGCGCGCTTCATCGTCCACAGCACCGCCGCCACCGGCGCCACCATCGCCGAAGCCAGACTGCTGTCGGGCGGCGCCATCCAGGAAAACTGGTTGATCCGGGCGGACATCGTCGGCGGCCCCTTCGCCGGCAGCCACGAACTGGTGGTGCGCACCGACTCGCCCTCCGGGGTGGCGTTGAGCCACAGCCGTGCGCAGGAATTCGCCCTGCTCAGGGCCGCCTTCGCCGCCGGCGTCACCGTGCCGGAGCCGCTGTGGCTGTGCGAGGACCGCGAACTCATCGGCCGCCAGTTCTTCGTCATGCGCCGCGTCGGCGGCACCGCCGCCGGCCACCTGCTGGTCAAGGACATGACGCTGGGCGGCGACCGCGTGCAACTCGCCGAACGCCTCGGCACCGAACTCGCACGCATCCACTCGATTCGCCCGCCGCGCGCCGATCTCGCCTTCCTGCCGACCCACGACGAAGCCCCCGCGCTGCATTCGGTGCACCGCTTCCGCGACTACCTCGACGGCCACCACACCCCGCACCCGGCGCTCGAATGGGGCCTGCGCTGGCTGGAGCTGAACGCCCCGCCGCGCGGCGACTACGCGCTGTGCCACCGCGACTTCCGCACCGGCAACTACATGGTCGACGAGCACGGCCTGACCGGCGTGCTCGACTGGGAATTCGCCGGCTGGAGCGATCCGCTCGAAGACATCGGCTGGTTCTGCGCACGCTGCTGGCGCTTCGGCGCGATCGAGCGCGAGGCCGGCGGCGTGGGCGCGCGCGAAGACCTGTACCGCGGCTACGAGCGCGTCACGGGCAAGCCGCTGGACCGCGCCCTGGTCACCTACTGGGAAGTCATGGCGCACATGAACTGGGCGATCATCGCCATCCAGCAGGCCGAACGCCACGTCTCCGGCGAGGAAAGCTCGCTGTTGCTGGCGCTCACCGGCCACATCGTGCCGGAGCTGGAATACGAAATCCTTTCGATGACAGGAGGCCTGTGATGAAACGACCCCCACGCTCACTTCATTCCCGGAGGGGCGCCTTTGCACAGCCGGTCCGTTCGGCAGGCTCGGCGCAGTGCGCCGTGAAACCCCTGCCTCACCCCCCCGAGGGGGCACAGACCGCCCTTGCGACGACCCGGCAGGAGACCTGACATGCGCGACCGCCCGACCGGAGACGAACTCCTGGAAACCGCCCGCAGCGTGCTGCGCGAAGAGCTGATGGCGGCGCTGCCCGCCGACAAGCGCCACGCCGCGCTGATGCTGGCCAACGCGCTGTCGATTGCCGCACGCCAGCTGAAGAACGGCGACGCGGCCGAGCGTGCCGAACTGGCCGCGCTCGAGCACTTGCTGTCCGAGCCGTTCGCCGCCAAAACCGACGATCCCGCGGCCCTGCGCGGCGGCCTGCTCGCCGCCAACCGCAAGCTCGCCCAGTGGATCCGCAGCGGCCGCGCCGACGACGGTGCGCTGCGCGCCAGCGTGCGCCGCCACCTCGGCGGCGTGATCCGCCACAAGCTCGCCGAGAGCAATCCGAAATACCTCGGGATCAAGGGCTGACGCGCCCTGCTCCGCACCGGATGCGCATCGACGAAGCGTGGCGGAGCCATAAGCGCAGACTCACAAAACAAACAATCTTGATTCTTTTTCAATAGCCGCCCATACTGATCCGAACTGCCGGATGAAGCAGCCGAGACAAAGGAGGAACACCGTGGATGCAGTGATGGACGCGGATGCCGGCCCGGCATCCTGCAGCGCGCAGCAACGGCGCACGCAAATCGGTGCCGACATGCGCCGCCGGCTGGTGGCACATCTGGCGGCCGGCGGCACCACCGACATGGCGGCCTCGACCCTGGCGTTCGACGGCTCGGTCTACACCGACCCCGCCCGCTTCGCCGCCGAGAAGCGCGAACTCTTCGGGCGCACGCCGCTGGTGGCCGGACTGAGCGGCGACCTCCCCAACCCCGGCGACGTGATCCTGTTCGACCTCGCCGGCCCGCCGATCCTGATCACCCGCGACAAGGACCGCCGGGTCCACGCCTTCCTCAATGTGTGCACCCACCGCGGCGCCCGCCTGGTCACCGAATGCACGCCGCAGCGGCGCATCGTGTGCCCGTTCCACGCCTGGACCTTCGACCTCGACGGCAGCCTGATGGCCATCCCCGGGCGCGAGGGTTTCGACGGGCTGGACCTGCGCACCCACGGGCTGACCCGCGTGCCGGTGGCCGAATGGAACGGCATCATCTTCGTGCAGGCGACGCCGGGCGAGACCCAAATCGATATCGAAGGTTTCCTCGGCAACTTCGCCCCCGAGCTCGCGCAACTCGAGCTCGGCGTCGGCCAGCCGGTCAAGTCGGGCGTGCTCGAGGCCCGCGCCAACTGGAAATACGTGCTCGACACCTACGGCGAGAGCTATCACTTCGCCCGCCTGCACAACCACACCCTGGCGCCCTACTTCATCTCCAATGTGGCCGCCTTCGACCGCTTCGAGCGCGGCTACCGGATCGCCTTCCCGGACGTGGGCGCGCGCGCCCTTGTCGGCAAACCCGAAGCCGAATGGCCGCCCGCCGAGTTCGCCGCGGTTCATTTCCTGTTTCCCAACACCATCTTCTTCATCGGATCGGTGGTGCCGGGCAAATGGTACATCCAGGTCTTTCGCCTGTTTCCCGGCGACACCGTCGGCACCACGCGCACCCACTTCGCCGTCTATGCCCCGCGCGACGGTGTCGACGACGCCTACCGCGCCGAGGTTGCGCAGGCCTACGACGCGACCGCCCACGTGGTCATGACCGAGGACTACCGCGTCGCCGCCGAAGCGTGGGACGCGCTGTCGCGCTCGCCCGGCGCGCGCGTGGTGTTCGGGCGCAACGAGATTGCACTGCACGGCGTACAACAAAGCATCGCTGAAGCGATCGACATGCCGCTCGTCTGAACGGCAACGCCTTCATCCACCCCCCACCCCAAGAGAGAATGGCCATGGATCACGCGTTTCACCATGCAATGGAACCGAGCCGGGAATACGACCTCGACCTGACCGTCACCGCCGGGTGCTGGCCCGCGGGTCTCAACGGCCATGCCTTCATCATCGGTCCGGCACAGCCCGCGCTGGCCGGCTGGGTGTTCACCGGCACCGGCGTGATCACCCGGGTGGACCTCGCCCCCAACGCCGAAGGCCGCCCGCACTGGCGCTCGAAGTTCGTGTCCACGCCCGACACCGAGCTGATCCACCGCCTCGCCCGCAGCCTCGACCCGGCGACCTTCGGCACCATCCTCGCCGGTGGCGGCTTCGCCATGACCAATACTTCGCCGCACTTCTTCCGCGACCGGCTGCTGCTCACCTTCGACGAGCAGCGCCCTGCCGAATTCGATCCGGTCACGCTCGAGTTCAAGAGCTACTGCGGCGCGGTCGGCGAGTACCCGGCAATCCGGCCCCACCCGCTGTTTCCCGAGGTGTGCACCACCGGCCATCCGGTCGAGGACCTCGACGACGACTGCATGTGGTGGTGCAACGTGGCCATGCGCCCGGTCGGCAGTTCGCGCACCGATGCGGAGTCGACGCTGTACATCGTGCGCTGGGACGGCAAGGGCGACGTCGACACCTGGGCCGTGCCCGGCGCCCGCATCGCCACCGGCGTCCACGAAGTGACGGTCACCCGCGACTACGTCATCTACTGCGAGGTCGGCTTCCAGAAGGAACCCGGCGCCGTCGGCGGGCGCGGCCGGACCAAGCCGCACCCGCCCTACACCGACATCCACATCGTCGCCAAGCGCGACCTGAGCGCGGAGAACCGCGGCCGCGCGGTGCCGTGCACGCATGCGCGGGTGCCGTGCGAGTCCTTCCACCAGTTCGCCGACTACGCCCAGGACGGCGACGACATCACCCTCTACATCGCCCACTCCAGCAGCTGGGACATCAACTGGGCGATCGACGAAACCGACACCGTGTGGGGAAGCGATCGTGCACCGGTCGCCGGCCTGCGCGGCATGACCCCGACCGCGACCGACGCCGCACCGGTCGGGCGCTACGTGATCGACGGCCGTACCGGCGAGTTGAAGGACACCAGACTCTTCCTCGATCCGGCGCGCCACTGGGCCACCATCCTCTACGGGCGCGACATGCGCCGCCCGGCCCTGGAGCGCGGCAAATACCTGTGGCAGGCCTACTTCGGCTGCGACCCGGAGATGCTGATCACCGGCGTGGTCGAGCTCTACCGCGACCACCCCTACCGCGTGGTCCCGGTCGACGAACTGCCGCGCGACGACATCCCGTCGACGCTGGTGTGCATCGACCTCGACACCATGAGCGAGCAGTCGTCGTGGACCTTCCCCTCCGGCAGCTATGGCCAGTCGCCGGTGTTCGTGCCCGATCCGGCAGGCGGCGACGGCTGGGTGGTGATGTTCGTACAGTTCCCGGACCGCACCGAAGTGCAGGTCTTCGATGCGCTGGCGCTCGGCCGTGGCCCGGTCGCGGTCGCCACCGCGCCGGAGCTGAAGCAGTCCTTCCAGGTCCATTCCGGCTTCATGCCCGCCATCCGCTCTCAGGACACCGGCTACCGCCGTACGCTCGCGGCCGACATCGGCGACGGCTGGCGCAGTCTGCCGGCCGAAGCGCACGGGGTGATCGAGGCCGTGCTCGCCGAGTTCGCCTGACATGCCCACGGGTGCCGACGCCGCCCCGCCAGCCGATCCCGGCCTCGAACGGCGGGCCGCGAACTGCGTCCCGCTGTCGCCGCTGAGCTTCCTCAAGCGCACCGCGGCGGTCTATCCGCACAAGACCGCGGTGATCCATGGCGAACGAGGCTACAGCTACCGCAGCTTCCTCGAGCGCTGCGTGCGCCTCGCGTCGGCGCTGCGTGGCGCGGGCGTAGCCGCGGGCGACAGCGTGTCGGTGCTGGCGCCCAACGTGCCGGCAATGCTCGAGGCCCACTACGGTGTGCCCATGGCCGGCGCGGTGCTCAACACCATCAACACCCGACTCGATGCGGCCTCGGTCGGCTTCATCCTGGGCCATGCGCGCAGCCGGGTGCTGATCGCCGACGCCGAATACGCGGCGGTCGTCGCCGAGGCCCTGGCCGGCCTGGAAAAACGCCCGCGCGTCGTCGTGATCTCCGACCCCTCATTCCCCGGTCCGTCACTCCCTGACCCGGCGCCAGCGCTGGCGGGCGCTTGCGACTACGAGGCCTTCCTCGCCGGCGGCGACCCCGGTTTCGCCTGGTCGCCGCCCGCCGACGAATGGGCCACCATCGCGCTGAACTACACCTCGGGCACCACCGGCGATCCCAAGGGCGTGGTCTATCACCACCGCGGCGCCTATCTCAACGCCATGGGCAACGCGCTCGCGTTCCAGCTCTCGCCCGGCAGCGTCTACCTGTGGACGCTGCCGATGTTCCATTGCAACGGCTGGAGCCATACCTGGGCGGTGACCCTGACCGGGGGCACCCACGTCTGCCTGCGCCGGGTCGAGCCCGCCGCGGTGTTCGCGCTGATCGCACGCCACCGGGTGACCCACCTGTGCGGGGCGCCGATCGTGCTCAACATGCTGAGCCACGCCCCCGAGCGCCCGACCGAGCCGGTCTGCCCGCCGGTCGCGATCGCCACCGGCGGCGCCGCGCCGCCGGGTGCGGTGATCGAGCGCATGGAGGCGATGGGCTTTCGCGTCACCCATCTGTACGGCCTGACCGAAACCTACGGTCCCGCCGCGCTGTGCGCGTGGCAGCCGGAGTGGTCGGCACTGGACCTGCCGGCGCGCACCGCGCGGGTCGCGCGCCAGGGCGTGGCCATCCACACCCAGGAAGACGTGATCGTCCTCGACCGCGGGGACGGCGCGCCGGTGCCCCACGATGGAGCCAGCCTCGGCGAGATCTGCGTGCGCGGCAACACGGTGATGAAGGGCTACCTGGACAACGCCGCCGCCACCGCGGACGCCTTCGCCGGCGGCTGGTTCCACACCGGCGACCTTGCCGTGGTGCATGCCGACGGCTACATCGAGATCAAGGACCGGGCCAAGGATGTCATCATCTCCGGCGGCGAGAACATCTCCACCCTGGAGGTGGAGGAAGCGCTCTATCGTCACCCCCGGATACTGGAGGCCGCGGTGGTCGCCCGCCCCGACGACAAATGGGGCGAGACCCCGTGCGCCTTCGTCACCCTGAAGCCCGGTACCGCCCCGGTCAGCGCAGATGAGATCATCGACTGGTGCCGGAACCACCTGGCACATTTCAAGTGCCCGCGCACCGTGGTGTTCGCCGAGCTACCCAAGACCGCAACCGGCAAGATCCAGAAATTCCAGCTGCGCGAACGGGCACGCAGGCTGTAGCCAAGAACCCCCGACCTGGAGAATCGACATGATGGAACGCACCGACCGCGAAACCCTTGAAGCCTTTTTCGCGGCCTACAACGCCCAGGACGCCGCAACCATGGAAGCCCTGCTCGCACCGGACTTCGTGATCCGCGAATCCGAGGGCCTGCCCTATGCCGGCACCTACAAGGGCTTCGCCGGCTGGATGGAACTGCTCGGCAAGATCGCGGCGACCTGGTCCACCCTCACCCCGACCGTCCGCCACATCATCGCCGAAGGCCACCACTTCGCGGTGATGATGGACCTGACCCTGACTTCGAAGGCCACCGGGCGCACGCTGGAAACCTCCATCTTCGAACTGTGGACGGTCGAAGCCGGCAGGATCAGGAAGGTGGAACCCTACTACTGGGACACCACCGCGGTGGCGGCGCTGGTCGCCTGAGGCCGGCTCACCGGCTCGTGCCGCACGCACGACCTTGGTCGCCGCCGCGGGCCGGGCGCCTGTAGGCGGCGGTCGGCGCTCACGTCTTCGTGGGCCGTCCGGATACTTGACGAGATCGAGGTCGGAGCTGGCACAATCCCCCTCAATCCTGCCACGCCGCCGCTGCCGAAGCGGCCTTCCGGAGGCCCCCATGAACCTGCCCCGCCTCGTGCTCGGCTTGTCGATCCTCGCCGTACTCATGCTGTTCGCGGCCGGCCCCGGTACGCGGTTCGGCCTGTGGTCGTTCCCGCACGGCTTCCAGCTATTGAAATGGGCCGCGTTCCTCGGCGTCGGGGTCGCCGTCGTCGCCCTTGTCGGTCTCCTCGTGCCGCGACTGCGTGCCGGTGGCGGCTCGCGACTCGTCGTCGCGCTGGCGGTCGGTCTCGCGGTCGCGGCCGTGCCCGCTTACTGGTTGCAGGCGGCGCGCAAGGTACCGCCCATTCACGACATCAGCACGGATCTCGTCGACCCGCCGACCTTCGTCGCCGTGCTGCCGCTGCGCGGCGAGCACGCGAACCCGGTCGAACATGGCGGCGCGGCGATCGCCGAGGCCCAGCGCGGCGCCTATCCGGACATCCAGCCGGTGACGACCGGACTGCCGCCGGCGGATGCCTTCGCGCTCGCCCTCGATGCGGCGCGCGCCATGGGCTGGGAGATCGTCGCGCAGGACGCCGCCAGCGGTCGTATCGAGGCGACCGAGACGACCTTCTGGTTCGGTTTCAGGGACGACATCGTCGTCCGCATCATGCCGTCCGCAAGCGGCAGCCGCATCGATGTGCGTTCGCTGTCGCGCGTCGGAGTAGGCGATGCCGGCGCCAACGCCAAACGGATCCGCAAATACACCGTGCAGCTTGCGTCCGTGCCCTGAACAGGCTCACTGAAACCGGCGAGGGTGAAACCCGGATGGTAGACATCTCATCCGATCATCTTCTCCAGGGTCTCGAGCTTGCCCGCATAAGGCGGACGGGCGAAGGCCTCCATCGGGTTATCGGCGGCCTGGTAATAGACGCTGCGCTCGTGGCTGAAGGCGAGGAAGGACCAGATGCCGTGATAGGCCCCCAGTCCACTCGGGCCCACGCCGCCGAACGGCAGCTTGGGCTCGGCGACGTGCTGGATGACATCGTTGACAGTCGCGCCGCCCGATGACGTGCCCGACAGCACGGCGTCGATAAACTCCGCGCGCCGGCTGAACACATACACCGCCAGCGGCTTGGCGCGCCGGTTGATCTCGCCCAGCACGTCGTCGAGGTCGTCGTAGGTCAGCACCGGCATGATGGGACCGAAGATCTCCTCCTGCATGATCGCCGCGTCGCGCGGGACGTCGATCAGGATCGTGGGCTCGATCCGCCGCCCGTCGCGGACCTTGCCGCCGAGCGCGACGCGTGCGCCGCGGGCGACGGCGTCCGCGATCAGGTCGGTGAGCCGCTGCAGGTTGCGCTCATCGACGATCTGGCCGAAGTCGGCCTCGTTCAGGGCATCCCCGGGGTAGAACGATGCGCGCACGTAGCGCGCCACCTCCTCCACGAAGGCATCGCGCTGGGCAGCCTTGACCAGCACATAGTCGGGGGACAGGCAGATCTGCCCGGCATTCATGTATTTCCCCCAAGCGATGCGGGCTGCCGCCTGGGGCAGGTCCACATCCTCGTCGATGACGACGGGCGACTTGCCGCCCAGTTCCAGGGTTACGGAGGCCAGATGACGGGCCGCTGCCGCCATCACCAGCTTGCCCACCCGGGTGGAGCCGGTGAAGAAAATGTGGTCGAAGGGCAGTTCGAGCAGCGCGGCGGCAACTTCGGGGCCACCCTCGAGCACGGCCACTTCGGCCTCGTCGAACACCTCACGGAGCAGACGGGCGCACACGGCGCCGGTCACGGGCGCAAGCTCGGACGGCTTGAGGATGCACACGTTGCCGGCGGCGATGGCCCCGAGCAGGGGCTGCAGCAGCAGCGCGAAGGGAAAGTTCCACGGGCCGAAGATCAGCACCTGCCCCCTGGGCTCGCGGATGATACGTGCCCGCGCGCCGGGCGCCGCATGGGCGCTCGGCGCCACCTCGACGGGCTTCATCCACGCCTCGAGCTCGGCGGCGATCGCATCGATCTCGCCCAGCACGGCCATCACCTCGCTCACCGCTTCGAAGCCCGGTTTGCCGAAATCCGCGGCCAGGGCTTCACGGATCGCGGGAAGATGGGCAAGGATCGCAGCGCGCAGGGCCTGGAGCCTGGCGATGCGTTGGGTGGCCGAAGTCGCACGCACGCGCTGTTGGTGCTTGCCCTGCAGCGCGAAGATCCGCGCAAATTCCGTGTTGTCGGCGATGTCGGTCATGGTTTGTCCCTTTCAGTGATGGTCTGCATGGTCAGAGCCCCGCCGCAATGCGGACGCCCTGGTTGATTGCCCGCTTGGCGTCGAGCTCTGCGGCTTCGTCGGCGCCGCCGATCAGACGGACCCTGCCGTTCAGGTGCCGCAAACGGTCTGCAAGCGAACGCTCGGGGAGCTGGCCGGCGCAGACGACGACGGACTTCACCGACAGGATCCGATCCTCGCCGCCGACGGTGATGTGCACACCCTGGTCGTCGATGCGCCGGTAGTCCACGCCGGCGATCATCTGCACGCCGCGGCGCTTCAGTGCCGCGCGGTGGATCCAGCCCGTCGATACGCCGAGCCCGTTGCCCACCTTCGAGGGCTTGCGCTGGAGCAGCCAGACCTGCCGCGGCGGCGCTTCGACGTGCGGCGCGCGCAGCCCGCTGTGAGGGCCGTAGCGCGTATCGATGCCCCACTCCGCATAGAATTTTTGCGGATCCTCGGCCGCGCTCGCACCGCTGTGGGTCAGGAAGGTCGCGACATCGAAGCCGATGCCGCCGGCGCCGATGATGGCGACGCTGTCACCGACCGGCTTGTGCTCCCGCAACACCTCGAGATAGTCGAGCACGCTCGGATGGTCGAGCCCCTCGATCTCGGGGGTGCGTGGTGTCACCCCGGTCGCCAGCAAGATGTCGTCGAAGCTCCCGGCCTCGAGCGCCTCGGCGGTGACCCGGGTGTTCAGTCGCAGCTTCACGCCGTCGAGCTCGATCCGGCGGCGGAAGTAGCGCAGCGTCTCGAAGAACTCTTCCTTGCCCGGGATCTGCTTGGCGAGGTTGAACTGCCCTCCGATCTCGGCATCGGCCTCGAACAGGGTGACATCGTGGCCGCGCGCCGCGGCCGTGGTGGCCGCCGCGAGTCCGGCCGGCCCGGCGCCGACCACCGCGATGCGCCGGGGACGCGCGGCGGCCTGGATGCGGAGCTCGGTCTCGTGGCAGGCGAGCGGGTTGACCAGGCAGGAGGTGACGATTCCCTTGAAGCCGTGATCGAGGCAAGCCTGGTTGCAGCCGATGCAGGTGTTGATGGTGTCGGCCTGGTCGCGTTCAGCCTTGCGGATGAAATGCGGGTCGGCCAGCAGCGGCCGCGCCATCGACACCATGTCGCAGTCGCCTTCGGCGAGCAGCCGTTCGGCCACCTCCGGGGTGTTGATGCGGTTGCTGGCGACGACCGGGACAGCGACCTTGTCCTTGAGCAGGCGCGCCACCCAGGCGTAGGCCGCGCGCGGCACGCTGGTGGCGATGGTCGGCACCCGCGCTTCGTGCCAGCCGATGCCGACGTTGATGATGCTCGCGCCGGCCGCCTCGATCGCCGCGGCAAGCTCCACGCCCTGCGGCAAGGTCGAGCCGCCTTCGACCAGCTCCAGCATCGACAGGCGGTAGATGATGATGAAGTTGGTGCCGAGCGCCTCACGGGTACGCCGCACCACCTCGGCCGCGAAGCGCATGCGGTGGGCGTAGGAGCCGCCCCACTCGTCGGTGCGCTGGTTGGTGCGCGGCGCCAGGAACTGGTTGATGAGATAACCTTCCGAGCCCATGATCTCGACCCCGTCGTAGCCGGCGTCGCGGGCGAGCAGACTGCAGCGCACATAGTCGGCGATGGTCCGTTCGATGTCCTCCGGCGTCATTTCCCGCGGGACGAAGGGCCAGATCGGCGACTGGATCGGGCTCGGCGCGACGCCCTTGCCGTGCTTCACGTTGCGCCCGCAGTGGAGCACCTGCATCGCGATCTTGCCGCCGGCGACGTGCACGGCGTCGGTGACGATGCGGTGGCGCGCGACCTCTTCCGCGCCGGCCAGTTGCGGGCCGCGCTCGAAAGGTGTGCCCTCCTCGTTCACCGCCACCCCCCCGGTGACGATCAGCGCGACGCCGCCTCTCGCCCGTTCCGCGTAGAAGGCCGCGAGACGCTCGAAACCGTTCTCCTCGGCTTCGAGGCCGACGTGCATCGACCCCATGATGGATCGGTTGCGCAGGGTGGTGAAGCCAAGATCGAGGGGCTCGAGCAGGTGGGGATAAGCCTTCGTTGGTGGCGTCACGCGATCGACACTGTTCATTTGCGCTCCTTGATTGTTAAAGCCTGCGGGCTCACGAAGCCCGGATCGAGCGGCTCGAGCAGATCGGGATAAGCCTTCATTCAATGCGCCTCACGCGGTGTTTCCGCAAACCGCCATTCGACATAGCCGTCGGCGCCCGGGTGGGCGATCCCGCTCCGGCCGACGGGTTCGCTTTCGCCCGAAGTGAGGACCTGCAAGGTCGTCGCGTCGTCCTTCGGCACCCGGCAGACGAAGCGCCCACCGCCCGGTGCGCGGCCGACGATGGTGGCGAACATCGGTTGTCCGTCGCGGCCGTAGGGCGCCATGTAGGTCTCCACAACGCCGGGACCGGTATAGCCTTCGATCAATGCCGGCACCGGCCCGCGCAGGGCGTCGGCCTCGTGCTGGTAGTCGTAGCTCCGCGGGAAGGTTCCGGCGGGGACCGGAACACGGGTCAGGACGATGGAATGGTTGTGGGTGGCGTAGCCGCCATTGGCGAAGATCAGCCCATGGCGGCCGGCCTGGCGCAGCTTCTCCGTCATCGTCACCGCAGCGTGCATCATGCAATTGCCGATGGGACCGCCGCCGAAGGTCAAGCCGCCATAGACGCTGTGGCGTTTGTCCAGCGGCCAGGGCAACACCCGCCGCGCCATCTTGGGCACGCAGGGAAAGCAGCTATAGAGTTCGACCAGATCCAGGTCGCCGGCGCTGAGGCCGTTCAGCGCCAGCGTGCGCCGGATCGAAACGCTCATGCCCGACGACCCGTCGTAACGGTCGCGCGCGAGGAAATCCTCGGGTTCGTGGGCCGCGGCGCCCGGCCCGAGATAGACCAGCCGCTCCTCCGGCACGCCCATTTCACGGGCCTTCGCCAGGCTCGCCACGATCAGCGCCGCGCCCTGGTTGACGCTGTTGTTGGCGATCATCAGCTTGCTGTAGGGAAACGAGATCGGCCGGTTGTCGCTCGACGTATCGAGCAGTTCTTCCGGTTCATGGTGGCGGCGAATCCAGGCGCCCGGATTGTCGGCAGCGGCGGCGGACAGACCGGACCAGATCGCCGCCGTCTCTGCTTGCGCTTCGGTCAGGCTTTGCCCCCAGGCCGCACGGCAGGCATTCTCGTAGAGCGGATAGACATCGGTGGCGGTCAGCAGCCCATATTTCTTGCGGAACGGCCCCGCGCGCTGTTCCGTCACCTCGCGGATCAGATCCCGTTTCGGCGCCGCCCGGCGCGCCGCGGTGCGCAGCGCTTCGCCGCCGACCAGCGCTGCCACCGCGATCTCACCCGCACCGATGCGGTTGGCAGCCTCGTTCAACAGGCGCACGGGACTGTCGCCACTCGGCTCGTCGGTCAGTTCGACATGGGCCGGCGCGATGCCGAGTGCATCGAGGAGATAGGGCGTGATCTTGTGCGGTCCCGGCCAACAGGCGGTGGACCATGACATCTGCTCGACGATGCCCAGCGACTCGACCTGGCGCAAGAATCCGCCGCCCGCATCGCGGTCGGCCAGATCCAGCGCCACCTTCATCAGCTCCAGGGTATCGAGCGCCGCGGCATCGTCGGCCAGCCGGTCATTGATCTGGCCGACACCGACGATGACCGGGATACGATGCGCCCCGTGTTCTTTCGCGACCATTTTCTGCCCCTTTTGCGACACTCAGCTTTTCCAGACCGGCGCACGTTTGTCGACAAAGGCGCGCGGTCCCTCGGTCGCGTCCTCGGAAGCGAGCACTCTCGCGGTGGCTGCGGCCGAGAGCCGGCGCAATTCGGCCTCGTCGCACTCGGCCGCGACGCGCCCCACGGCCAGGCTCTCGCGTACCGCCAGCGGTGCGTTGGCAGCAATCCGTTCGGCCATTGCCAGGGCTTCCTGAATCCGCGCGGCCTCGTCGACGACGCGATTGACGAGACCCAACGCATGGGCGCGCCGCGCATCGATGGGCGCGCCGGTGGTGAGCATCTCCAGCGCGATCGCCCGCGGGATCGCGCGCGGCAGGCGAAACATGCCACCGGCGGCCGCCAGGAGGCCGAGCTTCGGCTCGGGCAACCCGAACATGGCGCTTTCCGCGGCGACGATCATGTCGCAGGCGAGCGCGAGCTCCAGCCCGCCGCCAAGCGCATTGCCATGCACCGCCGCGATCCAGGGCTTTTCGCGGGAGGCGAACACGAAGCCGGCAAAGCCGCCGTCGGGCGTCGTCAGTGACTGTCCGCGGCCGGCCGCGACTTCGGCCAGATCGGCGCCGGCGCAGAACGCCTTGCCGTCCGCGGCGGCGAGGATCGAGACCCGAATCTCCGGCTCGCTTTCGACCACGCGAACGATCTCTTCCAGGCGCCTGGTCATCACCGCGTTGATGGCGTTGCGCGCGTCCGGTCGATTGAGCGTCACCAGCGCAATGTGGCGGCCGATGCGCTCGAACAGGACGGGCGCGGCGGCCGTGGTTTCGCTTGTTGTCATGGCGGAGCGCTCTGTCCTCATTCGGCCGTGGCCCAGACCGCCAGCGCATCCAGCGCCGCGATTTCGTCGCCGCGCACCCACAATGGGTTCACTTCCAGGGTGACCAGCTCGTCCCCGAGCGCGAGCGCCGCGTCGCCGATGGCGGCGATCACCTCGGCGAGGCGGTCCAGATCGGCCGCCGGCGTCCCCCGAAAACCGTGCAGCAGCTTTGCCGCCCGCAGCCCGGTGAGCATCGCCCTGGCCTCCGCCGGGGTGACGGGGAGCAAGTGCAGTTGCGTATCGGCCAGCGCTTCCACCCACACCCCACCGAGACCGACGGCCAGGGTCTGGCCCCACTGCGGATCGCGTACGGTGCCGACCAGGATCTCGAGGCCGCCAGCGCACATTGGCGAGACCAGCACGCCTTCGAGCACCGCCTCCGGTTTCGCCGCGCACACTGCGGCGAGGATCGCGTCGAACGCGGCGGCAACCGCCGCGTCGCCGTGCACGTCGAGCTTCACCCCGCCGACGTCGGTCTTGTGCGCGATATCGAGCGAAGCGATCTTCAGGGCCACCGGTGAGCCCAGCGTGGCGGCGAAGTCGGCCGCCTGGTCACGGGTTGTGGCGAGCCTGGCCGGGATCACCGGCACACCGCGCGCGGCGAGGTAGTCCAGCACCGCGCGCTCGCCGTCGGGACGGGTGCCGGCGAGCGGCACCGGCGCCCGCGGGACGGCGGGCTCCTGCTTCAGCCATGCACTCCAGCGGCTGATGCGGCCGAGCGCCGCCACCACGGCCTCGACCCCGCCGAACACCGCCGGCACGCCGGTCTCGGCCATGATGTCGCGGCTCTTCTGGGTGAGCGGCCTGAACGTCTGGTTGAGCATCGCCGAGGGCTTGCCGAGCCTGGCGAGCGCGCGCCCGATCGATTCGATCGCCGGCACCCTGTCCCATTTCTCGTTCCACGGCATGCTGTAGACGCAGCCGACGAAACCGATCGCCGGATCGTCGCCGAGCGCAGTGAGCACGCGTTCGAAAAGCGCCGGGTCGCGCACCGCCACACCGGTGATATCGAAGGGATTGAGCGGCTCGCCCGGCCCGGGCACGGCTTCGCGCAGCCGCGCGCGGGTCACCTCGGAGAACGGCGGCAGGCTCATGCCGTGCGCCTCGGCACGGTCGGCGATGAGGGTGCACGCCCCACCGGAGATCGAGACGATGCCGACGCCGGCCGCCGGCAGCGGCCCGGTGTGCGCGAGCAGACCGGCAGTGACGACGAGATCCTCGAGCGCATGCACGCGGATCACGCCGAGCTGACGGCAAGCGGCCTCGAATACGGCGTCGTCGCCCACCAACGAGCCGGTGTGGGCGGCGGCGACCTTGGCGGTGAGCTCCGTGGCGCCGGCCTTCAGCATGACGATCGCCTTGTTCCGGGTCGCCGCGCGACGCGCCGCGGCGGCGAAGGTCGCGGTGTCGCGGAGGGTCTCGGCAAACACCATCACGACCTCGGTGTGCTCGTCGTCGACAAGGAAATCCACGCACGCGGCGATGTCGAGCATCGCCTCGTTGCCGGTGGCGATGCACATCGACAGGCCGATGTTGCAGTCATGCGCCATGTCCACGATCTCGAGCCCGGTGGCACCACTCTGCGACACCAGCGCGACCTTGCCCGCGAGAAAGGGCGGATGAAAGGGCATCGGCGTCATCGCCGCGCGCATCGCGAGATTGGCAAAACCCAGGCAATTGGGCCCGAGGAAGGTCACCCCCGCCGCGCGCGCGCGCCGCGTGAGCTCATCCTGGAGCCTGGCGCCTTCCGCGCCGGCTTCGGCGAAGCCGGAAGTCAGGATGACGGCCGACTTGATGCCGCTCGCGGCGACGTCGTCGAACGCATCGAGCACGGCTTCGAGGGGGACCAACAGGTAAGCGCAATCCACCGCTTCCGGAATCTCCCTGCATGACCGATAGCCCGGATAGCCATGTGCCGCCGCGCCAGTCTTGTTGACCGCATGGATGCGCCCCGCGAAACCCACGCGCCGGATGTTGGCATGCAGCAGATGCGACCAGGGCGAACGTTCGGATGCACCGACCAGCGCGACCGAGCGCGGATAGAACAACCGTCTCAGCGGCTCGGTGCCGGCACCGCCGGCATTTGTGTCATGTCGCTGGCGGTCGTGGTCGGCCGCCGTGATCTGCGTGTTTTCTGCAATGTTCATCCCGTCTCCTGCACTGATCGTGAGCCTGACTAAAACGCCGTGGCCGCGGCGCTGGGGCGCACCGCCGTCCGCTCGTGCCAGGCGGCGAGCCGCCGGTGGCGCCGGTCCAGCCCCTGCCCCACCAGGGCGCCGAACTCGAGGAAGCTGAACAGGAGGAGGTCGGCCACCGTCAGGCGCTCGCCGGCAAGGTAGGGCCGCTCGTCGAGCTGCGCTTCGAGCCAGGCGAGCCCTTCGCGCGCGGTGGCCTTCAGCTCGTCGGCCGCCATGGGCAGGCAATGGACCCGGTTCCTGAAGAGCTCCAGGCCTTCGGCCCCGCGAAAGCCCTGCGTCATGGGCTGCACCACCTTGAGATCGACCCGGCGCCACCACATGCGCGTGCGCGCCCGGGCTTCCGGGGTGGCCCCGATCAGGGGCCGATCCGGATAGCGTTCCTCCAGGTACTCGCAGATGGCCGTCGTCTCGGCGAGCGCCGTGCCGTCGTCGAGCGCCAGCACCGGGATCTCGCCGGCCGGGTTGATCGAGAGGAAGGGTTCGCGCCGATTGTCGCCGGCGATGATGTCCACCTGGGTGACCGGCAGGTCCAGGCCCTTTTCGGCGATGAACATCCGGACCATCCGGGGATTGGGACCGATCGAGCTATAGAGCTTCACGCAGCTTCTCCAATGCATGGCGTATGGGTTGTATGACGCTCCGAGGATCGCGCGTCCGCCGCCTGATCGCGGATATCCCCTTCGGCTTATCCGCCCGCGCCCGCCGGACGCGCCTCAGCCGCGAACCAGTACCGACTCTTGCCCCCAGGGTGCGGCGTTCGCCGACTTGTCCTGAAAGCCTTGCGGCAATTCCTCGGTCATGTCCCATGCTGCGCCGAGGCGGCCGTAGCCGATGAAATACGCGATGAACATGCCCAGCTCGACGATTTCGGCTTCCGTGTAGTGCTGCTGAAGCTCCGCAAACGTCTCGTCGCCGATGGAGAAATGATCGTTCGCGGACAGGTCGGCGTAAGCGATCGCCACCTTTTCGGCAGCGCTGAGATCGGGCGCCTCGTGAGGCTTCTCGAGCGAACAGACCATGCCTTCCGTCAGACCATCGTCCACCGCCGACTGATAGCGAATGGCCATGCAGCTGCGGCACTGGTTATGAAAGGCGATCCGTAGCCGAACCAGTTCCAGCAAGCGGCGCGGCAAGGTATGGCTCCGCCATAGCGTGCCGCCGAAGGCGACCAACGCCTTTGCCAGTTCCGGCGCGTGAGCCATGATGCGAAGCAGCCCCTGCTCGAGGGGCGTCGCCTCCTCCGCCTGGGCCGATGCCCGCAGGTCGGCATCCCATTGTTCCGCAGGCAACTTTGATAGTCTTGTCATATCGATTTCCTTCGCTGGTGATCCGGCGCCAGACCGGGTTGTCCGTCCTTCGGACCGCCTCCTAGAACTGCACGCGCTTGGTGTAGCCGCCGTCGATGACCACGTTGGTGCCGGTGATGTAGGACGCAGCCGGGCTGGACAGGAAGACGACCGCGCGGGCCACATCCTCCGGGGCGCCGAAGCGGCCCAGCGGCATGTCGGCCAGGGTCTTGTCGTAGAGCTCGGGCATCGCGCCCTTGATCATTTCCCAGTTGCCGCCCGGATAGGAGATCGGGCCGGGCGAGACCATGTTCACGCGGATGTTCTTCGGTGCCCACAGCTGCGACAGCTGCTTGCCGTAGGTGAGGATCGCGGCCTTGATCGCGTTGAAGGCCTGCGGGTAGATGAAGGTTTCCACCGCGGCGGTGCTCGACATCAGGATCACCGAGCCGCCGCCGGACGCTTCCAGCGCCGGTTCCAGGGTCTCGCAACCCTTGACCGCGCCCATCATGTCGAGGCGGAAGGTGAGGTCCCAGTCCATCGTGCCCTGGGCACCGGAGGAGCTGGCGTTGTGGATGAAGATGTCGCAGCCACCGAGCTTGTCCGCGGCGCCCTTCAGCCAGGTCTGGTAGGCGTCGAGGTCGTTCATGTCGAAGGCATCGCCGACGACCTGGCCGCCGCCGACCCTGAGCTTGTTGATGGTTTCATCGACGCGCTTGGCGTCGCGCGAGAAGAAGGCGATGTCGCAGCCCTCCGCGGCGAAGATTTCCAGCGCCGCCAGGCCGAGCCCGCGGCTGCCGCCGTTGATGATGACTTTCTTGCCTTTGAGTCCGAGATCCATGGTCTTTCTCCTCTTGGGGTGGAGCGGTTTGAAGGTGCCCCCGGTCGCGGCGCGCCGGATGCGCAACCTTTGCGGGGGCGGCCCGGCGTCGCCTGTTCAGGACGCCGGAACGGGTTTGCGGGTGGCTTCGGCCGCGGGCGCCTTGGCCCAGCCCAGGCCGCGGCGCAGCAATTCGTGGAACACCGGCAGGTCCCAGGCGCAGCGGTCCACGCTGGGCCAGTAGTCCATCAGCGGCTGCAGGTCGTAGTGGCCGCGGCAGTGGCCGAGGGTCAGGTAGAGCACCGCGCCCTGCCCCAGCGGGCGCACATACATCACCGGATGGCGCGCGCGGCGCCACTGGTGGCGCACGAAGCCGGTGGCCTCGCCCTCGAACTCGGTGTCGAGCAGCACGTGCACTTCGCCGTGGAGGTCCGACAGGTACAGCTCGTCGCTGGTTTCGAACGGCTCGATCCCGCGCACCAGCTCGTGCCCGGGGTCGGCGACCTCGACCCGGTAGGGTGCGATCGGCGGGTGGGCGATGAACTGCGAGCCCAGCGTCTCCATCCAGTGCGGCGCCCAGTCCGGGGTATCGACCAGGCCGCTGCCGAGAAAACGCAGGATGGAGTTGGTGCCGTGCAGCGCGTACCAGCGCCCGCCCGCCTCCACCCAGGCGCGCAGCGCCTCCTGCTGCTCCAGGCTGGGGATGACGTCGCAGGTGTAGGTCACCAGGAAGTCGGCGTTGCGGATGGCATCGAGATTGGCGTAGTCCTCGAACACGCGCACGCGCACGCGCTCATCCTCGGCGAGGAGCTTGAGCAGTTCGAGGCGGGCGAAGTCGATGTCGTGATACTTGCCCGAGGCCACCAGCACGCAGTCGATGCGGGCGGGCGGTGCGGGCGGTTGGGACAAATCGGTCATGGCGTTCATTCCTTTTCAGCCGAGCGTGCGGAGCGGATCGCGTCCGTCCCAGTTCCTTGCCTCTTCGCGCATGAAGGCGAAGAAGTCGCGCGAGGCCGGCGGCAGTTCGATGAGCTCGATCAGGCCGCCCGGACCGCCGCCGGCGTCGACGTAGATCGCCTCGCCGCCGCCTGCCATCCACACCTCCTGCTCCACCGTGGCCCCGGCCTGGCGGCACACCTCGCGCGCCGCGCCGATGTCGTCGACGACGATGCACACGTGATGCAGCCCGGCGCGCCCTTCGTCGCGCCAGCGCTGGTAGATCGACGGCGTATCGTCGTGCTGCTCGACCAGTTCGATCTGCAGATCGCCCCAGTAGCCGATGCTGACCGAGAAATCGACCTCCACCTCGGCGCCGCGGTAACGGTTCTTCTCCAGCGCGATGTGCGCCAGGCGATAGAAGGGGCCGGCGCCCATGGTTTCGGTCCAGTAGCGCAGCGCGGCGTCGATATCCTGCGGCACGTAGGCCAGCTGCATCACGGCACCCAGGCGGGCGATCAGCGGCTTGTCGGTCATCTCTGTCTCCCGTTCATGCGTTGTTCGCCTGCGCGGCCGCATCCCGCTCCATGGCGGCGGCGACCGCGGCGGCGATCTCGTGGTTCCACGGATTGCGGCGCAGGGTCAGGCCGCCGTTCACCTGCAGGTTCTGCCCGGTCATGAAACACTCGTCGCTCGCCAGCCACACCGCGGCGGCGGCGATGTCTGCCGGGGTGCCGATGCGGCCCAGCGGGTAGCACGGCAGGAAGCTGTCGAACACGCCCGGGGTCTCCTTCGCGCCGGCGGTCATCGGCGTGTCGGTGAGGCCCGGCGAGATCGAGTTGGCGCGGATGCCGCGCTCGCCGAAGTCGTTGGCGATGCAGCGGATGACGTGGTCGGTGCCGGCCTTGGTGCCCATGTAGGCGGCATGATCGTTGAGCATGATGGTGGCGGTTGCCGAGCTGATCTGGATCAGCGAACCGCCCCGCGCCATGACCTCGATCATCGCCTGGAAGAACATGAACGGCCCCTTGAACTGGAGCGCGGAGATGCGATCGATCTCGTCCTCGGTGGTCTCCAGGAAGGGCTTGAGCAGGCCCCAGCCGGTGGCATTGAGGCCGATGTCGACGTGGCCGCCCCAGTCGCGGGCGAACGCGGCCAGCGCGCGGACATCATCCTGGCGGGTGATGTCGCAGCGCCTGGCCGCGCCGCCGATGGTGGCGGCGAAGCGTTCGAGTTCGGCCTCGTCGCGCCCGGCGACCACCACCCGGGCGCCTTCCGCGGCGAAGCGGCGGGCGAGCGCCTGGCCCATGTTGTCGCGGCCTGCCGCGCCGATGACGACGGCGACCTTGCCTTCCAATCTACCCATGTCTGTCTCCCCCTTCAGCCGGCGGCGACCAGCGACGCGCCGTTGTCCAGTACGATTTCGGCGCCGGTCATGTGACCGGATTCGTCCGAGGCCAGGAACAGGACCAGGTTGGCCACGTCCTCGGGCGCGCCGGCCCCCGGCATCCGGCCCACCACCGACACCGCCAGCGGGGTGTCGATCAGGCCCGGAAAGATCGCGTTGCAGCGGATGCGGTAGGCCTTTTCGCGGCAGTGGGCGGCGACGGTGGTGGTCATCGCACGGATCGCGCCCTTCGCCGCGGCGTAGGCGAACACTTGTGGATAGCCGCGCAATGCGGACAGCGAGCCCAGGTTGATGATCGAACCGCCCTCCGCCTTCATCACCTCGATCCCGTACTTGCAGCCGAGGAAAGTGCCTTCGGCGTGGATAGACTGGAGCAGCCGGTACTGCTCGAGCGTGGTGTGCTCGACGTCGGCGACGACCACGTTGCCGGCGTTGTTCACCAGCACGTCGAGCCTGCCGAAGCGCTCCAGCGTGCCCCCGATCGCATCGCGCCAGTCGGCCTCGCTGCGCACGTCGTGGCGCACGAACACGCCGTCGATCTCGCGCGCCAGCGCGCGGCCGGCGTCCTCGTCGATGTCGCTCACCACCACCCTCGCGCCTTCGCGGGCGAGCAGGATCGCGTCCGCCCTGCCCAGCCCGGAGGCGCCGCCCGTGATCAGGGCGACCTTGCCGTGCACTCGTCCCATCCCTTCCGTCTCCTTGTACCCGTCGGCCATGCTTCGGCCGGGGCATCGCCGCAGCCCCGATGGCGCCCCGACAATAAAAACCAGTACATCTGTTTGTTATCAGCCACCGAACCGGGTCGGCATCTGCTCCATCCCGGATCTGCGCGACGGGGGCCCGTGCGGCGCCCCGTCGCGGTCGATCAGCGGTAGTTTTCCGCCAGCCGCCCGCCTCCCGACGCCGCGCGCGCATCGGTCCGCGCGACGGCCTGGTCGGCGACCGTTCCGGCCGCGGCCGCCGCGTCGTCCGCCAGCGGCGCCGGCCCGTCGTCGGGCAACGCGATCGCCTCGCGCCGGGTCTCGCCGCGCAGCAGGTAATGCGACAGCGCCGGGATCAGGATCAGCGCGCCCAGCATGTTCCACAGGAACATGAAGGTGAGCAGGATGCCCATGTCGGCCTGGAACTTGATCGGCGACCACACCCAGGTCACCACCCCGGCGGCGAGGGTGACGCCGATCAGGCCGACCACCTTCCCGGTGAAGGCGACCGCACGGCGGTAGGCCTCGGTCAGGTCCATCCCCATGCGCTGCTGGGCGAGCTGCACGCTCAGCAGGTAGAGCGCGTAGTCGACCCCGATCCCCACGCCGAGCGCCACCACCGGCAGGGTCGCGACCTTGACCCCGATCCCCAGCATCACCATCAGCGCCTCGGCCAGGATCGAGGTCAGCACCAGCGGCAGCACCGCGACCACCACTGCGCGCCACGAGCGGAAGGTGATCGCGCACAGCAGGATCACCGCCCCATACACATAGAGCAGCATGGTGTGGTTGGCCTTGCGCACGACGATATTGGTCGCCGCATCGACCCCGGCATTGCCCGCCGCGAGCAGGAATTTGCGCGACTCGGTGTCGTGCGCGGCGGCGAAATCGCTCGCCGTCTTCACCACGCGTTCGAGGGTCGCCGCCTTGTGATCGGACAGGTAGGCGAGCACCGGGATCAGCGAACACGGCGCATCGAGGAACTCCGAGTTCCAGCTCATCGCGTTGTTGATCTGGGCGTCGATCAGGCTCTGGTTGTCGCTGATCGTGAGCCACTTCGGGTTGCCCTCGAAGCCGCCGGCGGTATAGGCGCGGACCGTGTCGGCCAGCGAAACCGTGCGCTGCACGCCGGGCACCTGGGCCAGCTGCCAGCTCAGGCGATCGGTCTCGGTCAGGGTCTCGAACGAACGGCACTCGTCGGGCGGCGTCTTCACCATCACCGCGAACACGTCGCTGGAGATCCCGTAATTGGCGGTGATGAAGGCGTTGTCCTGGTTGTAGCGCGAATCGGGACGCAGTTCCGGCGCCCCGGCGTCGAGATCGCCCACCTGCAGGTTCAGGCTGTACATGTAGCCGACCACGCCCAGCACCACCGCGCCGCCGATCGCCCCGGCCGCCCAGGCGCCCCCGGTGAAGCGGTCGAGGCCGCGCCACAGCGCGCCAAGGCCGCGGCTACCGGTCTCGTCGCGCTCTTCGGCCAGGCTGCGCTGGGCGGCCGCCGGGCTGACGCCGACGTAGGACAGCAGCACCGGCAGCAGGATCAGGTTGGTGAAGATCAGCACCGCCACCCCGAGGCTGGCGGTCAGCGCCAGCTCGCGGATCACCGGGATGTCGATCACCATCAGCACCGCGAAGCCGACCACGTCGGCCAGCAGCGCGGTCAGCCCGGCGAGGAACAGGCGGCGGAAGGTGTAGCGCGCCGCCACCAGCTTGTGCGTGCCGCGCCCCACATCCTGCATGATGCCGTTCATCTTCTGCGCGCCGTGCGAGACGCCGATCGCGAACACCAGGAAGGGCACCAGGATCGAGAACGGATCGAGGCCGTAACCCAGCGTGACCACGGTGCCGAGCTGCCACACCACCGCCACCAGCGAGCAGGCCAGCACCAGCAAGGTACTGCGCACGCAACGGGTGAACAGAAAGATGATGAGGGTCGCCACCAGTGCGGCGACCATGAAGAAGCCCATCACCAGGCTGAGCCCGTCGATCAGGTCGCCGATCAGCTTGGCAAAGCCGATCGCATACATCCGCACCGAACCGTCGGGCCCGGCGTACTTGGCGCGGATCTTCTCCAGCCCCTCGGAGAAGGCGCGATAGTCGACCGCCCTGCCCTCGGCGTCCTTGGCCAGCAAGGGGATCACGATCATGCTCGAGCGGTAGTCGTTGGACACCAGGCTGCCGACCACCCCGGCGCGCCCGATGTTGACCCGCAGGTCCTCGATCGATCTGGCACTTCCGTTGTAGTCGTTGGGCATCACCGGCCCACCGGAGAAGCCTTCCTCGGTGACCTCGGTCCACCGCACCACCGGTGTGTACAGCGACTTCATCCACGCCCGGTCGACGCCCGGCAGCAGGAAGATCTCGTCGTTGATCCGGGCCAGCGTGGCCAGGTAGTCCTTGTCGAAGATGTCACCGTTCGGGTTCTCCACCGCGACCCGCACCGAATCGCCCAGGCCGCGCAGCTGGCCGCGGTTCTCCAGGTAGTTGTGGATGTAGGGGTGGCCGTGGGGCAGCATCTTGTCGAAGCTCGCGCCCACGGTCAGGTCCTTCATCTGGAACGCGAAGAAGGCGGTCAGCAGCGCGCAGGCGATGACCAGGACCATGCGGTGGTTGAAGATCAGTCGCTCGAGGAGGGTTCCCGACCGGTTGTCGAAATCCTTCGGGTCGGCGATCACCGCCATGGGTTGTTGCTTGCCGATGTCCATTATCGTGGTCCGCTCAGGGGTTGATGCGAATTTCCAGCCTGATTCATTGGGCCGATCCGGTCATTACTGCGTCGTGGCGGCTGCGGCGGCCGGGCCGATCGCCTCGATCCGCACGCCTTCGCTGCCCACCAGTCCGACGCGATCGCCGCCGAGCGCGGCGATGCCGAAGTAGGGCATCGGCACCGCGGCCCTGACCGGCGCGAACACCTTACCGCGATCGCCCGACACGCTGACTCCGCCGGCCTGGTTGGCGAGCACGACCTGCCCGTCCGGCAACAGCACGCCACCGACGATGCCCGCCGGGCTGCCGGTGTCGATCCGCTCCCAGTGCGTGCCGGAGGCCGAACCCCGGAACAGGCTGCCGCGCATGCCGAATACCAGCAGATCGTCCGCGCCGGCGCCGACGATGCCGAACAGGGTGCCGTTGTATGGGGTCTGGATGCCGACGAAGCGCTCGCGGGCGGGATCGAACTTCCACACCATGCCCTGCTCGCCGGTCAGGTAGATCTGGCCGCCAATCTTGCTGATCGAATACAGATGAAACTCCTGCGGGTTGTCGACCCGGTCCATCCACGGCACCCAGCTCTTGCCGCCATCGACGGTGCGGTAGATGCGGTTGAACGCGCCGACCACGAAGCCGCTGGTCTCGCTGTCGAACAGCACGTCGAGGAAGGCCTGGGTGCCGCCCGCGTCGATCAGGCTCTGTTCGCGCTGAAGAAAGCCTTCGGCCTCGGGATTGGCGTCGAGCCGCGCGGTGAAGTGGCCGACCGCAAGCGCGGCCGCCTGCCTGCCTTCGAGCTGGCGGGTCCAGGTCCGGCCCCCGTCCGCACTGTGCAGCACCACCCCGCCGTGACCGACCGCCCAGCCCTTGCCCGGGGTCGGAAAGGACACCCCGACCAGATCGTTGCCGACCGGCACCGCGGCCTGCTGCCACGTCGCACCGCCGTCGTCGGAGGTCACGATCACGCCGCGCAGCCCGACCGCGACCACCCGCTGCCCCGCGGTGGTGACCGCGATCAGCGGACTGCGCGCGGCCAGTGCGCTGTCCATGGCCGCCACCTCCTGCGGATTCTGAAACCCGTGGGCGGCCACCGAAATGGCCAGCGCCAGCCCCGCCACGACGCCACACAGCACCGAACGGGAGCGGCGCTGCCGGGACCCTGTTTCCTCGATCATCTTGCCCAACCCTCCATCAGCGACGACCGCATTGCGGTCGATCGCGACTACCGACCCTCGCCCGAGGCGCGCCGGCCGCAGCCGGCGCCTCGTGCATCAGCGTACGCCCGAACCCGCCAGCGCCTCGGCGCTGTAGAAGGAGAGGGGTTTGGCGGGGGTCATGACCCAGCCGCCGCTGTCGGTGGTGTCCTCCTGGCGCGTGTAGTTGCCGGTTTGCAGGTCGTAGGTCACCCACTGGTCGGTCTGGTGCCCCTGCGTCTCGTACATCACGATCGGCAGCGAGTGGCTGACGCGGTAGATCGCGCCGCTGGAGTCGTAGTTGTCCGAGATGCCGACCCCCGGGAGGTCCTCATCCCAGTAGATCGTGCGCTTGGGGTAGACGTGGCGCATGCCCGGCTTGAGCGTGGCCTCGACGACCCAGGTGCGGTGCAGCTCCCAGCGCACGCAATCCGGATTGAGGAAGTTCTTCGCGTTCATCGCGACCTCGCTGGGACACACGCCGGGGTCGTTGATTCTGAAGGCGTTGTAGGGGATGTACGTCTCCTTCTTGCCGACCAGTTTGAAGTCGTAGCGCTCGAGGGAGCCGTAGAACACCGCCGATTCATCCACGACGCTGGCCCCGCCGCCGGTCGGACTGGGGGTGTCGAAGGCGATGTCGGGCGCAAGCTTGACGCGCCGCTGCCCCGGCAGGTAGGACCAGGCGCGGCGACCCGGATCGATGAGGTCGATGGAGTCGCGCACGATCAGCTTCTCGCCCGCCTTGCGCGCCGGGCTGCTGTAGTCGATGCGCAACATCTCGAACAGCTCCTTGCTGTCGATGGGGGTCGTCCGGGCCGGATCCATGACCGGATACTGAATCCACATCGTGCCGACGCCGGTGACGGTGCGATTGCCCTGGGTGTCGACCAGCGTGCCCGTCATGCCGTGGGTCATCATCGAATGACCGTCGAACTTGAGCAGGCGGTTCCACATCACCTCGGCGCCGGTCTTCGGGAAGGGAAAGGGCCAGCCGGCGTAGCAGCCCTCGAGCCGGAGCCCGTCTTCCGTGGTCTTGCAGTTTCCGGCGGCATTCTTCTTCGCGTTGTCGAGGATGTACTGCGGATAGTTGGCGGTGCGGTGCGTGGGATAGACGTCCATCCGGTAATCCGGATATTTCTTGAAGATCGCCTGTACGCCGGCAGACAGCTTGTCGGCGTGCTGCGCCATGTTCTCTGCGGTGATCGAGAACAGGGGCTTCTCGTCGGCGAACGGATCCGGCCTCACGTGGGGCTTGCCCGGGTCGTAGCTGGCGGGCGGCTTGATTCCGCCCCCCTTGTATTCGGGGATCGTCCCCTCCTTGTTGCCGGCCTTGACCGCGCCCCATGGGGTCAGCGTGGTGCCGAGCTGGGCAAGCTCTTCCGGGGTCGCGGCCGCAAGGGCCGAACCGGCGCAGGCGATCGCCATGGCGGTGACGAAAGGTTGGATGCGGCGAGTCATCTTGGTGTCTCCTGATGGGTCTGAGGATGCATTTTTTTGCTTATTAGAATGTGGTCTTGAACGTGAAGGACAGCCAGCCGCGATCGTGGATCAGCGCGTTGCCACCGTTCGACGTGTACATCTGCTCCGGCCCGATCCCCGGGACCCCGGCAAAGATGTTGGCACCCGACTTGTAGTCGCCGAAGTAGTCGGTATAGGCGATATCGAACTTGTACTTGCCCTTGTAGTCGGCGCCGAGGCCGATGCTCCAGGTGCCGCTGTCCTCGTTGCCGCCGAACGGCACCGGGGAGTTGCCCTTGAGGCCGCGATCGTAGTGGATCGGCATGGTGAGATCGACGCTGGGCAGCACTTGGTACCACAGCGGGGTGAAGGTCATCGAGATCCCCCACGCATCATCGGTGGCACAGCCGTCGGACTTCTTGCCGCCGGGGGTGCCGAACGGGTCGCTCGAGCAAGTGTGGTCAACGTGGTTGAAGTTGCCACGCGTGCTGCCGTACACCTTGTCGAGGCGGCTGTAGCTGAGCTCGGCCAGGAAGGTCGCCGAATCGAACAGCGGCGTCTTGCCGATGAAGGCAATGGTGTTTACCAGGGCGTGCCAGGAATCGCCACGCGCCAGGCCGGGCGCGCCGAACACGGTATTGAGCGCGGTGTTTTCGCGATGCACTACCTCGGCGCCCACCGACATCCCGCCGATCTGCTTGGACAGGCTGACGCCCCACAGTTTGACGTCCTCGGCGTAGGCATTGTGCAGCTCGACCAGACCGGCGCCGGTGTAGGTGCCGAGCACCGCCGGTACCTTGTCGTCGAACTTGCGGTAGTACAGGCCGAAGGTCCCGAACTCCTGCGACGCCTTGACGCTCACGCCCCAGCTGCCGGCATCGCCGGGAACCTTGTCGGGCCCGGAGTCGAGGTCGCCGCCGTAGGGAATCCCGAGGAAGTTGGTGCCCTCCTGGAAGAACGGGTCGGCAAAGGTGAAATAGGTGCCGCCCTCGTAGATGCGGTAGGGCTTCCACTCCAGGTAATACTGCGCGGCCACCGAAATGGAGTCGGTGATCTGGGCGGTGGCGGACAACTGATTGAGCGGCAGGAACAGCTCCTTCGCCTCCGAGCCCGGGGTGGCCACCGCCTTGCGGAAGTCGACCGGCCCCTGCGAATAGGACACGCCGTGTATCGGCGTGAACAGCGACTCGCCCCAGTAGATGTTGTGGCGGCCAGCCTTGAGGTCGACCGGCACGGCGCCGAGATTGAGGCGGGTGAACACGAAGGCATCGAGCAGTTCGGCGGACTGGGTGTAGTAGCGCTTCACCGTGCCGGTGTACTTGTTGTTCGGGTAGGCGGTACCCAATCCGGCCGCCTGATAGGCCGGATTGCCCTTCACGTCGCCATCGTAGGCGGCGTCGTACCATGCTGCCCCGGATACGCGAAAGCCGTGGTACATGTTGTAGACGACATCGAACTCGCTCAGCAGGTCGATCCGGTTGGTGACCGTGTCGCCGCGATCGAACCGGTACTCGCCGGCCTGCAGCGCCCAGCTGTCGCCGAGGGTATCGTCGCGCTTTTCCATCCGCCAGCCGACGTTGTAGCGAACGGTGTTGTCCCAGCGGATCTGCAGGTCCTGGTTATCGACATCGAACTGAAAAGCCATCGCCGAGCCACTCAGGGATGCCGCAACAGCGACAGCCACGATGGACAGGGACGGCGGACGCACCAACCGGATAGCGCTCATGTTTCTCACTGCCTCCTTTGTTTTCGAAGCGACGACCATTGTGGCCTGCGCTTCAGTGGAAACCTTGCCTCGACGGCCAACCAAAAACAAACCGTCTTATTTGTTTTCTAGGAGATTGCACCCGATTCGATGGCTTGCCAAGCACTTTCGCACGCAGACTGCACCGTTTCGTCGTCTCCGCCGGTTCTTGCTAAAAACCGACTACTTTGTTTTTTATTATGATAAGCTTCCCAGCAACGAATGCAAGAAATAATTTTGCGCATCCTGCAGGGTGGAATCACCGCCCCGCGCGCCGCGAGGAGCACGCCGTGAGCAAACATCAGCCGCACCGCACCGCCCGCTGCTTCCGTAAAAGGGTGGCGTCATGAGCGCCCCCGCCCGGCCGCCCGAAGGGGGCGCTCGCCCTCCCGCGAGGAGGATGTCGCGCAGCGACAGGAGGGTAGTCCAGTGAGAGCCGACATCACCGACATGTTTCGCCTGCACCAGCGCACCGCGCTGGTCACCGGCGCGTCCAGCGGGCTCGGCCGTCACTTTGCACTGACCCTCGCGCGCGCCGGTGCCCGCGTGGTGGTCGCCGCACGGCGCCGCGACAAACTCGCCGAACTGGTGGCGGAGATCGTCGCCCTCGGCGGCGAGGCCTACGCGGTCGAACTCGACGTGGCCTGCGCCGACACCGTCCGCGCCTGCTTCGACGCCATCGCCGAACTCGGAGGCGGCGCCGACCTGATCGTGAACAACGCCGGTGTCACCGTGGACAAGGCGCTGCTCGAGCACAGCGAAGCGGACTGGGACTTCGTCCTCGACACCAATCTGAAGGGGTCCTGGCTGGTCGCCCAGGAAGGGGCGCGACGCCTGGTGGCCGCCGCCAGGGGCGGCAGCGTGATCAACATTTCGTCCATCCTCGGCGAGCGGGTCGCCGCCGGGGTCGCCCCCTACGCCATCTCCAAGGCCGCGCTCATTCAGGCCACGCGCGCGATGGCGCTGGAACTGGCGCGCCACGACATCCGCGTCAACGCTATCCTGCCCGGGTACATCGCGACCGACTTCAACCGCGAATGGATCGCGAGCGAGGCCGGCGAACGGGTGCGAAAGCGCATCCCCAGCCGCCGCTTCGGCCAGCCCGCCGACCTCGACGGCGCCTTGCTGTTGCTCGCCTCCGCCGCCGGGGCGCATATCACCGGCGCCGCGCTGGCGGTCGATGGCGGCCATCTGCTGAAGTTCATCTGATCGATGGGAACGCAAACCGACATGAACGACAAGGCAAGCCCCGCAATGGAACCCTGCGCTGCCCGCAGCGGGCCGGAGGCGGCGTCGATACTCACCACCGACAGGTGTCCCCCTGCCCTGCCCGGCACCCGCTGCCGGCGCCGCATCTATTTGATGCGCCACGCCGCGGTCAGCTACTTCGATGCCGACGGCCGCCCGCTCGACCCACGCACCGTACCGCTCACCGCCGAGGGCCGGCGCCAGGCGCAGGCCGCCGCGCAGCTGCTGGCCGACGTCCGCTTCGACCTCGCAATCTGCTCCGGCCTCACCCGCACCGTCGAGACCGCGCGCATCGTGCTCGGCGCGCGCAGCCTGCCCCTGCACGACGACGCCCGCTTCAAGGAAGTGCGTGCCGGCCGCTTCGCCGACATCGCGCCCGAACAGCGCGAACGCCTCATCGGCTACGCCTACGAGACCGCCGGCGAACCCGACGGCAGCTTCATCGGCGGCGAACGGTGGACCGATTTCGGCGCCCGCGTCGGTGCCGCATGGAACGCGCTGATCGCCCGCGACGACTGGTGCAACCTGTTGCTGGTGGCGCACGACGGCGTCAATCGGGTACTGATGGCGCAACTCGTCGGCGCCGGGCTCGCCGGCCTCCGCGCCTTCGAGCAGGACCCGGCCTGCATCAACATGATCGAACTCGACGTTACCGCCGGCACCATCGAGCGCGCCTGGCTGCGCGCAGTCAACCTCGCCGCCTACGACCTGGTGCGCGACGGCAAGCACCAGATGGTGATGGAGCAGATCCACCGCAGCTACGGTGCAAGGTGATCGATCCGGGCCAGGCGCCCATTCCGGATGCCGGCGCCGAAGGGACTGTTATTAATACGGCGGAAAGCGCGCATGGTAGGCAGGGATCCCAAGTCCGGCTAAGATCGGACGAAAAACATCCAGCCCTGTTTCCGGAAGCCTCGCCCGACGGCGACACATCCGGAAAACCATAAATACGAGGAGCGAGACGCCCCCATGACCCAGCATCAACGCCTCGCCGGCCGCGTGGCCATCATCACCGGCGCCGCTTCCGGCATCGGCCGCGCCACCACCGAACTGTTCGCCGCCGAAGGCTCCGCGGTGGTCGCGGTGGATCTCCCCGGCTCCGCCATCAACGACGTCTTTGCCGACAACGCGAACATCGCGCCGCTCGCGATCAGCGTCACCGACGAGGGTGCGCCCAAGGCCATGATCGACCTCGCGCTGGCCCGCTTCGGCGGCATCGACATCCTCTACAACAACGCCGGCATCGTGCCCACCGCACCGATCGCCGACCTGCCCGACGACGTCTGGCTGCGCACCTTCGACGTCAACGTGCACGCCATCCTGCGCACCTGCCGCCACGCCATTCCCTATCTGATCGAACGGGCGAAGGACAAGGGCCGCGCGCGCATCATCAACACCGCCTCCCTCCTCGCCCTCTACACCGACAACCACTGCGCCGCCTACACCGCCTCCAAGCACGCGGTGGCCGGGCTGACCAAGACCCTGGCCAAGGAACTCGGCCGCCACGGCATCACCGCCAACCACCTCGTGCCCGGCGCGATCCTGACCAGCATGACCGAGGGCCTGTTCGCGATTCCCGAAGTGCGCGCGCAATGGGAACAGGCTGCCGCGGTCAAGCGCCTCGGCCGCCCGGAGGACGTCGCCCGCGCCGCGCTCTTCCTGTGCAGCGACGACGCCGACTTCATCACCGGCCACGGGCTGGTGGTGGATGGTGGCGTCACCCTGACCGCCGGCCCGCAACTGCCGCTTTAAGCCCCCGCCGGAGACCCCGATGACCGAATCCGCTTCCCCCCTGCTGCTCGGCCGCGAAGGCGCCGTCGCCCACATCCGCTTCAACCGCCCGCAGGTGCTCAACGCCATCGACAGCACCATGGCCGCCGCCTTTCTCGACGCGTGCAAGGCCATCGCCGCCGACTCCGCGGTGCGCGTGGTGGTGATCAGCGGCGAAGGCCGCGCCTTCATGGCCGGCGGCGACATCGCCCAGTTCCGCGACGACCCCGCCTCCATCCCCGCCACCCTGATCGGCCCCATGCACCAGGCGCTGCAGATCCTCACCACCCTGCGCGCCCCGGTGATCGCCAGCCTGCAGGGCGCGGTGGCCGGCGCCGGCATGAGCCTCGCGCTCGCCTGCGACCTCGCCATCGCCGCCGACAACACCCGCTTCAACCTCGCCTACGTGAACCTCGGCACCAGCTGCGACCTCGGCGCCTCATGGAGCCTGCCGCGCATCGTCGGCCTGCGCCGCGCACTGGAAATCGCCCTGCTCTCCGACCCCATCGACGCCGCCGAGGCACTGCGCCTGGGCCTGGTGAACAAGGTCGTCGCCACCGACGCGCTCGCCGAGGAAACCGCCAGCCTCGCCCACCGCCTCGCCGCCGGGGCGCCCGCCGGTCAGGGCATGCTCAAGCGCCTGCTGCGCGACGCCTACACCCGCGACTTGCCCGCCCAGCTCGAAGCCGAACAACAGGGCTTCGCCGCCTGCTCGGCAACGCGCGACTTCGGCGAAGCAGTCGCCGCCTTCCTCGAAAAGCGTCCGCCAAAGTACACCGGCAACTGAACCCGAAAACCCGCCCTGCCAGGGCGTGGATTAGGCAGCCCCCCGCGCCTGCCCCATCCACCCCGAATTCACACCAATCCCACCCCGTAGGGGCAGCCCCCCGTGGCTGCCCCCATCCGGCACCGACACCAGATCTGGGGCAGGCACGGGTGGGGGCAGGCACGGAGTTGGGGCAGGCACGGGGGCCTGCCCCTACGAGGACCGGCGCCACATTGCGCATCTATCCGGCCAATTGCGTCCGCGGCCCCTTCCGCGATACTTTCGCCGCAATCTTCCATACACCCGCCAGGGAGCCCCGCAGCCATGAGCGACATCACCATCTATCACAACCCCCGATGCGGCACCTCGCGCACCACGCTGGAGACGATCCGCAGCAGCGGGGTCGAGCCGCGCGTGATCGAGTACCTCAAGACCCCGCCCCAACGCGCCGAACTGACCGCCATCGTCGCTGCCAGCGGCCTGTCGGTGCGCGAGCTGATGCGCAGCAAGGAAGCGATCTATAGCGAACTCGGCCTGGCCGACCCGAAATGGAGCGACGATGAGCTGATCGACGCCATGCTTGCCCACCCCATCCTGATCAACCGGCCCATCGTCGTCACCCCGCTCGGCACCCGCCTGTGCCGGCCGGCCGAAATCGTGCGCGAAATCCTGCCCTGAGGGCATTCATCCCGTCCGACATCAGACGGTTCGGCCCAACGCAGGGCATCACCCACACCCATCCGGGCGCCGGCCTGTCGGGCATCGCTGCCGGCCATCGCGCGCCGCGCCGCCGGGCCGCGATCGCATCGCCATTGGCCCTTGTTCCGCATCCGGCAAACACCGGAAATCCTCGGGTTGGGGTTGACCAAAGCTTGGCCTACTATTCATTGTCAATGCCCAACAGGGGAAAACCGGGGGCCGCCCTTGCTCATCGCACGCAACGAGCAACGCGGCCCGTGTTCAATGCTGCGCGGCCGGCCTCGCCCGGTCCGAGCGTCCTTTGGCCGACGCGGCCAGCCAGGCGGGAGACGGCAATGCCCGACACAGACGATGAACTCTATGTTCATGAGCAGTACAAGTTCGGGAGCTGGGAGCAGGAACTTGCGGAATTCAACGATCACGTCAAACGCGTGCTCGAAGCGCAAAAGGCACTCGCGGCGCAGCACACCCAGGGGAGCCCACAGCGCGTTTTTCATGCCAAGAACCACGCGTGCCTGGCGGGCAGGCTGATCCTGCTCGACGACCGCCCGCCGAGCGTCCGCCACGGCATCTTCGGACCGAACGGAAAGAGCGCCTACAACGTGCTCGCCCGATTCTCCAACGGCGTCGGTCTGGACCAGCACGACCTGAAACCGGATGTCAGAGGGCTCGCCCTGAAGATCTTCGGCGTCGGCAACGGCGACGACTCGCTCGCTGCCAACACGCAAGCGCCACGCACGCTCGACTTCCTGATGACCAACTCGACCAATCCGTTCGGCAGGGATCAGGACGAGTTCGTCCAGTTCATGGAAGCGAACGTGCACCCCGGCCCCCTGGGCATCCACCTGATCGGCTTCCTGATCCACCACACCGAAGTCGCCCGATTGCTGCTGAAGGCCACCTTCCGGGTGATCCCGAGTCTGGCCACCGAGCAGTACTGGAGCGGCCATCCCTACCTTCTCGGCATGCATCAGGCGATGAAGTTCAATGTTCGTCCCCTGGAAGACGGCCGGACCGAAATCGACGACGAACTCCGCGGCGAGGCCTCCAGACTCGAGGCCACGGCTCCCCCGGACGGCGACAAGCTGGAACATCAGGTCAGACACTGGTTCGCGTTGCGAACGGGTGGCAACTCGAAGGTGAACCCGAACTACCTGAGCATCGAGTTGCGCGAGCGCCTGCAGCGGGGACCGATCAGGTTCGTGTTCTCGGTGCAACTGGAGAAGGACCCGCAGTCCACGCCGATCGAAGACGGCCTGATCGAGTGGAAGGAGAGCGACAGCCCGTCGATTCCGGTGGCCGAACTGGTGCTCGATCGGGAACTCGAGGCCGACGTGTGTGCGCAGCTGAGGTTCACCCCCGGGCATTTCGTCCCCGAGCACCGCCCCTTGGGCAACCTTGGGCGGGGCCGCGTCTTCACCTATGAAGCCAGCCAGATCGGCCGCAACGCCGCCCTGGAAGAACCGCCCGAGCACATGCTCTTTGGCATTTGAAGCACCCACCCCGATCCGTGCCCCTGGGCGAAGCCGCGCGGCTCGTTCCGGCGGCTCCGGCAGCACCGGGCCCGGTCCACGGAGCGCCTGCCGCGCTGAAATTCTTCAATTCCTGCAATACCTTTGTCGGTAAATCTTACAGGTTTCGCCAGGCTCCATTTCCGCGTTTTCAAGGACCTGAAAACGCTGCGTTTTATTTCTTGGCATGCGCTTTGCTCGATAATCGAAACCAGAGGATCCCGCGTACTCGATCAATTCAATCAAGCCTTACCTGGAGGATTGAACCATGATTGATAAATGCAGATTTGGATTGGACGCCGCCAGAGTCTTTCTCTCCGCAGTGCTATTGGCGGGCAGTGCCGTTCTTGTCGCATCTGAAGCCAGGGCAGCCATCCTCTGGGCCTCCGCTACGGGTGGAGCCGTTGATTCCTCCCCCACCGTCGTGGACGGCGTCGTCTACGTCGGCTCGGACAGCGGCAGCGTCATCGCCATCAATGGGACAACCGGCGCGTTCCTGTGGACGACGGCAACCGGCGGAGCCGTCGACTCTTCGGTCGCCGTGGCGAACGGCATTGCCTACGTCGGTTCCGACGACGGCCTCATGTACGCCCTCAATGCGACGACCGGCGCTCCGATCTGGATTTCCAATACGGATGGCGCGGTGGACTCCTCACCCACCGTCGTGAACGGCATCGTCTATGTCGGCTCCGACAGCGGCAAGGTCATCGCCATCGACGGGACAACCGGCGCGTTCCTGTGGACGACCGCCACCGGCGGAGCCGTCGACTCTTCGGTTGCCATAGCGGATGGCATTGCCTACGTCGGTTCCGACGACGGCTTGATGTACGCGCTCAACGCGATGACCGGCACTCCGATCTGGATTTCCAATACGGATGGCGCGGTGGACTCCTCGCCCACCGTCGTAAATGGTGTCCTCTATGTCGGCTCCGACAGCGGCAAGGTCATTGCCATCGACGGGACAACCGGCGCATTCCTGTGGGCGACCGCCACCGGCGGACCCGTCGACTCCTCGGTTGCGGTAGCCGACGGCATTGCCTATGTCGGCTCCGACGACGGCTTCATGTACGCGCTCAATGCGGTGACCGGCGTGCTTATCTGGGTTGCCAATACTGATGGCGCGGTGGACTCCTCACCCACCGTCGTGAACGGCATCGTCTATGTCGGCTCCGACAGCGGCAAGGTCATCGCCATCGATGGGCAGACAGGGCAGTTCCTCTCGGTGACGCAGACCGGCGGCCCCGTCGATTCGTCGCCGGCCGTGGCCAACAATATCGTCTACGTCGGCTCGGACGACGGCATCATCTATGCGATCGCCGCAATCCCCGCAGCGACCGTCCCCGAACCCACCACGCTCGCGCTGCTCGCCCTGGGCCTTGTCGGTCTCGGACTCTGGTGCGGACGCAGACAGCGGGGCAATCGAGGCGGACCGGGCTGAGGTGTGAAGCTGGAGGTCATCGGCTCGCGCCCGAAAGGATCGCTGGCACCGCCTTGCGACCCCTGAACGGAGGACGCTCCCCTGTCGCGACGCCGGCGCGGGTTCATACCGGCGCGGCCACATGGCGGCAGGGCCAGCAGCGCCATCGGCCGCCCAGATGTTCTATGCCGGTAAGGCGTGCGGCAGTGCCCTCCGGCGCGTCGCAGAAAAACAGCGCGTGGCGCCTGTCGAGCGAGATCAGGATATGCATGGGCTCGACACCGCATACCTCCAGGCATTCGGCGCGCGCGAGGGCCAGCGCGCGGCGTGGGTCGCCGCGCAGCGGCTGCGCGAACTCGCGTTCCAGCACCAGGTTGGCCGTGCCGCCGCTGCGCCCGACCAGGGTGGCCGTCCACACCTCGCCGTCGGATTCGGTGCAATGCAGGGCCAGGCGCACGGACTCCGCGTCGGGCGCACGAAAACGGCAGACCAGGCGGTGCGTGTCCCGGGCCAGGTAGGCCTCGCGCCAACGCACGCGATGTAGCGTCGGGCAGGCGCCGCCGGCCATCGCCTGCGCAAGCGCGGCGAAGTCCGGGCTGTCGCCGGCGCCCACCCAGACCACGTTGGCCATCGCGTCGTCGTCGGACATGGTTATAGCGCGACCCGTTCGCGGCACCGGCTGGCCTGCGTCTCGAGGTGGCCGGCAAGATGCGCGGCGAGTTCGCGCGCATCGTCCTCGGCACCGTGCATGAAGCTGGACTTGCGCCGGCGCAGGAAGGGCAGCCCCATGACGTACAGGCCCGGCGCATCGGCGACGCCACCATGGTGGCGGATGCCGCCCTTGCGGTCGAGCACCGGCACGCCGAGCCAGGAATAGTCGGGCCGGAAGCCGGTCGCCCAGATCACCGTGCGGATGCCTTCGCGTTCGAGATCCAGGCAGGTGGCCGGCGCGGCGGCGATCCGAGTGGGTTCGAAGCGCTCACCGCGGATCGCGGCGTCGGCATGGCCGCATGCCCCTGCCCAGTCGTCCAGCGCGGCGAGCAGGCGCCCCATCTTCAGGTCGGCGAGCGCGCAGACGTTGCGCAGCGAACCGGAGAACAGCGCCTTGCCGTCGCGCACGCCGGCGAGCCGCCCGACGATGCGCGCGCCTTCTGCGGCGAGCGCGTTCAGATCCATGATCGGGCGCTCGCGCGAGCCGATCAGTTGCGGCGAGGCCACCGCGCGGGCGCGGGCGAGATCATCGTGGCCGTTGCGCAGCGCGTCGTAACGCTCGTCCAGGAAGCCGGCGGCATGCATCCACCACTGGATGTCGCGTCCGCGATAGACCCGGGGCATGCGCACGTGCTCACCCACCGCGAGGGTCACCGCGTGGCCGGCGCGCTGGATCTCGTCGGCCAGTTGCAGACCGGTCGCCGAGGCCCCGACCACCAGCACGCCGCCGTCCTCGATCCGGCCCGGATTGCGGTAGTCGAAGGGCGTGAGCTGGGTGATCCCCGGCGGCATCCCGGCCGCCAGCCGGGGCACCACCGGCCGGTTGAAGGGGCCGCTGGCGATGACCACGGCGCGGCAGCGCCAGTCGCCGCGGTCGGTGCTCACGCGGTAGCCGGCCCCGTCGGCCTGCAGCCCGGTCACGGTCGTGCCGGTGTGCACCGGTGCCGCGCTGACCCGCGCATAGCCGGCGATGAAGTCGACCACCTCGGCGCGGGTCATGTAGCCGTCCGGGTCGTCGCCGGTGTAGCGGTAGCCGGGCAGCCGGCTGAGCCAGTTCGGGGTGAGCAGGCGCAGCGAGTCCCAGCGCTCGTGGCGCCAGGCGTTGGCCACCTCGCCACGTTCGAGCACGACGTGGTCGATGCCGCGCGCGACGAGGCAGTGGCTCATGGCGAGGCCGCTGTGGCCGGCGCCGACGACGACCACGTCGATGGTGCGTCCCGGCGGGCGCCCGCCGGCCCCTGCCGGGGCCATGGGAGGCTGTCGGGCCTGAGGCTGATCTACTGCGCCAGCGCGAGAAACGGTCCATATCCGTCCGTTCTCTCGTTCCATGGAATGACCATGCGCCTCAAGAACGGACGAATCTGTCCTCGCCGACTCTGTCCTTGTTTTCCCAATCGGCTCGCTACGGTCGCTCATGTCCGACAGCCTCCTGGCGAGCGCGGCGTTCATGCCACCATGACCGACACGTCGGTCGGATTGGTGAAGATGTCGAACACCGCGGAACGCTTCTGCGACTGCGCCACCAGCGCCTCGATCTCCTCGCGCGAGGCATCGGCGTCGATCATGTAGGTGACCTTCACGCCGTCGAAGCCGTTGCGCACGTCGCTGTCGATGCCGAGGATCCCTTGCAGGTCCATGCCCGCCTCCAGCGTCGCCTCGACCGAGCGCAGCTGGATGTTACGATTCTGCGCCACCGCGGCGATGCCCGCCGTCAGGCAGCCGGCGAGGCCGGCGAGCACGATCTCCACCGGCGTGGCGCCGTGGTCCTCGGACGCGAACAGCTCGGGGTGATCGCTATCCACGCGATGCGTGCGCTTGTGCTGCTGTTCGGCGCCGAGGCCGAAGAAGCTGTCGATGCTGGTGCGGGCGTGGGTGCCCTTGACCCACTCGCAGCGCGCACGCCAGTTGAAGCGCGCGGCCTCGGGGGCCTGGGTAAGTGCTTCACGTGCGCCGAGCAGGGCTTCGACGTTGACGCCGTTGTCGGCCATAACGGTTTTGGTGTCCATTTTCTGTCTCCTTGAAGGTCGGTGGTAGATGCCCGCTTGCTCATCGGACAGGTGCCACTTTTGACCGCGTGCGTTGGAGCCAGCGTGAAAGGGAGCGTGTTATTTTGGGCGCAGCGTGGAATTTGCCAGAGAGAAGCGCCTGGATGCCGCTCAGGGCCGCACGTTGACGAAAGCCCAGACGTCTTCGACCGGCATGTTCGCCTGGCGCTGGGCCTGGCGCACGGATTCGGCGTCGGGCGCGCGGTAGAGGCAGATCATGCGTTTGCAGTCGGTCGAGAAGTAAGTGCGGATGAACTTGACGCGGCGCGCTTCCAGGCACCAGGCGCCGGCGTCCTCGAGCGCCTGGATCTCGTCCACGCTGACCGGCTGCTCGAAGCGGCGCCGCACCAGCACGTTGGCCGATGCACCCTCGGCCTCGGTCAGGCCCGGCCGCTCGTGCAGCGTCCCGGGCCACAAGCAGCGCAGGTCCACCACGCCAACGGTGCGGAACACGATGCGCAAGGATTCCGCGTCGGGGGCGCGGAAATGGCACACCATCCTGTGACCGTCCGGCGACAGCAGGCTGCCCATCCACTCGACCCGGTGCAGCTCGAGGCAGCCCTGTCCCCGCAGATTCCGGCTCGCTGCGCGCACCATGGCAGCGCGCAGCGGTTGGTCGAATTCGCGTTCCAGAAAGAGCTCAGGCATGTTGTCTCCGCCCGCATTCCTTCGCCCGGTGGGCGATGTCGACGGCCCAGGCGGCCACGCCCGCGGTCTCGAGCCGCTCCACGGCGTGCACATGGGCCTCGGCACCGGCGTGGTCGCCGCTCGCGAGGGCGCATTGCGACAGCACCGCTTGCGCCACCAGCATTTCGGTCGCGCGTTCCAGCACCTGCGCGCAGGCCAGCGCCTCGCCGGCGCGCGCCCGTGCGGCGTCGTGGCGGCCGCGCTCGCAGTCGAGCAGCGCGGCGCGCGTCTGCACGTAGGCCAGCCGATGCTTGGCGTCGGCCAGGCGCAGGTCTTCCAGGGCAGCATCCAGCGTGGCGGACTCGTCTTCCAGGGCAAGCGCGCACAGGCCGAGCAGCGCGTGCGCGAACGGCGCCTCGCTCCCCCAGCTCAGCTTCCCGCCCAGCAGCGCCAGCTCGGTGCTGCGCTCGCGGGCGGCCTGCCAGCGCCCACGCTGGATGTCCACCATCACCAGATACTCGTTCGCCAGGTACTCGTTGATCCGGTCGCCCGCCGACTTGCACAGCGTGCGCGCCTGCAGGAACAGCTCCTCGGCTTCGTCCAGGCGGTTCTCGTAGAAGCGCAGCATGCCCAGGCCGGCGGGAACCGCGCGGTGGACGAATCGCTGGCGGCTGGCCAGCGCCTGCGCCTCCATGAGCATGGCGTCGGCCTGCGCCAGGTCGCGCTCGAGCATGACCAGGCAGCGGGCGGTCTCGGCCAGGCCGACGATGTGCTCCTCGTCCCCGCAGCCCCGGGCCACGCGTTCGGACTGCAGCGATTGCTCGCGCGCACCGGCCCAATTGCCGTGCTCCCAGCGCAGCCAGGCCGCCATCTGGTAGGCCCGCCGCGCGTGGGCCAGCGCGCCGTGATCGAGCGCCTGTTCGGCCAGCACCGTGAACCGGCGGGCGGCGTCCTGCCAGTCGTCCGGGGGGGCGGCCCAGAGCATGACGCCGTGCAGATCGATGCTCACCCGTACCTGCTCGGCCGCCGGCAGTTGCGCGGCCAGCTGCAGGCCCTTGCGTGCCAGCGCCAGGGCGTCGTGATTGGCGAAAAAGCGCAGGCACAAGCGGCCCGCGGCCACCAGCGCACGCGCGGCCAGGCCGGCATCGCCGCTATGGGTGGCGTGGTGCGCGAGGTCCGCGGCGCGCGATAGCTCGAAGGCGAGATCCTGCTCCATCCACTCGGCGACCCGGCGATGCATCAACTGGCGGCGCATCGGCGAGATCCCGGTATAGACGGCGCGTGCGATCAGCTCGTGGGCAAAGCGCAGGCCGCCGCCGTCGATGGCGCGCAGCATCGCCTGATGCATGGCCTCCTCCAGCACCTGGCCGACCGCAGCCTGGTCCACACCGGTCAGCTGCGCGAGCGCCGCGAGCTCGATGCGCGGGCTGAGCACGGCCGCCCAGCGCAGCACCTCGGCGCCCTCCGGATCGAAGCGCGCCAGCCGTTCGCGCACCAGTTCCTCGAGCGATCCGCCGGCATCGGTTCCGCCTTCGCGTTCCGCGCGTGCCAGTTCGAGTGCGAGCAAGGGGTTGCCGCCGCACTCGCGGCCCAGGCGGCGGGCGTCGGCGGCGGGCGCCTGGGCACGGATCAGTTCCACGATGGCCGCCTCGGTCATCGGTTCCAGCCTGAGCTCGCGCAGCAGTCCGTCACGCCGCAGCCCGCGCAGGGCTTGCTGGAGCGGCATGTTGTCGCGCAGTTCGGAGTCGCGCGCGGCCAGCACGGCAAGGATGGGCCGATCGCCGTTCATGCGCATGACGTAATGCAGGGCGGCCGCGCTGGACTCGTCGCACCAGTGCACATCGTCGAACATCAGCAGCACGCAGTGTTTCTGCGTCTCGGCCGCAATCAGGTCGCTCAATCCGGCGAACAGGCGGTCGCGGCTGTCCGCCCGCATGTCGCCGAACCCTGCTCGCGCCTTCTCGGCCGCGCTTGCGCGCAGGGCGTCGAGCCACAGCGCGAACGGACGGATGGCCTCGGTCTCGAACGCGCTGGCGCGCAGCAGGTGGGCGGTGGCGCGGGCGTGCTCCGCCAGGCATTCGAGCAGACGCGACTTGCCCATCCCCGGTTCGCCGCGCAACAGGATGACCTGCGCCTGACCCGCGGCGCTCGCGGCCAGCGCAGCGGCCAGCGTGCTCCACTCCTGGTCACGGCCGATGAGCGTGTCGTCGCCTGCCGGCGTGCGCGCGGGCAGCGTCGATTCGGGGGCGGGCGGCGGCGGAGGCGTCGGTGCCACTGCCGCTGCGGGCGTGTCGCGTCGCGCCCGCAGCAGGGCTCCGGTGGCGGCGATCCCCGCCTCCTTCAGTATGCGCATGCCCAGCTGTACCTGCTGATCGGCCTCGTCGACATGGCGCGCCGCGACCAGCAGGCGGACCAGGGTTGCGCGTGCGGCCTCGTCGTAGGGGCCGATCCCGACCAGCGCCCGGGCGTACGGCAGGGCGCGCTCGGGGTCGTCCGCCAGGCGGGCCACCAGCTCCTGCAACACGGCGGACTGCGCGCGCGCCACGCGGTCACGCTCGGCGACGCACCACGAATGGAAATCGTGGAAGTCGGAGAACTCCAGGCCCTCGAGAAAATTGCCGGAATAGCGCGCGGCGGCCGCTTCCAACGTCCCGGTCGAGGCCTGTGCGAGGTCGCTGGCCGCCAGCGCCTGCAGCGCCAGGCTGTCGACGAACAGGCCGCCGGCGTCGAACGCGACGTGGGTGCGGTCGGCAACGATATGCGTCCGCCCGTCGTCGTCGAGCACGCCGCGCAGCTTGGACAGGCTCCAGCGCAGCGAGCCGCGCGGATCGTCCGGCACCTCCCAGAGCAGCTCGCACAGCTGCTCCCGCCGCAGCTTCCGGGCGTTCAGGCACAGGTAGGCGAGCAAGGCACGGGTCTTCTTCGACGGCGGCAGAGGCAGCGCACGACCGTCGCGGAAGACGCCGAACTCGCCCAGGAATTTGAGCTCAAGTGTAGCCAAGGCACAGCGTCCCGCAGTCACCCACCTGAATATAGGTCCTGCGCGTCGCGCTCCACAAGTTGGCGTTTTCCCGACGGGGTTCAGGGTGGCGCCGGGGGTGACAACAGAAAAACCACGCTCACTTCAACGCTCGCTTCCTCGATACGCGCGAAAGATGGCACCAGGATCAATAGCCGACAGGCACAGGAGACGACCATGGCCAAATACGACAGCATTCTCGGGACGATCGGCGACACGCCGCTGGTGAAGCTTCGCAAGCTGGCGCCGGCCGGGGTCAATGTTTACGTGAAGCTCGAATCCTTCAATCCCATGGGTTCGGTCAAGGACCGCATGGCGCTGGCGGTTATCGAAGCGGCCGAGCGCAGCGGCGAGCTCGAGCCGGGGCAGACGGTGATCGAGGCGACCAGCGGCAACACCGGCATCGGGCTGGCCATGGTGTGCGCCGAGCGCGGCTATCCGCTGGTCATCGTCATGGCGGAGAACTTCAGCCTGGAACGGCGTAAGATGCTGCGCTTTCTCGGCGCACGGGTGGTGCTGACGCCGGCCGCGGAGAAGGGCACCGGGATGCTCAGCAAGGCAATCGAACTGGCCCGGGCGCACGGCTACTACCTGTGCCGCCAGTTCGAGAACGAGGCCAATGCCGAGGTGCACACGCGCACCACGGCACAGGAGATCCTGGCCGACTTCCGCGGTGAAGCGCTGGACTACTTCGTGTCCGGCTTCGGCACCGGCGGCACCCTGCTGGGCGTGGCGCGCGGCCTGAAGCAGGCCGGCAAGGGCACCCGCATCGTCGCGGCCGAGCCGGACAACGCCCAGGTGCTCGGCAGTGGCATCGCCCAACCGCGCGACCACGACGGCCAGCCCTCGGCCAGCCACCCGAGCTTCCGCCCGCATCTGATGCAGGGCTGGAGCCCGGACTTTGTCTCGCGCCTCACCGAGACGGCGGTGGACGAGGACCTCATCGACGAGATCGTGCCGGTGGGCGGCGCCGAATCCATGCAGCTGGCGCGTGAGCTGGCGCGCCGCGAGGGCATCTTCGTCGGCACCTCGGCGGGCGCCACGCTGGCCGCCGCGCTCGCGGTGGCAAAGCGCGCCAAGGCGGGCAGCAACATCGTGGCCATGCTGCCCGACACCGGCGAGCGCTATCTGTCGACGCCGCTGTTCGAGGGCATCGGCGAGGAGATGGATGCGGCCGAGCTGGCGCTGTCGCGCTCGACCCCCGGCTTCCGCTTCGACCCGCCGGCCGTCTGCGCCCTGTCCGCGCGCAGCCCTGCCAGCGCCGAGATCGATCCGGAGGCCGCGCGCTTCGTCGCCGATCTGGTGCGCGACGAGCCGGTGGTGATGTTCGCGCTGGAGTGGTGCGAGTTCTGCTGGTCCGTGCGCAAGCTCTTCAAGCAGCTCGGCATCGCCTATCGCAGCGTCGATCTCGACTCGGTGGAGTACCAGCCCGGCGGGCGCGGCGGCAAGATCCGCGCCGTGCTGGCGCGCGACACCGGCAGCCCCACCATCCCGCAGATCTTCATCGGCGGCGCGCACGTGGGCGGCTGCACCGAGCTCTTCGACGCGATGCGCGAGGGCGCGCTGCAGCGGCATCTGCAAGCCAGCGGCATCGACTACGACACCCGCGTCGAGCTCGATCCCTACTCCCTGTTCCCGAAGTGGCTGCAGCCGCGGGCAACGGCCTGAGCACCGGAGCGACACCATGAGTTCAATCCAGATCCCCGTCATCGACATTGCCGAGCTGGAGCAGCCGGCGACCCTGCGCGCGCTCGACGCGGCCTGCCGGGAGTGGGGTTTTTTCCAGGTGACACACCACGGCCTCGACGCTGCGGTGCTGCGCCGGGTGCAGGCAGCGGCGCGAGATTTCTTCGCGCTACCCATCGCCGCCCGGCAGGCGATCACGCGCAGCGACGAAAACCCTTGGGGCTACTACGACGCCGAGCTGACCAAGAACACGCGCGACTGGAAGCAGATCTTCGACTACGGCCCGGCCGACGGCGGCGCCCTGCGCCCGCAGTGGCCGGCCGGGCTGCCGGCGTTCGAGCCGGCCGTGCGCGCGTACTACGTCGCCTGCGAGCGCCTGGCGCAGCGCCTGATCGGCGCCGTGAGCACCAATCTGGGCATGCCCGCCGACACCCTTCAGGGTTTCTTCGGCGCGGCGCAGTCGAGCTTCATCCGCCTGAACCATTACCCGGCCTGCCCCACGCCCGCGGCGCCCGAAGGCCTGGCCACGCCGCAGCAGGGCTTTCTCGGCGTCAATCACCACACCGATGCCGGCGCGCTGACCCTGCTGCTGCAGGACGAGGTGCCCGGGTTGCAGGTGTTTCGCGACGGGCGCTGGCACCTGGTGGAGCCGCGCGCCGATGCGCTGGTGATCAACCTCGGCGACGTCGTCCAGGTGTGGTCGAACGACCGCTACCGCGCCGCGCTGCACCGGGTCCTCGCCAACGGCGAGCGGGCGCGCTACAGCGCCCCCTTCTTCTACAACCCTTCCTACGCGACCACCTACGCGCCGCTGCCATCCACGGTGGACGCCGGCCATCCGCCCCGCTACCGGCCGATCAACTGGGCCGAATTCCGCGCGCTGCGCACCGCCGGCGACTATGCCGACCTCGGCGAAGAAGTGCAGATCGACCACTACACCCTGTGAGGAGACAACCGCCATGTCCTTCATCCACACCGTTGCACCCCGTCAGGCGACGGGCGAAGTGCGCGCCATGTACGAGCGCCAACAGGTGCACTGGGGCTATGTGCCCAACTACGCCAAGGCCTTCAGCCACCGCCCCGAGGTGCTGGCGCGCTGGGGCAAGCTGCTGGCCGAAATCCGCCGCCCCGTGGATGCGCGCCGCTTCGAGCTGATCACCTTCGCCGCCGCCCACGCGCTGCGCAACTCGGCCTGCGCGCTGGCGCACGGCAAGGCGCTGACGCAGTTTTTCAGCGCGGACGCGGTCGTTGCTCTGGCCGAGCACGGCGACGCCGAGACCCTGAGCGCAGCCGAGCGCGAGATGATGGCCTTTGCGCGCAAGGTCGCGTGCGACGCGTGCAGCATCGATCAGGCCGACACCGATGTCTTGCGCCGCCACGGCTTCAGCGACGCCGACATATTCGACATCGTGGCGATTGCCGCCGGGCGCGCCTTCTTCACCAAGATTCTGGATGGCCTGGGGGTGCTGGCCGACGCATCGGTGGGTGGTATGGATGAAGGGCTGCGGCGTGCGCTGACCGTCGGTCGGCCGATTGACGGAGGGGCTACGGAGTTCCTGCCGGATGAACTGGAAACGGCATCAAAGGTGTGACACCGCCCAATCCCGCAACAACCCGTAGGGGCAGCCCCCCGTGGCTGCCCCGCTCGGCGCCGGATTCGGATCCAGGGCAGGCACGCGGGCCCCCTACGAGCACGATGATTCCCTGAATGTGGTTGGGCATGACGACGAACCCGTCGATGCCTACACCCAAAAAAATCTGGTAACTCACTCCACACCTTCTTTACATCCGGCCGGCGCCGTTCAACCGCATCTCGCCATCATCATCGATTTCACCAAACGAGCGTTCCCGACTCTGCGCGCAAGTCGTTACGAAATGCGCGCAGGAACCGCGAAAGTACAGGGGACAGACCACGGCTCGTGCAACTCGAACTTGCGTTCCCACTCGATGCGACAAAACAGCCGTCCATGTGTGTCTGCAGCCCGGTATGTCATCTCACCCTGGGCCAGACGGGTCGGCGCCGTAAGGCCTCGGGCAAGAGCAACGGCGTGTCGATTTGTCGGCCAGACTCGCCAGTCATACTCCGTTGGCAACGACGTCTTCTGTAGGGCGAGCTGCACTTGCGTCAGACCGAGGCTTGGGTTCCGGAAAGGACAATCCAATTCCGCGAGAAATGGCAAAGCGCCTTCAAACGAAAGACGGCTATCTGCCCATCTCGAAGACATACTCCACATCCCTCGAGATGCTCACTTGGTACTCTCGTTCCGCTCTACCATTTCATCCCGTGCCAGATCCGCGGATCACGATATATCCGTTCGTCACAAAGTAACCCGCGCATGGTCGGTGAACGACCGTGTTGGTCGAAAGTCCGCCTGCGGCGGACAAACATCCACTCATCAAGGATCCGAGCAATGGCGAGTCGAGAGCCGCCCTTCCAGGATGAAGCCAGCGATGCTGCGTCACTGGCCCGCCATGTTTGTACCCCCGATGGGAGCGCGCGCGAAGTGCGCACCCTCCGTCACCGGCTGCGCGCCGAATTTTCGCCAAACGCAAATGCAGGTTTGTCCCTGCTGAATCGAATTCTCGCTTTCACGATCATGCTGAGTGTCGTACTCGGCATCGCAGGCACTGAGCCCTTGGTCGTGGAGCGCTTCTCGGCACAACTGCTGGCCTTCGAGGCGGTGATAGGCGCATTGTTCATCGTCGAATTCTGCCTCCGCCTGTGGTCAGCCGGTGTTGAGGATCGATATGCAGGCTGGCGGGGCATCCTCCGATATCTCCGCCGCCCACTGGTGTTGATCGACCTGGTGGTCATCGCCACTCTGGTAGCCCCCATCTTCGGCGCCGAGTTCGTCGTCCTGCGGCTGCTTCGCCTCCTGCGTATGGTCGCCCTGGCAAAATTTGGACGCTACTCGACGGCATTGCGGACACTGGCCCACGCCGTCCACAAGCGCCGCTACGAACTCTCGCTGAGCGTCGTGATCGCCAGCCTGATTCTGCTACTCGCGGCCACCGGGATGTATCTTCTGGAAGGTGCCGTCCAGCCCGACACGTTCGGCAGCATTCCACGCGCACTCTGGTGGTCCGTCGCGACCCTGACGACCGTCGGCTATGGAGATGTGTACCCCATCACCGCGCCCGGAAAATTCTTCGCAGGGTTGACCGCAATCGCGGGCATCGGATTGATCGCCCTGCCGGCGGGAATACTCGCTTCTGCATTCTCGGAACTCAGTAACAAAGGTGAATGAATGCGGCGCCTCAGGCTGAGGCGCGACCGCTTCGCGACGCATGGCCAAGTCGTCGCGCGCACCGAACAACACCTCGAAGAGTTGAACGACCATGGGCTTGAGATTTCGGAAATCGGTTCGTCTGGCCCCGGGCCTGCGCCTGAACTTCTCCATGAGCGGAGTGAGTCTGACGGCCGGCCCCCGCGGGGCATCCCTCGGGATCGGAAAACGCGGCACTTACCTGAACACGGGGATCCCGGGCACCGGTCTTTACGCCCGCGAGCGAATTGATCGCCCGAGCCAAAGGGCGGCGGGGCGAACTGCAGGAGCGACGACTGCGGATACCTCCACCACCTTGCGGATCGTGGTCTCGGTCGATGACGAGGGCGCTATCAGCTTTCGGGATGAGCACGGCAACCCACTGAGCGAAAAGCTCATAACCGCCGCCAAGAAGCAGCAAGGCGAACGTATTCGTGAGCTGATCCAGGCGAAGTGCGACGAAATCAACGCTCAGACCGAAGCACTTGGAGAAATCCATCTCCACACTCCCGGCAGCACCGTCCCACTCACGGTCAATGAAATGCCATTCGATGTTCCGGCGCCATCGCGCCCGGACATGAAGAAGCCGGGTTTCCTGGCCAAGCTGTTCAAGAGCCTCGCGGCCAAGGTGGATGCGAAGAATCGCGCTGCAATCGCCGCATACGAACAAGCCAGAGCAGACTGGGAAGCACAATGGAGCGCCTTCAACGCCGAACAGGCCCGCCAGCGAATTCTGATCGAGAAGGTCAAATCCGGGGCTGAGACGGCGATGGAGATCTTTCTGGAACAGAGACTGCAGGAGATCGCCTGGCCGCAGGAGACTCAGATTTCGTTCGAGATCAGTGGCGCCGGCACGCGGGCCGCCTTAGACGTCGACCTGCCGGAAATCGAGGACATACCCCGACGGATGGCAACCGTCCCGCAACGTGGCTACCGTCTCGGCGTAAAGGAGATGAGCCCTGTTCAGATTCAGAAGCTCTACATGAATCACGTACATGGCATCGGCTTCCGCCTGATCGGCGAGACGTTTTCCGCGCTTCCAACCGTTGCGGAGGTGGTCGTCTCGGGCTATTCACAGCGATCTGACAAGGCTACCGGAAACATCGGTGATCAATACTTGTACTCGGTGCGTGTCAAACGGTCCGCATGGGAAACCATCGATTTCGGCAACTTGCCAGCGATCGACGTCGTGGATGCACTGGCTCGCTTCGAACTGCGCCGGGACATGACAAAGACCGGACTGTTCAGACCGATTCAGGCGCTGGAATCAGATGCGCCACCAACCGACTAATCGGGGGCACATCTCCATTGTCATGCGGCGTTCAGCCCTTCCGCAGGGCCAACCGCTCAGTGGTAGTCGTGTTCCCGCTGATGACGCACCGCGAGGACAGTAACGCTCCGATCACTGTCGATCTCGAACAGCGCCACATAACCCATCGCACCGAACGGAATGATCAGCTCGCGCAACAAAGGATTGCCAGCCACGGACGGAACAGGGGACCGACCACGGTTCTTCGCGACGACTATCAGAAAAATCTTGGTCTATCCCCTGTTTCCCGTGCTTCGTTCTTCCGTTATCGCCCTTGGGATCGCAATTCAAACAAGGCGACAACTCTTCTGACCCAGAGGGAGGGCCATGGGGCACAATCGCCGCTTACCCTCCAAGCATCTCAGATCAAGACTATCTGGATACGCATGCCCATTCCTGACTACCAATCGCTGATGCTCCCACTATTGCGATTTGCTGCCGATGGAAACGACCATACGGCCCGTGAAGCCGTTGAGGTTCTCGCCATCGAATTTCAACTCACTCCGGCAGAACGCACTGAGCTTCTAGCCAGCGGTCAGCAAGCCATCTTCAACAATCGAATCGGATGGGCAAATTCCTACCTCAAGAAGGCTGGCCTTCTGGAGTCTCCCCGCAGAGGCTCATTGCGAATCACTACTCGTGGAAAGAAGGTGCTTGGGGAAAATCCATCACGAATTGACGTCCGGTTTCTTGAGCGCTTTCCAGAATTTATCGAGTTTCGTGAAACGCCCCGGAACAATCGAGGAGTGGTAACGACTGAACCGGCTGTTGCGGCGGCGGAACAGACCCCAGAGGAGGCGCTTGAGGTTGCACACCAAAGCCTTCGTCTCAGTCTCGCACAGGACCTTCTGACGCGGATTCTCTCGTGCTCCCCTACCTTTTTCGAGCGGCTTGTCGTCGAGCTTCTAGTCAAAATGGGCTATGGAGGGTCACGACGTGACGCCGGCGAGCGAATCGGACAAAGTGGTGATGGTGGCATTGACGGAATCATCAAAGAAGATCGTCTCGGCTTGGACACCATTTTTATTCAAGCCAAGCGCTGGCAAGGATCAGTAGGTCGGCCTGAAATTCAAAAGTTCGTTGGCGCTCTCCAAGGTCAGCGTGCAAAGAAGGGGGTCTTCATCACCACTTCTTCGTACACTGCCGACGCAATTGACTACGCCTCCCGAATCGACACGAAGGTAGTTCTGATTGATGGCCGGCTTCTTGCGAATCTTATGATGGACTTCGATGTTGGCGTTTCTATTTCGGCTTCATATATCGTCAAGCGAATCGACTCAGACTACTTTGAAGAAGGCGAAGTCGGCTCGTAACATCGGGACCACTAGAACATAAATTCCATTGACCTACCTTAAATCGATCCACAAAGCAAATCATGAAAAATACAGCAACTATATTCATCTTAATCATACTGGCTGGTTGCTCAAGCGTAAGCTCCACACGAAGTGGAGCGTTTGATACAACACAGAAAACAGTCTTCATCCAGCCTGGAAAGATAAGAATTCTCTATCCGATCAAGGAGGCCTTCACGGAAAACGGATGGACTATCGAGGAATTTGAGAAGAGCAACGCCCGGTATATGATTCACCTGAACACCAAGAGCACACAAATGCTCTGCTGGAATGAGTTCAGCGAAATTGAAGTCGAACTAATACTATTGGACACAAAACTAAGATCCGAAATATTCTCGATCGAAAGCAAAACATGCGATACCTATAGCAACTTCAAACAAGAGTTACACAAGATGTTGTTGCAATAGAAAAACGAGCACCAGCAGCACACTTCAGCCAATCGAAAGCACATTCAAACCACGAAATAGTTTTCTTACTGTGGATATTGCTATCCACTTGACATTATCAACCCTCTTGGATACAGATGACAAATTGGCGTAACAGGATTTTGAGAAAGCAGGACAGGAGGCTCAGCACTGACGCAGGACACAATAGATTCAATACCATGCGGTCTTTACGAGGACAAATATCGAGACGAATAGCACTATTCGAACTGATACATCTCTTCTATGCCATATCAACATCGAGGACCGTATTGCTCCACACCACCGTTTGTGCCGCATGACGCAATCGACGGCGCGCCCGATCAATCTATAATTCCCTAAAAATAAAACAAATAAAATTATCAGAAAATACAAACAGGATCATTAGAATAACATTCTTCTCAATTCTATCTATTCTCGGAGCAATATTATTCACTACCGCAGTCCTCTCTAGCACATATGGTCTAGCAATTATCGGACTCGGAATCGCGCTCTCAAGCGCATACGAGGTATACATTCTAAATAGAACCACAATTGATGAGTTTATTGATTCAGAAATTTCGCTACCAAACATTTCCTACCAGTCCATCGAATCCAATACAAGAGACTGGCTCAACAAACAATCTGACACCATTAATGGGATTGGAAATAGGGCAATCAAGTCCTTTGAAGACGGACGAGAACATGCAGCGCAAAAATCAGTATTCATTGAAAGAATGAAAGTCCGGGTTAATCACACACCTCTTGAAGTTACCGTACTTGGAGGCTCCGGATGGGAATCCCAATCTGGCGCTAAACTTCACCTGTCAATTGACGAAAACAACGTATACATAACCGACCTAACGGCCCTTAAGGACAGATCCATTCCAATTAATAATTTTACCGAGATCGAAATTGATGGCCCAGGAAAAGTGACAAATGACGCAGGTGCAATTGGCGGCGGCTTCGACGTAGAAGGCATTCTCAAAGGCATTGCGGCGGCAACCATTATTAATATGCTTACCACCCACAGCAATACAAAAACGGCTATTCGTTTATCTCACGATGATTCAGAACTGATACTACTTACATCAAAAATGGAGCCTGAAATGGCTAGAATCCTGCTATCTAGAGTTTTCGTACAGGTAAAACGAAGACAGACGAGCGCATCTTCAGCGAATAGCATTAGTGACGAGTTAGTCCGTCTTCATAAACTCAAGGAGGATGGCGTGATTACAGAAATCGAGTTTTCAAAAGCAAAGAGATCGTTACTTGGACGATAGTTCATCGCTTCGACCTAATACCATCCATCGAACCTTGACGGAACAGGGGACAGACCACGACTTTCATGAGAGGACGACGGAACAGGGAGCACGACGGAACAAGGGACAGACCACGGTTTTTGGCGATGAGCATCTGGAAAATCGTGGTCTGCCCCCTGTTCCTTGTTTCTTGCCATCGGCAACTACGAGCGGAAGCTCCTGCAACTGGCCCGGGTTCCGGTGCTCATCATCGATGACTTTGGCTTGAAACCGCTGCGCGCGCCCGCCGATGAAGGCCGCCACCATCGTCACCAGCAACCTCGACTTCACCGAGTGGGACCAGGCCTTCCCTGGCAATCGGCTACTGGCCTCGGCCACCGTGGATCGGTTGCGCCACAACGCCTACTGCCTCACCCTCGACGGCGCCTCTTACCGCGCGCCCAGACAGGGACCCAACAAGGCAAAAACGCCGCTTGCAAGCACCCCGAAAAACAGCGAATCTTGACCCCCCGCAGACGTCCGTCAGAGCCTCTTCCAAGTGGCTCCTATATGCCGATCATCGGTGGCTCTATTGTGCCGGTCAGTGACAGTCGAGACTCACCCTGCACTTCGAGGCAGGTTCCGGCTAAGCGATGACGGGTCCAAGCTCAAGCTGGATACTAAAGTCTCTCAGGATCTCTTCCTTAAACTTCTGAATGACGACTTTCTGCAGTCTGAATTAACGAAGCGCTACTATGCGAGTCTTGCAAAGGACAATCTCGAAGCTGCCGCAGCGCCCTAACATGGCGGTCGAGAGGGACCGCCTCCGCGCTTCGCGCTCCGGCGCCCCCCACCTCTACGTTAGCCCACGGACGCGGACGACTCAGACATGAAGTGCATGTACCGTTTCCCTGTTGAAGGGCGTATCCGACCCAGCGTAAATGTCCCCATCCCTGCTAGAGGATGGCTCTTTGAGTTCAAGACTGCGAACGGATTAATAACTCACGTTGAGGTAACTGTTCCTCTCCCAAACGAAAGTGACTGGCCATCCATCCAAGAGAGCCCTGCAGATTGTGTCAAGCTCCATCTCAATCCAAAGACTCCTCACCTTCCGTGGGTTCAGCGCGAACTTCGAGTGCTCCAAGGACTTCTTGGGGTTTTTGGGTTGCGCTCAATCGATCTGGATAGTCCAGAGGTGGAGTGGATTCCCGAGTCTGAGGAAGAGCGCCGCAAGCTAAAGCTACACTTCTTTTCCTCGAAGTCAGAACCTCTACCGGATGATCAAATTCCACCGTTGTCCTTCGATCTTATCGCTCGTTCGGTCCTCGCCGCCGATGCAGCGTCGGACATTGAAGTTGCTCTGAATTTCTTTCGCCGGGGCATGCTTGACGTTTTCAGCCGAAGCTATATTGAGGCGATCTACGACTTTTACTTCGTCTTGGAAAGTGAGTTTGGCGGCGGAAAATTTAAGAAGGCCGCAATCCTAACGTCATTTAATGAATCACCGGCGCTTCGGTCTCACATAGAGCGAGCCATTTTCAATCCTGGTCTGATGCTTCACGACAAGCATACCCACGATCAGTTTGCGAGTTCCTACGCAAAAATGACTGTAGAGCAAGCTCTCTCCCGAATCGTAGATCTCAGAGGCTATCTACACCACCACACGGCGAAGCGCCGAGATAACTGGCATCCAGACGATCAACGGCGCTACGAAGTCGACGCTCTTTTTCTTCAGTCCGTTGCGTATAACGTGGTCTTTGGTCTTGCCGAGCGGTATCTCTGGGACACAACAGTAGTGAGTCAATATGAAGCTCTCGCCAAACAGTATCGTGGGTAGCCATTGTGGGCTAACCCATCGTTCCAAGGGGTTGGCTGCAGGGAGTATCTCAGCTCTCCCGCCTATTTCGGGCGGCGTTGCGCTTACATTGTGAATCCGCGATCAAAAACAGGGGACCACGATCTTTCTGTGCAAGAAACAGCACGCATACGAAAAAGGTTAACCGACGGAGATGATGGCGTCGAGGTTGAAGTACTCGACTTGATAGGTTCTGCCGTCGGCAGCAGTTGTTGCATTTTTTGCAACAACTGAATCCCGCACCAACTCCCCGGTCTCGAAGACACTCTTCAGGTGGCGCGAGATCACGGATTTTCCCCGCCCGAACAGATCGGCAGGCTGTTGCAGGCTCAACCAGACGGTATCGCCCTGCAGGCGGACTTCCGCCGATCGATCGCCGGATGTGAAGATCACGATGTCAGTCATGGGTTATGCCCTTGAACTTTTTTCAGTCGAGAAATCCACAGCCCACCGAACCAAGCGGGTCTGCCGGACGCGATCTCGAGCCGAATTAGGTCGACCAGGTTATGTTCTGGAGATTCAGGACCGACCCCAGATTCAGCCCAATCCCCCCAACAACCGTAGGGGCAGCCCCCCGTGGCTGCCCCCGTTCGGCGCCGGATTCCGATTCAGGATGGGCACCAAGATCAGGGCAGGCACGGCGGCGGGACACCAAGATCAGGGCAGGCACGGGGGCCTGCCCCTACGGGCTTCGGGGCGGCTATTTTTCTTCGGCTTTATCCTCTATGGCCTCGCCTCCGCGCTGGATGTCGCGTCCGGCGCCCGCCATCGTTTCGCAGCCCGTGACCGAGATCAACAGTCCCGTTGCCATCAATACCGCCATTATTGCTTTCAACATGTTTGAGCTCCTTGGAAGATGCCGCATCCGCATGGCCGAACGGGTTTGGAACGAACCCCGCCGGGTTTGGCCGTGCCGTTGGGTGTCCGATGGACGCGGAGCATGTCCTTGTCCTGCGTTCCCTTTGTGTCGACAAGACGTCGGCGCGAAAGGTGCCCTCGGCACCATATTGCTGCCTTCGTCGCTCGCTGCGACAAAGCATCCCTACCCTATCAGGGTGCCGCCGCCGAGAAGCGCAGATCAGGTGCCACAAAAAGTGCGAAACGTCTGGCTGAAGGACTCGGGGGCTGGTTCGGCGAAGCGGGCCATGGCCGGGCGTTCCTCGTAAGGTAGGCGCAAGGCTTCGAGCAGTTGTTCGAAGGGTTTCAGGTCGCCCGCTTCCGACGCCGCGTCGAGTGCTTCCTCGACGAGATGATTGCGCGGAATCAGCCACGGATTGACGCAGCGCATTCGTTTCGCGCGCGCTTCGGCGTGGTCATGCGACGTGCTCGCCTCCGCCTGGGCGTCCTCGGCGGCGCAGCGTGCCCGCCAGCGCACCAGCCAGTCCTCGAGCGCCTGGTGTTCGCCAAACAGCGCCCGCAGCGGGCCTTCGTCGCCGCCTGCGATATCGGCAAGCCGCCGCCAGGCCAGCGTGAAGTCGACCTTGTTCGCCTGCAGCAAGGCCAGCCAGTCCTCGGCGAGGGCGGTATCGATGCGCTCGCCGTCGTCCACTTGCGCGGCCAGTCCGAGCTTGGCGCGCGCACCTTCGAGCCAGTGGTGCCGGTATCGCGCCGGGAAGGCGTCGATCACCGCGGTGGCCAGTTCGATCGCACGTTGCTGGTCGGTGTCGATCAGGGGCAGCAGCGTCTCGGCGAAGCGCGCCAGGTTCCAGCGCGCGATCTTCGCTTGCTGATCGTAGGCGTAGCGGCCGAAATCGTCGATCGAGCTGAACACCGTGCCGGGATCGTAGGCTTCCATGAAGGCGCAGGGGCCGTAGTCGATGGTTTCGCCCGCCAGGCTCATGTTGTCGGTGTTCATCACCCCATGGATGAATCCGATGTGCATCCATTGCGCCACCAGCGCAGCCTGCCGTTCGGCCACCCTTTTGAAGAACTGCAGGTACCGATCCGCGGCACCGACCAGTTCGGGATCGTGCCGCGCAATGGTGTAGTCGGCCAGCTTCGTCACCTCTTCGACCGAGGCATGGGTGGCGAAGAACTGGAAGGTGCCCACCCGCAGGTGGCTGTCGGCAATGCGCGTGAGCGTCGCACCCGGCAGGGGCCGGTCGCGATATACCTGCGCGCCGGTGGCCACCACCGCCAGGGCACGCGTGGTCGGAATGCCCAGGGCGTGCATCGCTTCGCCGATCAGCACCTCGCGCAGCATCGGACCGATCGCGGCCTTGCCATCACCGCGGCGCGAAAACGGCGTTTTCCCCGACCCCTTGAAGGCGACGTCGCGGCGTCGGCCTTGGCGGTCGATGACCTCCCCGATCAACAGCGCGCGGCCATCGCCGAGCTGCGGCGAGAACTGGCCGAACTGATGGCCGGCGTAGGCCTGAGCGATCGGCGTCGCCCCCTCGGGCAAGCGGTTGCCGGAGAAGATGGCGGCCAGCGCGGACGGATCGTGGCCGCCAGGCTCGAGCCCCAGTTCTGCCGCCAGCTCGTGATTGAAGTAGATGAGCTTCGGATCCGGGGCCGGCTCGGGCTGGCAGGGCACATAGAACCCGACCAGGTCCCGGGCGTAGGTGTTGTCGAACGCAATACTTGTCTTATCCATGAGGTGGTCCTGAATCCGTCTATCTGTGTTGTCGCTATGCACGGCCGCTGGAGTTCCGCGCCGGCCAGGTCCGGTATGCGATTGAGCTTCGAGTGCAGCCCTCGCGAAGCCGCCAAGAGGTCAAGCCACCCGGCCGTGGGTTGACCGCCCTGGTCTATGCACTCAACCCTTCCGGCCAAAAATGTGGCCCAAACCTCGGACGCTTGCGGAAATCCCCGCCGGCCTCCTTGCCGTTCGCCGTCAGGTAGTGCTTACCTTCCCACATTTCCAGCATTCCCGCGACCACCAGTCGTTGATGTAGGGGCAACCCCCTGTGGTTGCCCTTGCGCAGGGCAGGCACGGGGGCCTGCCCCTACGGGAATCGCGTGGGGTGCCGGTGTTGGGGCAGGCCCCTGTGTGCCGGGGTAGGGGCAACCCCCTGTGGTTGCCCTTGCACGGGGCAGGCACGGGGGCATGCCCCTACGGGCACCCATTCCGGCGCGGCAAGGCTGCCGCGCGCGCGATTCCACAAGTGTGAATTTGTGCACATTTTCGGGCAGTCCTATTCACGCGTGGCGCGGGCCATCCACTCCTAGAGTGACAGTGACGGCGGACGATGAACGCCCGGCAGGCCGAACCGGCAACACGACGGTGGCCGCCAAACCCGACAAGCCGTCAAGTAAGCCAAGGAGACTGCCATGACCCGCCACCCCCAAAACGCGATCGCTGCCGCCCTCACCACCATTCTGCTGATTGGTGCCGTGCACGCCGATTCCACCGCCTTGCCGGAACAACGCCGGGAGGCTTCGCCAGCCCAGACCACCAGCCAGACTGCCGCACGCGACAGCGGCCGCCCGGCATCCACGGCGCAGCGGGCGCCCGCCAGCGCTTCGCCCTTGTCGTTTGTCGTCCAGGGGCCCGCAGGAAACGAAGTGCGTCTCGACTATGTGCCGGGCAACGGATGGCGCGCGACGGATGCCGCGGCTTCCCGCGGCGAGATGCTCAAGGTCGGGACGAAGGAAGCCGACATGACCGCGGCCTCGCCCGCTTCAGCGGACGCCTCGTCCGACGAACAACCGCTCAGCGTGGTCGTCGATGGGCCCACCGGCTTCGTGTACGTGTGGTCCCACGACAGCGCGGGCTGGAAGTTCGTCGGCCAGCTCAGCGACCGGCGCCCCTGATCATGTCGCGCGCCATGGGCCAACTTTTCGTCGAACGGGAAGTGATCGCCATGCCTCGCCCACGTCGGGCATCGGGTGCAGGCGAGCCGATCGAAACGGATCGGCGGCGCCGGCAAGCGACGCGGCGCGGCGCGGCGGCCCGCCGCCATGTCGCCGTGATGGCGATCGCACTGATCCTGCCGTGCCTCGCGCAGGCCGCCGATACGGCCGGCTGTACGCGCTGGCCGGCCGACGACGGCGAGCTCGAGACTGCCTGGCAAACTCTGCGCGTCGTCGATTGTGCGCGCTGCCACGGCAAGGACTACGACGGGCTCGCGGCGCCTTCGGTCGTCGAGTACGTCCGGGCGACCCGGAGCCGCGAGCGCTTCGAGCGCATCGTGCTCGACGGCGATCCGCCGCGCGGCATGCCCGGCTATCGGGGCAACCCGCTCGTCGCGCAGACGATCGACGCGTTGTACCGCTACTTCAGCGGGCGTGCCGCAGGCGATATCGGGCGCGGGAAACCTTGCGCCGAGCGGCGCCCACCGGCGCCGGCTGCATCCGGTACAATTTTCCGGGCATCCGGCGATGCAGGGGAAGGCAATGATCGACGCACTCAAGAGAGTTTCCCTGTTCGACAGCCTGAGCGAAATTGAACTCGGTTCGCTGGCGGCAGCAGTCGTCGCACGCAATTACCCCAAGAACACGGTCGTGGTCAGCGAAGGCGACCACAGCGACGCGCTCTACCTGATCCTGTCGGGCCGTGTGAAGGTGTATGTCGGCGACGACGGCCCCCACGAGCTGGTGTTGACCATCCTGGGGCCCGGCGATTACTTCGGCGAAATGGTGCTCGACGAGGGCCCGCGCTCGGCGTCCGTCATGACGCTCGAACCCTGCCGCCTCGCGATGCTCACCCGCGAGCGCTTTCGCAGCCACCTGCACGCGCATCCCGACGTGGCGATCGCGGTGATCCGCAACCTGATCCGGCGCTGCCGGGCGCTCACCGACACCGCCCGCGATCTCGCCCTGCTCGACGTCTATGGCCGCCTGGCGAAGTTGCTGCTGTCCCTCGCCGAGCAGGACGGCGACCGGCTGGTGGTGGCCGAGCACCTGACCAAGCAGGCGATGGGCGAACGCATCGGCGCCTCGCGCGAGATGGTGAGCCGCATCCTCAAGGACCTCACCGCCGGCGGCTACATCAGCATGCAGGGCGGAAAAATGATCATCAACCGCAAACCGCCGGCCAATTGGTAGGCGCGCCGGCGGGCGGCCGCGCTCGACGAGCCTTCCGGATGGCGTGATCTCAGGACACCAGCGCCAGGCGTACCGGCTCGCGGTGGCGACGCAGGAGCGCCTCGATCTCCGGCGGTACCGACGTGAAACGGACGCAGCACGCGGTGTCGCTGCCCGCCACCGTCCCGACGACCTTGGCGTAGAAGGCCCCGGGGATTTCCTGGCCGGCCGGGTCGACGAGATTCATCCGCAGATTGCTGAGCGTCGCCACCGGGGCGTCCAGGCGGGCTTCGGCCGCACGTGGAGAGAGCTTGGTGAGCCCGCCACGGAACACCTCGCCGGCGAGATGACTGCCTTCCACCACCGCCCAGGTCACCGGAAGCTCCTCGGCGAGCGGCACGAGGGCATCCGCCGTTACCGGCAGATGGAGCCCGTGCCTTCCGCCGATCCCCAGCACTTCGGTGACGAGGACCGGATGCTCGATCCCCTTCGCCCGGATTTCCGACTGTTCGCCGGTGCGCAGGATCGCCCCGACCTCCTGGCGCGTGGGCTCCGAGATCAGGATCTGGCCGCCGATGGTGTAGGACTGGATGCGCGAGGTGAGATTGACGTGACTGCCGACCACCCCGTACTTCATCCGCTCGGGCGAGCCGATATTGCCCACCACCACCTGACCGGTATGCACGCCGATGCCCATTTCCACCTCGGGCAGACCGTCCTCGCGGTTCTGCTCGTTGACCGACGCCATCGCCAGCTGCATCGCCACGGCACAGGCGACCGCCCGCTCCGAGTCGTCCTCCTGCCACACCGGCGCGCCGAACAGCACGAAGATCGCGTCGCCGATGAACTCGTCGATGGTGCCCCCGTACTCCTTGATGATCCTCACCATGGTGACCAGATAACGATTGAGCAGCGCCACCACGCGCTCCGGCGCCAGACGCTCCGACAGTGAGGTGAAGCCGCGCAGGTCGGTCATCATCATCGTGACCTTGCGCTTCTCCCCGCCCATCTGCAGCCCGGTGGGCGATTCGAGCAGGTTGGCGACGACCTCGTCGGTCAGATAGCGGCCGAAGGTCTGGCGGATGAAGCGGTTGCGCAACTCGACCTGTTCTGCCAGACGCTGCAGCGCGGCCTCGACCTGCTTGCGATCCGAGATGTCCGCCCACGAGCCGACCAGCTCCTTCGGCTTGCCCTCGGCGTCGTACATCACGCTGAAGGTATCCTGGATCCAGATGTAGTGTCCCCGCCGGTGCCGGAAGCGGTATTCCACCGTGCCGCCGCCGCGTTCGATCAGCGGGGCCATTTCAGTGAAGATGCGCGGCGCGTCTTCCGGGTGCAGGCGCTTCGACCAGAACTTCGAATCCTCACGCATCTCCCACGGCGCGTAACCCATGGTCGACTTCAGGTTGTCGCTGACGAAGGTGCACGCGTAGTCGCCGGTGACCTTGGTCGTGTAGATGACCGCGGGGCTCGCGGCGACGAGCGTCTGCAGGTCGTTCATGAGCGCCATGCGTTCGCCCAGCGCCTGCTCGGCCTGCTTGCGGTCGGAGATGTCCGCCCACGAGCCGACGATCTCCAGCGGGCGGCCGGCGTCGTCGCGGATGACCTTGAAGGTGTCCTGGATCCACACGTAGTTGCCGTCGCGGTGGCGGAAGCGGTACTCGATGGTGCCGCCGCCCTTCTCCATCAGCGGCGTCATCTCCGCGAAGACCCGCTCGACATCCTCCGGATGGACGCGCTTCGCCCAGAATTCGCGGTCCTCCAGCATTTCCCATGGGGCGAAACCCATGACCGGGTCCACGTTCTCGCTGACGAAGGTGCAAGTGTAGTCCGAGGGCTGGTTGGTGTAGATGATGCCGGGGGTGACGGTCAGCAGGTATTGCAGGCGCTCGCGCGCCGCCTTCAGTTCGGTGGTGCGCTCCTCGACGCGTTTTTCCAGCTCCTCGTGCCCCTGCCGCAGCGCCTCTTCCGCCCGCTTGCGCTCCCGCAGGTCGGTGTGCAGCCCGACCGTTCCAACCTCGTGGCCGTCCTCGTCGACGAGGAAGGACGCCGAGATGAGCACAGGAATGCTGCGCCCGTCATTCGCCAGCAGCACGCTCTCGTAGGCCGCCACGGTGCCGCCGCGCTTGCGGATCTCGCGCCACACCTCGTTCGCGCGCTCCTGGCTACCGTAGAGCGTCGCGATGTGCCGCCCGATCACCTCGTCGGCGCGAAAGCCCATCATGGTCTCGGCGCCCTCGCTGAAGAGCACGACATTGCCCTGGCGGTCGGTGGAGATGATGGCGTCGGGAGAGCTCTGGATCAGCCGCGTCAGGTAGCGCTTGGTCTCCTGAAGCTCGGCGTTGGCTTTCAACGCCTCCTGTTCCGCCCGCTTGCGCTCGGTGATGTCGGCCCACGCGCCGACCAGTTCCGCCGGGTGGCCCGTTTCGTCGTGGATCACCTTGAAGGTGTCCTGGATCCAGACGTAGTGCCCGTCGCGATGGCGGAAGCGGTATTCGATGCTTCCGCCGCCGTGCTCGATCAACGGCACCATCGCCTCGAAGACCCGCGGCGCGTCCTCCGGATGGAGGCGATCGGGCCAGCACTTGGGGTCGGTGGTCATCTCCTGCGCGGAGTAGCCCATGATCGCGTGCAGGTTCTCGCTGACGAAGGTGCAGCCGTAATCGCCCGACGCGTGGGTCGTGTAGATGATGGCGGGGCTGACCGCGAGCAGGTATTGCAGACGCTGGCGGGTGCTTTTCAGCTCGGCCTCGAACGCTTCCCGCTCGGTCTCCAGGGCCTCCAGCGCACGGACCCGCTCACGCAGACCGGCCAACTCGCCGATGAGTTGCTCCTTGGTCTTGCGTTCATCGTCCATATGGGCCGCCCCTGATCGGCGAGGCGGGCATCTCCGGGCGCGGTCGCCCCGGCCATCACATGCATGGGCGGACCCCGCGTGCCCTGCCTCCCGCTTGCTGTAGGTGTAGGCAATGCCACTCCCAAAAGCAATCGTGCGCGGCTCGCCGACCGACATCAATGTCGGCTGCGGGGGGGCCTGCCGTAGGGGCAACCCCCCGTGGTTGCCCCAATGCAGGGCAGGCACGGTGGTTGCCCGAAGGCAGGGCAGGCACGGTGGTTGCCCGAAGGCAGGGCAGGCACGGGGGCCTGCCCCTACGGGAATCGCCTGGGGTGCCGGTGTCGGGGCAACCCCCTGTGTGCCGGTGTAGGGGCAACCCCCTGTGGTTGCCCTTGCGCAGGGCAGGCACGGGGGCCTGCCCCTACGGGAACCGGCTGGGGTGCCGGTGTCGGGGCAACCCCTGTGTGCCGGGGTAGGGGCAACCCCCTGTGGTTGCCCTTGCACGGGGCAGGCACGGGGGCCTGCCCCTACGGGAATCGCCCGGGGTGCCGGTGTTGGGGCAACCCCCTGTGTGCCGGGGTAAGGACAACCCCCTGTGGTTGCCCTTGCACGGGGCAGGCACGGGGGCCTGGCCCTACGGGAATCGCCTGGGGTGCCGGTGTCGGGGCAAACCCCTGTGTGCCGGTGTAGGGGCAACCCCCTGTGGTTGCCCCAATGCAGGGCAGGCACGGTGGTTGCCCAAAGGCAGGGCAGGCACCGTGGTTGCCGAAAGGCAGGGCAGGCACGGGGGCCTGCCCCTACGCGACCCAGCCCCGGGCGATCCCGTCCCCGTTACCCCTTCGCCATCCGCACGATCTCCTCGGTTGCCTTCGAGGTCTGGGTGGCGAGCTTGCCGACTTCTTCCGCCACCACGGCGAAGCCCCGCCCGGCGTCGCCGGCGCGTGCCGCTTCGATACCGGCATTGAGGGCGAGCAGGTTGGTGCGCTTGGAAATGTCGCTGATCACCGCCGACACGCTGAGGATCTGGCGCATATTCTCGGCCACCTTCGCGCGCTGTTCGGCCTGCAGGGCTTCGGCCATTTTCTCGGCGGAGATGTCGCGGAACGAGCCTACGCAGCGCAGCGGTTTGCCGTCGGCTTCGCGCACCGTCTCGGCGCGGCCGCGGAACCAGCCGAACGCGCCGTTCTTGTTGCGCATGCGGTATTCGACGACGAAGGGGGTGGCGCCGCTGCGGTCGTTCAGGTGGCGCTGGAGCGCTTCCGCGGCGATGGCGAGGTCCTCCGGGTGGATCACCGAAAACCAGGTTTCCGGGGTGTCGGGAAAGTCGGTGACGTCGCGGTAGCCGAGCAGCACACGAAACTGGTCGGAGAAGCGTACGAGGTTGGCCGGGTTGGCGGGGTCGCCGTCGACGATGTGGTAGGTCCAGGTGCCTTCGGTCATCGCTTCGCGCATCAGGCGTTCGTCGGCAAGCCGGCGTTCCAGCGTGGCGAGCCCTGCCTCCAGCTCGGCGACCCGGGCTTGCGCCTGCTGCAGCACCCCGCAGGCCGCGTCGCGCTCGCGCCGCGCCGCATCGCGTTCGTCACGGCAGCCGGCGAGATCGGACTGGATCTGGCCGTGGTGGGCGCGCAGCACTTCCATCTCGTCGTGCAGCCGGCGCTCGGTGTGTCGATCCCGTTCCGCGAGCGCCTGCAGCGTGCTGCGGATCGGGTCGGGCAGGCCGTGCAATACGGCGGCGCCGTCGCCGGACCAGGCCGAGATGCCCTGGCTGTGGGCGGATTCGAGCGCGGAAAGCACTTTCCGCAGGGTCTTGCCGGTGGTGAACAACATGATTGCCAGTCTCCTCCTTCGGGGGTTCTTCTTCGTATGGCGTGCGGACGACGATCGGCCCGGGGCGCGGTGGTCGCGCCGCCCCGGCGCGGGGCCTCAGCCGCCCTTGTCCGCCGCCTGCGCCGGCACCGGGCTGCCGCCGCGCAGGTTGAGGTACAGCCCCAGGCTGATCGTCGCCGCCCCCGCCCACACCTGGGGCGGCAGCGTTTCGTCGTTGAGCAGGTGGCCGATGAAGAGCGCCAGCAGCGGGGTGAGCACGGTGATCATCGCCAGCGCGCCCGCCGGCAGATGCTTCATCAGGTGAAAGTAGAGGGCGAAGCCGAGCACCGAGCCGAACACGCCGAGGTAGGCGATCGCCAGCGTGCTGCGCAGCGGCAGTGCGCCCGGCAGGCCGGTGTCGCCGAGCAGCCAGGCGAGGCCGAACAGGGGCAGCGACACCAGCATGATGCCGGCGGTGATCGCCAGCGGCGGGATGCTGCCGCCGACGCGCTTCATGCCGACGAGGCCGAGCGCGTTGATGAACATCGCGAGCAGCACCGCGCCCAGCCCGATCGCGGCATCGGGGCCGCCGAGGTCGTCGCCGCGGCCGAACACGATCACCAGGCCGGCGAGCGCGAGCGCCATGCCGAGCAGCTTGACCGGGGTCAGCGCGCGCTCGCCCAGCCACAGCGCGGCGATCACGCTGGTCGCCAGCGGCGACAGGCCGAACACCACCGAGATCAGCCCGGAGTGGATGAACTGTGCCCCCCAATACACGCCGAGCATGGTGCCGAACAGGCTCACCCCGCCCACTAGGTAGGCCGTCCACACTCCGCGCCGCAGCGGAAACCCCGCGCCGCTGGCGAACAGGATGCCCACCGCGCACAGCAAGCCGACCAGCATGCGCAGGAACAGGGCGAAGGCGAAGCCGCCGCCGGCCAGGCTCCAGTTGATCGCCAGCGGCGTGGTGGACCACAGCGCCACCACCGCCAGGTAGGCGGCCGGCAGCGTGCCGGGAGATCCGGATGGCGCGTTCGACATGGGGATCAGAGGTCGAGCACCAGCAGCCGGCTGCGGGCGCGCGAGCAGCACGGCAGAAACTGGTCGTTGGCGGCCTTCTCGTCGTCGGTGAGGTAGTTGTCGCGGTGATCGGGCTGACCGTCGAGCACGCGGGTCAGACAGGTACCGCACACGCCCTGCTCGCACGACACCTCGACCTCGATGCCGGCTTCGCGCAGCGCGTTGACCACCGTCTTGCCCGCCGGCACCGCGACCACCCTGCCGCTGCTGGCGAGCTTGACCTCGAAGGCCTGGTCGGCGCTGGTGTCGATCTGCTGTCCGGAGAAGTATTCGAAGTGGATGCGCTCCGCGCTCCAGCCGCGCGCCTCGGCACCTCCGGTGACGAAGTCGATGAAGCCGCCCGGGCCGCAGACGTAGAGATGGGCGTCGGCCCCGGCGCCGTCGAGCACCGCGGCGAGGTCGAGCTTATGCGCCGCATCGCCGTCGTCGTAATGCAGGTGGACGCGGTCGGCAAAGCCGGACTCCCGGATGCGGCCGACGAAGGCGGCGCGCTCGGCCGCGCGCGCGCAGTAGTGCATCTCGAACGCGGCGCCGGTCTGGGCCAGGCGTTCGGCCATGCACAGGATCGGAGTCACGCCGATGCCGCCGGCGAACAGCAGCGAGCGCCCGGCATGCGCCAGCGGAAAGTGGTTGCGCGGCGCGCTGATGTCGATGACCTGGCCTTCGGCGAGCTCGTCATGCACGGCGACCGAGCCGCCGCGCGAGGCCGGGTCGCGCAGCACCCCGATCAGGTAGCGGTGCTGCTCGGTGGGGTCGTTGCACAGCGAGTACTGGCGCACGAGGCCGGGACGGACTTCGACGTCGATGTGCGAGCCGGCGCTGAATGCGGGCAGGTGCTCGCCGGCGAGCGGAGCGAGTTCGAGGGAGACGATGTCGAGCGCTTCGACCGCCTTGCGGACGATGCGCACCTTGAGTCGGGTGGATTCCATGGTGTTCTGCCTTTGACTGGTTGCAGGCGGACAGCTCCGGGCGGACTGCTCCGGGCCGCCGGATTCAGGCCGGCCCGGCCGCGGTGCCGGCCTGCAGGCGCTCGCGGATGTCGGCGCGCAGGCGGTCCTTGCGGATCTTGCCGGAGGCGGTGCGGGGAAAGTCGCCGACCACCACCAGCTGCTCCGGGTACTTCTGTCTGGCCACCCCGGCGGCGGCGACGAAGGCGAGCACGCCGGCGAGTTCGAGTTGCGCCTCCGGCTGCGGGATGACGTAGGCGCACAGGGTTTCGCCCAGGCGCGCGTGCGGCATCGCCACCACGGCGGCCTCGCGGATGCCCGGCATGCGATGCAGGATGTCCTCGACCTCCTTCGCGCTCACCTTTTCGCCGCCGCGGTTGATCAGGTCCTTCTTGCGCCCGGTGACGACGATGGCGCCGTCGGCGGTGAGGCGGCCGAGGTCGCCGGTGGCGAAGAAGCCGTCGGCATCGAAGCTCGCCGCGGTGGCGTCGGGGTCGCCGTAGCCGAGCAGCATCGCCGGGCCGCGCACACAGATCTCGCCCTCCTCGCCGCCCGGCAGCGCACGGCCGTCGTCGTCAACGATGCGCACGTCGTAGTCGGCGACCCGGCCGTCGGTGGTGGCGGCCAGTTCCATCTCGCCCTCGGCGCAGAAGCCGAGCGTGGTCAGCGGCACCTCGCTCGAGCCATAGACGCGGAACGCGCGGCACTGGTCGAGCACCTCGCAGGTCCGGGCGATCAGCGCCGGCGGCACCTCGGCACCGCCGCAGGCGAACACCTGCAGGCTGGGCAACCGGCGCCCGGCCTGCTCGGCGGCGGTGAGCAGCTCGTGCAGGAAGGGGGTGGCGCCGACGCTGGCGGTGACCTGCTCGCGGTCGATCAGGTCGAGCGCCTCGTCGGCGTTCCAGCGTTCCATGAACACAGTGCGGGTGGCGCTGCTGAACGGGAGTTCCATGCCGCTCTGGCCGGTGACGTGGGTCACCGGCGAGGCCATCAGCAGGATGTTGTCGAGGCCGGGCACGGCCGCGCCGCGCGACCACTGCTCGAACGCGCGCTTGAGCCGCAGCGGGCCGGTGTTGTGGCTGTGCAGCACGCCCTTGGGGCGGCCGGTGGTGCCCGAAGTGTAGAGGATCATCTTCACCGCGTTGGGGTCGACCTCGGGCCAGTCCAGCGGGCGGGCGCCCTCGCCCACCAGGGTCTCGTAGCGGTCGGTGCCCTGCGCCGGATGGTCGCCGCGCACGGTGATCAGCAGGCGCAGTCGGGGCAGCTGCGGGGCCAGGCGCGTCATCATCGCCGCGTAGTCGAAACCGCGATAACTGGTCGGGAAGAACGCGGCCTTGACCCCGGCATCGGCGAGCATGAAGGCGACTTCGGCGTCGCGGTAGATCGGCACGATGGGCGCGACCACCAGGCCGAGCATGGTGGTCGCGAGGTCGATCACCACCGCCTCGCGCCAGTTCGGCAGCTGGAAGCTGACCACGTCGCCGGCCACCAGCCCGCGCAGGCGCAGCGCACCGGCGAGCGTTTCGGCCTCGGCCAGCAGCGCGCCGACGGTGCAGCGCTCGCCCTCGAACACATGGGTGATGCGGTCCGGGTCGCGCGCCGCCAGTTCGCGGGCAAACCCGGCCAGCGTCTTGTTCGGCCAGTCGCCGCTGGCGGTGTAGCGCGCGATCAGCGCCTCATCCAGGCGCACCTGCCATCCGCTTGCGTCTTTGCGCATTGTCTATGTCTCCTTGCTCGCTCCGCCCGTGCCGCCGGATCAGGTCGCCAGTGCGGCATCGACGAAACGGGTGAAATGGGTGTCGCGGTTGCCGAACAGCGCGGCGTTGACCATCAGGCGGCGGAAGTAGTGGCTGACGTCGAGTTCGTCGGTGACGCCGAGGCCGCCGTGCATCTGTACCGCCTCGTTGCACACCTTGCGCGCGGCATGGGCGATGTAGGCGCGGGCGCCGCTGACGATGCGTGCCCGCGCTGCGACCGGGCCGGCAAGTGCCTGCTGCGCGGCGGCGGTGAGCGCGCGCACTTCCTCCTGGAGCAGGAAGCAATCGACCATGCGGTGCTGCAGCGCCTGGTTGCTGCCGATGGCGCGACCGAACTGCTTGCGCACCTTGAGATAGTCGGTGGTGGTGGCGACCAGGCTGCGCACGATGCCCAGGCTCTCGGCGCACAGCGCGACCGCGGCTTCGTCACGAATGTCGGCGAGCGCGGCGGCGGCCGCCATGGCGGATTCCGGGTGCAGGCGCTCCACCGTCGCGCCGTCGAAATTCAGCACCGCGGCACCGCGGCCATCGACCAGCCGGTAGTTGCGGCGCGCGAGGCCGGCCGCTTCCGCCGCGAGCATCACCACGACCGGCTGGCCGCTGTGGGCATCGCGCGCGGAAACCAGGAAGCGGCCGCCGGCGTCGCCATGGAGCACGCCGATCTTGCCGCCGGTCAGGCGATCGCCATCGACCACGCACGGCCGGGCGGGATCGTCCTCGTCGGCGAACACCAGCACCAGCGAACCGTCGGCCAGCTGCGGCAGCAGTTCGGCCTTGTGCGCGGCCGAGCCCAGCTTCAGCAGCAGGCCGGTGCCGAGCACCGCGCTGGCGAGGACGGGCTCCATCAGCAGGCGGGTGCCGACGATTTCCATCACCGCGCCGACCGCCACCGCGTCGGCGTCGAGGCCGCCGTCGTCCTCGGGCAGGCGCAGGGCGAGAAAGCCGAGATCGGCGAAGTCGCGCCAGGCCTCGCGGCTGTAGCCTTCGGGCTGCGCGAGCACCGCCCAGCGCTGGTGGAAGCTGTAGTTGTCGTCGGCATAGCGCGCGGCGCTGTCGCGCAACATCGCGATGGTGTCGAGATCGGTCGCCATGGTTTTCCTCACAGTCCCAGCACGGCCTTGGCCACGATGTTGCGCTGGATCTCGGACGAGCCGCCGAAGATCGTCGCCGCGCGGTTGTAGAAGTGGTCCTTCAGGATGCCGCCGGCGTCGTCCGGGCCGAGCGGCGGCAGGCCGGCGCTATGCAGCGCGGCGCCGTCGAAGGCGACCCCGGCGGCGCCGAGCGCCTCGACCAGGGTTTCCATCACTTCCTGGTAGAGCTCGGTGCCGCGCAGCTTGATCAGCGAGGCTTCGCTGCCGTTCTCGCTGCCATCGCTCATCGCCGCCACCGCCTGGTAGGCGGCGAGCTCGAGCGCCATGAAGCGGAGCTCGTATTCGCCGATGCGGTTGCGCATCACGGGCTGGTCGAGCAGCGCGACGCCATCGACCACGGTCTCGCGCGCATGTCGCTTCAGGCGGTCGAGCACATGCCAGGCCCAGCCGACGATGGCACCGGCGGTGCGCTCGTTCTTCAACAGGAACTTGGCGTAGGTCCAGCCCTTGCCCTCCTCGCCGATCAGGTTTTCGGCCGGCACCCGGACGTCTTCCAGCCACACCTCGTTGACGTGGGCGTAGCCGTCCATGGTGCGGATCGGGACGACCTTCACGCCGGGGCTCTTCATGTCGATCAGCAGGAAGGAGATGCCGCTTTGCGGCTTGTCGTCGCGGTCGGTGCGCACCAGGCAGAACAGCCAGTCCGCCCACTGGGCGTAGGTGGTCCACACCTTCTGGCCGTTGACCACGTAATGATCGCCGTCGCGGAGCGCCATGGTGCGCAGGCCGGCGAGGTCGGACCCGGCGCCGGGTTCGGAATAGCCCTGGGCCCAGAATTCCTCGGTGGTCCGGATCCCGGGCAGAAAGCGCCGCTTCTGCCCCTCGCTGCCGAAGGCGTAGATCACCGGGCCGACGTACTTCACGCCGAACGGGATCACCCACGGGCAGCCGAGGCGCGCGAGTTCGTCCTCGAAGGCGAAGCGCTCCAGTGGCGACCAGCCCTTGCCGCCGTGTTCTTCCGGCCAGTGCGCGACCGCCCAGCCCTGCTGGTCGAGCAATCGCATCCAGCGCACATAGTCGGCCTTGTCCAGCACCTGGTGGCGGTGGGATTTGGCGCGCAGGTCGGCGGGCATCACCCGGTCATGGAAGTCGCGCACCTGCTGGCGCAGGCGTTCGGCGCGCTGGCGGGGCGAGTCGCTCATCTCGCCTCCCCGGCGCAGACCTTCACCAGCTGGACGCCGCGGTTGCGGCCGTCGAACACGCGGCCGAGGCCGTCGATGAGGGTATCGAGCCCGTCCAGCACCTCGATCTGGTACTGCAGGCTGCCCGCGGCCACCCAATCCTGCAGGATGCCGACCACTTCGTCGTAGCGATGAAGGTACTCGCCGACGAGGAAGCCCTCCATGCGCGCCGCTTTGTTCACCAGCTGCATCAGCGACTCGGCGCGCTGGCTCATCGGCGTGCCGGAGCCGCCGTTGTAGCTGGCGACGAGGCCGCACAGCACCACCCGCGCCTTGGGCCGCAGGCGGTCGAGGATCAGGTCCATGACCGGGCCGCCGACGTTCTCGTAGGCGACGTCGATGCCCTCGGGACACAGCGCATCGAGCCGCGCGCCGACGTCCTCGGCCTTGTAGTCGATGACGCGCTCGATGCCGCACACCTGGCGCAGCCAGGTGCATTTTTCGCTGCCGCCGGCGATGCCGATCACCTTGAGCCCGAGTTTGTTGCCGATCTGGCACACCAGCGAGCCCACGCTGCCGGCGGCGGCCGTTACCACCAGGGTCTCGCCGGCCACCGGCTTGCCGATCTCGGTCAGGCCGCAGTAGGCGGTGAGCCCCTGCACGTCGAGCACCGAGCGGTAGGCGGCGAGCGGCACCCCGGGGCGCGGCGTGATCCGCTGCAGTTGCGCGGCGGGCGCGACGAACCATTCCTGGCAGCCGCCGAGGCCATTGACGTAATCGCCGACCGCCAGCGCAGGGTCGCGCGAGGCCTCGACCACGCCGAGGGTGATACCCATCATCACTTCGCCGAGCGGCTGCGGCGGGAAATAGCTTTCCTTCGCGTTCATCCACAGCCGCATCGACGGCGGGATCAGCAGGTAGAGATTGCGCACCAGCACCTCGCCCGCGCCCGGCTCGGGACGGGCCACCCGGCACACCTCGAAGTGTTCGCGCCCCACCGCGCCCTGCGGGCGGGCGACGAGGCGCCACTGGGTATTGGTCGTCACTTGGCGCTCCCGATGCCGAGGTATTTGTCCAGGGTCTGGTGGTGATGGCGGATGCGGCTTTCCTGGTAGCTGGCGAGGCTCACCGCGCCCTTCTTCGACGCCTTCAGGCCCTTGGTGACCGCGCCCAGGTTGCGCATGTCCTGGTCGAACACCGGGCCGAGCGCACCCAGTTCGGCCGCGGCCGAGAACGGCTGGTCGTCGGGCAGGCGGTTGAGCCTGGCCGGCGGCGGCGGGGTTTCGCCTTCCTTGTGACGCCACAGAACGATGACGTCGAAGATGCAGCTGTCCTGGTCGTCGCCGTCCGGAATCACCCGGTACACGATGTTGCCGCAGTAGCCCGACCAGATCTGGGTATTGGGGAAGATCGAGTACAGGATCGCGTCCTGCAGCTCGGCCAGGGTGGCGTGCGACAGATCGCGGCCGGAGACCTCGCCGAAGATCGTGCGGTTGAGCTCACCGATGTACTGGCGCGTGGTCTGGCCTTCGGGCAGGCGGTGGGCATCGCCGTCGGAATCGGCCATGCGCCCGGATTCCTCGAGGATGTCGTGCAGCACCAGCGGCTCGACCACGCCGCGGGTATGGGTGCTGGGCACCGCCATCGGGGTCACGCTGCGGCTGATGTTGTCGCCATACATGTCGTACTGGCTGTCGCAGTCGGCGGTGAAGGTGAGCAGCTGCGGGTGGGTGACGCGGGCGTGCATGGATTCCATGAAGGCTTCCTGCGCCACCTTCCAGTTGCACGGCACCTTGCGCTGCACATGGGCGAGGATCACCGAGCGCTCGAAGGCGTAGTCGCGAAAGTGCTGCGGCAGGACGCCGAGGTGCTCGATCAGCGCCGGGGCATCGGCATCCATGTTGATGAAGACGAAGCCCAGCCAGCTCTCGACCCGCACCTGCGGCAGGTTCTGCTCGTCCTTGTTCAGGTGCTTGAAGTCCCAGGCGCAGGGCATGCTGTCGAGCTTGCCGCGCAGGTCCCAGGTGAAGCCGTGGTAGGGACACTTGAGTTCCTTCACCGTGCCGCCGCCCATGCGCAGCGCACGGCCGCGATGCAGGCAGGAGTTGTGAAAGCCGCGGATCGCGCCGTCGTCGCCGCGCATGACGATGATGGAGTGGTCGATGATGTCGTAGACGAGGTGGTCGCCCGGATTCGGGATCTGCTCCTCGCGGCCGACGAACTGCCAGGTGCGGGTCCACATCTTCGCCGCCTCGAGACGGTGGAAGGCGTGCGAGGCGTAACGATCGACCGCCAGGTCCTCGTTGCCGAAGCCGGGATAGCTGGGCGCGAGGTAGTGGGGTACCGGCACGGTTTCCTGCTTCAGCAGCTGCTGGAACAGGCCGGGGTCGCCGCCCTCCTCCTGGGGCAAGAGCACGAACTTGTCTTCGGGCTTGTTCATCGTCTGTCTCCTTTATTGTCGTAGCGCGGAAAGGCCCTCAACCGGCCTGCAGGATGGTGACGGCACTCACGCCCGGGGCGCCGTACACATGGGTGTAGCCAAGCCGGGGATTGCCCTCGACCTGGCGCTGCCCGGCCTCGCCGCGCAGCTGGGTGCAGATCTCGATGACCTGGCGCAGCCCGGAGGCGCCCACCGGTTCGCCGTTGGCGAGGCAGCCGCCGTCGGTGTTGATCGGCAGGCGACCGTCGATCGCGGTGGCGCCGGTGGCGAGCAGGTGCTCCTGCTCGCCGTGTTCGCAGAAGCCGTTCTCGGCGATGTGGATCAGCTCCGAGCCGCTGTCGGTGTCCTGCAGCTGGATCACGTCGATGTCCCGCGGGCCGACGCCGGCGAGTTCGAAAGCGGCACGCGAGGCCGTCACCGTGGGCGCCGGCGCCTGCACCGCGGCCAGCCCGGGGCTGAACACCTCGAACGAACCGTGGTAGCGGGTGCGCATCACCGCCGCCTTGACGATGATCGGGCGGTCGGTGAACCTGCGCGCATGCTTCGCGCTGCACAGCACCAGCGCCGCGCCGCCTTCGGCCGGGTTGCAGAACATGTACTTGCGCAGCGGCAGGTTCACCGCCATCGACTCGGCGATCTCCGCGTAGCCGAGTTCGCGCCGGCGCCATGCGTGCGGGGTCAGCGCACCGTTGCGGAAGGCACGCTGGGCGACCCGCACCAGCGCATCCTCGGTGATGCCGTGCTCATGCATGTAGCGCTGGGTCTTGAGCGCGAAGAACTGGGTGGTGAGCATCAGCCCGGTCTCGCCGTACCAGTCCGCGAGCCCCCAGTCGCGCGGACGCGGGTTGAAGGCGCCGCGCGGGTGCTTGTCGAAGCCGACCGCGACCCCGATCTCGGCCATGCCGGACTGGATCGCCGTGATCACGCTGGCGAGCGCGCTGCCGCCGGTGGCGCAGCCGTTGGCGACGTTGACGAAGGGAATCCCGGTGAGGCCGAGCAGATTGCCCAGCGCATCGGCATTGCCGGCGTCCTGGCTGCCCCCGTAGGCCACGCCCACCTGCGACCACGCCACGCCGGCATCCTTCAGCGCCACGCGCACCGCATGGGCGCCCTGCTGCTGGCCGGACAGTTCGTCGCTGCGGCCGAAGGGGTGGAGGCCGATGCCGATGATGGCGACTTCATTGCTCATGTCGATCTCCGGGGGTATCAGGCGGCGGGGGCGAAGGCGTAGGTAAACACCGCTTCCTCCCCCTCCACCTGCCGATAGGGCAGCAGCGTCAGCCGCATCGGCATGCCGATCCTCATCTGCGCCGGATCGGCAACGGTCAGGCGGCTCTCGACCTTCACCCCGGAGGGCATCTCGATGTAGCCGACCCCGTAGGGCTGAAAGGCCGCTTCCGCCTCGCCGCCGTTGTACGGCGCCTTGGGCTGGAAGCCCTGCACCGTCCACGACCACAGCACGCCCTCGCGGCCCACAGTGCAGGGCTCCATCGCCGTGGCGCAGCACCGCGTGCACCCGGCACTGGCCGGAAAATAGACCTCGCCGCATTGGCTGCAGCGACTGCCGAGCAGCACCGGCGCGCCGCCTTCGAGACCGACGACACCCGCGCAGGCGAGTCGGGGGAGCGGATTCGGGTTCATGCGGGCAGCCTCCTCTAATACAAAACAATCAATTCTGTTTGTTATAGTACACGAAAGATTCGAAGTCGGCCAAGATCAATGAAAAAATTCCGCAGCGGGCGCTGGGACAGAAAAGCCGGCTTCAGGCGGCACCGGGCAGCCGATGCAATTGCCGCCCCGCCACTCCAAACGCAACGGGGCCCGCAGGCCCCGTCAGGGTGACACTGAGCGGAAGCAGCTCAGTCGGCCGAAACCGCGCGCGCCTTACGCGTCTTCTTCACTGGCGGGTCCTGCGGCAGCGGCTGGCCGTCGTGGCTCGCCTTGTAGGCCTTTTCCATCTCCTGCATGGCCACGCTGGCGAGCAGGTGGTGGAGGCGCTTGAGGCGGTCGCCGCGCATATAGGGCGTGCTATTGACCGCCACCCCCTTGAGCGAGTGGAAGAACAGGTCGCGCAGCACCTGGCTGGTCTCGGGGTAGTCGGCCCAGAACGGGAAGCGCTTGATCATGCTCACCGACTTGCGGTCGTCGAGCGCCTGCTCAAGCGGCAACATCACCGTCTGCAGCTCGCGGTCGGTGCGGGCGCCGCGCTGCAATTCCTGCAGCGCGATGAAGGACGGCCGGTCGTAGTAGTACTTCTGCAGCATGGTCAGGGTTTCGAGCATGCTGTCGAAGGTCGGCGTATTTTCGGGCGGCAGCTTGATCCGCCGCACCGCGTCCTCGTACTCCGCCGCGCGCAGGTCGGTGATGTACTCGGCGGCGGCGTTGAACACATCGGCACGTGACTTGAAGTGGTGCGTCATTGCACCGCGCGACACCCCGGCCTTCTGCGCGATCTTCTCGGTGGTGGTCTGGGTGTAACCGAGCTCGACCAGGCACTGCAGCGTGGCGTCGAGGATCTGGGTGCGGGTCGCCTGGCTCTTCTCCGCCTGCCAGGTGACGCCCTTGGCCCGGGCGCTGGCACGCGCGCGGGCCAGATCGGCACTCGAACGCGAACCGCGCAGGGCGGGTGCGGAATCGGAAGCAAACGAGGATTCAGGTATGTTTTCTTCAGTCATGAATGTTTTGTTCCTGGCGACAACAGACGGGTTGAAAGCCCTTCCGGGTCAATGACGACACGACACGCCGGACAAGGCCCGCATCCGGCCCGCGCCCGGGTTCCGGGGGTGCAAGCTGGAGTAAGGATTTTCTGATGCGCTGCAATTCTACGACAAGCGCACCGAATGTCCATAGTCGACTGTCACCACCGAACCATTCATGTATGACGACGCTTCGCTCGCCAGCAGCAGCAGCGGGCCGTCGAGTTCCTCCACGCGTCCCAGGCGTCCGGGCGGCAGGTTGGCGATCTCCTTCTTGCCGGCTTCGGTCGCGTAGAACGGATTGGTCATGTCGCTGGGAAAGTAGCCGGGCGCGATCGCATTCACGCGGATGCCATGGGGCAGCAGATCCAGCGCCATGTAGCGCGTCATGTGGATCAGTGCGCCCTTGGTGGTGCCGTAGTTGATGAAGGCGCGGTAGGCCAGATGCCCGAGGATGGAAGCGATGTTGATGATGGACCCGGGCCGCCCGGTGGCGATCAGCCGTCTTGCCACCGCCCGTGCCACATAGAAGGGCCCGGACAGATTCACGTCCAGGAGCGAGGTCCATTGCTCGTCCGACATGTCCTGCAGCAGCGCGGGATTGGTCAGCCCGGCGTTGTTGACCAGGATGTCCACCTGCCCGAGGTGCTGTTCGATCGCATCCAGCGCGGTCGCGATCGAAGCGCCATCCGCGACATCCATGCGGCAACCGAAGGCCTCCCCTCCCCCGTCGCGGATCGCGGCGGCGACCGCCTCGACCCGCTCTGCGCGCCGGGCGACACAGGCCACCCGCGCGCCGGCGTCGGCCAGCACCTGGGCGGCATGCAGGCCGATCCCCGAGCCGGCACCGGTGACCAGCGCAACCCGGCCGTCGAGCGAGAAGCGGCGGCCGAGTGCACTCAGTTTTTGTTCTGGGCTCATCGTGTTGTTCCTTGTTCCAGGGTCAGGCCAGCGCAGCCGGATCGGCCAGCGCGTCGGCGATGAAACGGGTGAAGCGGGCGGCGTCGGCGCCGTTGATGACGCGGTGGTCGTAGCTGAGCGACAGCGGCAGCACCGGCACGCTGCGCACCTGACCGTCGACCAGCTTGAGCTTCTCCCCGGCGCGGGTGACGCCCAGGATCGCCACCTCGGGCGCGTTGATGATCGGAGTAAAGGCGGTACCGCCCAGATTGCCGAGCGAGCTGACCGAGAAGCAGCCGCCCGACATCTCGCCGATCGGCAGCCCCCTGGTGCGCGCCCGTTCGGCCTTGTCGGCGAGTTCGGCGGCGATCCCGGCGACGGTTTTCTTGTCGCAGTCGCGGATCACCGGCACCACCAGCCCATTGGGCGTTTCCACCGCGACCCCGATATGGAAGTAGCGCTTGATCACCAGGCCGTCGCCGTTGGCGGTGAGCGAGGCGTTGAAGCGCGGAAAGGCCTGCAGCGCAGCGACCACGGCCTTGATGATGAAGGGCACCGGGGTGAGCTTGACGCCGTGCGCCTCGGCCACGGCACGGCGCACGGCGTCGAGGCTCGGCACCTCGGCCTCGTCGTGGTGGGTGACGTGCGGAATCTGCGCCCAGTTGCGTGCCAGAAACGAGGCCACCAGTTTCTGATGGCGCGGCAGGGCGACGGTCTCGACCTCGCCGTACAGGCCGAAGTCGACCGCCGGCATCGGCGGCAGGCTCGCCGGCCAGGCCGGCGACTTGAGTTCGGGAGCGGCGGCTTGGGCAGACATCACGCAAGCTCGCCAATGACGGTGCCGACCTCGTAGGTCTCACCCGCGTCCTTGATGATCTTCAGCGTGCCGTCGGCCGGCGCTTCCACCTCCTGGATCGATTTCTCGCTTTCCATGGTGTAGAGCAGCTGTCCTTTGGTGACCGGTGCGCCATCGGGCACCATCCATTCGGTCAGGATTGCCTCGTTTACCGAGAAGCCGAGCTTGGGGAGAATGATTTCGGTCGCCATTTTTGTCTTCCTTCGACAGGTTCAGTTGAGCGTTGCGCGGATCGCCGCCAGGATGCGTTCCTGGGTCGGCACGAAGGCGGTTTCGAGCGGCTTCGAGAACGGTACCGGCGAGCGCGCCGCGCCGACCCGGGCGACCGGTGCCCTGAGGCGGCCGAACAATTGCTGATGCAGGCGCGCGGCGATCTCGGCCCCGACCCCGAAATCCACCTGGGCTTCGTGGGCGACGACGACGCGTCCGGTCTTGGCCGCGGAGGCGAGAATGGTGTCCATGTCGAGCGGGGCGATCGTGCGCAGGTCGATGACCTCGGCGGACACGCCCTCCGCAGCGAGCTTCTTCGCCACCGCGCTGACCTCGTGCAGCGTGCGGCTGTAGCTGATCAGGGTGATGTCGCTGCCTTCCTGCACCACCCTGGCCTTGCCGATCGGCACCCGCTCGCCCTGCACCGGGGCCTCGCCGGGCTGGAAGTACAGCGGCAGGTTCTCGATGAAGATGCACGGATCGTCGTCGAAGATGCACGACAGCAGCAGGCCGTAGGCGTCGGCCGGAGTGGACGGCGCCACCACCTTGAGGCCGGCGGTGTGGGCGAACCACGCCTCGAGGTAATCCGCGTGCTGGCCGCCGGTGCCGAAACCGGCGCCGGTGGTGGTGCGGATCACCAGCGGCACATGGGTCTGGCCGCCGGTCATGAAGCGCAGCTTGGCCGCATGGTTGACGATCTGGTCCATCGCCACCGTGGTGAAGTTCATCAGCATGATCTCGGCCACCGGGCGCAGGCCGGCGAGCGCGCCGCCCACCGCCGCGCCGACGATGGCCTGCTCGGCGATCGGGGTGGATTTCACCCGCCCGGTGCCGAACTTGGCCGACAACCCCGCGGTGCACTTGAACACCCCGCCGCCCTGGCCGTCGGCGATATCCTCGCCCAGCACCACGACCGATTCGTCGAGCGCCATCGCGTCGTGGAGCGCCAGGTTGATCGCCTGCGCGATGTTCATCTTTTTCTGCTGAACGGTGCTCATGCTCGTGCTCCCTCGGCAACGACGTCCTTGTCGAGTTCGGATACATCGGGATAGGGGCTGGCGAGCGCGAACTCGACCGCCTCCTCGAAAGCGGCCACGTTGGTGGCCTCGATGTCGGCCAGATGGCCGTCGGTGGCGTGACCGTGCGCGATCAGCCAGGCGCGGAATCGCGGCACCGGGTCGGCCGCCACCGCCGCGGCCATCTCGTCTTTGGGGATGTAGTGGCTGTCGTCGCCGAGCAGGTGGCCGCGGAAACGGAAGGTGTTGGCCTCGACCAGGGTCGGCCCGTCGCCGGCGCGGGCGCGCGCGATCGCGGTGCTGGCGGCCTGCCACATCGCCACCGCGTCGTTGCCGTCGACCTCGACGCCGGGGATGCCGTAGCCGATGGCGCGGTCGGCAATGGTCGCCGCGCCGGTGCCGTACTCGTAGCGGGTGTGCTCGGCATAGCCGTTGTTCTGGCACACGAAGATCACCGGCAACTTCCACACCGCGGCGAGGTTGAGCGCCTCGTGAAAGGCACCGATGTTGCTCGCACCGTCGCCGAAGTTAACCACGGTGACCTGATCGCTGCCCTTCAGTTGCGCCGCCCAGGCGAGGCCGTTGGCGATCGGCAGTCCGGCGCCGACGATGCCGGTGGTGACCGGAAGGCCCGATGCGACGTGGGTGACGTGCATCGGCCCGCCCTTGCCCTTGCAGGTGCCGGTGGCGCGGCCGAGCAGTTCGGCGACGAAGGGCTTGAGCGGAATGCCCTTGGCCAGCTGGTCGTGGATGCCGCGATAGGTCGTGACCACGTAGTCGGCAGGCTTCAGGCTCACCGAGATTGCGGCCGGGATCAACTCCTGACCGCGCGGCGAGTAGTACGGCGACGCGATCTGGCCGGCCTTGATCAGCTCGATGAACCGGTCGTCGGCCTGCTTGATCAGCGTCGCGATGCGGTAGATCTCCAGCAATACCGCCCTGCCGGGCTGGCTTGTCTCACTCATGTCCTACCTCTCGACTAGGGGTCCATGGATCCGGCGGATGCCGACCAGCGGGACCTTGGCTCGAAGCCGGGCGCTACCCCGACCGCCTATTAAAACCAACAACCACGTTTGTTTTTTTGTAGTATATCGGCAGCTATCGCGAGTGACAAGTGCCGGATTACGCGGCGCGACGAATGCGTCGGACTGCGAACGAAAACAAGCCCGGGGGTCCTTGCGAACCGCCGGGCTTGCCCGCTGCCTGCACTTCCGGGTTCAGCAGGGCAGCGCGGTCCCCGCCTTCGCCATCGGCGCCTCCACCGGCGTTCTGCCGACACCGCGCAGCAGGGCCTTGTGCATGTTCTGCAGCGCCGGCTCGTTGCGCCCGAAGGTGCTGAAGGCGAGCATCCGGGTGTTGAGGTTCTTCATCACGTTGGCGCTGACCCAGTAGTCCTCCTCTTCCACCACCTTGCAGATGAAATCGAAGTGCTCCTTCGGGCCGTTGCCGTCCCAGCCCTTGTCGCCGCCACTGCGCACATAGCTGCGATAGATCGTGCGGTGTTCGCCCGGGTTCTCGCCCGGATAGAGGGTGAAGGACTCCACCGACACCGGCGACACCAGCAGCGAGATGTTGGGGTAGATGAAGTGCACCAGCTGGAAGTCGTTGAAGATCTCCAGCCCCCATTCGGACTCGGGGATGTCCTTGAGCCGCATCATGCTTTCGTTGGGGAAGGCCAGCCGGTGGTTGCGCCCGTGCGGGCCGAAGGTGTCGAAGGCGGCGGTGTTGCCGATCGAGATGCCGCCCAGGGTCTGCTTGTGCAGGGCGAGGAAGTGGTAGCCCTCGCAGAAGGTGTCGAGCGCCAGCTTCCAGTTGGTCTTGATCTTCCACTCGTGGGTCGCGACGTAGCGCATGTTGCCGAGATCCCACATCTCGAATACCGGCGCCATGTCGCCGAGGATCTCGTCGATCGAGAACTTCACGTCCTGGTGCATGCCGGCGAAGATCATGCCGTACTTCTCCTCCACCGGCAGTTTGACCAGGTTGTACAGCGACTTCTCGATGTTGCCGAAGGTCTTTTCCTCGTACACCGCGCGCAGCGTGCCCTTCAGGTCGAAGCCCCAGGCATGGTAGGGACAGGACAGGGACGCGCTCTTGCCGCAGCCTTCCTTCAGGCGCGCCGCACGGTGGGTGCAGGCGTTGAGGAAGGCATTGACCTTGCCGTCGTTGTCGCGGGTCAGCAGCACCGGCACGCCGAGCTCGTCGAAGGTGTAGTAGCTGCCCTTGTCGGGCAGATCCTTGCTGAAGCAGATGAACTGGGGCTCGTCGCGGAAGATGGTTTCCTTCTCGAGTGCGAGCAGTTCGGGGTCGGTATACACCGAGGTCGGCTGGCGCCAGGCCTCGGGCGCACTGTCGGTGGTCTTGGCATCGACCATCGCGATCATGCGCTTGACCAGGGCCTTGTACACATTCACGTCATCCATCGTCTCGCTCCTTATCCAGACAATCCTGTTTTTTATGGACAGGAGTATCCGTTTTTCCCGGACGCGCAACAACCACCGGATCAGGTAGGGAAGCGCGTTCGGGAAACCTGCAGCAGTTGCGTGCCGACGCTGCGTCCGGCGAACTCAGGATTCGGTCGAGACTTTGCGCCGCAGGACCACCGGTTTGCCGCCGGTGCTGCGTTTGACCACCCAGTGCGCGAGCGCGGAATCGAGATAGTCGGCATGGGGGGGAAACCAGCGCGCGAGTTCGGCGGCGAACATCCGCCCGATCCCGATGTTGCCGGCCAGCACCAGCGGCTCGACCTCGAGCGCCGAGTTGAACACCGCCTCATGGTCGTCGACGTGGCAGGCGGTCGCGGGAAAATCGGTGGACTCCATCATCGCCCGCTCCTCGGTGAAGTGCGCTTCGGCATGGACGATGAAGGCGCGCAGGCGGGCGGCGAAATCGGCGTCCGAGCAGGTCAGCAGCGCATCCACAATGGCGACGAACTCGCGGTGGGTGTCGTCCATCCGTGCATGGCCGAGCAGGTAGTTGTCACTCCAGGGCAGGCCTGCGGGGGTGCTCATGTGTCGTCTCCTTGTGTTTGGGTGATGCTCAGCAGCCCAGGGCCGCCAGTTCGGCGGCCACGAAATCGCGCTGGGCCTGCGCCGTCCATCGCCCCGGATCGAAGGCCGCCTGCACCGCCAGCCCCTGGATGATGACCAGCAGTCGGCGCACCGCCGCCGCGGGATCGAGTCCGCGGCGGGCGCGCCCGCTCCGCTGCCGGGTGGCGATGACCCGCTGCAGGATGGCCCCGGCGCTGTCCAGCTGCTCGCGCTGTTCGGCGGAGAACGCCGGATCGCGCAGCGCGCTGTCCCAGAAGGTGAAATAGACCTTCCAGTCGCGCAAGCGTACCGCGTCCAGCGGCAGGATGGCTTCGATCGTCCCCTGCAGGTCGCCGGCGTCCCGATCAAGCACCGTGTCGATGCGAATTTCGGTGCGGCGTGCCGCGGCGCGATAAATGTGAAGCAGCAGGTCGCGCTTGGCGGCGAAATAGTGAGTGACGATGGTGGTGCTGAATCCTGCCGCGGCGGCGATCTGGCGCATCGTCACCGCCTCCAGCCCGAGCTCGTCGATGAGGTCGGTGGCGAGGCGGACGATCTGTTGGCGGCGACTTTGGTGATCCACGGCGGCGGGCATTGCGGCTTGACTCCTGGAGCGGGCTTGATCTAGTTTACAACACACGTTGTACACAAAGACAAGCACCGGGACGACTCATCGCTCGTCACCGGACATGGAGACCGGAGCGCCCCTGCGGACGCTCCACCGGCAGCCCCCAGAGGAACCCGCCATGGCCACCGCCCACGACATTCGCTTCCGCGACCGTCTTGCTGCCCACACCGACCTCGTCGGAGCCGGCACCCTGCTGGCCGAGTACGCCGCCGCCCTCGGCTGGGAGCGCGCCGCCTTTCACACCGATCTTGAGCAGGTTCGCCTGCCGCGCACCGCCAGCGGCGAGTTCGTCGCGGTGCGAATGGGCTGGCCGGCGGATTACCTCAGCCACTGGGTGGATCAGCGCCTGGCGCTGAGCTGCCCGGTCATCCGGCGCTGCGCGCGCAGCATGGATGCCTTCGTGTGGGAGAGCGACCCGGATGGCGAAGCCTGGCGCGGCGAACCGCTGTCGGAAGCGCAGCGCAGCACCCTGTGCGCCTACCGCGACTGCGCCGACGGCGCGGTGACCGTGCCGGTGCATCGCCCCGGCGGCAGAACCGGCTACGTGTCCTGGTTCGGCCACGACCCGGTGGCGCTGCGCCGGCGCTACCGCGACACCTACCGCGAGACCTGCCTGATCTCGCACGCCTTCATCGCCCACGCCGACGCGCTGGAAAACGCCGGGCGTCGCCAGCACGCCCGCGCCGCCGCCGACACGCTGTCGCCGCGCGAACTCGAATGCCTGAACTGGGCCGCACGCGGCAAGACCGAGGAAGACATCGCGCAAATCCTCGGCCGCTCGCGCGAGACCGTGCATTTTCATCTCAACAACGCGCTGCGCAAGCTCAACGCCAGCACCCGCACCCATGCGGTGGCGATCGCCTGCGCGCTCGGCCTGATTCGCCTGTTCTGAGTGCGCCACGACGATCGAACCCGGCGCTCACCGGACTGACCCCTACCCCCACGCCACACCCCAAGCCCGAGGCATCCCATGGAAAAACAGTTCAGCACCAAGGTCGTATTGATCACCGGCGCCGGTTCCGGCATTGGCCGTGCCGCCGCCCTCGCCTTCGCCGCGGAAGGCGCGCGCGTTGCCGTGGCCGACATCACCACGGCCGGGGCCGACGAAACCGTCAGCCTGATCGAGGCCGCCGGTGGCGTCGCCCGCGTGTTCCGGGTCGACGTCACCCGGGCCGCCGAGGTCGAGGCCCTGGTCCGCCATGTGGTCGAGGCCTGGGGCCGGCTCGACGTCATCCTCAACAATGCCGGCGTGGACAACGAGATGGCGCCGATCGTCGACACGTCGGAAGCCGATTTCGACCGGGTGATGGCGGTGAATGTGAAGGGCGTGTGGCTGTGCATGAAGTACGCCATCGCCCAGATGCTGCAGCAGGGCGGCGGCGTGGTCATCAACACCGCCTCGGCGCTGAGCCTGACCGTGCTGCCCGGCTCCTCGCCCTACAACGCCAGCAAACACGCGGTGGCCGGCCTGACCAAAACCTGCGCGGTGGAATACGGGGCGAAGAACATCCGCATCAACGCCATCTGCCCCGGGGTGATCCGCACCCCGCTGCTGGAGAACCACCCCAACCTGCCCGAACTCGAGCAGAGCCTGTTGCCGCTGCACCCGATCGGCCGCCTCGGCACGGTGGAGGAAGTCGCCGACGTGATCCTGTGGCTGGCCTCGGACAAAGCCTCCTTCGTGCACGGCGCACTGGTCACGGTCGACGGCGGGTGGACCGCGCAATAGGGCCGCAGCGGTAGCAGCCGGCATCCGGCCGGCTCCGCCTGGTTGCGGCGGTCGCCTGCCGTTGCCGTCGTCGTCGGACCCGCATCAGAACACCAGGACCTTGTCGGCCACGGCGGTCCATTCCGCGAGCTCCTTGAGGGTGCTGCGGCGAGCACCATCGACCAGGTCCTCATCCTGCATGCCGCGCGCGTCCATGCAGGTACCGCAAATGCCCACCTCGCCGCCGACCATGCGAACCATATCGCCGGCGTTGTAATAACCCTCGGGCACCTTCTGCCCACGCCTGGCGCAAGCGACCGCATCCGCCATCAGGAACACCCGTATGGTTTCCCCGGCCATCCTGGACAAGGCGCGCGCCAGGCGCAATCCGTTGTAGCTACGTTCAGTGCCGTAAGGGGCATCGTTGAGGATGAACAGCGTATTCATGGTGTTCCTCGCTGACCGAAGGCGAAAACCTATTTGCCGCCGGACTTGATCGTCGCCTTCAGCGCGTCGAAGTCACGACGCACGGTATCGTTGAACAGCAAACCCGACTTTGCCTGTTTGGCCACGCCTTCCATGTCGAGTACGTCGGCAACGAGTTGATAGCTTGCCGCACCGTTGTGGTCCTTGCCGTCGGCCACGATGAGCTGGGTACCGTAGAACACCGCCGGAGCGGGCAGTCCCGGTGCCAGCGAGGAGGGCAGGAGCTGGATCGGAACGCGGTAGGTGTTTGCAACTTCGGCGGCGACTTGCAGATTGCCATTGCATCGCTGTCCGGGTGGATCCTTGGCGATGAAGGTCAGCACCTTGTGCCCGGCGCCGTCTTGCGAGCCGGGAACCGCCATCGACACTTCGGCGGCCAGGACCGACAGCGCGAACGTACTGCCAACAAGGATGGCAAGAAATCTGGTCATGGTTTGTCGCCTCGCGCTAGTCATTGGTCTGGGTTTCGATGGGCAGTCCGCTGGCAAGCCACTCGCTGACACCGTCGGTAATCTTGTGTGCGGTAAAGCCCCGCTGCCTCAGGAGCCGGACCGCTTCGTCGGACATCAGACAGAACGGCCCACGGCAGTAGGCGACGATTTTCTTGTCGGCCGGCAGGTCGGCAAGACGCTGCTCCAGTTCGTCCAAAGGCATCGAGCGGGCGTGAGGCAGGTGCCCTGCATCGAACTCGCTGCCGGGTCGCACGTCGATGACGACGATCTCGCCACGGTGCGCCTTCTCGAGCAGAGACGCACGGCTCTCGGAGGAGAGCGCATCGGGTTGCGCCGCCATCTGTTCCAGCGCCACCCTCAGCTCGACCAGATGCTCCTCGGCAGCCTCGCGCAGACTCACCCACAGTTGAGCGACGTCCTGCCCGCTCAGCCGATAGTGGATGAATTTGCCCTCGCGCCGGGTCTCGACCAGGCGCGCCTCGCGCAGCGCCTTCAGGTGTGCACTCGCCAACCGCATATCGATGTCGGCCTGGCGCGCGAGCAGGTCGACGGACTTCTCGCCCTGCGCCAGGAGTTCGATGAGCTCGAGACGCTTCGGGCTGGAGAGCGCCTTGCCGATGCGGGCGACGTGTTCGTAGAGATAGGATTTGGTGACATTCCGGTTCATAGCCACACTCTAACGGTCGTTTGATTGACTGTCAAAGCACTTGATGATTCTCGAACATCCGCGTCGGGCCGAACCCCACACCAACTACAATCCCCTCCTCGCTCCCTCGAAGCACCGCCGCCACCCTGTGCCCGCTCTCCGCATCCACCAGCTCGTCACCCGCCACGTCGGCCCGGTCTCGCTGTCGATCGATGCCGGAGAATGCGTCTGCCTGCACGGGCCGTCCGGTAGCGGCAAGTCCTTGCTGTTGCGTGCCATCGCCGATCTCGATCCGCACCGGGGCGAGGTCTTCCTCGACGCCACCGCATGCGCCTCGCTCGCGGCCCCGGCCTGGCGCCGCCAAGTGGCGCTGGTGATGGCGGAAAGCCAGTGGTGGGCGGAACGTATCGGCAACCATTTCAGCACCCAGGTCGACCCGGCCTGGCTCGAACGGCTCGGCCTGCCGGCTGCTGCCATGGAGTGGGAGGTGGCGCGCTGCTCCACCGGCGAGCGCCAGCGCCTGGCCCTGCTGCGCACGCTGGCGCTGAAGCCGGCCGCCCTGCTGCTCGACGAGCCGACCGGCAACCTGGATGCCGACAGCAGCCGACGGGTCGAGGACCTGCTGGCCGAGTATTGCGCCCGCCAGCGGGCGGCGCTGCTATGGGTCAGCCACGACGCGGCGCAGATTGCCCGGATCGCACGCCGCAGCTTCATGCTCGACCAGGGCAGGCTGGTGGAGCGCTCGACGGCATGAACGTGATCGAACTCACGGCGCTCGACCTCGCCATTGCCGCAATCCTGATCGTGGGGCTCGCCGCGCTGTCGTGGCGCATGCGCCTCGGGGTCGAAAAGCAGTTGCTGTTTGCCGCCGCGCGCACCACCGTTCAGCTGTTGCTGATCGGCCTGGTGCTCAAGGTGCTGTTCGACAACACCCGCCTGCTGTGGGTCGCGCTGATCGCCGCGGCGATGGTCGGGCTGGCCGGGCGCGAGGTGATGGCGCGGCAGAAGCGTCGCCTCGCCGGCTGGTGGGGGTTCGGCGTCGGCACCCTGTCGATGTTCGTGTCGTCGTTCACGGTGACCGTGCTGGCACTGGTGCTGGTGATCGGCAACACGCCGTGGTACGCGCCGCAATACGCGATTCCACTGCTGGGCATGGTGCTCGGCAACACCATGAGCGGCATTGCGCTCGGGCTGGACCGCCTGACGCAGGACGCCGTGCACCAGCGCGTGGCCATCGAGAGCCGGCTGGCACTCGGCCAGGACTGGAACGAAGCGATCGCGGACAGCCGGCGGGAGGCGATCCGGATCGGCCTGATTCCGATCATCAACTCGATGGCCGCCGCCGGCATCGTCAGCCTGCCGGGCATGATGACCGGCCAGATCCTCGCCGGCACGGCGCCGGTGGAGGCGGTGAAATACCAGATCCTGGTGATGTTCCTGATTGCCGGCGGTACCGGCTTCGGTACCATGGTGGCGGTCGGTCTCGGTGCCAGGCGCCTGTTCGACGAGCGTCAGCGGCTGCGCCTGGATCGCCTGCAGGCGCACTGAATCGCTACACTGCAGACCTTGCCGACACATCGCGCGGCGTTTCCTTCCGTCCCCCAATGCTGCACACCCCGATTCCCTCCACCGCCAGCGAACGCGGCATCCGTGTGGCGCTGATCTTCGCACTAGCCGCCGAACGCCTGTCCGTGTTCTACGAGCACGGCCAGTGGCTCACCGAGGCGCAGGGGGCTACGCTGGCAGCGGAATGGCTCGCGCGCTCCGAGCGGCGCATCCCGCTGCCGGAGCGGCGCACGCTGTCGGCGCTGGGCGCCACCCTCGCACGCCAGGTGGAGGGCTCGGTGTCGCGCGAGGCGGGGCTGTACATCGCCCACGAGATGATGGAGGCGCTCGATCCGAAGTACGAATCGGAAACCGCCCGGACGCTGATGACCGAGTGCGAACGCTTGCTGGATGCGGGGCCGGAGCAGCACTCATGAACCGGCGGGCCTTTATCCACCTCCTGGTCCTGTCGGTGTTGCTGGGCGCTTGCGGCAAGGAGGCGAAACTGGCCGCCATTCCGCCTGCCGAAGCCGTCCTCGCATTCGGTGACAGCGTCACCTACGGCACCGGCGCGTCGAGCGACGAAGACTGGCCCACCTTGCTTGCCGACAAGACGGGTTGGAACATCACCAATGCAGGCATCCCCGGTGACACCGCCGAAGCCGGCAAGGGAAGAATCCGGGCGCTGCTCGAAGAGCACCGCCCCCGCCTGGTCATCATTGAAATCGGCGGCAACGACTTTCTCCGCCGGCGGTCGCAGCAGGCCGTGAAGGAGGACATTCGCAGCATCATAGGCACGGTCAGGCAGTCCGGTGCGCAAGCCGTCCTCGTTGCGGTGCCCGAACTGTCGCTGTTCGGCATGGTCGCCGGAAGGCCGGGCGACGCTGCCATCTACGAGGAACTGGCCGCGGAAGAAGGGGTTCCGCTGGTCAGCGACCTGTTTTCCGACATCCTCGGCCAGCCGGATCTGCGCGCCGACCAGATTCACCCCAACGCCGAGGGCTATCGGCAGATGGCTTCCGGGATCTACACCGCGTTGCAGAAGGTCGGGCTGGTGCGTTCGGGGAAGGCCTCACCGTAGATGCATCGCGCGCGTCCCGAGCGGAATCGACCGGGACTGACGACGGCCCACCACAAAAAAAACTGCCTATCTGCCGACAGCTGACCTGAGTCAATACGGACGTCATCTTGCCGGGGTACAAAGGCAGACGAGACATTTCCGACCACAAGGCGCCATGAAGAGCCACACTAACGAGAGCATCCTGCCGGCTAACCCGCAGTTCCATCTGCTCCAGACCGACGGCGTGTTTGTGCCGATCGCCTTCGTGTTCGTCACCGAACGCATGTGCCAGGACATCGTGCACGAACGCCAGGCCATCCTGGACGCCCTGCCCCCGGCGTGCAGGGCAGTGCAACAGAAGGTTTTCGAGCGTTACGATCCGCATGGCAGCGTGCGCGCATTCGAGGATATCCTCGCCCTTTTCGGCGTCGGCGGACGGCGATAGCGCGGAGTGCACTTGCAATACGCGGCCGGCGCCCCCATCATTGGCGCATGGTTGTAATTCCGGCAATCTGGCGGTGTTCTGGACAGGGGTTCGACTCCCCTCACCTCCACCTAAGCGCATCGGGATGTGTGTTTAGGTGGGGGTGTCACGGCTTCGACAGGGCAGACAAAGGTGAGCAGGCAACCCGAGAGGCGACGGACGTAATCCGCGCAAATCCTTAAACGCCAACGATGAGCGTTTCGCAATCGCTGCATAAGCTGATTGCCGGGGCCGCTGAAGCCTTGTAACCCAAGACAGCCGGTGGGGACTTCGGTCCCCATCGTCACGTCCGGCGCCGGGATGCGGCGCCGACGCGATCTTCGAAAGTCTCGCCCGCGCGCTCGCGCCCCGCCCCCTGATCCTTCCCGATCTCGCGCAGCACGCGCTCCAGCGCGCCCTGCCTTTCATCGACAAACCACGCCGTTGCCGCCTCCGACGGCGTCAACGGTTCGTTGTCGGTCTGCTGATGCGCGAGGATGGAGGCATCGGCATCGGACGCATCGCGACCGTGGCGTGCGCGGGCCGCCAGTCGCTCGTGCAGGACCGACTCGGCGGCGCAACAGCTCAGCAACCGAAAAGGCACCGCCAGCGCCTGCGCCTCGCACCGGAACAGCTCGCGCTGCCGCCACTTCAGGCTGGCCGCGTCCACCACTACCGGAAACCCCGCCTCCAGTACCACCCGGACCAGCTCGACCAGGTGCCGATAGGTGGCTTGCGTGGCATCGTCGGTGTAGATCCCGCACTCCGCCGCCGCCGCGCTGCGCGCCAGCGCCGGCAGTCCGGACAGGCGCTTGCGTTCGACGTCCGAGCGCAGGCGCACCGCGCCGGTGTGTTCGAGCACGGCCTGGGCGACCGAAGTCTTGCCCGATCCGGACAAACCGTGCATGAGCACGACAAAACGCCGCTGCGGCAGGCTGGCCCGACGCGCACACGCGAGATACCGCAAGCAGGTCCCGAGCAGCGCCTGGCGCGCCGCCGGCCCCTCCTGAACGGCGCGGATACACGCCACCTTGGCCCGCACCAGCGCGCGATACACGCGGTAGAACGGCAACACCTCGAGCCCGGCATAATCGCCGCTGGCTTGCAGGTAGCGGTCGAGAAAGCGGTGCGCATAGTCGGCCCGCCCGCGCTCGTCGAGATCCATGACCACGAAGGCGACTTCGTTCATCACGTCGATCCAGCGCAGGTTCGGATCGAACTCGATGCCGTCGAAGATCTGCGGCCCGCCATCGAACCAGGCGATGTTGGCCAGATGCAGGTCGCCATGACATTCGCGCACGAAGCCGGTCCGCTTGCGCGCGGCGAGCACGCTCTTCAGCCGGGCATATTCGTCGTGACTCCAGCACTCGAGCTCGTCGAGCAAGGCCAGCGTCGACGGACGATCATCGACATCGGCCAACACAGTCCGCAACTGGATGAAGTTCTCGTTTACCGGCCGCCACGCCGCGGCCGGCGTTCCGTATTCGTCGGCCGCACCGCTGACGCCCGCGTGCTCGTGAAACACCGCCACGCGGTCCGCCAGGGTGTCGATGTCCGCGGGTAACAGCTGCCCGCGCGCGAGACGGTGGTCGAGCAATGCGGTCTGCGCGAATTCGGTCATCTTTACCGCGTATTCGACCGCTGGCGTCGTATCGCCGATATGCACGGCCGCTGCCGAACCGCCGATCGCCACCACGCCCAGATACATCTCGGGGGCCAGTCGGCGGTTCAGGCGGACCTCTTCCTCGCAGAACAGGCGGCGCCGATCGAGGGTGGTGAAATCGAGAAAGCCGAGGTCGACCGCCTTCTTGATCTTGTATGCAAAACGCCCGGTCAGCAGCACATAGGAGATATGCGTTTCGAACAGGCGAACCTCGGACACCGGATGCGGGTACGCCGCCGGGTCCATCAGCGCCTCGATCAACGCCCGTTGCGCTGCGAGCCGATCGACACCCACTTGATGACGCGCTGCGGAGCCCCGGCGCGCACTCGGCGCCAGGCCGATCGGCAGGGCCATGCTTCCTTCGGTATCGGGTGGTGGCATCAAACGGGGTTTTCCATGGGGACAGGGAGATGCCACGGCCGTGGGGCCGCTCCGGCACAAAGCACCGTATGGCGACCGGAATGCCGCACCGCGGCCGGCAGCCGCTTCTCGTTGCCCGTATAAACGTAGTGCAGACCATCTTCAAACGCAATGCCGCGCGCACGACACGCACACCGCGCCCGCGGCGCATCGCCTCGTCGTTCGGATTGCTGCGCTCGCCCGGGAGCAGAACAGGCAGGCGCACCGGCGCGCGCGGGAACGCTAATCCCCGATCGCATGACCGACGGCATCGTCCACGGTGTCCAGGAACACGAATTCGAGCTTGTCCTTTGCCTCTTGCGGCACGTCCACGAGATCACGCTGATTGCGTTGCGGCAGCAGCACGCGATGGATGCCTGCACGCATCGCGGCGAGCACCTTCTCCTTGATCCCGCCGACCGGCAACACCAGCCCGCGCAGACTGATCTCGCCCGTCATCGCGGTATCGGTGCGCACCGCGCGATCGGCGAACAGGGAGGCCAGCGCAATGAACATGGCGACGCCCGCGCTCGGGCCATCCTTCGGAATCGCACCCGCCGGCACATGGACATGGACATCGAAGCCGTCGATCCGTCCGGCGTCGATGCCGAGACTCGCCGCGCGGGTCTTGATCAGGGTCAGCGCGGCCTGGGCCGACTCCTTCATCACGTCGCCGAGCTGTCCGGTCAGGATCAGCTTGCCGGTGCCCACGGTACGGCTCGCTTCGATGAACAGGATGTCGCCGCCGACCGGGGTCCACGCCAACCCGGTCGCCACGCCGGGAATGCCGGTGCGCAGCGCGAGCTCGTTGTCGAACTGCGCCGGTCCGAGGATGGCCGCCAGATCGGCCTCGTCGACCGCCACCCGGGTCGCGCTGCCCTCGGCGATGGTCACCGCGGCGCGGCGACAGACGGCGCCGATCTGGCGCTCGAGCGACCGTACCCCCGCCTCGCGCGTGTAGTCGCGGATGATCGCGGTCAGGGCCGCATCGGAGATCTCGAACTGACCCTCCTTGAGGCCGTTGTGGGCGATCTGGCGTGCCACGAGATAGCGCCGTGCGATCTCGCGCTTCTCCTCCTGCGTGTAGCCGGGCAGCTGGATGACTTCCATGCGGTCGCGCAGCGGGCCCGGAATGTTGTCGAGCACGTTGGCGGTGGTGATGAAGAGCATCCGCGACAGGTCGTAGGGCAAGGCCAGGTAATTGTCGCGAAAACTGTCGTTCTGCTCCGGGTCGAGCACCTCGAGCAGGGCCGACGAAGGGTCGCCGTGGATCCCGCTGCCGAGCTTGTCGATTTCGTCGAGCATCATCACGCAGCCGCGCGACCCGGCCTTGCGGATCGACTGGATGATGTTGCCCGGCAAGGCGCCGACATAGGTGCGTCGATGGCCGCGGATTTCGGCCTCGTCGTGCACGCCACCGAGCGAGGCGCGCACGAACTTGCGTCCCAGCGCGCGGGCGATGGACTGCCCGAGCGAGGTCTTGCCGACCCCCGGCGGACCCACGAAGCACAGGATCGGCCCATGGCCTTCCGGGTTGAGCTTGCGCACCGCCAGGAACTCGATGATCCGCTTCTTCACCTTGTCGAGGCCGAAATGGTCGGCATCGAGGATGCGGCGCGCCTCGGCAATGTCGATCCGGTCCGGCTCCGGGTCCTTCCATGGCACCTCGATCAGCCAGTCGATATAGGCCCGCACCATCGAATACTCGGTGGAACCGTCGGGCATGTGTTCCAGCCGCTTGAGCTCCTTCTCGGCCTGTCGCGCCACTTCCTCGGGCATCTGCGCGTCGTCGATGGCCTTGCGCAGATCGGCGAGCTCGGCGGAACCCTGGCCGTCGTCCTCGCCGAGTTCGTGACGGATCGACTTCAGTTGCTCGCGCAGCAGAAACTCGCGGTGATGCTCGTCGATGCTGGCCTTGGTCCGCTCCTCGATCTTGCGCGACAGCTGCAACACTTCGAGTTGCTTGACCAGGATACCGAGCACGATATCGAGACGCTCGATCAGGTCCACCGCTTCGAGCACCGCCTGACGCTGCTTGGCGTCGATATCCAGCACGCCGGCGACAAAATCGGCCAAGGCCCCCGGGGCGTCGAGGTTGCGGACGGCGTTGCCCAGTTCCTCCGAGGCTTGCGGCAGCAACTGGAAGGTTTCCAGGGCGCGCGCCTTGAGCTGGATGTTGCGCGCCTCGACCTCGTGACCGCCCGCGGCAGGCTCCTCGATGAGCCTGACCCGCGCCACGGTGAACGGGTACTCGTTCAGATACTCGACCGGGGCGAAGCGCTGGACCCCCTGACAGACGATGACGTGGGTACCGTCGGGCAGGGTCACATAGCGCAGGATGTTGGCCACGGTACCCACCTCGCGCAGGTCGGACGGCCCCGGGGTCTCGACCTCCGGCGTGCGCTGCAGCAAGATGCCCACCGGGCGCTCCGCCCGCACCGCCTGCTGCGCCGCCAGCACCGACTGCGCGCGGCCGATGGTGAGCGGTTGCACCATCCCCGGAAACAGCACCGCATCGCGCATCGCGACGATGGGCATGGCGTCGTCGGGAAGCTCGAGCGCCCGTTCGGGTTCCCGAGGCGTGACCTCGCTGGCGATATCGTCGGCTCCGGCGCGCACGAGCGTCATGGCATGTCCGTCCGTCAGCTTTGTTGAAAGAGGAGCACCAGGCACCCCCCCTCGAAACACTGGCCCCGCAAACTGAAATTACCGGGGGGGAGCAATACCCGGCGCTCGAACCGCCCGTACGGAATTTCCAGCCGGTGGATGGCGGCGCGCTGCAACACCGGAGGCAAGGAACGCTTGCCGCGAACCAGCACCGCCCCGGCTTCGACCACCACCTCGACCTCGTCGTCCGTCACCCCGGGCAGGGCCACGAGCAGACGCAACTCACCCGCGTGCTCGTACAGATCCACTGCGGGTTCCCAACACGGGATGGAGTGCATCGTGGCCGGCGCTGCGAACCCGGCCTTCAAGCGCTGGGCGTTATGCAGGAGCGGCAATGCGTTCTCCACCACCAGAAACCAGCGATAGCCGGAACTCATCCCGTCGTCTCCCCGGATTCCATCCGCTCGTCTCCCGTTTTTCGTCAGGGCGGCAGCTCGACCCCGCGCGCGTGGAAAGATCCGGCCACCCACGTCCGCGCGGTTTGCGGTTCGCTCTGTACGACCAACGATACGATGCGACCGACAGCCGAAAAATACCGGGATGATCTAGTCCGGCCTACCCGGGAAACGGTAGTCGCCGGGCACGAGCCGTGACCGGCACAGCCGCGTCTTCGGCCAGGCGCCGACTTGTCAGTCGCTATGCCGACGCGGCATTTTCGGCGCTACCGGGGCGGTCCGGATCAAGCGTCCCGATCACCGCCGGGGCATACTGCACCCGGACGCCGAGTACCGATTTTCGGGTACTGTTTATCGTCGGTCAGTTTGTTACTTTTTTTCCATATGCTGAATCGACCGGCCATCAGGCGTGCCGGATCAAACGCGCGCACGGATCGCCTTCAGGGGAATACCGGCTTGACCAACAACACTCCTTCTCCTGCCGCCCGCTCGACCCACGATGCGCCGCAATCTCCGGCGCGCGGTCCGAGCGGCATGCCGGCGTCCGCGGTGGCCCCCGACGACAGCTTTTGCATTGCGGGGATCGGGGCCTCGGCCGGCGGCCTGGAGGCGATCTGCGAATTCTTCGAGGCCATGCCGGCGACCGACGATATCGCCTTCGTGGTCGTACAGCACCTCTATCCCACCCGGAAGAGCCTTGCCGCCGAGATCATCGGCAAACACACGACGATGCCCACGGTGGCCGCTACCGATGGGGTCACACTTGCCCCCGGCCACATCTACACCATCCCTGCCAACACCTACCCTTCGCTTCGTGACGGTCGCCTGCATCTCGAGCCGCCAACCAACAAGGAGGGCCCCCGGCTACCGATCGACCACTTTTTCGCCTCGCTCGGCGATGACGGGCACGAACGTGCGATCGCCATCATCCTTTCCGGCAGCGGCACCGACGGCTCGCTCGGCCTCAGGCGTGTGGAGGCCAACGGCGGCATCGTGCTGGCGCAGGCGCCCGAGACCGCCCAGTTCGACGGCATGCCGCGCAGTGCGGTCGCCACCGGCCTGGTCAGCAGCGTGCTGCCGGTTGGTGCCATGCCGGCGGTGCTGCTGCGCTATACGCAACACGATTACGTGGTACGGCCCGCCTCCCCGGCGACCGAGGACGAAGGGCGCCCGGACCTGGACGAAATCCTGAGCCTGCTCGACAACCGGCGCGGCTACAGCTTTGCCGGCTACAAGCACAACACCCTCGTGCGCCGCATCCGTCGCCGCATGGGGCTACGCTCGCTCAAACTGGTGTCCGACTACCGGGCCGTGCTCGACGCCGAGCCGCAGGAGGTCGATGCCCTGTTCAAGGATCTGCTGATCGGGGTCACCGAGTTCTTTCGCGACCCCGACGCCTGGCCGCAACTCAGGGCATTGGTCATCGAACCGCTGGTCAAGGGCAAACAGACCGGGGAGGCGATCCGGGTCTGGGTGCCCGCGTGCTCGACCGGTGAGGAAGCCTATACGGTGGTGATCCTGATTCTCGAGGAACTGCGCCGAACCGAAAAACGCTGCCCGCTGACGGTGTTCGCCACCGACGCCAACGAAGCGGCGCTGCAACTGGGGCGGATCGGAGGCTACCCGTCCGGAATCGCCAAGCAGGTGCCGGCGGACTACCTGCGCACCTATTTTGTCGAAGACGCCAACGACCACCATTTCCAGATCGACAAGGCCGTGCGCGACTGCGTCATTTTCGGCGAGCACAACGTGATGACCGACCCGCCCTTTTCGCGGGTGGACCTCATCTGCTGCCGCAATCTGCTGATCTATCTGGAAAGCGACATTCAGCAGAAGCTGTGTTCGCTGTTTCATTTCGCCCTGCTTCCGGGCGGCTTCCTCTTTCTGGACTGCGCCGAAACGGTCAGCAAGTACACCGACATTTTTGCCCCGCTATCCAAGAAGTGGCGCATCTACCGGCACCTCGGCGGCTACAAGCCGGCAGATCTCCTGTTGCCCGTCCACAACGGCGGCAGGTCGCCGGTACGGCCCGAATCGGGCTGCTCGCCCGCGGCCCTCGCGGGACCGCCGCGCCCGGCGCAGCTGGCATGCTTGACCCAACAGCTCGTCCTCGCGCAGTTCTCGCCGGCATCGGTACTGGTCAACGCGCGCTTCGAAGTCCTGTACTTTTTCGGGCCGACCGAAAACTATCTGCAGATGCCGCGCGGAACCCCCACCCACGATCTGCTCGCGCAAACCCGTAACGGTCTGCGCTCACGCCTCGGGGGCGCGCTCAGACGCGCGCTGTCTACCGATGTCCCGGTCGTGGTCGAGGATGCGCGCGTGCGGCGCGACGGGGGCTTCCAGCCCGTTCGCCTTCATGTCGTTCCGGTCAAGGCTCAGCTCGATGAAGGCGGCCGCCTCTTCCTTGTCGTGTTCCAGGATCAGCCACAGCGCGGAAGCGCCACCCGGAAAGAAGATGAAAGCCGTCTGGTGAGACAGCTCGAAGAGGAACTGAGCGCGACCAGGGATGATCTGCACAACACCATCGAGAACCTCGGGACCGCCAACGAGGAACTCAGGATGTCACACGAGGAGGTCGTGTCGATCAACGAAGAACTGCAGTCGATCAACGAAGAACTGGAGAGCTCGAAAGAAGAACTGCAGTCGCTCAACAAAGAGCTGACCACCGTCAACCAGCAGCTTCAGTCCAAGGTCGCCGAACTCGAGGCGAGCAACTCCGACATTCGCAACCTGCTCGCCAGCAGCGAGATCACCACCATCTGCCTCGACCACGCGCTCTGCATCAAATGGTTTTCGCCTAGCATGAAGACCATCGGCAGCATCATCGCCGGCGACATCGGTCGCCCGATCACCGACTTTTCCACCGTCGGTCTCGGCAACGATCTGGTCGAGGATGCCGCCGAAGTCCTGCACACGCTCAGTTCGAAACAGTGCGAGTTCAAGTCCCAGGCCCATCGATGGTATCTGCGTCGCATCGTGCCCTACCGAACCGAAACCGGTCGCGTCGATGGCGTGGTGATCACCTATAGCGACATTACCGAAGGCAAGCAGGCGTCCGAGCAGGCCGCAAGCGCGCTGCGGACAATGGCGGCGTCGCTGGAGGCGCGCGTACGCGAGCGGACCGCGCAGCTCAGAACCCTGATGGCCGAACTGGCGTTGAGCGAGGACCGCGAGCGGCGCATGCTGGCGCGCGACCTGCACGACGATCTCGGTCAGCTCCTGGCCATCGTCAAGATCAAGATCACCTCGATGGAGGGCACCGAGCGACGCGGCGCACTTAAGGGGGCACTGCAAGAGATCGAAACCCTGATCGACCAGGGCAATCGCTCGGTGCGCTCGCTGATGCTGCATCTCAGCCCGCCGGTACTGGATACGCTTGGTCTGGTGCCGGCGCTCGAGTGGTTGAGCGAGGAGATGGACCGCCTGTATGGCCTGGCGGTACGCATTGACGGCGACCACAACCTTCCTATGCTTGAAGAGCCGGTGCGCACCACCATCTTCCGGGCGGTCCGCGAGTTGCTGATCAACGTCGCCAAGCATGCCGACATCAGTCTTGCCGATATCGAGTGCCGCCATGAAGACGCCAATCGCGTCGCCGTCACCGTCACCGACCACGGTCGCGGCTTCGATTACGAGAATGTGGTCTCGAGCCCGGCCGGCGAATCCGGTTTCGGCCTGATCAGCGTCCGCGAACGCATCGAGTTCATCGGCGGCGAGATGATCGTGGCCACCACGCCCGGCGGCGGAACGACAATAACCATCAGATTCCCGGCAAAACACGACCGGGCACTTAAAGCAGGGGGAGAACGTGACGATACGGATATTGCTGGTAGACGATCACAAGATACTGCGGGAAGCGCTGAAGACCGTCCTTGAACGCGAGCACGACATCGCCCTGGTCGGCGAGGCGAGTGACGGATTGAAGGGGCTGGAACTGGCCCGTGAACTGCGGCCCGATATCGTGCTGATGGACATCGGCATGCCGGTCATGGGTGGCATCGAAGCGGCCCGCACCCTGGTGGCCGAACAGCCCCAGACCCGGGTGATTGCGCTGTCGACCTACTCCGATCGCCGCATCGTGCTGCAGATGCTCGACGCCGGCGCCCTCGGCTACGTAGTGAAATCGGCCGGTCGTGACGAACTCCTGCGTGCGATCCGCACCGTCGCCAATGGCAGAACCTATCTGTGCCCCGACTCGTCGGCGGTGCTGGTCGACAGCGTGCGGCGCAAGCACGACGGCAAGGTCTCCTCCGCGGAACGGCTCGGGCGCCGCGAACGCGAGGTGTTGCAGCTGCTCGCCGAGGGCCACACCTCCCCCGAAATCGGCAACCATCTGAATATTGCCACCAGCACGGTCGAGGTCCATCGGCGCAACATCATGCGCAAACTCGAACTGCACAGCATCGCCGAATTGACCAAGTATGCCATTCGCAACGGCCTGACCGCACCCTGATCGACCTTGCGGATCGGCCATCCGGCAACTACAAGTATTTATGTAGTGAAATTAGTGCTTCGGGTGTATTCCGCGCCTTGGCGACGGGCGATAAAGTCGCATGAGAAAAGCCGGTTATGGACGCTAAACCGGACGATAGACGAACTCGCAACCGGTCGAGGAGCACCCGATGCCATTTGAGTCCGACGTGCTGTGCGCTCTGGCGCTGGAGAATCCGTCGTTTTCGCAACCCTCGCGGCTCGACCGGAACGCGGCCCACGCCGAACCGGCACTCGCCGTACTCAACAAACAAGGCATTGTCCGGTTCAGCAATCCGGCGATGGCGCGCCTGTTCGGGTGCAGCCACAAAGACCTCGACGGCCGAGAAGTCGGCACCTTGCTGCCCGGGCTGCCCATACGGAAGCGCACCCCCGGCTATAACCTGGCCTTTGCCGAATTCTGCGGACGGCAGGCCGGCGGACTGGACATCGTCGGCTGTTCACCCACCGGCACGAGCATCCCGGTGAAGGTTGCCCTGCGAAAAGTGAGAATAGATCGCAACGATCTGATTCTGCTCGGCCTGCACGTGGCAAGCATGCCGGCCGAACCGGACGGCGCGCTCGACCGGCTGATGGTGGCGTCGATGTCGCGCAACGAGGCCATCATGATCACCGACACCGCGGGCATCATTCAGTTCGTGAACCCGGCTTTCGAGCGCACCACCGGCTACGGCCGTCTGGAGGCCATCGGCCAGCCGGCCAGCCTGATCAAGTCGGGGCTGCACGATGCCGTCTTCTACAACCGGATCTGGAGCGCGATGCACGCCGGCGAGGAGGTTCAGGCGGTGTTCATCAACCGCCGCAAGAACGGCACGATCTTCCACGAAAGCAAGCACATCCGCCCGTTCGTCGACAGCACCGGCATCACCACGCACTTTGTCGCCACCAGCCGCAGCCTGAGCGAGCCGATCAGAACCGCGCTGTCGCGGCTGCAGCACGAGGCCTACCACGACCCGCTCACCCAGCTCCCCAACCGGACATTGTTCCGCGACCGTCTCCGCCAGGCGCTATCCCAAGCCCCCCGCCGAGGCGAGCGCTTTGCCCTGGTGTTCGTCGACCTCGACCGTTTCAAGGAGATCAACGACACCCATGGCCATGACGCCGGCGATGCCGTGCTTCGTGCCGCGGCGGCGAGCCTGAGTGCATCCGTGCGCAACGAGGACACGGTTGCGCGCCTGGGGGGCGACGAGTTCGTCCTCATCCTGCACGACATCCACTGCCGCGAAGACATCGAAGTGGTGTCGGAGAAGATCCTGCAGGCCCTCGCCCAGGCCGAAGGCGCCGAAAGCCGGGGCCTTCCGGTGCGCGCCAGTATCGGGGCAAGCATCTTCCCGGACGACGGCGAGCACGCCGAGACCCTGCTGAAGCACGCCGACCTGGCGATGTACGCGGCCAAATCGGGCGGCGGGAACAGGCTGCACTTTTTCAGCCCCCGCAGCCTGCCGACCCACATGCAACCGAAGCAGGTGGCGTAGCCGCCCGGATCGCGCCGGACGCGCGGGAACGCCCCGAATCCGGCATCGACGACGCTGCGCACGCACGGATGGTCATTGCGCCCGACCCGCGGCGCCGCATCGGCGCGGCGGCAGGAGTGCGGCACTCGGGTCAGCCGTGGATCCGATTCAGTTGGCGGGCAATAATGTCGTGGTTGAGCCACAGCACCGGCCCGCCGGGGGCGGACGACTCGTGGAACATCAAGGGTCCGGTCGCCTCCAGCACCAGCGTGCTGAGCAGATCGGTGATCAGCGCCTTGCGGTCCTTGTGCATCTGGACGATGTCGTCCGAGGTCCCGATCATCAGGTCTGCCAGTGCCGCGCTGTTGGGCATCGGCCACGCCGCGAAATCGCGGAAACCCTGCATCACCTCGCTGGCGTGGAAGTCGGCGACCTTGCGCAGCACCGCTTCCAGCGAGATGCCGTCCTGCAGCAGCTCGCGGCAGGCCTGCCACTGCGCCTCGGCCCACGCGCCGCCGTTTTCCTTCTTCAAGGCGTCGAGCAGGGAGATCAGCGGCAGTTCGACGCCGACGAAGATGTCGGACGAGTTGGTGCGGATCTCCGGGCAGTTGTAGACGGTCGCCTTGATGCCATCGGCCCAGGCCGCCCTGGCGATGCTTTCCAGCCGCATCTTGGCGTAGCCCTGGGTATAGTTGGTATAGGTCTGCCACTGGTAGCGGCCATCGATGAGAATCTCGGTGCCGTGATAGCCGTAGGCCGAATAGCGCACCTGGCCACCGGACTTTTCGATCCGCGCGCGGATCGCCGCGCTGCCTTCGATCAGGTGCTGGAAGCTGTTGGCCGACACCTCGTCGAAGTTCTGCAGGATCAGCTTGCCCAGATCGCTGTCGAGCAGCACCTGCGACGACATGAAGCGGTCGCCGCGCCCCTTGTAGATGCGGTTGGCGATCGCCAGGAACACCTTGGCCTTGGGAATGCCGCCGGCCATCGTGTGGGCGAAGAAGACGTTGCTGCCGTCGGCGATCATGCCCTCGAGACGGGTCATGACCTCGGCCACCGAGTCCTTGAAACGCCTGACGCCGACCTCGCGGCATTTGTCGATATGCGCCCAGTCGAGCTTGTCGTCCATCCAGCTCTTGAGCGTCATCGCGCCCAGCATTTCGGTCGGCGTGGGCTCGCCCGCCGGGGCGTCGAGGTCGAAGCCGGCCATCAGGGGCACGTTGATGATCCGTCCGCCGAGATTGGCCTCTGCCGCCGCCAGCTCCTCGTCGTTCAGGGGGCGCAGCGCGTTGTGCTCGTCGCGCCGGCCGACGGTGATGCCGACGATCTCCATGCCCGCCTTGCGCGCTTCATTGACCAGCCCGTTCGCGTAGCCGCGGCCAAAAAGTTCGCCGAACAGAACGAACACGTCGCCCTTGCGAAAGATGTTCGTTTGCGGAAGTTGATTCAGCGGTGTCGGAAAATTCATGTCGATACGCTCCAGCGCGCCTGATAGTGCGGAAATGTGGGCGCGATTCTACCCTGTTGGATGCCTGTGGCCGAATGCCGCGGGGGTCGGGTCGCCTAGCCGGGGGTGCGAAAGTCGTTGTCGATCCAGGCGCCCGCGCTGCGGGTGGTCAGCTTGAAGCCGGCATCCACCCGCACCTGCGCCAGTTGCTCGCCGGCATCGTCGTGGGCGCGCAGGACCGCATAGGGATCGAACTCGTCGGGCACGATGTCGAGGGTGACCTCGATCGGCCCCGCCGCCGCGCTCACCGTGAGCTTCTTGTGGAGCAGCGCATGCAGTTGCTGCTCGTGGCGGCGCAGGACTTCGGAGGCGGTCTTGATCAGGGTGTTGAACGCGGACGCGTCGAGCGGCTTGGGGTTCTTCTTGTCGCGCCCCATGGTCCATGGGCCGACCAGCGCGGGTTCGGGCTCGCCGTCCTTGATCATCTCGACCGCCCAGCCTTCATCGTCGATGTTCTTGATGACGCGGGCGGTCCAGCCCTTGTTGCTCCACAGTCGCGGCTCGAAGATCGCGGTGGACGGGTCGGCCGCGCGGGTGTCGTCGGCCTCGTTCGGGGTGTTCGCTGTGTTCGGTGTCATGCCCCGATTGTACTTCCCGGCGCCACCATGGCGCTGGACTCGATCCGCCGGATCTCCGGCAGACAGGAGCCGCAGCCGGTGCCGCACTGCGTGCGCTGCTGCAGCGCAGCCCTCGATTCGCCGCCGGCAAAGGCCGCCCGGATGGCCGACTCGCTGACGTTGTAGCAGTTGCAGACCACCTTCCCGGTCTGCAACTGGCCGACCGGCGGCGTGTTCAGCGGCGCGAACAGGAAGCGCCGGAACGGGGTGATGTCGCTGCCCGATTCGAGCAAGCCCTGCAGCCAGTCCGCCGCCCGCGTCTCGCCGAACAGGCGGAGTCCGGTCAGCGCGGTGCCGTCGACACGCGCACGCTTGGATACACCAGTCTGCTGATCGCTGAACGCCAGCACCTGCGGCTCGTGCGCCACCAGCCCGAGGGCCTGGTCGAGCGCGTCGAGCAGCGCCGCATCGGGCTCGGGCAGGCGGGCGCGGAAGATCACCACCGCATCGTCGCGCCCGGCCAGGGTGAGGCTCGCGGCGCTCAGCCGCCGGAGGAAAGGACGCAGCGCCTGGAGCAGCGCCTGCCCACCATCCTCGGCGCGGCGCATGCAGACCAGTTCGGCGCTGGCCGCCAGGGTTTCGACCTGGACCACCGCATGCTTGAGCTCCGGCTGCTTCGACAGCGGATCGAAGGCCCCGGTGGTGAGGGTATTGACCCCGAACCCGCCCATCGCATTGCCGCCCCAGTGCATCGGCAGGAAGACCTGCCCGGGACGCACCGTTTCGGTCGCCAGCGCCTTGAGCACGATCTGCCCGCGCGGACTGCGCACCTGCAGCCAGTCGCCGTTCTTCGCCCCACGTCGCGCCAGATCGTCAGGGTGCATGTGCAGCAGCGGCTCGCCTTCGTGGCTGTAGAGCCGGGCCACGGTGCCGGTGCGGCTCATGCCGTGCCACTGATCGCGCAGGCGCCCGGTGAGCAGGTGCAGGGGGTAGCGCGCGCTGATCTTCTCCGCGGTGTCCTGCCACTCGGTCGCCACGAAGCGGGCGCGACCGGAGGGGGTCGGGAACTTTCCGTCGGCGTAGAGCCGCACCTGGCCCGCGCTTGCGCCTTCGGGGAAAGGCCATTGCCGGGGCGCCTGCTCCAGCATCGCGTAAGACAGGCCGGTGATGTCCAGGTCCCGGCCGCGCGTGGTCTCGCGGTGCTCGTTCCAGACCGCTTCCACACTGTCGTAGGCGAACAGGCGCTCGGTGGCGGGATTGCCCAGGCGCTGCCCCAGGCGGCGGCCGAACTCGACCCCGATGCGCCAGTCGTGCTTCGCCTCGCCCAGCGGCGGGATCGCCGCCCGGACGCGCGAAATGCGGCGCTCCGAATTGGTGACCGTGCCATCCTTTTCGCCCCAGGTGGTGGCCGGCAGCAGCAGGTCGGCATAGGCGGCGGTCTCGGTATGGCGATAGGCCTCCTGGAGCACGACGAACTCGGCGTTCTTCAGCGCCGCGTCCACCAGATTGAGGTCGGGCAGCGACTGGGCCGGATTGGTGCAGCCGATCCACACCGCCTTGATCTCGCCGTCCGCCAGCGCCTTGAACAGCTCCATCGCCGACTTGCCGGGCCGCGACGGCACCTCCGCCACGCCCCACAGGCGCGCGACCTCGGCCCGATCCTCGGGATTGGCGAGGTCGCGGTGGGCCGACAGCAGATTGGAGAGCCCGCCCACCTCGCGCCCGCCCATGGCGTTGGGCTGCCCGGTCAGCGACAGCGGCCCGGCGCCGGGCCGTCCCAGTTGCGCGGTGGCCAGGTGCAGGTTGATCAGCGCCGAGTTCTTGTGCGCCCCCTGCGTCGATTGGTTGAGGCCCTGGCAATACAGCGACAGGGTGGCGGACGAGGTCGCGAACCACTCGGTGGCCCGCTCCAGGTCCCCGGTGCTGATACCGCACAGCCCGGCCACCCGTTCCGGGGTGTATTGGCGCACGACCTTGCGCAGCGCGTCGAAGCCTTCGGTATGGCGAGAGATGTAGTCGTCCTTGACCCACCCTTCCCACAGCGCCAGGTGGAGCATGCCGTTGCACAGCGCGACGTCCGTTCCGGGCAGGATGGGCAGGTGCAGATCCGCCAGGTCGCTTGTATCGGTGCGCCGCGGATCGACCACGATCAGCTTCTGCGCCGGGTTCTTCTCGCGCGCGGCCTCGATGCGGCGGAACAGGATGGGGTGGGCGAAGGCCGGGTTGGCGCCGGTGACGAACAGGCAGTCGGCGTGGTCGATGTCTTCGTAGCTGCACGGCACCGAATCCATGCCGAAATTGAGCTTGTAGCCCACCACCGCCGACGACATGCACAGCCGCGAATTGGTGTCGAAGTTGTTGGTGCCGATCAGCCCCTTGGCCAGCTTGTTGAAGACGTAGTAGTCCTCGGTGAGGACCTGGCCGGCAAAGTAGAAGGCGACGGCGTCGGGGCCGTGGGTTTCGATGATGCGGGCGAAGCGCTCGACCGCGGTATCCAGGGCGACATCCCAGTCCACACGTTCGCGGGCGGACTGGCGGTCACGGCGCAGTTCGGGGAACTGGGCGCGCGCGCCGTTCAGGGCCGGATCGGCCGTCCTGTGCAGGGTCGCGCCCTTGATGCACAGCTTGCCGGCGTTGGCCGGATGATCGGGATCGCCACGCACACCCGTGATCGTGGTGCCGTCGTGCTCGATCAGCACGCCGCAACCCACGCCACAATAGGGACAGGTGGATCGGGTGGTGTGCGAGGACGTGGAGGGTGCAGCGGAGAGTCGGGTATCAGCCATGATCGTTCCTGAAGGTGCGCACAGGAGTCGGCGCACAATGCATCAAACACATTGGCCGCCGTTGGCCGAACCAGACACCGGACGTTGGCGTTCTGATCCTGCCACTCCTCAGCAAGAAGCGGGCCACGGCCGAATCACCCCCTCCCCGACCATCCTCCGCGGGAAGTCGCCGACACCGGCGCCACAGATGCACCGCATTGCAGCATTTTCGCCGTGCGGCGCACCAACTCAGGGCGAATCCCCGCTCCATGGAGCTCGCCGACCCGCGCCGTTACACGGGAAGCCGGGAAAATAGCTGGTGGCACGGTGCATGCTTACAGCCATCTCATCCTGCGTCAGGTCAGTGTCGACCGAAAGCTCGGAGCCCCTCGCGGCTTACCCGCGGTACCGCAACGTCGTGGTACCGCCAGATCAAAGACGATCCCATCAGCGACGCCAATATTTTCTTTGGCTTTGCATGTCCGGTTACGGCCATGCGCTTCTTCGGGAATCGTCTTATGTCCAAACCCAAACTCGTCATGATCGGCAACGGCATGGCCGGCGTCCGCACCCTGGAAGAACTGTTCAAGGTGGATGCGGACCTGTACGACATCACGGTGTTCGGCGCCGAACCGCACCCCAACTACAACCGCATCATGCTGTCGCCGGTGCTCGCCGGCGAACTCACCCTCGAGGACATCGTCCTCAACGACCACGACTGGTACGCCCGCCACCACATCGACCTGCGCCTGGGCCGCACCGTCACCGGCATCGACCGCGCACGCAAGGAAGTGCAGGTGCACGACGGCAGCGTGGTCGCCTACGACAAGCTGCTGATTGCCACCGGCTCCAACCCCTTCATCCTGCCGGTGCCGGGCAAGGACCTGCCCGGGGTGATCGCCTACCGCGACATCAAGGACACCAACGAGATGATCGCCACCGCCGCCACCCACCGCCACGCGGTGGTGATCGGCGCCGGCCTGCTCGGGCTGGAGGCCGCCAACGGCCTCGCGCTGCGCGGCATGGACGTGACCGTGGTGCATCTCGCCGACTGGATCATGGAACGCCAGATGGACCCGATGGCCGCCGGCATGCTGCAGGGCGCGCTCGAAGCCAAGGGCCTGAAGTTCCGCCTCAAGACCAGCACCGCTGCGCTCGAAGCCGGGCCCGACGGCCGCGTCGCCCGGGTGCGCTTCACCGACGGCAGCGAGCTGCCCGCCGACCTGGTGGTGATGGCCGCCGGCATCCGCCCCAACGCCAGCCTCGCCGAGGCGGCCGGGATCGAGTGCAACCGCGGCATCGTGGTCGACGACACCCTGCAGACTTCCGACCCCGATATCTACTCGGTGGGCGAATGCGCCAGCCACCGCGGCATCGCCTACGGCCTGGTCGCGCCGCTGTTCGAACAGGCGCGCGTCTGTGCCGCACACCTCGCCGGCAAGGGCGGCGCCACCTACCAGGGTTCGGTGACCTCGACCAAGCTCAAGGTCACCGGCATCGACGTGTTCTCGGCCGGCGAATTCATGGGCGAAGAAGGCGCCGACCTGATCACCCTGTCCGATGTCGCCGGCGGCGTGTACAAGAAGGTGGTACTGAAGGACAACCGCCTGGTGGGCGCCTGTCTGTATGGCGACACCGGCGACGGCGGCTGGTACTTCCAGCTGCTCAAGGAAGCCCAGGACGTGCACGAGATGCGCGACCACCTGCTGTTCGGCCAGCACTTTCTGGGCGACACCGGGCACAAGGGGCAGAACCTCGCCGCCACGATGTCCGACGAAGCCGAGGTGTGCGGCTGCAACGGCGTATGCAAGGGCACCATCGTCCAGGCCATCCAGGAACACGGCCTGTTCTCGCTCGACGAAGTGCGCAAGCACACCAAGGCCTCGTCGTCCTGCGGGTCCTGCACCGGGCTGGTCGAGCAGATCCTCGCCACTACCCTGGGCGGCAGCTACGAGGCGGTGGATTCGAGCAGCAAGCCGATGTGCGGCTGCACCAGCCACGCCCATCTGGCCGTGCGCGCGGCGATCCGCGAGCAGCACCTGACCAGCATTCCGGCGGTGATGCAGGCGCTCGACTGGCAGACCCCCAACGGCTGCGCGAGCTGCCGCCCGGCGCTGAACTACTACCTGATCTCGAGCTGGCCGCACGAGGCTGTCGATGATCCGCAGAGCCGCTTCATCAACGAGCGCGCCCACGCCAACATCCAGAAGGACGGCACCTACAGCGTGGTGCCGCGGATGTGGGGCGGTCTCACCACCCCGAGCGAGCTGCGCGCGATCGCCGATGCGGCGGAGAAGTACAAGGTGCCCACGGTGAAGGTCACCGGTGGCCAGCGCATCGATCTGCTCGGGGTGAAGAAGGAAGACCTGGTGCCGATGTGGTCCGACCTGGCCGACGCCGGCATGGTGTCCGGTCACGCCTACGGCAAGTCGATCCGCACCGTGAAGACCTGCGTCGGCTCCGAGCATTGCCGTTTCGGCACCCAGCGCTCGATGGATCTGGGGGTCAAGCTCGAGAAGATGCTGTTCGGCATGTGGAGCCCGCACAAGGTCAAGCTCGCGGTGTCGGGCTGCCCGCGCAACTGCGCCGAAGCGGGGATCAAGGACGTCGGCATCATCGGCGTCGATTCGGGCTACGAGATCTATGTGGCGGGCAACGGCGGGATCAAGACCGAGGTCGCGCAGTTCCTGTGCAAGGCCGCCGACGACCGGGAAGCGATGGAGATCTCCGGTGCCTTCCTTCAGCTCTACCGCGAAGAAGCCATCTATCTGGAACGCACCTGCCACTACGTCGAACGGGTGGGCATGGACTACATCAAGTTCCGCATCGTCGACGACGCGGAACTGCGCAAGGCGCTGCACGAGCGCCTGCTGTTCGCGCTGCAGGACTGCGCCGATCCGTGGCTGGAACGGGTGCAGGACGCCAGCGGCGGGCAGCTGCGCCGTGAATTCGAACTACTTGAGGCCTGAGGGGAAACACCATGAACTGGAACAACATCTGTCGCGTGGAAGACATCCCGGTGCTCGGCGCACGGGTGGTGAAGACCCGTGGTCATGGCGACATCGCGATCTTCCGTACCGCCGACGACGAAGTCTTCGCCATGCACGACAAGTGCCCGCACAAGGGCGGGCCGCTGTCGCAGGGCATCGTGCACGGGCGCACCGTCACCTGCCCGCTGCACAGCTGGAAGCTGCAGCTGGAAAGCGGCGAGGCGCTGGCGCCCGACGTCGGCTGCAGCAAACCCTTTTCGGTCCGGGTCGAAGACGGCCAGGTCCTGCTCGGCCTTTGAACCCCTAAACTATAAGCAGGAGCAGGCCCCGGCCCGCTCCGCCACGGAGTCACCCATGGACAAGAAATCCTTCCTGCAGGCCGGCCACACGCCCACCCTGATCGCCGCCTTCCTCTACTTCGACCTCGCCTTCATGGTGTGGGTGCTGCTCGGCCCGCTGGCCGTGCAGATTTCCGCCGACCTCGGCCTGACCCACGCCCAGAAGGGTCTGATGGTGGCGACCCCGGTGCTCGCCGGCGCACTGCTGCGCCTCGTCATGGGCCTGATGGTCGACCACCTCAAGCCCAAGCTGACCGGCGCCATCGGCCAGGTCATCGTCATCGCCGCGCTCGCGGTGGCGTGGCAGCACGGCATTCACTCCTATGAACAGGCGCTGATCCTGGGCCTGTTCCTCGGCGTCGCCGGCGCCTCCTTTGCGGTCGCGCTGCCGCTGGCCTCGCGCTGGTATCCGCCCGAACACCAGGGCACCGCGCTCGGCATTGCCGGCGCCGGCAACTCCGGGACCGCGCTCGCCGCACTGTTCGGCCCCGGCCTGGCTGCGGCCTTCGGCTGGGTCAACGTGTTCGGCCTGGCGCTGATCCCGCTCGTCATCGTCTTCGTCGCCTACCTGTTCATGGCCAAGGACGCGCCCGAATGCCCGGCGCCGAAGAAGCTCGGCGAATACATGTCGGTGCTCAAGGACAAGGACGCCTGGTGGTTCATGTTCTTCTACAGCGTGACCTTCGGCGGCTTCGTCGGGCTGGCCTCGTCGCTGACCATCTACTTCAACACCGAGTACGGCCTGAGCGCCCAGATCGCCGGCTACTTCACCGCCGCCTGCGTCTTTGCCGGCAGCCTGGTGCGCCCCATCGGCGGCAACCTGGCCGACCGCATCGGCGGCATCAAATCGCTGAGCGTGGTCTATGTGGCGGCCGCGCTGGCCCTCGGCGTGGTGTCGATCGGCCTGCCCAGCGCGTGGATGGCACTGGCCGCGTTCGTGTGCGCGATGCTGTCGCTGGGCATGGGTAACGGCGCCGTGTTCCAGCTCGTGCCGCAGCGCTTCCGCAAGGAGATCGGCGTGATGACGGGTCTGGTGGGCATGGCGGGCGGCGTCGGCGGCTTCTACCTCGCCTCCAGCCTCGGCTACTCGAAGCAGGTCACCGGCTCCTACATGGCCGGCTTCCTGATCTTCGCCGCGCTGGCCGCGGTCGCCCTGGTCGGCCTGACCGCGGTGAAGAACCGCTGGCGCACCACCTGGGGCGCCCCTCACCTGACCACCGCCAAGATCTGATCGCGGCGGCGCGCCCGCCGACCATCCGGGCCGGGACCGTGCATGCGGTTCCGGCCCGGCCTTGCCGGCGATGGCCGCGGGTGTTTCCATTGCAGAAATCATTCCTCGAGGCCTCTCATGAGCCAGCTCAGCGTCAGCGTCGGCCATTCGTCCCTCACCGGCGCCAGACCCCGTAACGAGGATTTCTGCGGTTACGTCACGCCATCCGGCGGCGAACTGCAACACAAGGGCGTGCTGCTGGCGGTGGCCGACGGCCTGGGCGGACACGAAAACGGTCGCGAAGCCGCCGAGCGCACCGTGCGCGGTCTGCTCGCCGACTACTACGCCACCCCCGAGACTTGGGCGGTCAACCGCAGCCTGGAGCGGGTCATCCAGTCGCTCAACCAGTGGGTGGTGAGCCAGGCCAAGAAGAACCGCCAGACCGCGGGCATGGCCACCACGCTGTCGGCGATCGTCCTGCGCGGCACCCGCTACTACCTGGCCCACGTCGGCGACACCCGCATCTATCTGTACCGCCAGGGCCAACTCGAACAACTCACCGCAGACCACACCTGGGCCCATCCGGAACTCGACAACGTGCTGTCGCGTGCGGTCGGACTGGACTCCAAGCTGAGCATCGACTTCTCCGACGGCGACCTGTCTTCGGGCGACCTGTTCGCGCTGATGAGCGACGGCGTGTGGGCCACCCTGGGTGACGACAAGATCGCCAGGATCCTGGCAGACGCAAGCGATCCGCAGGATGCCGCGGCCAAACTGACCATGCTCGCCACCGGCGCCGGTTCGCCGGACAACTGCACCGCGCTGGTGCTGCGGGTGAACGAGCTCCCGCCGTCGCGCCTGCCCGAGCTGTTCGAGTCGGCCAGCCTGCTGCCCTTGCCACCGCCGCTCAAGGTAGGCGTGCTGGTCGACGGGCTGCGGGTGGAGGAAGTCCTGCACGAATCCCTGGTGACCCAGCTCTACCGCGTGGTCACCGCCGACGGCCGGCAGCTGGTGCTGAAGACGCTGCGTCCGGGCGCGGGCGACCAGGAGAATTGCCAGGCCCTGGTGTACGAGGAGTGGATCGCGAAACGGGTGGTGGACCGCCACTTCCCCGAAGTCATCGACTGGCCCGCACGCACCCATCTGTACTACCTGATGACCTGGCACCAGGGTGCGAGCCTGAAGCAGCGGCTTGCCGCCGGCCATCGCTTTTCTCCGGCGCAGGTGGCCGAGCTGGGCTGCGAGATCCTGCGCGGGGTGGCCGCGCTGCACCGGCTCGCCATCGTGCACCGCGACATCAAGCCGGACAACCTGCATCTTGACGCCCAGGGCAAGCTCCGCATCCTCGACCTCGGGGTCGCATCGACCGACGGCCAGGAGTTCAGCGAGATCAACAACCCGGGCACGCCGAGCTACATGGCGCCGGACCTCTACAGCGGTACGCGGGCCAACGAATCGACCGATCTGTACGCGGTGGGCGTGACCCTGTACGAACTGCTGACCCGCCACTATCCCTACGGCGAGATCGAGCCCTTCCAGAAACCCCGCTTCGGCAACCCGACCCTGCCCACCCGCTATCGGCCGGATATCCCCGACTGGCTGGAGGCGGTGCTGCTCAAGGCGGTGGCCTGCGAGCCGATCGAGCGCTTCGAGACCGCCGAAGAATTCCTGCTCGCCCTCGAACTCGGCGCCCACCGCCCGCTGCGGGCACCGCGCAAGCGCCCGCTGGCACGGCGTGATCCGGCGCTCGCACTGAAATTCCTGGCCCTCGGTTCGATGGTACTCAACGTTTTCCTGTTGCTGCTGCTGTTTGCGCGCTGAAGCCTAGGAGGCTGTCGGACTTGAGGCTGATCTACTGCGCCAGTGGGAGAAACGGTCCATATCCGCCCGTTTTCTCGTTGCATAGAATGACTATGCGCCTCAAAAACGGCCGAATCTGTCCTCGTTTTCCCACTCGGCTCGCTACGATCGCTCAAGTCCGACAGCCTCCTAGCCGCTATGCATAGCGACTTCCGCTGGACCGTCTATAACGGGATAGCGGGCATGCGCGAGACGACGACGGCGGCCACCTTGGCGCGACCGATCCTCACGCATCGCGGCACGAGTCGCGCAGAGGTTTCTGTCCCGCCATCGGAGATGGAGGCCCGACCATGACAAACCGTGTCACCCGACATTCGCTTCGACCCCTTCTGCCGGCACTCGCACTGTTTTCCGCATCGCTCGTCGTGCCCGCCGGCAGCCCCGACTCGCGCGCGGCAACACCGGCTTTCGATCCGCTGCTGGCCGACCCCGGCAGCGTGTGCGCCAGCCCGGTCGCCACCCGCGCGACCCTGGGCACTCTGATCCAGGTGGCCGCCAAGTCGGAGAACACACCCTTCCAGAGCGGGCAGATGCAGGCCGCGATCGGCGGCGAGGTGCCGCTCTACACCGAGCTCGGAAACCTCCGCTTCAAGGTCAGTACCGCAGACGCCCGCGCGCAGTCCTACTTCGACCAGGGCCTGCGCCTCGCCTTTGCCTTCAACCATGCCGAAGCCCAACGCGCCTTCCGCGCGGCGCAGAACCTCGACCAGAACTGCGCGCTGTGTTTCTGGGGCGAGGCGCTGGTGCTCGGGCCCAACATCAACGCCCCGATGCCGCCCGAAGCAAACGCACCCGCACTGGCAGCGCTCGCCAGGGCCACCGCCTTGGCCCCGACCGCGACTGCGAAGGAACGCGCGCTGATCGAAGCCCTCGGCAAGCGCTACGCGGAAGATGCGCAAGCCGAACGCGCGGCGCTCGATGCGGCCTATGCGGATGCGATGCAGCAGGTTGCACGACGCTTCGCGGAGGATGACACCATCCAGGTTCTCTATGCCGAGGCCGCGATGGACACCCAGCCGTGGGACTACTGGGAAGCCGCCGGCACCCGGCCCAAGGGGCGCACCGCGGATCTCGTCCGCACCCTCGAAACGGTGCTCGCGCGCAGCCCCTCGCATCCCGGCGCGATCCACCTTTACATCCATGCCGTGGAAGCCTCGACCAAACCGGAGCGCGCCCTCGAGCATGCGCAACGGCTGGGCACCCTGATGCCCGGCGCCGGCCACATCGTGCACATGCCGGCGCACATCTACTACCGCGTCGGCATGTTCCGCGAATCACTCACCGCCAACAAGGCAGCGATCGCGGCCGACGAACGCTACTTCAAGACCTCGCCGTCCGACCCGCTGTACAAGACCGGCTACTACCCGCACAACATTCACTTTCTGCTGATCTCGGCACAGATGGGCGGCGACGGCCCCACCGCGCTCGATGCCGCGGCAAAACTCGACGCCGCGATGCCGGCCGAAGTGGTGCAACAATTTCCGTCGCTGGAGCCGATCAAGGGTGCGCCCTACACCACGCATGCGCTGTTCAGCCCGCCCGCGACCATCCTCGCCCTGCCCCGCCCGACCGAAAGCCTGACCCTGGTCACCGCCATGTACCACTACGCGCGCGCGGTGGCCCACGCGGCCGGCAAGGATCTCACCGGCGCGCAGCAGGAACTCGACGCGCTGGCGAAACTCGAGTCCACGGCCGACTTCGAACCCTACGTCGCATGGCAGGTGCCGGCCAGGGAGATCGTGCAGACCGCACGGCTCGTCGCCAGCGCGCGCATCGCCGATGCCCGCGGCGATCTGGACGCGGCGGCGGCAGCGTTCGAGGACGCGATCGCGGTCGAGGACAGCCTGGCCTACATGGAACCGCCCTACTGGTACTTCCCGGTGCGCCAGTCGCTGGGCTCGGTGCGCCTGCGCCAGGGCCGGCTGGACGAAGCGGAAAAAGCCTTCCGCGACTCGCTCGGCAAGGTACGCAACAACGGCTGGGCGCTGCACGGCCTCGCCGAAGTCTATCGCCGGCAGGGCAAGTCCGACGCCCAGGCGGCCGCGAAAGAAGCCTTCGCCCAAGCATGGTTCGGGCCGAAGGACGGGCCGGCGCTGGAGCGACTGTGATCGGTCGCAGGTCGGGGCGAAACCGGACATCGCCCAGCGGCTGACGCGGGAATCGCGTCCCGCGCGGAACGTCCGCACCGCTCTCCCCGGCCCGCGCCAGGTGCCGTGCGATTAAAGTCGCAAACGTGGCAATGGCGTTGAAAACATTGCAATAGGCTTATCTCAAGGAACCGAGACCCAGCCCTCGAACGCCTGGTGGGCCGCCGCGTCCAGGGTCTTGGGGTGGAAAGGATCACAGTAATTGCGATCTTGTTGGTCCTCCAACATCTGACCGAGCATGCCGAGTCGGTTGGAATAGTCCCATATGCCGCCGCGCACGGCGCTCATGGCCTTGGCGTCGAGGGTTTCGGTGGCGGGCAGGTCGTGGATGGTGAGGTGGGCCATGGCGGTTTATATGGACGCCTCCCGTTTCTGTTGGTAGTGCGCCGGATGTTGCGCTCGCCACTCCATTGCAGCAAGCGCGCCAGGGGGTCGCCATGAGCACCTCGAGAACGGCTAAGGTTTTGAAAAAACGGAAAATGTGAAACCGGGCCGATCGCGAAGTAGGCGATGACGGTACCGCTGGCAGAGGCCAAACGGTGGGCAATGTCCAACAGATTGAGGAGAGGTGTTGGGTTGTTGCAGCCACTGACGCCCCACGGCCAGGCCACCAGGCCGCCGGGTGTTTCGGCAGCGCTCGAAAAATTCACGCCTATTCAATGGATTAGGATTTCCCCATGGCAGTCTGCGTTGCACTGGCATGAGTCCTGCAGAACGAGTGTCGAGGGCCCAACGGGCTCATTTGAAATCAAGAAGGCACCCAAGGAGAACCGCCATGAACGCCGCACTGACCAAGAGCCGGGCCGCGATCCTCATGAACCACGCACGCCTGCAATGGATGCGGGTCAACGCTGTGATCGGCGTGAGTTGTGCAGGTTGCGCCTCTGGCCGGATGCTGCTTCATTGCCTGTGCGCCTGCGGCGACCGCCAGTTCAAGTGGCACCTGCACGGCATCGTGCGGGAACTAGCTGCCGCGGCGGGCGGCGCGGGGTAACTGAGCCAGGGGCGGGGCTAGGCCGTGAGGTCGGGGACAAATGGTCTCAGCAACGTGAGGAACTGGCGGTAAATCGGCCGGGGCTGACCGTGCCGGAGGTGACTCAATTCCAGTGCGCGACAGCTTTGAAGGTAAGACTAGCTGCCTTTCGGACTTGACGCCTGCGGGCAACGCGGCCTCTACTCCGCCGTCGCCAGCAGGCTCGCGTTGCCACCCGCCGCCGTGGTGTCGATGCACAAATGGCGTTCCACCACGTAGCGTTCCGGCGAGATGGTCTGCGTCTCGAGCGGCACGATGGCACCGTCGCGCTTGGCGACCGCGATACGCAGTTCACGGGTCCAGTCGCTGACGCCGGCCGCGGCCACCGCCGCGATACCCTTGACCGCGCTCAGCGTCTCGGCCGAGACGCTGCCGTCGAGCGCTGCAACGGGCGCCCCGGCATCGATCAGCGGCCGCACGGACTGCTTCGCGTCCGGCGCGACGAGCACAGCGGCACAGCCCGCACCGAGGGCCTGCGCGGCCTGGGCAACGGCGATATCCAGGGTAGGCCCGAGGCAGAGTACCGGTCCCTTCGGGTACAGCGTCAGGCGGTTGCTTTCACCCGTCGGCCCCGGCAGCGTGTGCGGTGTCATGTCCAGGGCTGCGGTCTCGTTGAGCGCCTTGCGGACCAGGCCACTCTTGCCGCTCAGCGTCTTGCGCAGCACCTCGACCCGATCGGGTCGCGCCGCCCAGTTGCGTGCGTCCAGCCCGTCGAGGGCCGATTGGAGGTCCCCGAGGGTCACGACCTTCCCCTTCGGCGCGGCGTGGTGCTCCACGGCGGCGGTGCGGCGGAAGCGGTTGACGTAGAGCGGGCCGCCGGCCTTGGGCCCGGTGCCCGAGAGGCCCTCGCCGCCGAACGGCTGGGAGCCGACGATGGCGCCGATCTGGCTGCGGTTGACGTAGACGTTGCCGACCCGGATACGCTCGACGATCTGCTGCACGCGGTCGTCGATCCGCGTATGCAGCCCGAAGGTCAGCCCGTATCCCCTGTCATTGATTGCGTCGACCACCTTGTCGATGTCTCGCGCCTTGAACGTGGCCACGTGCAGGATGGGGCCGAAGATCTCGCGCTCGAGATCCGCGATGCCTCCTACCTCGACCACGGCGGGGGTGACGAAGGTACCGACCTTGGGCGCAGGCAGCTTCTTCAGCACCTTGCCGGCCTTTTCGTGTGCCACCACATAGGCCCTGATCTCGGCTTGGGCGTCGGCGTCGATCACCGGCGACACGTCGGTGTCGGTATTCCAGGGATCGCCGATGGTGAGCGCGTCCATGGCGCCGTCGAGCATATTGAGCAGCCGGTCGCGCGCTTCTTCCTGCACGTACAGCATCCTGAGCGCCGAACAGCGCTGGCCGGCCGACTGGAAGGCCGAGATCAGGATATCGCGCACCGCCTGCTCGGTCAGCGCGGTGGAGTCCACGATCATGCAATTGAGTCCGCCGGTCTCGGCGATCAGCACCGCATCCGGCCCCGCATTCTGCGTCAGGGCCTTGTGGATGATCTGCGCCACCGGGGTCGAGCCGGTGAAGCAGACGCCCGCGATCCGCGGATCGCTGGTCAGCGGCCCGCCTACCGTCGGCCCGTCGCCGGGCAGCAGCTGGAGCGCCGCCTCCGGCAGGCCGGCCTCGCGCATCAGCTCGACGGCACGGGCGGCGATCAGGGGTGTCTGCTCGGCGGGTTTGGCGAGCACCGCGTTGCCGGCCACCAGCGCCGCGGCGATCTGGCCGGTGGTGATGGCCAGGGGAAAGTTCCACGGGCTGATGCAGACGAAGATGCCGCGGGCACTGCCGGGCTCTTCCGCTTCCAGCCGCTCGCCCTCGTTGGCGTAGTAGCGCAGGAAGTCCACGGCCTCACGCACCTCGGCGATGCCATCGAACATCATCTTGCCGGCCTCGCGCGTGGTGATCGCGGTCAGCTCGGCGATGTGTTCCTCGTAGAGATCGGCGGTACGGCGCAGCACCTCGGCCCGTTCGGCCGCCGGACGCGCCGACCAGTACCGGAAGCCTTGCTCGGCGGCGTCGAGGGCGGCCGCCACCTCATCCGGAGTCGCCTCATGCACCTTGCCGACCACACGCGAACCGTCGGCGGGAGACACGGCATCGCGAGCCGGCCCGCGGGGCGCCGGGCTTCCCGCCAGCATGGGCCCGGCGGTCCAGGTCGTGTCGGCGAACGCCTCGCGCGCTTTCAGCAGTGGCAGGATCGAGGCGGGTTCGTTGATCCGGTAGCCGCGTGAGTTCTTGCGATCGGGCGCGAACAGCTCGCCGGGCAGTCGGATCGACGGGCTCGGGATGGCGTCGCCCAGGCGCTGCATCTCGGTCACCGGGTCGCGCGCGATCTCGCTGGGGGGAATCGAGCTGTCCACCACCTGGTTCACGAATGACGAGTTCGCCCCGTTCTCCAGCAGACGGCGTACCAGATAGGCCAGCAGGTCACGGTGCGCGCCGACCGGCGCGTAGATCCGGCAATGGGTCCCCTCCGACTGCTTGACGATCTGGTGCAGCGATTCGCCCATGCCGTGCAGGCGCTGGAACTCGTAGCTGTCCTTGTCGATGCCTGCCATGGCCACCACCGCGGCGCAGGTGTGGGCATTGTGGGTGGCGAACTGCGGATAGATGCGGTCACGCCGATCGAGCAGCATCTGCGCGCAGGCCATGTAGCTGACATCGGTGTTGACCTTGCGGGTGAACACCGGGAAGGTCTCTACGCCCAGTTCCTGCGCCAGCTTGATCTCGGTGTCCCAGTAGGCGCCTTTCACCAGTCGCACCATGAGCTTGCGGTCGAGCCGCTCGGCGAGATCGTAGAGCGCCTCGATCACCGGCCCGGCGCGACGCCCGTAGGCCTGCACCACGATCCCGAATCCGTCCCAGCCGGCGAGTCCGGGGTCGGACAGTAGCGCCTCGATCACGTCGAGTGACAGGTCCAGCCGGTCCTGCTCCTCGGCGTCGATGTTGAAGCCGATATTGGCCTTGGCCGCCTGCTTCGCCAGTTCCAGCGCGCGTGGCACGAGTTCCGCCATCACCGTGTCGCGGTGGGTGTATTCATAGCGCGGATGCAGCGCCGAGAGCTTCACCGAGATGCCGGGACTGGATCGCACGTCGCCCTTGGCCTGCTTGGCGATCGCGGTGATCGCCTTGGCGTAGGCCGCGTGATAGCGGACGGCATCGTCATCGGTACGCGCCGCCTCGCCCAGCATGTCGTAGGAATAGGTATAGCCCTGCCGCTCGAGCTCGCGGGCATTCTTCATGCCCTCGTCGATGGTCTGGCCGAGCACGAACTGGCGTCCGAGGATCTTCATCGACTGCCCGACCGCGGTACGCACCAGCGGCTCGCCCAGACGGCGCACCAGGCCTCGCAGCGCCCGCACCGGGCCCTTGGGATCGTCATCCAGCACCTTGCCGGTCAGCATCAGCGCCCAGGTCGAGGCGTTGACCATCGACGACGAGGACTTGCCAAGGTGTGCGCCCCAGTCGGACGGCTCGATCTTGTCGTGGATGAGGTCGTCTATGGTCTCCGCATCGGGAACACGTAGCAGCGCTTCTGCCAGGCACATGAGGCCGACGCCCTCGGCGGTGGAGAGTCCGTATTCGGCCAGGAACGCCTCCATCATCGAGGGCGACGTTTCCTTGCGCACACGCTCCACGTATCTGGCACCGACGGCGGCGACCTTTCGGCGCTCGTCCTCCGACAGCGTGATACGTTCTACGAGCCTCTGCAGCACCGCTGCCTCGTCGGCAAAATAGCTGTCGCGGATACGCGAGCGGAACTCACTCGTTTCACCCTGCGGATGAAGGCTTGCCTCGTTCATGCTCAATCTCTCCTGGCCACCCGACATAAAACAATGACGCGTCGGCTCGGATCTTGTCTTTCCTGGCGCAAGCTATTGACCCGGTCCTCCGATTCGCTTGCTCCGCTCGGGCGGAGTTTGTCGAAGCCCTGTGCCGGCAACACCCGTCGACAAGCTCGGGGCGAGCGAGCGCAGCATATTCAAGGGCCGGGCAGATATGTGCGTCATGCGCTAACTTTTCAGCGATTGATGTGCTGATATTCACCAGCATCGGCAGTAACGCTGCTCACCACCAGGATCGCAATGAACGAAGCGATGAAGCCAGGAATAATCTCGTACACACCGGGACCACCCATGAACTCTCCGTTCCAGCCCAGTGAAATCCAGATTATGACGGTGGCGGCACCCACGAGCATGCCCGCGATGGCGCCAGCGCCGTTCGTGCGCGACCACATCAGCGACAAGATAATGAGTGGGCCGAACGCCGCACCAAAGCCTGCCCAAGCGTTAGCGACCAGCGCCAGAACCTGGGAGTCCGGGTCAGACGCAATGACGGCTGCAACCAGACCCACCAGTACGACACAAATCCGGCCCACGCCCACGCGCTCCTTGTCCGTAGCATTCTTACGCAGGAACAGGCGATATAAGTCTTCAGTCAGTGAGGAAGACGACACCAAAAGCTGGCTGGAAATGGTACTCATGATCGCAGCAAGCAGTGCCGCATAGAGGAACCCGGTGATCAGCGGATGGAACAGCAGTTCCGCCAGAATGATGAAGATCGTTTCCGGATCCTGGACATCCATACCATTACGGATCGCATAGGCCCGGCCGAACACACCCAGAGAGATCGCGCCGACCAGGGAGATGAACATCCAGCCCATGCCGATGTTACGGGCAATAGGGACTTCCTTCAGAGTCCGGATGGCCATGAAGCGCACGATGATGTGCGGTTGTCCGAAATAACCCAGCCCCCAGGTAACCGCAGACAGCCAACCGATAAAGGTCAGCCCCTCCGTCCAGGATAGGAGCGTGGGATCGACTTCATTCAGGGTCTGTGACGCCTGGGAGAAACCGCCGCCTCCTTCGCCAAAGAGCACAACCGCCGGCATGAGAACGAGTGCCAGCATCATGATGCAGCCTTGCACGAAGTCCGTCATGCTCACGGCCAGGAAGCCACCGACGACCGTGTAGGCCAGCACCACGCCCAGGGTAATCACGATACCAACGGCGTAGTCGCTCAAGCCGCCAATGTTGAAAATTCCGGAAAACGCGGTCTCAAACAGTTTGCCGCCGGCAACCAGGCCAGACGCCGTGTACACCGCGAAAAAGATAACTATGACGATCGCGGAAACCGTTCTCAGTGACATCGCCTGAGTCGGGAACCGGTTTGCCAGGAATTCTGGAATGGTAATCGCATTACCATAGTGAACCGTCTGTTCGCGAAGGCGTGGTGCGACCAGAGTCCAGTTGAAGAACGCACCCACGAGCAGACCGATACCGATCCACGCCGAACCCAAACCAGATACAAACATTGCCCCGGGCAAACCCAGCAGCAACCATCCGCTCATGTCCGAAGCGCCGGCCGACAGGGCCGCCACTTGTGGACTGAGGCCTCGGCCACCCAGCATGTAATCTTCAGACGAAGACGTCGATTTGCGCATCGCATAAAAGCCGATGGCGATCATGAGCGCAAAGTAAGCAAGAAGACTGATCCAGACACCAATAGCCATGAGAGTTCTCCAGTCATTGGGACGGAACTAACTCTGACAGACAGGTTAGCGCGGCATTACCGAAGGATAGGAAATTCAACGCCACGCCTCAAGGCAAGGATAGGAAATTCAACACCTCCACAGGGAGTATCGGCGCGCTTCGCCCGATGTCAAACGAGAATTGTGCCCGAAGATCTCACTTGCCCAGGCAAATCCATCGCGCGCCAGCGCTAGGCGCGGGGCCGAAGTCGGCTCGCCCACGTGGCCGGGGATATGAGCGAGGATGCCGCATTCGAGATAGCGGCGAATTGTCCGTTCGACATGGGCCGGCGGTGCTTCACCGTTCTCTCCAATGACGAACTCCAGCCAGGTTTCGAGGTGGGACTGGACGATGCGATACCACAGCGTCTGCTCGGGACGGCGACACTAGTAGCGCTGGATGGTGGGCGCGGCGCATTGAGCGGCGGCGGCCATCGAATAAGCCCATCCTGGTCCGGTAACCGGAACAGGATTCTGAATGGACACTCATCCCTCGGACGCAGGAGCACAGCCGCAGCGTGGCCGTCAAGTTGAGGTATTGGTTGGGGACGGCCTACCACGAGCGAGTCAGTCGCGCAGGTCGATGGATGACCGCTGTCGTGCCCGGAGCCGACGCTCGGAGGTCGGAATTTTCAGTGTCGTCAGTGTCGGCCGATGGCTGGATCTGCCCGTCCAGCGGTAACGCCACTGAGCCAACGTTCAGCTTGCACGGAGGAACTAGGGCGGCAGGTTTCACCGACCTCACCCCAACGCGTGCATCCGGCCAGAAGCTGCCGGTGACCGTTACATTTCGATTAGGTGTCGGGAAATTTTACACGCACTTTAGGTTAAATAGTCATCAGTAGCTATTTAATATGAAATTGCAATTCAATTTCAATACGTTAAACAGCATTTACATTTATTAGCATACAATTTGCTTATCCCTGTTTACAACCCTGGCAAACGGTGTATCAGCAGTTTCGTTGCTGGACGATGCGGGCTGTTTCGAGGCGATGGCGAACGACATACACTCGATCTTCAACGTCGACGACGGTCGCAAAGGCCAGCCGGTGCCGTAATCCTGGATGGGCGCACGTGCAAAGCAGCCGCGGAAGCGGGCCGCGTGCCTGCTACGACGGCTACAAGCGGCGTCGGGGCAGCAAGGTGCATTTGGCCGTTGATACGGGCTGCGTTCTGGCTGGCTTTGGAACCAAGTCCATAGCACTCCCTTTGCTGAGCAACTGGAAGGAGGTAAAAGGTAATGTAGTGTCCGCACTGAGAATTAGTAAGCCGTATTGCCAAATGAATCTGAGACAGAACATTCGTGATATAGCGCCAGAAAGGAGAAAACTGATGAAAATGCCTTCGAGTAAATCCTTGTCGGTACCCATGTTCCTGTTGGGGATAGTCTCCGCACTAACAATCAGCGGCGTGGCGTTTGCCAAAAACATTGATATAACAATTACAGATCCGATTCACGATGGATCCGTTACAATAGAAATAACAAGTGGGGGCGTAACGAAAACAGTTGTTGTCGATGACATAAAAGCAACAGATGGGCCCGCCGATAAAGCCGATAAAATACAAAAAAAATTGGCTGGTGCTGGTTTTACTGCATCAATTACAACAACAGGAGTGCGAATTAGAAACCTTGCTGCAAGCGCCACAGGAATCTTCACAGATAATGGAACAGGCGAAGATAACCAAAAGCTTGCCTCTGCAGGCATGGAAGGAAGCTCTTTAGGCTTTGCATCTTTATTTGAAGGGGGGTCAAGTGTAACTGGCGGCTTTTTCACTGATCTTGGTGAAATAAGCCAAGCGCTATTGCTGACAGAAGATACATTGGGCGTGAATATAACACAGAGTTTTTTTGACTTCTTTGCAACTCAGGACTTACTATCCTTTGGAATAACTGATTTGTCTTTAGTTAACGATACGATATTCGCGCAATTTGATCCAATTAGCACTTCTACCAGTGGAGGAGTTATATTTGGCTCTACATCCGCAAGCGGAATTGTAATAGCAGATTTTAGACTTTCCTCTGTTCCGGAGCCCTCCTCGCTCGCCCTCTTAGGTTTGAGTGTCTTGGGCCTCATTGGCCTAAGCCGACACGACACCGGCGCAAACCGCAAAGGGGCGTGACCTCTGAACAGATCCTGAGGTATCCCCAGAAGAAGGCCTTCAAAAGCAGGCTGATGTCCTGATTCTGCAGGGTAGAAATGGGCATGCATGGCCTTGTTAGAGGGCTCCAACTCCGCCTACCCAACAATCCACCGCCGCGCGCAAGGCTGCCTGCTTCTTTACAAGGGGCGCGAGGACGTGCTATGTCAGCAATCAACGTTCAACCAATGCGATGGGGCCAGATTCCGTACATGGGTAGTGAGGAACTCGACGTCTTCGCAAAAGAGAAGGACGCAGAATGCTTCAAAGAGATTCTAGATGTATTGGTGAAGCACAAGGCGCTACATAGGTTTGGCGTTTTTCTCATCCACAAGCACTTTGAAGTCGCAGAGGACGAGGAGCTAACTGAGTGCACTGACCACGCGACCAGAACTTTGACGATCGTTCCTCGAAAGAAGGCAGACAACGATCCTGCCATTAGCGTTCCGACCAATTGGATCTTCACTGAAACAGAAGAGGTCGCCGCTGCATGTTGCAACTGCGCGCGGAATAGCCAAGGTCACCTCGGTTATCACAGAAGCTTCTGAGGCGTACGCGCACCGATCCCTCTAATCCCTCCATCGAGCGGACGGGCTCCGGCAAGCTTCGTTTGCCTACGCCCGCCGCTCATGTCGAACGTTGAGGCTGTAGAAAAAGGCCGGCGACGGCGCGCACCCCGATGCCTTCGGTATAATTCGGCAACCCCTCCCGGAG
>NZ_JBDGKX010000009.1:0-228174 GCF_057656155.1 Azoarcus sp. Soil_N_20 | reverse complement strand
TTTACACCCACTGCTCCCTCCACCTGCCCGCCGCCTATGAAGCACGTTGCGCGGTGAAGAGGTGCGCATTATAGACAACCAAAAACTTAATGCAAGAAAAATGTGGGCGAACTTCGTCGTTTCGGCGCAAGGGCTACAGCACCTGGTACACCCGCAACTCGAAGCCCTTACCCACCATCGACCCATCGAGCGGCTTGAGCTTGGAAACCTTCCCGTCCGCCGTAATGAAAAGTGGGACATTCTCGCGAATCGTCCCTTGGGGGGCGATGATACGAACGGCCTCTCCCCGAAGGACGGGATCGCAAAAGAACATATCGACCGGAACCCGGCCATCATCGACACGAATCAGTGCCGGCCGTACAGATAGCGTTTCAATGCCGACCTCGGCAATTCCCTTGGCAAAACGCACCCGCCGCACAACACCCAGATGCCAGCTCGACCCATCCTTGGGACGAAAGGCGAGCAGATCACCACTTTCAGGAGTCGAGTCGGGCGCACCACGAATCACAAGTGCGCCGACGCCCCCCCTGCTGAGATCGGTAATCTGCCACCCACGGTTGTCGACCTCGCCAGCAGCGACGAATAGGCACCTGACAGCCTCATATCCGCGCACAACGAGCAATTCTTCGTTAACCAGGTGCCGGCGAAAGCGCCTCACCGGCGGACGATGCGACCAGAGTCGGCGCAGATGCGCGGCTGCATCACACAGAAGACCGGAATCGCTCCCCGCGAGTGCGGGCGGCACGCCCCCACGCAGCAGTTGACCGTGAAGCTCCGCAAGGAATTCGACCGCCGCACCCGGAACATAGCTCCAGCCCAAAGCGGCAGTGGCACGGGAAGCGCGGACGGGGACAGGGGCCGCGGGCGGATTCACCAGATAAAGCGCGACTGGAGAGACGCCAGGCTGCAATGTCAGGAAGGGCAGACAAAGATCCACCACCCGGCAGGCAGCGATGCAGGCCGGGAAACTGAGTTGATCCAGCGCTACAGAATGGTAGGCGATTGCGCGCAGATACTCCTGGGCCAGACCGCTGCCCCCACCGCCGCCGCGAGTTACCCGGGCAGCAGTCGCGTCGATGAACAGCGTGCCCAACTGCGCCCAGATCTCGGGGTCCGGAACCTGCTTGCCGACAAGATCCCAGCGAATCACTTCAACCAGCATCCGGGCGAACCCCGGGAGCGCGACGGACGAGCCGACATCGCCGTGATCAGCCAACAGAGAGCGAAAGACACCCAGAACATCCCGCACCGATGTACGAACCGTAGCGATCCAACGGCTCCAGCCTTCCGGATCCGGAGTGCCAGCCGTTGCGTCGCGGTCGAGATCGGGGCCGAGATTTCGTATTGTGGACAGAAAGTCGTCAAGATAAACATCGACGTCCGCTCCACTTTGCGGCGCCAGATGCTCCAGGCGAAACCGGGTGCAAAAGACCTGCGCTGCCATCTCGATGGCCCGGACCGGATCCTGAACCTTTGATGGCCCCTCACCCGAGGTAAAGTCGAATATGTCGCCCCTGCTCTTCACCGCCTATCCTCCGGCCCGGTTGGCGATCGTACCCGCCGGACACTCACCAGATGGCTCTTCCTGATGCACTAGCCGCAGTCAGTTACAAGCTCGAAAAGCGAGCTTACACAATCGCGAGTGCATAAGGCCAGATTTCCGACAAACCATCTCTACACAGGTAGAATTCCGGACTTTACCCGGAAGCTGCCATGAACCAATATCTCGACTTGATGCGGCATGTGCTCGAGCATGGCGACCGCAAGACGGATCGCACAGGTACCGGTACCCTCTCGGTCTTCGGGTGGCAGATGCGGTACCCGCTGAACCAGGGTTTCCCGCTCCTTACGACCAAAAGACTGCACACCCGGTCGATCATCCACGAGTTGCTGTGGTTTCTCCAGGGCGAGACCAATATCCGCTACCTGAAAGACAACGGGGTATCGATCTGGGACGAATGGGCTGATGAAGAAGGCGAATTGGGCCCGGTCTATGGCAAGCAGTGGCGACACTGGGAGGCCGCCGACGGAAGCAGAATTGATCAAATCGCACAGCTCGTTGAAGGCCTGAAGCGGAACCCGGACTCGCGTCGCCACCTCGTGTCCGCCTGGAACCCCGGCGAGGTGGACCGTATGGCGCTCCCCCCCTGTCATGCACTGTTCCAGTTCTACGTCGCCAACGGCAAGCTGTCCTGCCAGCTCTATCAGCGCAGCGCTGACATCTTCCTCGGGGTGCCCTTCAACGTCGCCTCATACGCCCTGCTCACGCTCATGGTGGCCCAGGTTTGCGGATTCGAAGCCGGAGATTTCGTGTGGACGGGGGGCGACTGTCATCTCTACCTGAATCATCTGGACCAAGCGCAGGAGCAGCTCGGACGTGCCCCGCGTGCGCTACCGAAAATGAGCCTGAACCCGGAAGTGAAGGATTTGTTTGCCTTCCGCTTCGAGGATTTCACCCTTAGCGGCTACGACCCCCACCCTCACATCAAGGCGCCGGTCGCAATATGAACAAGCTCCCCGATGTCGTCCTGATCGCCGCGGTTGCCCGCAATGGCGTCATTGGCAGGAACAATGCACTCCCGTGGCACCTGAAGGCGGACCTCGTACGCTTCAGGAGCGTGACCATGGGGCACCCTGTACTCATGGGACGGAAGACATGGGAATCGCTCGGACGTCCGTTGCCCGGACGGCGCAATCTGGTGATTACCCGGACTCCAGGATACTCGGCGGTGGGCGCGGAGACCTACCCGGATGTCGACAGCGCCCTGAATGCGCTTGCAGATCTGCCGCAGGTGTTCGTGATCGGAGGCGCCGAGATCTATCGGCAGATGTTGCCGCGGGCGCGCACGCTGATGCTGACCGAAGTGGCTGCGGACGTTGCCGGCGACGTCCACTTTCCGGCGTTCGACCGCCAAGGATTCGTCGAAGTCAGCCGGATCAGTCACAAGGCCGACGTCGTGAACGACCACGATTATGACTTCGTGGAGTATCAGCGCCGGAAGTGACCACCACATCGGTCGATCGAAAAAGGGGCCGCTTGCGGCCCCTTTTTCGATGATCCTATCGATGCACTGAAGTCCGAATCACTTCGAGTGTACGCAGTCCACGTAGTAGCGACCATCCTCGCCCTTCACCAACCCATGAATATCGGTTTCGAAACCGGGGAAAGAGGCGTTGAAATCACGCGCAAACTTGAGATATCGCACGATGGTCGCGTTAAACCGCTCGCCAGGGATCAGAAGCGGAATACCCGGCGGATAAGGCGTAACCAGCATCGCCGTCACACGCCCTTCGAGCTCGTCGATCGCAACCCGCTCAATCTCGCGATGCGCCATCTTGGCAAAAGCATCGGCCGGTTTCATCGCCGGCACCATGTCCGAAAGATACATTTCGGTGGTCAGGCGGGCGATATCGTGCGCTTTGTAGAGCGAGTGGATCTGATTGCACAGATCCTTGAGTCCAACCTTTTCGTAGCGCGGATGCTTGCCGATGAACTCGGGCATCACCCGCCACAGCGGCTGGTTGCGGTCGTAGTCGTCCTTGAACTGCTGCAACTCGGTCACCATCGTGTTCCAGCGACCCTTGGTGATGCCGATCGTAAACATGATGAAGAACGAATAGAGACCGGTCTTCTCGACGATGATCCCGTGTTCGGCCAGATACTTGGTGACGATGGCCGCAGGGATGCCGGTGTGGTCGGCGAAGTCACCGTCGACATCCAGCCCCGGCGTGATGATCGTGGCCTTGATCGGATCGAGCATGTTGAAGCCCGGCGCCAGGTTGCCGAATCCATGCCAGCGTTCGCCAGCTTTCAGCATCCAGTCCTCGCGCTCGCCCAGCCCCTCCTCGGCGAGATACTCCGGCCCCCAGACTTTGAACCACCAGTCGGCCTCGCCAAACTCGGCCTCGACCTTGCGCATCGCGCGACGAAACTCGACCGCCTCCGACAGCGACTCGTTAACCAGCGCGGTGCCGGCCGGGGCCTCCATCATCGCCGCGGCCACGTCGCAGGAAGCGATGATCGCGTACTGTGGCGAGGTGGAGGTGTGCATCAGATAGGCTTCATTGAAAATGTCGCGGTCGAGCTTGCGCGTCTCGGAATCCTCCACCAGGATCTGCGACGCTTGGGACAGACCGGCAAGCAGCTTGTGGGTCGACTGGGTGGAGAACACCATCGACTCCTTGCATCGCGGCCGCCCCTCGCCGATGGCGTGATAGTCGCCGTAGAAATCGTGGAATGCCGCGTGCGGCAGCCAGGCCTCGTCGAAATGCAGGGTATCGATCTTGCCGTCGAGCATGCCCTTGATGGTTTCGACGTTGTACACGACACCGTCATAAGTCGACTGGGTGATGGTCAGGATCCGCGGCTTCTGGCTCCTCGCAGCGCGGGCGAACGGATTCGCATCGATCTTGCGCTGGATGGTCTCCATCGAGAACTCTTCGAGCGGGATCGGACCAATGATGCCGTAATGGTTTCGGGTCGGGGTCAGGAACACCGGCACCGCACCGGTCATGATGATCGAGTGGAGAATGGACTTGTGGCAGTTACGGTCCACCACGACGATATCGTCGGGCGCCACGGTGGTGTGCCACACCATCTTGTTCGACGTCGAGGTCCCATTGGTCACGAAATAGAGGTGGTCGCAGTTGAAAATCCGCGCCGCATTGCGCTCGGAGGCGGCCACCGGTCCGGTGTGGTCGAGCAACTGACCGAGTTCATCCACGGCATTGCACACGTCGGCACGCAACATGTTCTCGCCGAAGAACTGGTGAAACATCTGTCCCACCGGGCTCTTCAGGAAGGCGACGCCGCCGGAGTGGCCGGGACAATGCCACGAATACGAGCTGTCGGCCGCATAGTGCACCAGCGCGCGGAAGAATGGCGGGGGCAGCGACTCGAGATAGTTCCTTGCCTCGCGGGCGACGTAGCGCGCAATGAACTCGGGCGTATCCTCGAACATGTGGATGAAGCCGTGCATCTCGCGCAACACGTCGTTCGGAATATGGCGCGTGGTCCGGGTCTCGCCATAGAGGAAGATCGGAATTTCCGAGTTGCGGAAGCGAATCTCCTCGACAAAGGCGCGCAGTCCCGCGATCGCATTTGCCGAAGCCTCCGGCGACGAGAACTCCTCATCGTCGATCGACAGGATGAAGGCCGAACCCCGACTCTGCTGCTGGGCAAAGGACGTCAGATCGCCATAGCTGGTCACCCCCAGGACCTCGATGCCCTCCTCCTCGATCGCCTTGGCAAGCGCGCGGATACCAAACCCCGACGTGTTCTCGGAACGGAAATCCTCATCGATGATGATGATGGGAAAGTGGAAGCGCATCCTTCAGGTCTCCAGCACGGTGCCAGGGCGGGCAAAGCGGGATTTTACCCCCGCAATCGTTGCCCGCTCGTTACCGGAAATGTTCAAAAAGACAAAAGGGCCGTCAGCCGGCCCCGTGCATCGCGGATGATCGGTACCGGCTCAGATCTTGGGCAGGGTCACCCCGGTCTGACCGAGGTACTTGCCGCCACGATCCCGGTACGAGGTTTCGCACACTTCGTCGGACTCGAAGAACAGCATCTGCGCGATGCCCTCGTTTGCATAGATCTTGGCCGGCAGCGGCGTGGTGTTGGAAAACTCCAACGTCACATGCCCCTCCCACTCGGGCTCGAGCGGGGTGACATTCACGATGATGCCACAGCGTGCATAGGTACTCTTGCCCAGACACACCGTCAGCACGCTGCGCGGAATCCGGAAGTACTCGACGGTGCGCGCCAGAGCGAAAGAGTTGGGTGGGATGATGCAGACATCGCCAACGAAGTCGACGAAGTTGCGGGCATCGAAATCCTTGGGGTCGACGATCGTCGAATTGATGTTGGTGAAGATCTTGAACTCGTTCGCACAGCGCACATCGTAGCCGTAGCTCGAAGTGCCATAGGAGACGATCTTGCCGCCGTCATTGACCCGCACCAAATCCGGCGCGAAAGGCTCGATCATGCCTTTCTGTTCAGCCATGCGGCGGATCCACTTGTCGGACTTGATGGACATGAGCAATGCTTCCTGTGCGGGCAGCCGGAACGTCCGGCTGCGTAAAATCTGCCTAGTTTAGGCCAAGCGCCGCCGATGCGAAAGCAGACGCCGGCACAAAACCCGCTCAGGTGTTCTGGATCACGATATTGGGGAACTTGTGCGTCATGTCCTTCGACTTCTCCGCGATACTGACCGCGACCTTGCGTGCGATCGCCTTGTATGTCGCGGCGATGCGCCCGTCCGGATCGGACACCACGGTCGGCGCGCCCTGATCGGCCTGCTCGCGGATCTGCAGGTCGAGCGGTAAGGCGCCGAGGAAGGGGATTCCGTAATCGTCACACATCTTCTGTCCACCGCCGGTACCGAAGATATGCTCCTCGTGACCGCACTTCGAACAGATATGAATGCTCATGTTCTCCACCACGCCGAGGATGGGAACACCCACTTTCTCGAACATCTTCAAGCCCTTGCGTGCATCGAGCAGGGCGATGTCCTGCGGCGTGGTGACGATCACCGCCCCAGTCAGCGGCACGCTTTGCGACAGGGTCAACTGGATGTCGCCGGTACCCGGGGGCATGTCGATCACGAGGTAATCCAGATCCTGCCAGTGGGTTTCCTTGAGCATCTGGTTCAGCGCCTGAGTTGCCATCGGTCCACGCCAGACCATCGGCGTTTCGATATCGACCAGGAAACCGATCGACATCGCCTGCAGGCCGTAGGCCTCCAGCGGCTCCATGGTCTTGCCGTCAACCGACTCCGGCCGACGTTCGCCGATACCGAGCATCTGCGGTTGGGAGGGCCCGTAAATGTCCGCATCGAGCATGCCCACCTTCGCCCCCTCGGCGGCCAGCGCAAGTGCCAGATTGACGGCAGTGGTACTCTTGCCCACGCCCCCCTTCCCCGATGCGACGGCAATGATGTTCTTCACCCCGGGCAGCAATTTCACGCCATGCTGAACCGAATGTGCAACGACCTTGCTCGAAACCTCGATATCCACCCGGCCAAGCCCGGGCAAAGCGGCAAGGGCCTCGCGCAATTTCTGGCGTACCGGCTCGTGCTGGCTCTTCGCGGGGTAGCCAAGCTCGACATCGAAGCGCACATCGGCGCCATTGATCGCCAAGTTCCGGATACAGCGGGTCGATACGAAGTCCTTCCCGGTGTTCGGGTCGATCACGGATTTCAGCGCTTCGGTAACGACGTCGGGGGTCAGGCTCATGATGGCTTCCTTCAGGATCGGTCCAACCGCAAATTCGCGGGGTCGGATGAAATCATACCGGACGCGGCCGTTTCGCTCACCCTCATGTGCAACAAGGTCTTCCATTCAATGGATTTCCGGCGATAATATGCCATTTCGATAACCCTATCAGGACTCGCGATGAACACCAGCACCCCCGGCTCGGCCGGCAAATTTCTGCTCATCCCTTTGTGTCTGAGCGCATTGCTGTTGGCAGCCTGCGCCACGCAGGGGAACGTCGCCGATGGCCCGGCGGCAAAACCCGCCATCCCGACCCCCACTGCCCCGACTGCGAACTGGGCCGAGCTGCAGCAAGAACTGGGCAACGCACTCGGCACCATAGACGGCGCCGAAATCCTTGCCCCGTCGGCAACAGAGCTTCATCTACGCATACCCGTCTCCAACGGCTTCGGATCCGGCAGCGCCGAACTGCGTCCGGCGCTTACCGGCGCCCTCGACGGCGTCGTCCCTGCCCTCGTCGGGCACCCCGAGGTCGTCCTTCACATCGTCGGCCATACGGACAGCGTCGGCAGCGAGATGTACAACCTGCAACTGTCGATCAAGCGTGCCGAGGCGGTGATGGAGTACCTGCGCAGCCGCGGGGTTGCACTGGACCGGATGTCGGCCGACGGCCGGGGCGAAGCCGAGCCGATTGCCGACAACGCGCGCGAATCGAACCGCACGCGCAACCGACGAGTCGAGATATTCGTGCGTGCGCGGGGCTGATGATCGCGCGGAGAGCGTTCGACGAACGCTCTCCGCTTCGGCAACACCACAAACCGACCACATCCGGTTAAGGGTGAAGCGGCCGGCTTTGCTAAACTCTCGTCTTTCGAATCACGCAAAGCCATCATGTCGCGCAAGATCCTCGTCACCAACGCCCTGCCCTACGCCAACGGCGACATCCACCTCGGCCATCTGGTCGGATATATCCAGGGCGACATCTGGGTGCGCTATCAGCGCATGCGCGGCAACACCGTGCACTACGTGTGCGCGGACGACACTCACGGCACCCCGGTCATGCTGCGCGCGGAAAAGGAGGGCGTCACCCCCGAGCAGTTGATCGACCGCGTGCATGGCGAGCATCTGCGCGACTTCACCGCCTTCGGCGTCGCCTTCGACAACTACCACTCCACCCACAGCACCGAAAACCGTGCCTACGCCGAAGACATCTACGGCAAGCTGCGGACTGCGGACCTGATCGACACCCGAGCGATCGAGCAGTACTACGATCCGGTCAAGGAGATGTTCCTCCCCGACCGCTTCATCAAGGGCGAGTGCCCCAAGTGCGGCGCGGCAGACCAGTACGGCGACAACTGCGAAAGCTGCGGCGCCGCCTATGCGCCCACCGAACTCAAGAATCCGTATTCCGCGGTGTCCGGTGCCAAGCCGATGCTGAAGACGTCCGAGCACTACTTTTTTCGCCTCTCCGACGAACGCGCCGTAGCCTTCCTGCGCGAATGGACCCGTGGCAGCAACACCGCCGGTACCCGTCGCCTGCAGGCCGAAGCCGCCAACAAGATGAAGGAGTGGCTTGGGGAGGAAGGCGAGAACACGCTCTCCGACTGGGACATCTCGCGCGACGAGCCTTATTTCGGCTTCGAGATCCCCGGCGCGCCCGGCAAGTACTTCTACGTCTGGCTCGATGCGCCGATCGGTTACCTTGCGAGCTTCCGCAACCTGGCCGGCAAACGCGCCGACATCGTGGTCGAGGATTACACCGATGGCGCACGGGCCGAGGCGGCCGGTACCGAGATGGTGCATTTCATCGGCAAGGACATCCTCTACTTCCACGCCCTGTTCTGGCCCGCCATGCTGAAGTTCGCCGGCTACCGCACCCCCAGCCAGCTGTGTGTCAATGGCTTCCTCACCGTCGACGGCGCCAAGATGAGCAAGAGCCGCGGCACCTTCATCACCGCGCACTCCTATACCGAGCAGAAGCTCAACCCGGAGTGGTTGCGCTACTACTTCGCGGGCAAATCCAACGGCACCATGGAGGACGTCGATCTCAACCTCGACGACATGATCGCCAAGGTCAATTCCGACCTCGTCGGCAAGTTCGTGAACATCGCCAGCCGCTGCGCCGGCTTCATCAGCAAGCGGTTCGACGGCAAGCTTGCCGCAGCCGAGAACGTGGCGACGACCGAATTCGCCGCGGCCTGGACCGCGGGCTCGATCGCCGCCTGTTACGAAGCGCGCGACTACAGCCGCGCCCTGCGCGAGATCATGCATCTTGCCGACCTCGCCAATCAGTATGTCAACGAACACAAGCCCTGGGAACTCGCAAAGCAGGACGGGCAGGCGGCACGGCTGCACCAGGTATGCTCCACCGCACTGACCATGTTCCGCGACCTCGCCCGCTATCTGAAGCCGGTGCTCCCCGCCCTGGCGGCGCAGGTCGAAGCCTTCCTCGCCATTGCCGAGATGGCCTGGGACGGGCAATGGCAGCCGCTGCCGGCCGGCCATGTCATCAACGGCTATTCGCATCTGATGACCCGCATCGAGCGCAGGCAGATTGACGCGCTGCTCGCCGCCAATCGCGAATCGCTCGCGCCGGCCGCACCGCTAAAGACCGAGGACGACGCGAAGGCCGCCTCCTCGCCGCAGCGCCACGCGGAGAAGCAGCAGCACGCCGCGCAGTCCGCGGAAACCGCATCCGAACACATCTCGATCGACGATTTCACCAAGGTCGACCTGCGCATTGCGAAGATTGTCGATGCGCAGCACGTGGACGGCGCGGACAAGCTGATCCGGCTGCACCTCGACATCGGCGAAACGGACGACGCTGGCAACCCGAAGCCACGTCAGGTCTTTGCCGGGATCAAGTCCGCCTACGATCCGGCCACGCTCGTGGGACGCCTGACGGTGATGGTCACCAACCTCGCCCCGCGCAAGATGAAGTTCGGCATGAGCGAGGGCATGGTGCTCGCCGCCTCCGATCCGGACGGCAAGACCGGAGGCCTCTACATCCTGTCGCCGGACAGTGGCGCCACCCCGGGCATGCGGGTCAAGTAGGTCATGCCACTGACGCCCTCCAAACGCTGGATCGCCCTGCGGCGTGCTGGCAGGGGGCGTCCGTCTCTGTAGTGATCGTCCGCGCGAAACGCACCAGACCGACCTACGGAGCCACCATGAATATCAAGTTTCGCCCCAAGCTGCTCGACACCCTGCCCGGGTACGAGCGCAGCGCCTTTACTCACGACCTGTCGGCCGGCATCACGGTCGGCGTGCTCGCACTGCCGCTCGCGATGGCCTTTGCGATCGCGTCCGGCATGTCGCCCACGGCCGGGATCTGGACTGCGATCGTTGCCGGACTGCTGATCTCGCTGCTCGGCGGCTCGCGCGTCCAGATCGGCGGTCCGACCGGCGCCTTCATCCCGATCATCTACGCTATCGTGGTCGACTACGGCGTGCAGAACCTGCTCATCGCCACCATGATGTCCGGCATCATGCTACTGGCGATGGGGGCGTTCAGGCTCGGCAGCATGATCCGTTTCATCCCGCTGTCGGTGGTGATCGGGTTCACCAACGGCATTGCGGTCGTCATCTTCATGTCTCAGATCAAGGACTTCCTCGGACTGACGATCGACAACCTGCCAGGCGAGTTCTTCGCCAAGGTGCAGGCACTCTACTCGGCGCTGCCGAGCCTGCACCTGCCCACGCTCGTGGTCGCCGTCACCTCTCTCGCGGTGCTGCTCCTCTGGAACCGGAAGGCCACCAGCGTGGCGTGGATGCGGCGCATCCCAGGCCCCCTGGCGGTACTGATCATCGCCACCGCAGTGAGTGCCCTGATCGGCTTGCCAGTCGACACCATAGGCAGCCGGTTTGGCGGGATCCCTCAGGAACTGCCATCCATCGGCTTGCCTGAACTCTCGCTCGGCACGGTGGGCAAACTGATCGCCCCGGCGCTGACCATTGCGCTGCTCGGCGCGATCGAATCGCTACTGTCGGCCCGCGTTGCCGACAGCCAGATCGACGACCGCCACGACCCCAACCAGGAGCTGATGGCCCAGGGCATCGCCAACATCGCGGCACCGCTGTTCGGCGGTTTCGCCGCCACCGGCGCGATCGCGCGCACCGCCACCAATATCCGCACCGGCGGCCGCACCCCGATGGCCGGCATCGTGCACGCCTTGGTGTTGCTGGCGATCGTACTTGCCCTGGCACCGCTGGCCAGCCACATCCCGCTTGCGACCCTTTCGGCGATTGTCGTGATGGTCTCGATCAACATGGGGGAATGGCATGCCTTCGCACCGAAGAGCCTTGCGCGCTACTCGGTGCAGTATCGAACCATCCTGCTCGGCACCTTCTTCGTCACGGTGATCTTCGACCTCACCCTGGCGGTGGAGCTCGGCATGGTGCTGGCCAGCCTGTTCTTCATCTACCGGATGTCGGACCTGACCCGGATCGAGCGCATTCCGCTGGAAGAACATTACGGTATCGAGGCGCTGTCGCGCACCGACGGCACCCCGCGCATCCTCGCCTACCGGATGTTCGGCAGCCTGTTCTTCGGTGCCGCCAACAAGCTGGAGAACCTGCTGTTGATGCAGCACGGCCACCCCGACGTAGTCATCCTCGACATGGACAAGGTAATCAATATCGACACCACCGGGCTGGACATCCTGCAGACACTCCAACGCAACCTTGGCAAACGCGGCGCGAGCCTGATCCTGAGCGGACTGAACTCGCAGCCAGGCTCGCTGGTGTTCCGCTCCGGCTTCCTCGACGAACTGGGCGACGACAATGTCACCACCAACATCACCGAGGCCCTGATCCGCGCCCAACGCCTCGGCGGCAGAGAACCGGAAGTGGCTTACGCCTGAGCACCGCGAGCCTCGCCGAATCGCAACAGGGAATCGGCGAGGCCCGGACCATTCGAGTCTTATTCAAGCAGCGACGCGCTCGGCAGCAGCGCGGTAGTGGCGCTGGGCCTCTTCGGGATGCTCGAGTTGCTCGAGCAGGCGCGCAAGTGCCAGATGGGTCTCGACCGTGGGCGCAAGGTTGAGCGATGCCTCGAGGTAACTCTGCGCCTTGCCCCACAGCTGGGACACGATGCACAGACGTCCCAAGGCAAACAACAAGCCCGCATCCCGCGGATGTTGCTTCAGCCACGCTTCGCCCTTGGCCAGGCAGGCCACGGCATCGCCGGCCCCCTCGCCACAGTGTCCATAAAGACGCGCCAGTCCATCGTCCCACTCCGCGTCCAGCAGGCGTTCCAGCGTACGCCGCACCAAGGCGCCCTGGCCCGCATCCGCGAGCAGCGGCACCGCACGCTCGACCAAACGCCGATCGGCCAATTCATCCGCCGGAATCTCGTTCCACAGCAGCGCAAGCGCGTCCCCCTCACCGGCACGTTCCTGCAAGCGTTCGAGGTGGGCGCGCCGCAACAGCGGCAACGCCTGCTCGTCCGACAAGGCCTTGTGCTTGCGCAATTGGCGGGTCAGGCGCAGCGCCTCTTCCCAGCGCCGCAGTGCGGAGGCTACCCGCAAGGACAGACGCAAGACTGCGATATGGCGGTGTCCGGCCAGCTTCAGGGTTTCGAGGCGTTCCGCAGCCTCTTCGAAGCGGCGGTGCTCGATCGCGAGTTCGGCCTCGGTCATCAGGCGCGCCACCCGTGCCTCCTCGCCGAGGTCGGCAGCCCGGCCCAACCAGATACGGTAGCGGGTGTCGTCATGCATGGCGTGTGCCGCCCGTGCCGCCAGCAGCGCGGCCATTGCGGGGCTCTCGCCCGACGAAAATGCGGATGAGGCAAATTTCAGGGATTGGGTGAAGCGCCCTTCGAACAAGGTCCGCAAGGCGTCCCGTAAGGCCTGCCCCGCCCGCTGACGCCGCCGGCGTTCCCGCCACTGCCCAACCGCGGCCGGCAGCGCCAACGTGCGCCGGACGAGCCGGATCGCCAGGTACCCGACCGCAAAACCGAGCACCAGCAAGAGCAACAACAGATTGAGCGACAGTTGAGCCCGCCACGGCGGCAGAACGACAAGCACATAGCCGTCGTTGAGCCCTGCCAGCATTGCCATGCCGGCTGCGAGTGCAAAAATACCGATGAGCCAGATCAGGGCGCGCATGGTCGGCCCTCAGTTCCGCGGAGCCGCGGCCGGCGTATCGCCTGCCGGTTCGGACGGAACGGTGGCCGGCGGCGAGACCTTACCCGGCACCTCACCCCGGCGCGATTGCAGCAGGCGCAAGGCACCGAAGCTGTTGGTCAGGCCGTGACGCTCGACCGTGACCGGCATGGCCTCGAGCGCGCGCAGTTCCGCGATCGCGGAACTCACGGCTTCGTCGCGGACATCGAAGAAGCGTTCTATCCATCCTCGCGCCTGCGCGAGATCGGCGGCGTAGGTTCGGCCGTCGCGCGCCAACAGGGCCAGACGGGCCGTAAGCAGTCGAATCTTAAGGTTCTCGCGCAGAAAAGTGCTTTGCGCCGGCGCCAGCAGGACCGGCTCGGCGGCCTGATCCAGACGCTCGACCCGAACCAGCGTTTGCAGGTCCTGCCACACATCGAGCGCCAACTGGGCGATGAAATCCAGCGCAGCCACGCCGCTACTGTCCATCACCGGCCCGGGTGTGCTGCCGGGAGCACTCTGTGCCTCGCCGGCAAAGGCCAGGGGCAGTCCGTCCGTACGCTCGAGCAGACGCTCGAGACGCAGGGCCATTCCGGCCACATCTACCACCGGCTGCTGCCTGAGCACGTCGATATCACTCGCCAGAGCTCGACGCAGCGGCGCCAGCTGGCCGCGATCCTGCATCGCGAGGCGCGTTTCGGCTCCCTGCAGGGCAATCAGGGCAGCCTCGACATTGCCGGCCAGTTGCAGCTGTTGCGCCGCGATGGTGACAGCCTGCTCGACCTCGGCCACCACCCCATCTTCCTGCGAGCGGGAAAACTGCTGATAAAGCGTCTCGAGCGCAGCCGCCTGACCCTCGGTCGCTTCCACCTTCGATTCGAGCGCACCGAGCTTGCCCTGCAAGCTTGCAATCGACTCCTGCTGCTGCCGCGAGATCGCCCGCGCCTCGGTCGCTACGGATTCACCCGCGGACAGGCGGCTGGCGAGCTCCTCGCGCAGGCCGACAGCCTGAGCACGCAGCTCCCAGGCCTGCCAGCCGGCAAACCCTGCGCCGGCGAGTGCCACGAGCGCCAGCAACACGGCCCACCCCGCGCCGCCGCCAGTGCGCGCAGGACCGGCAGCGGGTATGGTAGCGGCCGCCCCGGCGGGATCCGGAGTGCGATCGGAACCACTCCCGGCCTGTGAAGCGGACAAAGGGGGCGCCTCGGAAGGCGGCTGAACCAGTGCGGGGGTTTCTTCTTTCATGCCGAGAGTTTAACCAAAGTGTTGAACAAGCGCGCGCAACAAGCCCTCGTCGCCCGCTTCCGTCGCGATGACATGGGTCAGCCCCAGGGCGCGACACTGCGCCGCAATGCGCGCATGCGGTACCAATATGGGCAGGTCGCCCAGCACGCCCATGCCCTCCGCACCGACGATGGCCGCCAGATTGCGTGCGCCTTCGCTGCTGGTCAGCAACAAGGCATCGACCTCGCCCCTGAGCACCGGCCCGAGGAGCAAGGCGGGATCGATCTCGGGGCAGGAGCGCCGGTAACAGGCAAGATATTCGACGCGGGCCCCGCGCTCGACGAGGGTCTCGCCCAGCAGATCGCGGCCGCCATCGCCCCGCAGGACAAGCACGCTGCGCCCGCGCACCGCGTCCGCAGCAAACTCGGGCAAGGCCAGCACGGCCTCGCTGTCGAAACCCGTAGCGGGCGCAATCACGTTCTCGAACCCGCGCTCAGCGAGCGCGCGTTCACTGCCTTTGCCGACGGTCGCTACGCGCAGCCGCTCGGGCCACTTGCGCACGGCCAGCAGACCGTCGAGCGCAAACCTGACCGCATTCGGACTGACGAAGAACGCCAGATCGAACGCATCCAGTCGGGGGGCGATCTCGTCGAATGCGGATCGATCGACAACCGGGCTGACTGCAAGCAGCGGAAAATTCAGGGCACGCCCGCCCCGCGCCTCGATCGCCCGACACAGGGTTTCGGCCTGTCCGGCAGGGCGGGTCACCACGATCGTCCGCCCGTTCCAGGCACCGCCTGCCCTTTCGCCCGCGGCCACGACGCCCGCCCGGTCCGCTCAGCCGAGCTCGGCCAGGATCGCCTCGGCACCCTGTGCGCGCAGGTCCTCGGCCAACTCGCGCCCGATCGCCTCGGCGTCGGCCGGCGCACCCTCGCGTTCCGCGCGCACCATGCGACTACCGTCTGGGACGGCCACAAAACCACGCAGCCATAACGCCCCTCCACGGATCTCCGCGTAGGCACCCAGCGGAACCTCGCAGCTGCCGGCCAAGGCACGCGCAACCGCACGTTCTGCCCGCACACAGGCAGAGGTATCCGGATCGTCGAGCGGCTGCAGCCAGCGCACCACGTCGGCGCGTGCACCAAGGCACTCGATCCCGAGCGCCCCCTGCCCGGCGGCCGGCAGCGACACCTCCGACGTCAGGGTGGAGCGGATCCGCTCGCCCAGGCCAAGACGGATCAGCCCCGCTGCGGCCAGGATGATGGCATCGTACTGGCCCTCGTCGAGCTTGCGCAGACGGGTATCCAGGTTGCCCCGCAGGCTGGTCACGCCAAGAAAGGGATACTGTGCGTGCAACTGCGATTCGCGGCGCAGGGACGATGTTCCGACCACCGCCCCTGGCGGCATGTCGGCCAGTGAATCGTAGCGATTGGAGACAAACGCATCGAGCGGAACCTCACGTGCCGAAATGCAGGCCAGGGTGAACTCGTCGCCCATGGTCATCGGCACATCCTTCATCGAATGCACCGCAATATCCGCCCGGCCGTCGAGCAGCGCCGTTTCCAGCTCCTTGACGAACAGCCCCTTGCCCCCCACCTTTGCCAACGGCCGATCGAGGATCTGGTCGCCGCGCGTGGTCATGCCGAGGAGTTCCACGCGGCACTCGGGATACAATCCTTCGAGACGTGCCTTGACATGCTCGGCCTGCCACAGGGCAAGACGACTTTCTCGAGTGGCGATGACGATACGCTCGGGGGCTGCAGGGATGGCCGCCGTGGGGCGGGATCCGGAGTTGGGTTGGCTCACGATAGGAGGACTCATGCAGGAGAATCGGTTTTCATGTTGCTGACAGCGCGACTTTGCCGCACTGCAGCATCAGGGTTCGCACCAATGGCGCGCAAGCTGGCAACGATTCTAGCATGCGTACCGGTGGCCCTGAGCGCAGCAACGGCCCTACCCGCGGCCGGTGACCTGGCTGCCGATGCCCGTTTGATGCGGTCATCGGCCCAGCCCTTGGTGGTGCTTTACAGCCAGACCGGCTGCACCTGGTGCGAGGAAGCACGGCGCTACCTGGTGCCGCTGTCGACGGCTGACGAGTCGCACGGCCGCGCGCTGTTCCGGCAAATCGATATCGACTCGGATACGGCGCTCACCGACTTCGCCGGCGTGCGCACGACGCACCGTGCGTTTGCGCGAACACGAAAAATCCGGCTGACGCCGACGGTCGCACTCTATGACGCCGACGGCAGAGAGCTGGGTCAAGCCATTGTCGGCCTGCGCCTGCCCGACTTCTATGGCCAGTACATCATCAATGCAATCGACGCCGCACGCAGCACCCTGAAAGCACGCTGACCACGCCACTACAACCCGACCAATCAGACCTCTCTGCCCATGACCCATGACAAGGACGCGCCCCTGCGCGAAGACATCCGCCTGCTCGGTCGCCTGCTCGGCGACACCGTGCGCGACCAGCAGGGCGAAGCAAGCTTCGACCTGATCGAACGCATCCGCCAGACTTCGGTGCGCTTTCGCCGCGACGACGACCTCGCCGCGCGGCGCGAGCTGGAGGGCTTTCTCGATGCCCTGTCGCGCGAGCAGACCATACAGGTGGTGCGCGCGTTCAGCTATTTTTCGCACCTGGCCAACATTGCCGAAGACCAGCACCACATCCGCCGTAGCCGCGCCCACCTGCTCGCGGGCTCGGCGCCGCGCGAGGGCAGCCTGGCCTACGCGCTCGATCACGTGCTCGACAAGGAAATTGCCACCCCCTCCGGGCTCGCCGCCTTCTTCGACGGTGCACTGATTTCGCCGGTACTTACGGCGCACCCCACCGAAGTGCAGCGCAAGAGCATCCTCAATTGCCAGACCGTGGTCGCCCGCCTGCTCGACGAGCGCGACCGCATGCAACTGACCCCGGACGAGGCCGAGACCAATCTCGAGGCCCTGCGCCGTGCCGTGCTCACGCTGTGGCAGACCCGCATGCTGCGCCCCGCCCGTCTGTCGGTGATCGACGAAGTCAGCAACGGCGTGTCCTACTTCGAAACCACCTTCCTGCGCGAACTGCCGCGCCTCTACGCCACGCTCGAAGATCGCCTGGCGATCTCCGACCCCGCGATCGGCGCACTCGAGTTGCCGGCCTTCCTGCAGGTCGGCAGCTGGATCGGTGGCGACCGCGACGGCAACCCCTTCGTCACTGCCGAGGTGCTCGAGCACGCGCTGGCAATGCAGGCCGCTGCCGCACTCGGCTACTACCTCGACGAGCTCCACACCCTGGGCTCGCAACTATCGCTCGCGCTGGGCCTGGTCAGCGCGTCGGATGCCCTGCTCGCCTTGGCCGAGCATTCCCCCGACCGCTCCCCGCACCGCTCCGACGAGCCCTACCGGCGTGCGATTTCCGGGATTTATGCGCGCCTGTCGGCCACCCATCGCGCCCTGCTCGGCAGCGACCCCGTACGCCATCCGGTCGCCGATGCCGAACCCTACCCGAGCGCCGACGCCCTCAGCGACGATCTCGACATCCTGCACCGCTCGCTGGTCGCCAACGGCAGTGCAGCGCTGGCGCGCGGACGCCTGCGTCATCTGCGCCGCGCGGTGCGCGTGTTCGGTTTCCACCTGGCGCCGATCGACCTGCGCCAGAATTCGGATGTCCATGAGCGGGTCGTCGCCGAGCTGCTCGAGGTGGCGCGCCCTGGCGCCGGCTACCAGGCGCTCGACGAGGCGGGCCGCTGCGCCCTGCTGCTCGAGGAACTCGCCACCGCGCGCCCGCTGGCCTCGCCCCATGTCAGCTACTCGGAAGAAGCGGAGTCCGAACTCGGCATCTTCCGCGCCGCGCGTGCCGCTCATCTGCGCTATGGCAAGGCGGCAATCCGTAACTGCATCATCTCCAAGACCGACGATGTATCCGACCTGCTCGAACTGGCCGTGCTGCTGAAGGAGGCCGGACTGCTGCGGCCACTCGAGAACGCGCTCGACGTCGACATCATCCCGCTGTTCGAGACCATCGGTGACCTCGACAACGCCGCGGTGGTGATGGACCGCCTGTTCTCGATTCCGATCTACCGCACGCTCATCGGCCACGCACGCCATGAGACGCAGGAGGTGATGCTGGGCTATTCGGACAGCAACAAGGACGGCGGCTTCCTGACCTCGGGCTGGGCACTGTACAAGGCCGAGGGAGAACTGGTCGAGGTCTTCGACCGCCACGCCATCCGCCTGCGCCTGTTCCATGGCCGTGGCGGCTCTGTCGGGCGCGGTGGCGGTCCCAGCTACCAGGCCATCCTGGCGCAACCGGAAGGTGCGGTGCAGGGACAGATCCGGCTTACCGAACAGGGTGAAGTCATCGCCGCCAAATATGGCAACCCGGAAGTCGGCCGCCGCAACCTCGAAGTGCTGGTCGCTGCGACCCTGGAAAGCAGCCTCAGGCCAGTCGGCGCCGAGCTCACGCCGCCGGCCTTTCTCGACGCCATGCAGACGCTGTCCGACACCGCCTTCACCGCCTACCGCGGGCTGGTCTATGAAACCCCGGGCTTCGAGCAGTACTTCTGGGAATCGACGGTGATCTCCGAGATCGCCGGCCTCAACATCGGCTCGCGCCCCGCCTCGCGCAAGAAGGGCACCCGGATCGAGGATCTGCGCGCCATCCCCTGGGTGTTTTCGTGGTCGCAGTGCCGGCTGATGCTGCCGGGCTGGTTCGGCTTCGGCTCCGCGGTGCAGGCCTGGCTGGCGGCGCATCCGGAGGACGGTCTGGCCCGCCTGCAGGCGATGTATCGCGACTGGTCCTTCTTCGCCACCCTGTTGTCCAATATGGACATGGTGCTGGCCAAGACCGATCTCGCCATCGCCTCGCGCTACGCCGCGTTGGTCAAGGACACGGCCCTGCGCACCAGCATCTTCGACCGCATTCGTGCGGAGTGGAAAGAAACCGTGGATGCGCTGCTGGCAATCACCGGCCAGGACGAACTGCTGACCGCAAACCCGCTGTTGAAACGCTCGATCCGCAACCGCTTCCCCTACCTCGACCCACTCAACCACGTGCAGGTCGAACTGCTGCGGCGCCACCGCGAACAGGGCGACGACGAGCGCATCCGGCTCGGCATCCACATCTCGATCAACGGCGTCGCCGCCGGCCTGCGCAATAGCGGCTGAAGCCGGTTCGGCGTGTTACAGCCCGAGCACCTGTCGTACCACCGGCCACTGCCGGCGGCTCACCGGCAGGTGCTCGTCCATCCCGCGCAGCAGAATTTCCCAGTGCGCCTCGCTTTCATCCTCGCCGGCACGGACAACGCCCTCGACTGCCGCATGGGCAACCAGGCAGTTACGATGGATACGCAGGAATCGTCCGGGAAACTCCTGTTCGATCTGCACCAGGGTTTCATCCAGCAGATAGTCGCGACCGGCCGTCCTCGCGGTCACGTACTTGAGCTCGGCGCGCAGGTAGACCACCTCCGCCACCGGCAACAACAGGATGCGGCCGCGCTCGCTGACGCTGAAGTGCCGGCGCTCGCCCGGCGCCAGTGCGGTCAGCACCTCGTCGCCGAGCGGAACGCGCCTGACCTTGCCCAGTGCGGTTGCCAGACGTTCGGCCCGGACCGGTTTCAGCAGATAATCGACTGCAGCCACGTCGAATGCCTGCAGTGCATACTCGTCGTACGCGGTGGTGAAGATCACTGCCGGCGGCCGGGGCAAGCGCGTCAGATGGCGGGCAAGCTCGACCCCGTCCATCGCCGGCATGCGGACATCGGCCAACACCACGTCGGCCTCTGCGGTTTCGAGCAGCCGCAGCGCCTCCACGCCATTGGCCGCCATGCCCACCACCTGGTTCGGATGGGTGTCGGCGATGTCGCCGAGCACATCGCGCAGACGCGAGCGCGCCGGAGCCTCGTCATCGACGATCAGGATACGCAGCGGCGCCCCGCTCACGTCGTTTCCCTCCTGAACGGCAGACGAACACGCACGCGGTAGCGACCGTCACTGCAATTGATATCCAGCCCGGCCTCGAGATCGTAGAACAGCATCAGACGCTCGCGAATATTGTCCACCGCCATGTGGTTGCCCGCATGGTGCGAGCTCGGATCGATCGCCGGATTATCCACCTCGAGCAGCAGATCGGCACCACGCCGCGAGATCCGGACCACGACCTCCCCCGCGTCGAGTGCAGGTTCGATACCGTGGTATACCGCGTTCTCGAGCAAGGGCTGCAGCAGCAGTGGTGGTACCAGCGCCTCGGCGACCGCCGCGGCGGAATCCGGACCGGACCGTACCTCCCACCGCACCTTGAGCCGATCGCCGAGGCGCAACTGCTCCAGCCCGAGATAACGCTCGCACAGCGCAATCTCGTCCCCGAGCGGGACCAGCTCGCGGTTGTCGCGCATGAACACACGGAACAGGTCGGCCAACTCCTCGAGCCCGCGCTCGGCCCGACGAGGGTCCGAACGGATCACCCCGAGCACCCCGTTCAAGGTATTGAACAGAAAATGCGGCCGGATCCGGGCGGTCAGGGCCAACAGCCGGGCTTCCGTCAATGCCGGCGAAAACAGTCGACTGCGGTAGTCGAAATAGAACAGGCAGATCACCACCGCACCGAGCGCCCAGCTCAGCCAGCGGAACAGGCTCCCGCCTTCGCTGCCCTGCAGCAGCGGCCAGGTCAGCATCACGGCCGCGAGTGCGGTCACCGCCACCGCGACCGTGGCCGCACGCCGTCCGAACCGATGCAAACCGGGGCCGACCGCATAGAGCAGCAACACCACGAGGAAAAGCGGCAACTCCACCCGTCCGGCCATCAGCACCAGCTCGGGGACCAGCCCGCCAGGCTCGTCCACCCGCAGCAACACCGTGAGTATCGCGAGCAGATTGACCGCCAGCAGCACGCGCAACATGACCCCCAGATTGCGAAAATCCGGCAAGGCGGCAGGAACAGGCGGGCGAACCTTTTGCTTTATACTTTCCATCGATCGAGCAAGCCGACAGGCAGGCTCCGAAAATTGCCGAACACCGCAGGCCGCGCCCGCAATCGGGGACGCCGGCCGTTCTTCACAACACGGACATTATGACAGACCACAACTCCTCTCCGACCACCGGCGCCACCCCGCCGGCCAAGGCCTGGTCGGGCCGCTTCTCCGAACCCGTGTCCGACCTCGTCAAGCGTTACACCGCCTCGGTTCTCTTCGACCAACGCATGGCGCAACAGGACATCCGCGGCTCGCTCGCCCATGCCAAGATGCTGGCGAAGCAGGGCATCATCGCCGCCGCCGACCTCGCCGACATCGAGCGCGGCATGACACAGATCCGGGGCGAGATCGAACGCGGCGAGTTTGCCTGGAGCCTCGACGACGAGGATGTCCACCTCAACATCGAGAAGCGCCTCACCGCGCTCGTGGGCGACGCCGGCAAGCGCCTGCATACCGGGCGCAGCCGCAACGACCAGGTCGCCACCGACATCCGGCTGTGGCTGCGCGATGCGATCGACCAGATCCTGGTCCTGATCGGCGACTTCCAACGCAACCTGCTCGCCGTGGCCGAGGCCCACGCCGCCACGCCGATGCCCGGCTTCACCCACCTGCAGGTCGCCCAGCCGGTCACTTTCGGCCACCACCTGATGGCTTATTTCGAGATGAGCCGGCGCGACGCCGAACGCTTCGCCGACTGCCGCAAGCGGGTCAACCGCCTGCCGCTCGGCGCCGCCGCCCTGGCCGGCACCAGCTACCCGATCGACCGCGAATTCGTGGCCGCCGAGCTCGGCTTCGATGAGGTCTGCTACAACTCGCTCGACGCGGTCAGCGATCGCGATTTTGCGATCGAATTCTGCGCCGCCGCGGCGCTGCTGATGACCCATCTGTCGCGTCTGTCGGAAGAGCTGATCCTGTGGATGAGCCCGCGCGTCGGCTTCATCGACCTCGCCGATCGCTTCTGCACCGGCTCCAGCATCATGCCGCAGAAAAAGAACCCGGACGTGCCCGAACTGGTGCGAGGCAAGACCGGTCGCGTAAACGGCAGCCTGATCGCGCTGCTAACCCTGATGAAGGGGCAGCCGCTGGCCTACAACAAGGACAACCAGGAAGACAAGGAGCCGCTGTTCGATACCGCCGACACCGTCATCGACACCCTGCGCATCTATGCCGACATGATTACCGGGATCAAGGTCAAGGCGGCAAGCATGCTCGGCGCGCTGTCGCAAGGCTACGCCACCGCCACCGACCTGGCCGACTACCTGGTCAAGCAGGGTCTGCCCTTCCGCGATGCGCACGAGGCGGTCGCGCTCGCTGTGCGCGCAGCCGAAACCCGCGGCTGCGATTTGCCGCAGTTCACCCTCGAGGAGTTGCGCGCAGCCATGGCCCCGGTGCCGGGCGCCGCCGAGCGGGTTGGCAGCGAAGTGTTCGCGGTCCTCACCGTGGAGGGCTCGCTTGCCTCCCGCAATCATGTCGGCGGCACCGCACCCGACCAGGTGCGCGCGGCAATCGCCACCGCCCGCAAACGATTGGGGTGATCTCGAATGGTGGCGAACCGGATCGGAAAGTACGAGATTCGCCGCCTGCTCGGCGAAGGGGCCACCAGCGCGGTCTATCTGGCATGGGATCCCTTCCACCAGCGTGAAGTGGCGCTCAAGCAGCTGTACCCGGAGATCGTCAGCGACCGCCAGCGCGGCCGTCTGTACCGTCAGTTGTTGCTCAACGAAGCGGCTCTCGCGGGCAAGCTGGTGCACCCCCACATCGTCCAGATCTTCGATGCGGTGATCGGTGACAACGAAGCCTACGTGGTCATGGAGTACGTGCCGGGCGGCACCCTCGAAGCCCTCACCCATCTCGATCAGCTGCCGCCCTTCGTACGCCTGATCGAGATCATCTTCAAGTGCTCCCGTGCGCTCGACTATGCCTTCCACCAGGGCATCACCCATCGCGACATCAAGCCCGCCAACATCCTGCTCAACGTTCCCGGCGGCAGCGACATCCGCATCTCCGATTTCGGCGCGGCCCTTCAGGCCGCGAGCGAGGCTACCCAGATCACCGGCATCGGCTCACCCGCCTACATGTCGCCGCAGCAGGTGCGCGAGATGCCGCTGGACCACCGAACCGACATCTACTCGCTCGGGGTGGTGATGTACCAGCTGCTGACCGGTCATCTGCCTTTCGAGACCGACAACAACTACAGCCTGATCTACCGGATCGCCCACGACACCCCGCCGCCGCCGATCGAGCTGCGCCCCGAAATCCCGGATGCGCTCGATGCCATCGTGCGGCGCGCGATGGAAAAGGAGATCGACCGCCGTTACCAGACCTGGGCCGAGTTCTCGCACGACCTGGCGCTTGCGTTTCGCAATCACAGCATCGCGTTCGACCGCCACGCGCTGCCCGAGGCCGAGAAGTTCCAGACCCTGCGCGGCATTGCCTTCTTTCGCGAATTCGCCGACGCAGAACTGTGGGAAGTGATCTCGCTCGCGCAGTGGAGCCATCTGCGACCAGGTACCGTGATCATGAAGGAAGGCGAAGCCGGCGACCACTTCTGTTTTCTCGCCGACGGCGAAGCGCGGGTAAAGAAACGCGGCAAACTGCTCAATGTGCTGAGTGCGGGCGAGTGCTTTGGCGAAATGGCTTTGTTCTCCGCGGGCGGCGGCGTCCGTTCGGCCTCGATCGAAGCGACCACCGAGGTCGAAATCATCACCATCCGGGCAAGGGCATTGCAGAGGGCATCGGACACCTGCCGGATGCATTTCTACAAGGCGTTCCTGGAGGTGCTGTCTACGCGGTTGTCGCTCGCGAGTTCGCGGATTGCGAATTTGTAAACCTCGGCGGCGGCCCGCAACCTGAAGGTGAGGCAAATGCTTTCGGCATCAAACATGACGTTCGATACCGTCGACATTTTTTACACCATGCCTATCCGGATACTTTCGGCCCCGCACAAATTCGTTCCAAATCAATTTACTGTGTCTTTTTCTTGCGGCTGGCGTGAAATTTGCATCGGATCTGACAAACATTCCCGTGCCGGACTTATCGGCATGGCTATAATCGTCTCATTGGGATTGGTTTGAGAGAGGACTCCATGGACAAGACCCACAAAGAAGCAGCCGTCGAGCAGCGCCGCACGCTGCTAAAAGGCGCACTGGGCGCTTCCACCGTGATGACTCTCGGGTATGGAGGCGCTGCTGCCGCGGCTTCGCTGACATGTATCGCCAAGGTAGACGGCGGATTTCCCACGACGCAGTTCGTGTTTGCAGAAAGTCCGCCGCCGGCAACAGGGGGCGGGTGGGCATGGAAGCGGATCGATGTAAACCTCTACAGCAGCACCGGCAGCACCAACGGCAACTGCAACCTCAATGCCAATGGCAACTTCGAGGGATTTACAGTAGCTGGCAATGTGTATAACGTTGCTCCCCCCCAGAACCTGGTGCCTACCGCAGTGCTGAAGTCTTGCGGCGCCCCCTATCCCAAAACAGCTTGGGTACTCGCATATTTCGATGAAAGCGGCAACGAGATCGGCACTTACCCAACCTACAGCGATCAAGGCACCGGATTCGCTCCGGCAGCGCATTCCTGCCTCACGTCAATCAATCCCGGAATCGTCGAAAACTACACTTTCGGTGGCTGAGCAGCTTCGCTGATGGCTGCACCACAAGGCCCTTGCGCCTGGCTCGAATGCCACTGCCCGTCGATGGACGGGCAGTTTCTTTTTCTGGATCCGGTTGCCTGGAGGACGCACCTCTTGAGTGAGGGTGCGGTGCTGATCCTGCGCGAAGCTGCCACGGCGATCGAATCCGGAACGTACGAGTGCTTCGTCGCAGAGATCGAGCAGGCCGGCGGCTGGCCTCCGGAACTGGAGCAACTCGTCGCATCGTTGAGGACGCTAGCCGGAGAGAAAAAGCGTCCCGGGGCGCAAGGATGAGACAGGAGCCTTGCCGTGTGCTCGATCTCGGCGGCGCGCGAATTGCCGTCAGCTCGCCGATCGCCCGTTTCCACGAGCATCTGGACATTGTCTATCCGCATCAGCGGGCCGAAGATCCCGCCGTGTTCGTGGACGTGCGCGTGGCGGTGCTACCGGGCACTCCATTGCGGATATGGGGCCGCCAGGCGCATCTCTGGTCCGAGGCTTCACAGCCTTTCGAACCCTATCCGCTCCAGAACGCGCTTCCCCTCTTTGAATGGGGCGGAAACTGGCTGCTGGCCCAACGACTGAACGCCTACTTGCTGCTGCACGCAGGGGTCGTCGCCCGCGATGACGGCGCCATCATCCTGCCGGCGGCCCCCGGCTCGGGCAAGAGCACGCTGACCTGCGCATTGCATCTCGCCGGCTGGCGCTTTCTCTCGGATGAGTTCGGTGTGCTGGATCCGGCGTCGGGCATGGTGCTTCCCCTGCTCAAACCCGCGGCGCTGAAGAACCGCTCCATCGACGTGATCGGGACGTTGCCGGGCGCCACCCTTGGGCCCGTGTTCCCGAACACGCGCAAGGGCGACGTGGCCCATTTCGTACCCGATCGTGCCAGCTTCGTCCACCGCGGCCGTGGCGCGAAGCCACGCCTCGTGATCTTTCCCCGCTTCAGGGAGGGCGCCACGCTCGGTTGCACCCGGTTGCATCCTGCGGATTCGGCGATGCGACTCGGCCTGAACAGCTTCAATTATCAGACCCTGGGGCCGGTCGGATTCCATGCCGTAACGTCCCTTGCGCGGCAGACACACGCCTACGAACTGGAATACGGCGTCCTCGATGAAGCCATCGAGCACATCGAAAAGCTGTTTTCGGAGGTGCCGTGACAGAGATTCATTCAGCCATGATCGACCTTATGTTGCGGGGCGCAGTTGGCCCGATAGAATGCAACGAGAGTGACTGGGAACAGATTCTTCGCCTCGCCAGAATGAGCGGCTTGCATGGCCGACTGGCTGCCAACAACGGACAAAACCCGCTATTGTCGGCGCCGGTGCGCCGGCATCTGCTATCCGCCGCACGCGTCGCCGCGTTTCGCAGCCAGATGCTGCGTGCGGAGTTGTTTCACCTTGCGCCGCTGTGCGACAAGGATTTCCCGGTTGTGCTTCTGAAAGGCGGCGCCTATCTGGCGCAGCAATTGCACCTGGCAACCGGGCGCTTCGTTTCCGACGTGGACCTGCTCGTTCCCCGCGTCCACCTCGACGCCATGGAACAACGACTGCGCGCAGGCGGCTGGCAAGCGGTCGAACTCGCCGCCTACGACGAGCGCTACTACCGCGACTGGAGCCACGAAACCCCGCCTTTCCGACGTCCCGGACACTTCCTGGAGGTGGACCTGCACCATGCAATCACTCCGGTAACCGGCAGCCTGAGCTTTGATCCTGCGCCGCTGATCGAGGCCAGCATCCCACTCGCCGGCACCCCGTTTCGCGTCCTGTGCGCAGAAGATCAGGTGCTGCACGCATGCCTGCACTGCTTTCATGACGGTGACCTCGCGCTGCGGGTGCGGGAAGTGGTGGATATCGACGGACTGTTGCGCACCTTCTCGCAAGAATCGGGGTTCTGGGATCGTCTCGTACGCCGCGCTTCGCAACTGGGGCTGGAACGGCCGCTCTGGTACGGACTTCATTACGCGCGCCGCTTGCTCGATTGCCCGGTGCCGGCAATCATCCCGGCATCGCTATCAAGGACGCCCTCAAAGATTGCTCGGCGCTGCATGGACACGCTCGCGCCGCTGGCCTTGCTGCCATCCAATCCGGACACCCCGGTCCCGCTCCACGTTCGACTTGCACGAAATCTCATGCTGACGCGGTATCACTTGCTGCGAATGCCCCTCCACTTACTCCTGCCACATCTCGCGCGCAAGGGCGGACGTCGGCTTCAAACAAGGCTAAGCCAGAAATCGATCGGAGCCGGCGTCTAGGAGGCGGTCGGCCGTGAGCGGTCGTCGTCACGAGCCGAGTGGAGAAACGACGACAGATTCGGCCGTTTCTTGAGGCGCATCGTTGGTCCATGCAACGAACGAACGGACGGATATGGACCGCCACAGACGCATCCATTCGCCCCGGGCTCGTCGATCAGCCTCAAGTCCGACAGCCTCCCAAGCCTGCACGGACGACGATCGGTTCGCCAAAGAGTGAGCGCGTCGGTCCAAGCGGAACGAGACGATGCCCGACGCGGCCGGACACTCAGTTGCTGGCCACCACCCCCGCATCCTTGAGCAATTGCTGCATCTCGCCGCTCTGATACATCTCGCGCATGATGTCCGAGCCGCCCACGAACTCGCCGTTTACATACAGTTGCGGAATGGTCGGCCAGCTGGCGAATTCCTTGATGCCCTGGCGGATGGCTTCGTCGGCCAGTACATTCACGGTGTAGATTTCGGTGACGCCGCAGGCGTTCAGAATCTGCACGGCCGTTGAGGAAAAACCGCACTGCGGAAACTGGGCAGTGCCCTTCATGTAGAGCACGACGGGGTTGGTGGTGACCTGCTCGCGGATGACGTCCTGGATGTTCATGTGCTTACCTGCAAAGGTTGAGTGAAATAGTCGGGAAATTCTAGGCTTGACACAGGGCGCCGTCAATATTGCCGACATTGGCACCCGAGCGCCAGGATTCAGGGACGGCCGAGCCAGCGCCCACCCGACACCCGCTCGATGCCGGCAAGGTCTTTCCACGACGCAATCGAGGCAAAACCACCGTCCGCCAGCAGGCCGCGAACAGCCGACGCCTGATCATATCCATGCTCGAGAAAGAGCCAGCCATCGGTTTCGAGATGGACAGGGGCACCGGCAACGATCTCGGCCAGATCGTCCAGCCCGACCGGACCCGCCGCCAGCGCGGTACGGGGCTCGAAACGGAGATCCCCCTCCTCCAGATGCGGATCGGCTGCTGCAATGTAGGGCGGATTGGAGACGACAAGCTGGTAGCGCTCCTCGCCGAGACCCGAGAACCAGTCGCTCTGCACGAAGGACACGCTGGCACCGAGCCGCGCCGCGTTGCCCATGGCCACCCACAAGGCCTCGCGTGACCGGTCGAGCGCGGTGACATCGGCGCCGTCGAGTTCCAGCGCCAGGGTGATCGCGAGCGCGCCGGAACCAGTGCCCATATCGAGCACGCGCGGACGTTGCACCCCGGAGAAGTGTGCAAGCGCGAGTTCCACCAGCAACTCGGTGTCCGGTCGCGGGATCAGCACCGCCGGGGTAACCATGAACTCACGCCCGTAAAATTCACGCTCGCCGGTCAGGTAGGCCACCGGCTCACCCGCTTCGCGACGCGCTACCAGTTCGCGATAGCGCATCCAGTCCTCGGCTTCCAGCCGCTGTTCGGGCCAGGCCACCAGGCGCGACGCCGGACACTGCAGCACATGGCGCAACAGCACCCGCGCGTCCATGTGGTCGATGGACTGGCGAGCCCATGCGAGCGCGCCGGCAATATCGGGAGGACTCGACATCGTCATTCGTCCGCCAGTGCGGCGAGCAGATCGGCCTGGTGTTCCAGGATCAGTGCATCGATCAACTCGTCCAGCTCACCCTGCATCACCGCGTCGATCTTGTACAGGGTGAGATTGATGCGGTGATCGGTCACTCTTCCCTGCGGGAAATTGTAGGTACGAATACGTTCCGAACGGTCACCGCTACCGACCAGACTCTTGCGCGTCGCCGCTTCGGAGGCCTGCCGCGCGCGTTGCTGCGCATCGCGCAAGCGCGCCGCGAGCACGGCCATGGCCTGGGCCTTGTTGCGATGCTGCGAGCGGTCGTCCTGGCACTCCACCACCAGCCCGCTAGGAAGATGGGTGATGCGCACTGCCGAGTCGGTCTTGTTGATGTGCTGTCCGCCCGCGCCCGAGGCCCGGAAGGTGTCGATGCGCAGGTCTGCAGGGTTGATCTCGATCGCGTCGAGCTCATCCGCTTCCGGCATCACCGCCACGGTACAGGCTGAAGTGTGGATGCGCCCCTGGGTTTCGGTCGTCGGGATACGCTGCACCCGATGCCCGCCGGATTCGAACTTGAGTTTCGAATAGGCACCACTGCCCACCACCCGGACGATGACTTCGCGGTAGCCCCCCAGGTCGGATTCATTGGCCGACACGATCTCCACCTTCCAGCGCTGGCGCTCGGCATAGCGGGTGTACATCCGCAGCAGGTCGCCGGCAAACAGCGCCGCCTCGTCGCCACCGGTACCGGCACGGATCTCGAGGAAGAGATTGCGCTCGTCGTTCGGGTCTCGCGGCAACAGGGCGCGCTGGAGCTCGGCCTCCAGCTCGGCAATACGTGCAGCGCCGGAATCGAGTTCCATGCGCCCGAGCTCGCGCATCTCGGGATCGTCGAGCATCTCGCGTGCGGTCTCGCAGTCGGCCTCGGCCTGGCAGAAGGCCTGATAGAGCGCGACCACCGGCTCGATCTCGGCACGCTCGCGCGACAGGTCGCGGAAGGCGTTCATGTCGCGCGCGGAATCCTCGGCCGCAAGTTCGCGGTCGAGCTCGTCGAGACGGCCGGTCAGGTGTTCTAGCTTGTCGCGAATGCTCTGTTTCATCGGATCAATGACATGCACCCGGGCCCCAACGCACCCACGGTGGCCGACGGCCGGCTAGTGGTGAGGCGGGAGGTTGAACAGCCGCTGCACGATGCGCCCGGCCTCGGCATGCTGCTCGCCCTCGGACTGGTTGAGAAAGCGCGTGGGGCCGTGCATCAGCTTATTGGTGAGGCCGTGGGACAGCGCTTCGAGCACCTGCTGCGGATCGTCGCCACGGGCGAGCAAACGCAGGGCGCGCTCGACCTCGGCCTCGCGCACGGTCTCGGCATGTTGGCGCAGCGTGCGGATGATCGGCACCGCATCGCGTGCCTGCATCCAGTGCAGGAAGCCGTCGACCCGGGTGTCGATGATGCCCTCGGCTTCGATCACGGCCTGCTGGCGGGACTCCATGCCCGCATCGACGATCTGGGCCAGATCGTCGACCGTGTACAGAAAGATGTCGTCGAGTCCGCCGACCTCCGCTTCGATATCGCGCGGCACCGCCAGATCGACCATCACCATCGGGCGGTGGCGGCGCGCCTTCACCGCGCGCTCGACCATTCCCAGGCCGACGATGGGCAGCGGCGCCGCAGTACAGGATACGACGATATCGAAGCGCGACAGCATGTCGCCAATCGTCTCGATACGCATCGTCTGCGCTCCGAACCGCCCCGCCAGCGTCTGCGCCCGCTCTTCGGTCCGATTGGCCACGGTCATGGATTTCGGTTTCGCCCCGGCGAAGTGCGCGGCGCACAGCTCGATCATCTCGCCGGCGCCGATGAAGAGTACATGCTGCCCCGAAACGCGCTCGAAGATCCGCTCGGTCAAATGCACCGCCGCAGCAGCCATCGATACCGTGTTGGCCCCGATTGCGGTCGTGGACCGTACCTCCTTGGCCACGGCGAAGGTGCTCTGGAACAGCTTGTGCAACAAGGTCCCCAGGGTGCCGGCCCCTTCTGCACGCCGGACCGCCTCCTTGACCTGGCCCAGGATCTGCGGCTCGCCCAGAACCATCGAATCCAGCCCGCTGGCCACCCGGAATACATGGCGGATCGCCTCACGCTGCGGATGGGAATACAGATAGGGCGCAAGCTCGTTGAGCGGAAGCTGATGAAAACCCGACAGCCAGTCCGCCGCATGCTGCGGCTGCTCGGCGGCAAAATAGAGCTCGGTGCGATTGCAGGTGGACAGAATTGCTGCCTCCCTCACCGAAGATGCGCGGGTCAGATCCTGCAATGCCTGATCGAGCCGCTCAGGCTGAAACGCCACGCGTTCGCGTATCGCGAGCGGCGCAGTGTGATGATTCAGGCCAAGGGCGTAGAGTTGCATTCAGGGCGTAATGGCGACCAAGCGTGGTGCTCGATTATATCAGACCCGTCAGCATGAAAAGACTGAGCAAAATCAAGTACTTCCTTAAAAATCGAGAATAAAAAAAACGGGCCGACGCAAAGGCCGGCCCGTTTTTTTTATTCTGGTGGCCAGTCGCGGAATCGAACCACGGACACGCGGATTTTCAATCCGCTGCTCTACCAACTGAGCTAACTGGCCAAACGAGCGCGCATTATAGCGGATCAATCTTCGCCGTCAATGACAAAGTTCGCTTCCATTCGGGTGGGCAAGCCCGGCAGCCGTTGGCGAAACCGGCCTCAGCGGGTCGACACGGAACATCCGCCGTGCGTTACCAATAGTGCCCCTGCATGCAGCGGACTCGCCATTTTCGTTCGGGCGTAGGTGGCGAGGCAAAGGTGCGGGACAATCGAGTATTCCCGGTTCAGCGCGAGAACTCCATGCTTGTACTCCTGGTCGAGGACGACCCCGAACTTTCCGAAGGAATTGCCAGCTTTCTGCGCGGCCAGGGCGACACCGTCGTCCTGGAAACCGACGGCATGCGCGCAGACCAGTTGCTGCAATCGCAGGACTTCGACTTCGCCCTGATCGATATCGGCCTCCCCGGCCTTGGCGGCCACGAGATCGTGCGGCGGATCCGCAGCCGCCAGCAAGCTGTTCCGGTGATGCTGATCACCGCGCGGGACGCACTCGACGACCGGATCTATGGCCTTGACCTCGGCGCAGACGACTACCTGACCAAACCATTTCAGCTCGCCGAACTGACGGCCCGCATGCGGGCGGTACTACGCCGCGGTGGACGCATGATCGCGCGGTCGATCGCGTACGGACCGCTCGCGCTCGACCTCGAGGGCCGGCTCGCCACCCTCGATGGACAGCCGCTGAACCTCACCACCCGTGAATGGACGCTGCTCGAGGCGCTGGCCGGGGCAGAGGGCCGTACCGTTCCGAAAGAGCAGCTGCAGGCCGACGCGAGCGGTAATGCGGTCGAGGTCTATATTTCGCGACTTCGACCACGGCTGGAGCAAGGCGGTGTGCTGATCCGCACCGTGCGCGGATTCGGTTATCGGCTGGAACTCGTGTCCGCCAACTAGGAGATGCAGACCAGCCTCTACCGCCGACTGCTGCAGACCTTTGCCGGCCCCACCTTCCTGCTCCTGGCCGCTGCGGGCGGGGTGAGCTACGGCGTGGCCAAGAGCGTGATCGGCTCGGCCTACGATCAGAATCTGGTCAACCTTGCCCATGGGGTGGCAAACCACCTGCAGTTGCACAATGGTCAGGTTGTCCTGCAGCTGTCGCGAGAAGCCGAATCGGTCCTGCGCACCGACACCATCGATGGCATCTTCTTTCGGGTCAGGACCGCCACCGGCGTCGTCCTGGGAGGCGACCGCGATCTTCCCGCGCTCGATACGCCCTCCGCCGACCAGGCCGACGCGATCGACGAGATCCCCAACGTCGAGGCCCTGCCCGTGGTCAGGCCAGCCGCACACTCGCCCGGTGCCCAGTTGTTCGACACCGATTACCACGGCGCACCGATTCGGGCAGTCAGGCTGACGCAGGTCATGAACCACCAGACCTTCTATGTCACCGTGGCGGAAACGCTCAACAAACGGCGCCAGGCCATGGAGCGCCTGCTGCTTGGCTTTGGCTCGGCGGCAATAATGCTGCTGGCCGCCGCCACGCTGGCGGTGCGTTTCGGCATCCCGTCCGGACTTGCCCCGCTGAAACAGCTCGAAGATGAACTCAGCGAACGGTCGGGAACGGACCTCGCCCCGATCGAGCCGGAGCATGTCCCGCGCGAAATCCGCGAAGTGGTGCGTGCGCTCAATGCGCTGTTCGATCGCCTGAGCACGGCCAATCGCGGCCAGCGCCAGTTTCTTCAGGATGCGGCGCACCAGCTGCGCACCCCGCTTGCCAGCCTGCAGATGCAGCTCGAGCTGCTCGAAACACACCCGACCGACAACGCCGCATTCCTGCGGCTCAAACATTCGGTCGTGCGCGTCACCCGGCTGGCAAACCAGCTTCTTGCACTGGCACGCGCCGAAGCCGGGACACAACTGATGGCCAGCGCGGAGCCTGTCGATCTGGCAGCGCTGATCGACGACATGGTCGACGACTGGGTCCACCAGGCCGACGCCCGCTCCATCGATCTCGGCATTGAACGCAGCGCGGTGAGCATCGTCGGCGACCCCACCCTTCTGCGCGAGCTGATTGCCAACCTGATGGACAATGCGCTTCGCTACACGCCCTGCGGCGGCGAAGTGTCGCTGCGCTGCGCACCGTGCACAGGAATGCTGGAGATCGACGTCAGCGATAGCGGTCCGGGCATTCCGGAGCCCATGCGGGAGGCCGTGTTCGAGCGCTTCTACCGCCTGCCGGACACGACGCTGTCGGGCAGCGGACTCGGCCTGCCGATTGCCCGCGAAATTGTCCTCTGCCATCGCGGAACGATCGAAATCGCCGCAGGCCCGGGAGGCAAAGGCACCATGGTGCGGGTCAAGCTGCCCATCGGCCCGCCCGATGAAAAAATGCGGCCCCGCGTTTGAACGCACGGCCGCATTTCGAACTTGCCAAATCGCCACTGCGCACCCACGCAGTGGCGCGCCACTCAATGCCCTGAAGCGCCTTCGGCGCCCACACCGGTTTCGGACCGGATCGACTGAGCTGCGAAACCGGCACGATCCACCTTCGCCCGCGCACTGTTGTCCAGAATCGAGAACAGCCAGATACCGATGAAACCCGCCGCCATCGAGAACAGGGCCGGCGAGGTGTAGGGGAACAGGGCCGAACCCTTCGGATTGCCCAGCGTCACTTCCCACACCGACGGCGACACCACGGTCAACGCGACCGCCGTGATCAGACCGAGGAAACCACCGATGCAGGCTCCGCGCGTGGTGCAGTCCTTCCACAACACCGACATGAACAGGACCGGGAAGTTTGCGGATGCGGCGATGGCGAAGGCGAGCGAGACCATGAACGCGATGTTCTGCTTCTCGAACGCAATCCCCAGCACGACGGCGATGATGCCCAGCGCCACGGTGGTCATGCGCGACACGCGCAGTTCGGACGCCGAATCGGCATTGCCCTTCTTGAACACCGTCGCGTACAGGTCGTGCGACACCGCCGAAGCGCCGGACAGCGTCAGGCCGGCAACCACGGCGAGGATGGTGGCGAAGGCCACGGCCGAGATGAAGCCGAGGAACACATTGCCGCCCACCGCATTGGCGAGGTGAATGGCCGCCATGTTGCCGCCGCCGAGCAGCCCGCCCTTGGCATCGAGGAACTCCGGATTGGTCGACACCAGCACGATCGCGCCGAAGCCGATGATGAAGGTCAGCACATAGAAGTAGCCGATCCAGGTAGTCGCCCAGAACACCGACTTGCGCGCCTCCTTGGCATCGGGCACGGTGAAGAAGCGCATCAGGATGTGCGGCAGGCCGGCGGTACCGAACATCAGCGCCATACCGAACGAGATCGCCGAGATCGGATCCTTGATGAAGGAGCCCGGCCCCATGATCGCCTGCGCGAGGACACCTGCTTCCTCGGGCGACTTGCCGATCGCGAGCGCGGCGTCGGCCTTGACCTTCACCGACGCTGCGAACAGCGCTTCCGGCGAGAACCCGTACTGGGCCATCACCATGAACGCCATGAAGGACGCACCGGCCAGCAGCAGGCAGGCCTTGATGATCTGCACCCAGGTGGTTGCGGTCATGCCGCCGAACAACACGTAGACCATCATCAGCGCACCGACGATGACCACCGCGATCCAGTACTCGAGCCCGAACAGCAGTTTGATCAACTGCCCGGCTCCGACCATCTGCGCGATCAGGTAGAAGGCCACCACCACCAGCGTGCCGGACGCGGCAAAGGCGCGGATCGGGGTCTGCTTGAAGCGGTAGGCGGCAACGTCGGCGAAGGTGAACTTGCCGAGGTTGCGCAGCTTCTCCGCCATCAGGAAGGTGATCACCGGCCAGCCCACGAGAAAGCCGATCGAGTAGATCAGTCCATCGTAGCCGCTGATCATCACCGCCGCGGAGATCCCGAGGAAGGACGCGGCCGACATGTAGTCGCCGGCGATCGCGAGGCCGTTCTGGAAACCGGTGATGCCGCCGCCGGCGGTGTAGAAATCCGCCGCCGACTTGGTCTTGGCCGCAGCCCACTTGGTGATGAACAGGGTGCCGACGACAAAGGCCCCGAACATGCTGATCGCGGTCCAGTTGGTGGCCTGTTTCTCGGCCTGACCGAGGTCGGCGCCGGCGGCGAGCGCCGCGGCAGACAGCAGGGCAAGCAGCAAGCCGCCGAGGATATTTGCGTGACGGCCGTTCATTTACTGCTCTCCTTGATGACTTCCGCGGTGAGCGTATCGAACTCCGAGTTCGCTCGGCGCACGTAGATGCCGGTGATGATGATGGTGAACACGATCACGCCGAAGCCGATCGGGATACCGACCGTCATGACACCATCGCCCATGCGGGCGGCCAGCAAGTCCTTGTCGAAGGCGATGACTGCGATGTAGCCGTAATAGACAGTCATCATCAGTGCGGTCAGCCACCAGCCGAACTTCGTGCGGGTCCTGACCAGGCGCTGATATTTCGGGTTAGCGGCAATTCTTGCCACCGAATCGTTTTCCATGTCTCCCCCTCCAAGCGGGCATTAGTCACACCGAGCGTGCGCTCGGGCTACCGCAACATAGGCCGGGAGACTTACGACGAGCTTACGGATTCATATTTTTATTCTTTTATAACAATAGCTTACTGAATTCTTAACGTCCGCTTAACGCGCAGTTCGGTTAGCGTCATCGGCTGCTCACCCCATGGGATAGAAATCGCCATGCACCTGTGGAGGGGGCTGCAGCTGACTGCGGGGAAACACGACCTGGGCCACCGTCCCCGGACCGGCCGGATTCGGAAACAGACTGACCGTGGCGCGATGCAGTTCGGCAATTTCACGCACGATCGGCAGCCCCAGCCCCGAGCCGTCGGCACCGCTGCCGAGCACCCGGTAGAAGCGTTCGAACACGCGTTCGCGATCGGCCTCGGGGATGCCCTCGCCGGTATCCTCGACCTCGAATATCGGCGCCCCGGCATGCCGCGTGCGGGCGGTCACGCTTCCCCCGCGCGGCGTGTACTTGATCGCATTGTCCATCAGGTTCTTGATCATCTCGCGCAACAGCACCGGATTGCCCTCGACCAGCATGCCCTGGCCGCTGCCCTCCACTCCGAGATCGATACCTTTGGCCAATGCCCGCGGAAACAGATCCTGCGCCACTTCCCGCACCACCGCTTCGACGTCGAGTGGCTCGACCACATAGAGTTTCTCGAAACTGGCTTCGGCGCGCGCAAGCGACAGCAACTGGTTGATCAGGTGGCTGGCGCGATCGGTGCTGTTGCCGATCCGGGCCAGCGACTCGCGCAACTGCTCCGGATCACTTTCGAGCAGCGCGAGGTCGGTCTGCATCTTGAGGCCGGTCAGCGGGGTGCGCATCTGGTGGGCCGCATCGGCGATGAAACGCTGCTGGGCCTGGAGGTTCTCCTCGAGGCGCGCCATCATGTCGTTGAACGCGATGATCAGCGGCCGCACCTCCTCGGGCACGCTCGCCGGAACGATGGGCGACAGATCGGTCGGGCGTCGGCGCCGGATCAAGCTCTGCAGCCGGTTGAGCGGCGCGATGCCCCGGGTCAGGCCGACCCACACCAGCACCACCGCCAGCGGAATGATCGCAAATTGTGGCAACAGCACCCCGGTAACCACCCGCGAGGCGAGATCGGAACGCTTGTTGCGGGTCTCCGCCACCTGCACCAGCACCAGCGGACTGGCAGGTTCGGGCCAGGCGCGCAGGAACTGGTAGGCGACCCTGACCTCCTCGCCGTGGATCACCTCGTCCCGATAGCGCACCTCCTCGCCCAGCACCGTGGCCGGCGGTGCCACCCAGGGGATCTCGCGATCCCCGGTGATGAGCTCGCCACTCTGATCGGCGACCTGGTAGTAGACGGTATCGTCCTGATCGGCACGGAACAGCGCGCGCGGCGGAGCAGGAAAGTGCACCACCACCTTTCCGTCCTCGACGGTGACCAGCCGGGCGAGCGCCCGTGCGCTGTCGGCCAGGGCTCGGTCGTAAGGCTGATTGGCGATGTTGTCGGCGACGTTGTGGGTGACGATGATCGAGATCGGCCACAGGAACAGCAGCGGCGCAAGCATCCAGTCGAGGATCTCGCCGAACAACGAGTTCGGTTGTCCGGTGGCACGCTGGCCACCGGTCTTGCGCTCAGACTTTCGCAGTCTGGAGAACATCCGGGTTTTCCAGGCAGTACCCCAGACCACGCACGGTCACGATCCGAATGCCGCTGTCTTCGAGCTTCTTGCGCAAACGGTGCACATACACCTCGATCGCATTGCTCGAGACCTCCTCTCCCCAGCCGCACAGGTGGTCCACCAGTTGATCCTTGCTCACCAGCCGGCCGACGCGAAGCACGAAGACCTCGAGCAGGCCGATCTCGCGCGCCGACAGTTCGATTACCTGGCCGCATACCTTGACCACGCGATCGGCCTGATCGTAGGTCAGATTGCCGATCTCGATGCAGCGCGGCTGCCCGGTGCCCCGACGCGTATGCGCCCTCACCCGCGCTTCGAGCTCGGGCAGCGCAAAGGGCTTGGTCATGTAGTCGTCCGCCCCGGCATCGAGCCCGCGCACCCGATCCTCGACCCCGTCCTGCGCAGTCAGGATCAGCACGGGAATGGCCGACTTTCGCGCGCGCAGCCGTTTCAGCACCTCGATCCCGGGCAACTTCGGCAGACCGAGATCGAGAATCAACAGATCATAGGGCTGCGATGCCAGCGCCGCATCCGCGTCCACACCGCTCGCCACATGATCGATCGCATAGCCGCCACGCTTGAGCGCCCTGCAGATCCCGTCGGCGATGACCGGGTCGTCTTCCGCCAGAAGAATGCGCATAGAGTTCCGGATGTAAGTTCAATGTAAGCGGACGCACTTAAATTGTGACCCGCTGTTCTCCTTTTACTCGGTCTTCGGGAACGGGTGCGGTGCATGCCGCAAACGTTCCGGGGAGTATTGTGCGCGACGCGCACATGCTCCCTGCCGTCTTTTCCGCAGACAGCAATTATCCCACGCCTGCGCCGCGGCGCGTAGCCGTTTGCGCGGCGCGCCCGCATGTGCGCATCACCGCTGCCTTTGCGTCTTGTCGGCAGCACGGGCGCGCCCATGCCGGGCACCCCAAAAAAAAGCCCCGCCGAAGCGGGGCCGTTTGCTCGTGACCGTATGGTCAGGCAGGCATTACATGCCCATGCCCATGTCACCCATACCGCCCATGCCACCCATGCCGCCCATGCTGCCGCCGGCCGGCTTGTCTTCGGCCAGTTCGCCGACCATGCAGTCGGTGGTGAGCATCAGGCCGGCCACGGAAGCCGCGTTCTGCAGTGCAGTGCGGGTCACCTTGGTCGGGTCCAGCACGCCCATCTCGACCATGTCGCCATACTCGCCGGTCGCTGCGTTGTAGCCGTAGTTACCCTGGCCTTCGTTGACCTTGTTCACCACCACCGACGGCTCGTCGCCGGCGTTGGCCACGATTTCACGCAGCGGCTGCTCCATCGCGCGCAGCACGATCTTGATGCCGGCGTCCTGGTCGTGGTTGTCACCCTTGAGGGTGCCCAGTGCAGCGCGGGCACGCAACAGCGCCACGCCACCGCCCGGAACGATGCCTTCTTCGACCGCAGCGCGGGTGGCATGCAGCGCATCTTCAACGCGCGCCTTCTTTTCCTTCATCTCGACTTCGGTCGCGGCACCGACCTTGATCACGGCGACGCCGCCGGCCAGCTTGGCGACACGCTCCTGCAGCTTCTCGCGGTCGTAATCGGACGTGGCTTCCTCGATTTGAACACGGATCTGCTTGACCCGTGCTTCGATGCGGGCGTGGTCGCCGGCACCGTCGATGAGGATGGTGTTCTCCTTGCCGATCTCGATGCGCTTGGCCTGACCGAGTTCTTCCAGGGTGGCCTTCTCGAGGGTCAGACCGACTTCCTCGGCGATGACCTGGCCACCGGTGAGGATGGCGATATCTTCGAGCATGGCCTTGCGACGGTCACCAAAGCCCGGCGCCTTCACGGCGCAGGTCTTGAGGATGCCACGGATGTTGTTCACCACCAGGGTGGCGAGCGCTTCGCCATCGACGTCTTCAGCGACGATCAGCAGCGGGCGGCCGGCCTTGGCGACTTGCTCGAGCACCGGCAGCAGGTCGCGGATGTTGGAGATCTTCTTGTCGAACAGCAGCACGAACGGGTTGTCGAGGATGGCAACCTGCTTGTCCGGGTTGTTGATGAAGTAGGGCGACAGGTAGCCGCGGTCGAACTGCATGCCTTCGACGACATCGAGTTCGTTGGCCAGGCTCTTGCCGTCTTCGACGGTGATCACGCCTTCCTTGCCGACCTTGTCCATGGCGCGGGCGATGATCTCGCCGATGTCGGCGTCGGAGTTGGCGGAGATCGAACCGACCTGGGCAATTTCCTTGTTGGTCGAGCACGGCCGGGAAATCTTCTTCAGCTCTTCGACCGTGGCGATGACGGCCTTGTCGATGCCGCGCTTCAGATCCATCGGGTTCATGCCGGCAGCAACGTACTTCATGCCTTCGCGCACGATCGACTGGGCCAGCACGGTCGCGGTGGTGGTGCCGTCGCCGGCGATGTCGGAGGTCTTGGAAGCGACTTCCTTGACCATCTGCGCGCCCATGTTCTCGAACTTGTCCTTCAGTTCGATTTCCTTCGCGACGGAGACACCGTCCTTGGTCACGGTCGGGGCGCCGAACGAGCGCTCGAGCACGACGTTGCGACCCTTGGGGCCGAGGGTGACCTTGACCGCATTTGCCAGGATGTTGATACCGGCGACCATGCGCTCACGTGCGACGTCGCCAAACTTTACTTCTTTAGCAGCCATTGTTCAGAACTCCAGAATTATTTGGAAAAGGGAATCACGGACCCGCGGGAGGCTCAGCCTTCGACCACGCCCATGATGTCTTCTTCACGCATGACGAGCAGCTCGTCGCCATCCACCTTGACGGACTGGCCGGCGTACTTGCCGAACAGCACCTTGTCGCCCGCCTTGACGGCCATCGGACGTACTTTGCCGTCGTCCAGGATCTTGCCGTTGCCGACTGCCAGTACTTCACCCTGATCGGGCTTCTCGCCGGCGGAGTCGGGGATCACGATACCGCTGGCGGTCTTGCGTTCGGCTTCCAGACGCTTGACGATCACGCGATCGTGCAGGGGACGAATCTTCATCGAGGACACTCCTTCTTTCGGTTTCAACTATGACGGGCTGCGCCCGCCGGGAAAAATTCGCAGTGGCCACGGCCGGGACCGGGCTGTTAGCACTCACTGCCAACGAGTGCTAATAATAGGGGCGGGTTTGCGGTATTTCAAGTGCGGTGGAAGAAGAAATGCTGTGCGCCCTGTTCGCGGGCGGCTCAGAATGCCACGGCAACGCCGAAATGCAGACGCAACCGCCGATCGTCGTGGCCCCACGCCAGGTCGACCGCCAACGGCCCCGCCGGACTGCGCCAGCGCGCGCCGACACCGTAACCGGTACGCAGGCGGAATTCGGCGCGCGAGTCGGCGGCATCACCGACGTCGACAAAGAAGGCCGCGCCCCAGTCAGGACGAAACCAGCGCACGTACTCCACACTCCCGGTGGCAAGGTAGCGTCCGCCGACGGTCGCCTCACCTTCGCTGACACCGAGGCTCTGATAGGCGTAGCCGCGAACGGATTGCGCGCCGCCCGCACGAAACAGGAAATCCTGCGGGATGCCATCGCGCGACGGTGCGAGCGTCGCCCCGGCTTCGGCGCGCAGCACCACCACGTCGGTCTGACCGATCGGAAGATAGTGCTGGTAGCGTCCATAGAAGCGGGCGAAATCCTGGGCCGACAAGGCAATGCTCGACCCGCCGCCAACCTGGAATTCGAGCACATAGCCCTGGCGCGGATCGAGCAGGTCGTCCACGGCGCGCCGCACCCAGCCCCAGTTCGCGGTCAGCGTGTTGTGGCTGCTCGACGCCGCTCCGTCGGGACGCAGTGCTTCATGCTGCAGACGCAGGGTGATATTGGTTTCGATATCGCCGCGGATGGTGCTCCGCCCTACTCCGACCGCCTGACTCGAAATCTTCAAGCCTTCGAGATCGCTGTGATCGATCAGGGCACCGACGCTGTCGCGCCGCTGCGCCCGATCCGGCGGGAAAAACAGATCTGCGTACATTGCCTGACGCCGCTGCTCCAGGCGCAGGCCGGACGAGAACTCCCACGCTCGATCGAAAAGATTGACGTGGCGATACCCCGCCTCGACGCGATAGCCGGTGTTGCTCGACAAGCCGGCACCGAAGCCGACGCGCTGCGACTGTGCCTCGCTGACCTGAACCCGGACCGGCACGGCCCCTGCAAGCGCCGGATCGCGCTCGATGTCGACCACCACGGAGGCAAACTGGGGCGCGGACTGGAGCGCCCCCTGAAAGGCCAACAGGGCCTCGCGATCGTAAATGTCGCCTTCGTCGATCGTGCTGTAACGGGCGACCAGATCCTCGGGTAGCCTGCGCATGCCGCTCACCTGCAGTGAACCGAGCCTGAAGGTGGGCCCGCTGTCGATGGTGGCCGACAAGCGGACGGTGGCGGCCTCGGGATCGACTTCGGCTCGCGTGGCAGTCAATCGGGCCGCGGCATAGCGGCGGGCGCTGACCGCATCGAGCAGGCGCTGCTTGGCTCGATCCCAGTCGGCCTGTCGAAAAGGCTGACCGGATGGCAAAGACCAGTCGCGGCGCAGCGCATCACGCCGCTCGGCCTGGGCCGCATCGTCGCCGAGTTCGCCCTCGAAGCCGAGACTGACGTCGACGATCCGGGCCCGCGGACCTGGCTCCACGATCAAGCGCCAGCTGCGCTCGTCGCTGCGATCGAGCCGGATCTCGGGACTGAAATGGCCTTCGGTCGCAAGCAGCTCGGTCACCTCGCGCCGTGTTCGACGAACCAGCGCGGTACGGTCGGGCCCCGCCTCGGGGATGGTAAAGTCCGCACCGCTCCGGAGCATGCGGACATGCTGTTGCAGCAGATTGCGCACGGTATCGGAGGCGCCCGGCGCGTCCAGCACCACCCTCACCCGCTCCTGCGCTGCTGCGCTCCCGCTCCAGGGCGCGACACCGAATGCCGCGACCAAGTGCAGGACGACAACCAGGGACTTACCCCTCAAGGTGATACCCGGTTACCCGGTCCACCTCGCGCCTGGAACCGAGGACGACCGGAATGCGCTGATGCAGCTTCGACGGGACGATGTCGAGAATGCGCTCGCGGCCGGTCGTCGCGGCACCGCCGGCCTGTTCGATCAGCATTGCCATCGGATTCGCTTCATACATGAGCCGCAGCTTGCCGCCCTGCGCACGGCACTTCTCGTCGAGCGGGTACATGAAGATGCCCCCACGCGTCAGCACCCGGTGCACGTCGGCAACCATCGATGCCACCCAGCGCATATTGAAATCGCATCCTCGCGGGCCACCCTTGCCTTCCTGCAGTTCCGCGATGTAGCGCTTGACCGGCGCTTCCCAATACCGCGCGTTGGACGCGTTGATGGCGAACTCCTGCGTCTCCTCGGGCACGGTCATGAACGGATGGGTGTAGATGAAACTGCCCATCTCACGATCGAGCGTAAACCCGTGAACACCATTGCCGACCGTCAATACCAGCTGGGTGGACGGGCCATACACCGCGTATCCCGCCGCCACCTGCTCTCTTCCCGGCTGCAGGAAACTCTGCTCGGTCGGATCGCCATCGCCCGGTGGATTGCGCAGCACGGAAAAAATGGTACCGACCGTGACGTTGATGTCGATATTGGACGACCCGTCGAGCGGATCGAACAGCAGCAGATAGCCGCCCTTCGGATAGTCGAAGGGGATCTGGTGCACGGTCTCGACCTCTTCGGAGGCCATGGCTGCGAGATGCCCCCCCCACTCGTTGGCCTGCAGCAGGATCTCGTTGGCGATGACGTCGAGCTTCTTCTGCGCTTCGCCCTGCACATTGTCGGTACCGGCTTCACCCAGCACCCCCGCCAACGCGCCCTTGGACACATTGACGCCGATCGCCTTGACCGCGCGGGCCACAACCTCGAGCAGCAGACGCAGGTCGGCCGACACGCGGCCGGCGCGCTGCTGCTCGATCAGAAACTGGGTAAGGGTGACACGACGCATTTGCAGAACCCCCGATACGGATGATGAAAGATGTGATGTTGCCCCGGATTATCCCGCTTCCCGGCCCTCAACGCACCACGAGATACACGCGCACGGTTATCATCCGCATCGCGGCGGAACTCCCGCCTCACCCCGGACGTCGTACCGGGGCGTCCCTAGCGAGTACAACCGACTTATGCACGTGATGGTTCTCGGCGCCGGCATCACCGGCGTCACGACCGCCTGGTATCTCCATCAGGCGGGTTTCGAAGTCAGCGTTGTCGACCGCCAATCCGCAGCCGGACAGGAAACCACTTTCGCCAATGGTGGCCAGATTTCGGTCAGCCACCCCGAACCCTGGGCCAACCCTTCCGCGCCGCTTCTCGCTCTGCGCTGGCTGGGCAAGGACGACGCACCGTTGCGTTTCCGGCCGCAGGCAAGCATGACGCAGTGGTCGTGGGCGCTGTCCTTCCTGCATGAATGCCTGCCCTGGCGCGCACGACGCAACACCGAGGCCATCGCGGCACTGGCGATCCACAGCCAGCGCGAGTTACGGCGCGTACGCAGCGAGGCCGGGATTGCGGACGCGTACGATGCGCGCCAGCAGGGCATCCTGCATCTGTTCTTCAGCCCGGACGAGTTTCGCCACGCCCCCCGGCGCGCGGCCTTGCTGAGCCGTTTCGGCATCGAGACGGCGGTGTGCACGCCGGCCGACTGCGTGGCAATCGAACCGGCGCTTGCCAGCCTCGCCCCCATCCTGGCGGGCGGGCTGCACGCCCCCCAGGACGAGACCGGCGACGCCATGCGTTTTACCCGCGCCCTGGCCGAGGTACTGGCCGGCAAGGGCGTCCGCTTTCACTACGACACCCCGATCGAGCGACTGTCCTATCAGGGGACCCTGATCGACGGGGTCGAGGTTCGCGACCCCCGGGGCCGCAAGGGCAGCCTGACCGCGAATGCCTACGTCGTCTGCCTCGGCAGCTTCAGCCCGCTGATGGTGCGCCCGTTCGGCGAGCATCTTCCGATCTATCCGGTAAAGGGCTATTCGGTCACCGCGCCGGTGGCCGATCCCGCACGCGCGCCGCAGGTCAGTCTGACCGACGAGTCACGACGCATCGTCTGCTCGCGGTTGGGCAACCACTTGCGCATTGCCGGCACCGCCGAACTCGACGGCTACAACCTGACCATCGATCCGGCGCGCGGCCGCGCGATCCTCGCATGGGCGGAGAACCGGCTCCCGGGTGCAATCGACACCACGCAGGCGAAACTGTGGGCCGGGCTGCGGCCGGCCACACCGGGCAACCTGCCCATCATCGGCTCGAGCCGGTATTCCAACCTCTGGTACAACACGGGGCACGGCACGCTGGGCTGGACCCTGGCCTGCGGGTCAGCCGAACTGCTGGTCAGACTGATCGAGGGCAGACCGCCCACCGTCGATTTCCCGGTACGCCGAGCGGGCTGAGAAGGTGCCCGCGCGACGACTCAGGCCTGTTCGACGGCCGGGGGAGCGGCACAGGCACAGCCCCCGCCTGATTTGCCATCGCTGCACCCGGCGCCCGTCGGCGGCGTGATTACGCCGGTGTGGACGTCGAAACCGATGCTGTCGAGGTGAAAGGCGAGGGCCGCATCCATGCCATTTACATGGCCGTCGAACCATGCCGGCAGCTCTTCCATCAATCTCCGTCCGAGAAATCCGTCACCGCGCGCAACCCGATCGCGCACGTCGCGCATCACCACCAGCACGCGGTCGTGCTCGGCCCGATGGCACCCCGGAAAGCCGACCTGCTCCATCCAGCGATTCTCCTGGTCGAAATGTGCTTGGGTATGTGAAATGAACGCATCGAGCCGCGCCAGGAACTGTTCGGGTGCAGCCGCCGCCACCTCGTTATAAAGCGTCACGAATTCCCGATGGGTGTCGTCCATCTTGTCGAGGCCGAGCTCGAACTGCTCGACCCATTGCATCTGCGCCATCTTTGTTGCCTCTCCGGAATAGCTGCCCCACAGGGCCGCGTCGGGCTGCTTTATAACGCGAAACGGCATCGCCTTGCCTGATGCCGATCAATGGTCGGCTCATCCGTGCCCGATCCGGCGAGCACTGAAACAAGGGCGTCATGCGGCGGGCCTAGATTGGCACCACCATCAACGGCGCCGATCCATGAACATCCTGATGATCTCGGACGTGTTCTTTCCCCGCATCAACGGGGTCAGCACCTCCATCGAAACCTTTCGCCAGTCGCTCCACGCGCGCGGCGTACGCTCCACGCTGATCGCACCCGCCTACCCGTCCGCGGAGCCAGCCGGCGACGACGCGCTGATCCGCATTCCGTCACGCTTCATCCCACTCGACCCCGAAGACCGGATGATGATGCGCAAGCCGATTCGCGCGCTGGCCGAGACCCTGCGCCGGCAACACTTCGATCTCGTCCACATCCATACCCCGTTCGTCGCCCACTACGCCGGCGTCGAACTTGCGCGCACCCTGGGCCTGCCATGCGTGGCGACCTATCACACCTTCTTCGAAGAGTATCTGTTCCACTACGTACCCTTGCTGCCGCGCACGCTGTTGCGCGCTGCCGCACGGCGCTTCTCGCGACGGCAATGCAACCAGCTCGACGGCGTGATCGTCCCGTCGCGGGCGATGGCCACGGCGCTCACCGAATACGGCGTGGACGCGCCGCTCCACATCCTGCCCACCGGCATCCCCGAGCATCAGTTCCACGGCGGCGACGGCTGTCACTTCCGCCTGCGCTACAACATCCCGAAAGACCGCCGCCTGCTGCTGTTTGTCGGTCGCGTTGCGCACGAAAAGAACATCGGCTTGCTGATCGACATGGTCGACAATTTGCGTCGTCGGGAGCCGAAGGTCCTGCTACTGATCACCGGAGAGGGGCCGGCGCTGCCCAACCTGCGCGCCCGCGTGGACCGCGCCGGCCTGAACGAGCATATTCGTTTCATCGGCTACCTCGACCGCCACAGCGAACTGCACGACTGCTACCGTGCGGCCGACCTCTTCGTGTTCGCGTCGAAGACCGAAACCCAGGGCCTGGTCCTACTGGAAGCGATGGCACTCGGGATCCCCGTCGTCGCCCTCGCCGAGATGGGGACCCGGGATATCCTCGAACCCGAACGGGGATGCCGGATTGCGCCCGACGACCCGGAACGCTTCGCTGCGCTCGTTGCACAACTGCTGGCGGACCGCGCCGGCCTGCGCCGCCTCGGTACGGAGGCGCGCGAGCATGCGGCGGGCTGGCGCACCGAGGAGATGAGCCGCCGCCTGGTGGCGCTCTACGGCAACTGGATCATGACGCACCGGCACACGGCCGCCGATCTGCACCCCGCCTGACGCGGGTCGGGTCGGCTACTTCACGATCTTGAGGTGACCGCCACGCGGCGGCGGACGAACCTCATCGCCGTCGGCGGGTGCAGCTGCAGGCTCGCCGTCGGAGATCTCGGACGTGAGGGCGGCGTCCGCTGCTGGATCGCCTTCGTCGCCGAACTCGGGTTCGAAGGCCATGCCGTGGCCGTTCTCGCGCGCATAAACTGCGGTGACATTCGCCATCGGAATGGAAATATGATGCACAGCACCATTGAACCGCGCCTGAAAGCTCACCAGCTCGTTATCCATCGATAGCTGATTGGTGGCATCGGATGCGACATTGAGCACGATCTGCCCATCCTTGGCGTAGCCCGGTGGCACGCGGGTGTTTTCATCGACGCGCGCGGCCAGATAGGGCGTGAAGCCCTGATCGACGCACCATTCGTAAATGGCGCGGACCAGGTAGGGCTTGGTGGATACCATTTCGTAAGTCCCTTCTCAGGCCCGGCAGCGTGTGCGTACACGCCGCCGGACCATCCTCAGTGTCAGCGCCGCATCACCTTCTCGGACGGGGTCAGCGCGTCGATGAAGCCCTGCCGGCTGAAGATGCGTTCGGCGTACTTCATCATCGGCGCTGCGGCCTTGGGCAGCTCGATGCCGTAATGCTCCAGGCGCCACAGCAGGGGGGCGATCGCGACGTCGAGCATGGAGAACTCGTCGCCGAGCATGAACTTCTGCTTGGTGAAGATCGGCGCCAGCTGGGTGAGGTGATCGCGCACATGCACGCGAGTCTTGTCGGTACCCTTCTGGTTGGCCTCGAGTGCAGCGATGTGCGCGAACAGTTCATGCTCGAAGGTATGGAGCAGCTGTCGCGCACGGGCGCGCATGATCGGGTCGGGCGGCATCAACTGCGGATGCGGGAAACGCTCGTCGATGTATTCATTGATGATGTTCGACTCGTACAGCACGAGATCGCGGTCAACCAGCACCGGCACACGGTTGTAGGGGTTGATGACAGCGATGTCTTCGGGCTTGTTGTAGAGGTCGACATCGATCACCTCGAAATCCATGCCCTTCTCGAAGAGCACGATCCGGCAGCGGTGACTAAAGGGATCGGTCGTGCCGGAATATAGATTCATCATGATGTTGCGACTCCGGGTGCAAAAAACAAAAGCGCACCACGCAGCAATTTGCGCGGTGCGTCTGGACGAAAGTGTGTGTCAGGCCATGTGACCCGTCACCGTTCCGCTCAATGAATGTCCTTCCAGTAATTCTTCTTCAACGCGTAGGACAGGACGAACAGACCCGCGAGGAAGACCAGCACGACGATGCCGATCGACTTGCGCTTGTCGGCAACCGGTTCGGCCATCCACACCATGAAGGACACGAGGTCGGCTACCGCCTTGTCGTACTCCTGCGCGGATAGCTTGCCGGGCTTGACCAGCTCGAGCGCGGTACCGTTATCGCCCGTGGTCGCGACCTGATCGCCCTGCAGTTCCCACAGCACGTGCGGCATGCCGACGTTGGGGAAAACCACGTTGTTCCAGCCGGTCGGCCGGTTCGGATCGCGATGGAACTGGCGCAGGTAGGTGTAGAGCCAGTCCGCACCGCTGCCGAACTCGGAAGAACGGGCGCGTGCGACCAGGGTCAGATCCGGCGGCGGAGCACCGAACCATGCCTTGGCCTCCTCGCGCCGCATCGCGACCTTCATCAGCTCGCCGGTCTTGTCCGCAGTGAACAGCAGATTGTCGCGAATCGCCTGCTCGGTCAGGCCGATCTCGCCCATCCGGTTGTAGCGCACGAACGATGCACTGTGGCAGTTCAGGCAGTAATTGACGAAAAGCTTGGCGCCGTGCTGCAGCGCAGCCGGATCCGTGCTCACCGGTGCCTTGTCCAGATGGAGCACGGCACCGGCGGCCATCGCCATCGCCGGCGCGAACAGCACCACCGCGGCGGCACGCTTGATGAACTTGATTACACGCGATTTCATTTGAAATTCACCCTTTCCGGTTCGGGTTTGCACTTGTCGAGCTTGCTGTACCACGGCATGGCCAGGAAGAAGGCGAAGTACAGTACCGAGCAGATCTGCGCCACCAGGGTGCGACCCGGGGTCGGCGGCAACACGCCCAGATAGCCGAGGACGAAGAAGCACACCACGAAGATCGCAATCGCGGCCTTGAAGATCGGGCCCTTGTAGCGGATCGACTTCACCGGGCTGCGGTCCAGCCACGGCAGGAAGGCAATGATCACCACTGACGCACCCATTCCGACCACGCCCCAGAACTTCGCGTCGAGGCCGAACAGCGGATAGGTGATCGCACGCAGCACGGAATAGAACGGGGTGAAGTACCACACCGGCGCGATGTGCGGCGGCGTGACCAGCGGGTCGGCCGGCAGGAAGTTGTTGAACTCGAGGAAGTAGCCGCCTGCTTCGGGCGCAAAGAACACCACCGCGCTGAAGAAGAACAGGAACACCACGGTCCCGACGATATCCTTCACCGTGTAGTACGGATGGAAGGGAATGCCGTCGAGCGGGATGCCGTTGGCGTCTTTCTTCTTCTTGATCTCGACCCCGTCCGGGTTGTTGGACCCGACTTCGTGCAGCGCGATGATGTGCGCGGCAACCAGACCGATCAGCACCAGCGGCACGGCGATGACATGGAAGGAGAAGAAACGGTTCAGCGTGGCATCGGAGACGACGAAGTCACCACGGATGACCAGCGACAGGTCGGGACCGATCACCGGAATCGCGGAGAACAGGTTGACAATCACCTGCGCGCCCCAGAACGACATCTGCCCCCATGGCAGCAGATAGCCCATGAACGCCTCGGCCATCAGCACCAGGAAGATCAGCGTGCCGAAGATCCAGATCAGTTCGCGCGGCTTGCGGTAGGAACCATAAAGCAGCCCGCGGAACATGTGCAGATAGACCACCACAAAGAAGGCCGAGGCCCCGGTGGAGTGCAGGTAGCGGATCAGCCAGCCGCCCGGCACGTCGCGCATGATGTACTCGACGCTGGCAAAGGCCACCGGCACCCCGGAGGCGTTCAGCGAGGCATCGGGCTTGTAGTGCATGACCAGGAAGATTCCGGTCAGGATCTGGATCACCAGCACCAGCAGCGCGAGCGAACCGAAGAAATACCAGAAGTTGAAGTTCTTCGGCGCGTAGTACTCGGTCAGGTGCCCCTTGATCGACGACGTCAGCGGAAAACGCTCATCGACCCAGTTCAGCAAGGCTTGGGATTTGGTCGTCATCGCTTATGCCTTTCCGTCATCGCCAACGAGAATGGTGGTATCCGCAAGATACTTGTACGGCGGAATCTCGAGATTGTCCGGCGCCGGCATGCTCTTATAGACGCGCCCGGCCAGGTCGAATATCGACCCGTGACAGGGGCACAGGAAACCGCCCGGCCAGTCGGCGGACATACCGCCTTCCGCGCCCGGCTTGAACTTCTCCGACGGCGAGCACCCGAGGTGCGTACAGATCCCGACCGTGACCAGGAATTCGGGATTGATCGAACGATGCTTGTTCTTCGCGTAGTCCGGCTGCTGCGGCTTCTCGGAGTCCGGATCGCTCAGATTCGGTTCCGCCTTGTCCAGTGCCGCCAGCATTTCCGGCGTACGGCGGAGTACCCACACCGGCTTGCCGCGCCATTCGACCGTCATCATCTCGCCCGGCGCGAGCTTGCCAATATCCACTTCGACCGGTGCGCCTGCTGCCTTCGCGCGCTCGGAAGGCGTCAGACTGGCAACGAACGGCACTGCGGTCGCCACGGCGGCAACGCCACCTACGGCAGACGTCGCCAGCAACAAGGTGCGGCGGCCGCTGTCCATCTTTTGTTCAACGCTCATGACCCTCTTCCCAGAAAGGAAAACGAAAGACCTGGATACAAAAACCAACGGATTATAGCGAACTCACTGCAACAGAGAAAGCCGATGTCGCCAAGACATTGAGCAGTCAAGGATTTCAACACCTCGCCGGGCCGCGATCGCATACGCAACCGGGCGAAATTTTGCGCCGCACAAGAAAGCTAGAGCGTGCGCCGTTCGACCAGCGCCTGGGCGATGGTGCCGATATCGGTGTGTTCCAGCTCCCCACCCACGGGTACGCCGCGGGATAGCCGACTGACCGCCAGCCCACGTGCCGAGAGCAGGGTGGCGAGCGTATGCGCCGTCGCTTCGCCCTCATTGGTGAAATTGGTGGCGAGGATCACCTCGCGAACCTTGCCGTCGGTCGCCCGGGCCAGCAGCTTGTCGAGCTTCAGTTCGCGCGGGCCGATCCCGTCGAGCGGCGACAGACGGCCCATCAGTACGTAGTACAGACCGTTGAAGGACTGGGTTTGCTCGATCATCGCCAGGTCGGCCGGCATCTCGACCACGCACAGCTGCGCTGCATCGCGCCGCGGATTGGCGCAACGCTGGCAGACCGGCTCCTCGGTAAAGGTGTTGCAGCGCTCGCAATGGCGCAACACCTCGAGCGCGCGCCCCATTGCCCGCGCCAGCCGGGTCGCCCCGCGCTGATCGCGCTGCAGCAGGTGATAGGCCATGCGCTGCGCCGACTTGGGACCGACCCCGGGCAGACAGCGCAGCGCGTCGATCAACTCGTCGAGAGTGGACGGTGACATCGGATCAGAACGGCAGCTTGAATCCCGGCGGCAGGTTGAGCCCGGACGTGAACCCGGCCATGCGCTCCTGGGTGGTGCTCTCGACCTTGCGTACGGCATCGTTGACGGCCGCGGCGACGAGATCTTCCAGCATCTCCTTGTCGTCCATCACCGAATCGTCGATCGACACGCGACGCACATCGTGCTTGCAGGTCATGACGATCTTCACCATGCCCGCACCAGCCTGGCCCTCGACTTCGACGCTGGCGAGCTGGTCCTGCATCTTCTTCATGTTCTCCTGCATCTGCTGGGCCTGCTTCATCAGGCCGCCAATACCGCCTTTCATCATGGTGGATACTCCAAAGGTGGAATGAATGGTTCACACGGGTCTGACCGAAGCTTCGATCAGAGTGGCATCGAAACGCTCGATCAACTCGCGGACAAAGGGATCGCTCTCGAGGGCGGCAACGGCTTCGGCATGACGCGCGCGGCGCTCGATCTCGTCGCGCTGGGCCGGCGTCTCGCCGGCAATCGCACCGACATCGATACGGATCTTCAGGGGCCGGGCCAGCGCCGAGGCCAGCTGATCCTGCACGCGTTCCACCGCCCCCCGGTTCATGTCGAGCAGATGGCGATGGGTATCGGACAGGCGCAGCGTCAGCAACTCGTCGGTGCAGCCGACCCATTCGCAGTGCTGGGCAAATTCGCGTACCAGCCCGCCCAGGCCCAGCCCGCGTACCACCGTGCGCCAGTCGCCGGCGGCGAACGCGGCAGCGAGCGTGGCGTCGGGTGCCGCTCCGCCGACAATCGGCGCGCCGGCAGCCGGCGGCACCGACGCGCCCTCACGACCGCGGACCGGAGCGGCGGCCACAGGCGGGGTCGGCGGCGGCGTGGACGCGGGCGTCGGGTCGCGGTCAGGTTCAAGGCCGGCATTGTCCCCGCCGCCGACATAGGCCTCATCCTGCACCATGGCTTCCGGGGGCAGATCCTCCCACGGCGCGATGTCACGACTGGCAGCACCGCGCTCGACCATGGGCGGAACATCTGCGGCCCGCACCGGTTCCTTGTGCTCGAGGGCGGCCGGAGGAAGGGCGGCCGGGGCCGATGGTCGCTCCGGTTTCGCCTCCTCACGCACCCCGGCAGCAGGCGCGGAAGGCGTCGCCCGCACGGAAGCGGTTGCCTGCGCGGGGGCCGCTTTCGGCGTCGGAGGCAGCGCCTTCGCCAGCCCCGCGCCACCGCCGCCGGCAAGCACTGCGGAGCCCAGCGCAGCAGGCTGCTCCGGACGGAAGGCATGCAGGCGCAACAAAGTCATGGTGAAACCGGTGTATTCGTCCGGCGCCAGCGCGAGTTCGTCGCGGCCGTGGATCGCGATCTGGTAGGCCAGTTGCAGGAACTCGGGATCGAATCGCGCCGCATGGGGTTCGAGCCGCTGACGTTCGAGCTCGTCGGTGATGGCCGCGGGCGCGAACTGGACCAGTGCGATCCGGCCGAGCAGCGACGCCAGCGCCTGCAGTGCGGCATCGAAGGACAGGCTGCGCGTTTCCATGCCATCGGCGACCGCCAGCAGCGCGCCGACATCTCCCGCCGCCAGTGCGTCGAGCACGGCATACAGGTGATCGTCGCCCACGGTGCCGAGCATGTGGGTCACCTGCTCCTCGAGCACCTTGCCCGCGCCATGGGCAATGGCCTGATCGAGCAGCGACAGCGCATCCCGCATCGAGCCGCTCGCGGCCTTGGCGATGTGGCGCAACGCGCCGGGCTCGAAGCTCACCGCTTCGGCCTCGAGCACGCGCGACAGATGATCGACGATCGCCGCGTGCGGCATCTGCTTGAGATTGAACTGCAGACAGCGCGACAACACCGTCACCGGAATCTTCTGCGGGTCGGTGGTCGCGAGGATGAACTTGACGTGCTCGGGCGGCTCTTCGAGCGTCTTCAACATGGCGTTGAACGCATGCCCGGTGAGCATGTGAACCTCGTCGATCATGTAGACCTTGTAGCGCCCTTGCGACGGCGCATACACCGCCTTGTCGAGCAGGGCCGCCATGTCGTCGACGCCGCGATTGGAGGCGGCGTCCATTTCGACATAGTCGGGAAAGCGGTCGGCATCGATCGCACGGCAGGCATCGCACGTGCCGCAAGGCTCGGCGGTAATTCCGGTCTCGCAGTTGAGGGCCTTGGCGAGAATGCGCGAGATCGTGGTCTTTCCCACCCCGCGCGTCCCGGTAAACAGCCAGGCGTGGTGCAGCCTGCCGGTAGTCAGCGCATGCGACAGCGCCCGGACCACGTGCTCCTGACCGACCAGCGTGCCGAAGGATTTCGGCCGCCATTTGCGTGCGAGAACCTGATAGCTCATGGAGCCGGATTCTAGCAGAGCGACGCGCGCGACCCGGCGTAAAAACACAGCATTCCATAGCAGCACACCATTAAAAGGATACCTATAATTCATTAACCCTATTAAGAGAAATGAAAGCCATCTCGGCGGCACCCTGGGCGACCAGCCCAACGGCTACAGCGACGGGCAGGAACAGGCGGACCACCGCGAGCCGCCGCTGGCGATCGACGGCACAGCCTATCCCTGGAACTTTCGCGAGGACGATGACGACTATTACTCACAACCACGCGCCCTGTTCCGGCTGATGAGTGCCGCGCAGCAGCAAGTACTTTTCGACAACCCGCCCACGCCCTGGGCGACGCACCGGAGGAGATCGAGCGCCGTCACATCCGCAACGGCACCCGATGCGACCCGGCCTCTGGCGCAGGCGTCGCCAGCGCACTTGGTCTGCCAACGGACCAAGCAAGCACGAACCGGATTCGTCCCGGCGCGCGTTTCAGACCGGACGGCTCACGCCGTGCGGCTTCCAGCTCACCGCTTCAACCGACCGCAAGGAGGGAGCAAGGATGGAACAAACCCGCATTACAAGCGCATCACCCGCCCTTGCCCGGGAGCTGCCACCGCCGAGCGACGCCCCCACTCAGCGGGCGATGGCCGATCTTTTTGCCATGGCGGACATCGAAGTCAACGGTGACCGGCCATGGGATATCGTCATTCACCACCCCCAGACCGCCGACCGCATCCTGGCCCAGGGCAGCCTCGGCCTCGGCGAGAGCTACATGGATGGCTGGTGGGATTGCGAGCAGCTCGATGAGTTCATCACCCGCGTGCTGTCGGCCCGCCTCGACGAAAAAGTGGGCGCCACTGCGCTGGTGATCCAGGGATTGCGGGCGCGCCTGTTCAACCTGCAGACCATGCGCCGAGCCTGGCAGGTCGGAAAGATGCACTACGACCTCGGCAACGACTTCTTCCAGGCGATGCTCGATGGCCACATGGCCTACACCTGCGGTTTTTGGGCCGAGGCCAAGACCCTCGAAGAGGCGCAGACGGCCAAGCTCGACCTGATCTGCCGCAAGCTGGGCCTCGCACCCGGCATGCGCCTGCTCGATATCGGTTGCGGCTGGGGAAGCCTGATGAAGTTTGCGGCCGAACACTACGGGGTCGGATGTATCGGCCTGACCATTTCGGAGGAGCAAGCCGCACTGGGGCAGGTGCGCTGCCGCGGCCTCGACGTCGAGTTCCGGCTGCAGGACTACCGCAGCTTCAACCTCGACGGCAGCGAGCAGTTCGACCGCGTCGCCTCGATCGGCATGTTCGAGCACGTCGGTCACAAGAACCACCGCGCCTTTTTCGACATGGCGCGGCGCAGCCTGAAGGAGGACGGGCTGTTCCTGCTGCACACGATCGGCAAGAATCTGCGCCACACCCCGACCGACCCGTGGATAGATCGTTACATCTTTCCCAACGGAGACGTTCCCGCACTCGGCCAGATCGCGGACGCGAGCGAGCGCAACTTCATCATCGAGGACGTGCACAATTTCGGTGCCGACTACGATCGCACATTGATGGCGTGGCATGCGCGCTTCGAAGCCGCCTGGCCCGGCTTCGCAGGACGCTACAGCGAGCGCTTCCATCGCATGTGGCGCTACTACCTGCTGGCGTGCGCCGGCACTTTCCGCGCACGCACCAACCAGTTGTGGCAGATCGTGCTGTCGCCACAAGGCGTACCGGGCGGGTATCGGCGGCCGTGACAATGTGATTTCGCTATCAAGTTAGTTTCTTAATTCAATTTGAGCTATCGTAACCCGACTCCCATACTGAATACATATCCCGGCCTCTCAACCGGGAAACGATTCGGAAAGGAGCCGCCATGGTTGCCAAGCTTGCCAGTCTGCATTTCCAGCGCCCCAACCCGATCGGCGCGCTGCGCGCGATCAGCGGCTGGCTGATTGCCCTCACCGGCCTCGCCCTTGTCGCCGCCCGCATCGCGAGCGGCATCGAACAGTTCGAGATTCCGATCTCCGGCGCAGTGACCGGCGGTGTGATGGCAGCGGCGGCGACTGCGCTGGGCGCCGTGCCGGTACTCGTGATGGGCCGCATCGGCAGCGGCATCCAGGGCCTGCTGCTCGGCTTCGGCGCCGGGGTGATGCTCGCCGCCAGCGTGTTCTCGCTGCTGCTGCCGGCCTTCGATGCGGCTCAGGTGCAAGGCGCGTCGAGCACCGACGCGGCGCTGCTGGTCGCGCTCGGACTCGGCGCCGGAGCCGCCCTGCTGCTCGCGGTGGACCGCGCACTGCCGCACACCCATGCGTCGGACGGTGCGCGCAGCGCCACCGCGGTGTGGCTGTTCGTGTTCGCGATTGCCGTGCACAACATTCCGGAGGGCCTTGCAATCGGCGTCGCGAGCGGGTCCGCCGGGGCCAATGCGGTGGCGACCGGGATCTCGCTACAGAACGTGCCCGAGGGTCTGATCGTCGCCATCGCCCTGGCGAGTGCCGGCTACACCCGCCTGTTCGCCTTCGCGGTGGCCACCATCTCCGGCTTGATGGAGCCAATCGCGGCGGTGGCCGGCTCGATGATGGTGTCGACCTCGGCTGCCCTGCTGCCGTGGGGCCTGGCCGGCGCAGCCGGCGCCATGCTGTTCGTGGTGAGCCACGAAATCATCCCGGAATCGCATCGCCGCGGGCACGAGACCCTGGCGACCGGTGGCCTGATCGCAGGCTTCGTCGCGATGATGCTGATGGACACCGTGCTCGGCTGATCCCGTCGCCGTCGCAATACGGATGGCAGTCGGCAAAAAGGGCGTCCCCGCGAGGAGACGCCCTTTTTCCGTGTTCGGGGTGGCGAGCCTGACCCCCGGCACTTGCAGGAAACGGCTGTGGCTGCTGCCTTCCGGCCCTGACCAGGTTCACCGCGCTGCAATGCGGGGAGACCCGCCACGGGGCGCACTATACCAGCGAATCCCCGATGCCGTCAGCCGCAATGCGCGGACAGGCGCGCGGAGCACGTATACTTGGCGGCTATGCCGGCAGGCGGCCCGACCGGGGTCACCCCGGCGATCCACATCGTCATTTCCGGCAAGGAGCCCTTCCCCATGCTTGATGCCCAGGCCCGCCTCGACATCCGATACGGCAGCAATGCCATGCCCGCCCCGCACAGCTGGAGCCCGATCATCGACAACCTGCTCGGCCACTGCTCGGTGCGCAGCTACCTGCCCGAGCCGGTCAGCGACGATCAGCTCACCGCCATCATCGCCGCCGCCCAGTCGGCCGCCAGTTCGTCCAACCTGCAGGCATGGAGCGTGGTCGCGGTGCGCGACCCGGCCAAGCGCGCCGCGCTCGCCGACTGCGCCGGCGGCCAGGCCCATGTGCGCGACGCGCCGCTGCAACTGGTGTGGCTCGCCGACCTCGCGCGCCTGGAGAAGCTCGCCGCCGACAACGACCGCCCGAGCGCTGCGCTCGACTATCTCGAGATGTTCCTGGTCGGCGTGATCGACGCTGCGCTGGCCGCGCAGAACGCGGTCTCGGCGGCGGAGTCGCTCGGTCTCGGCACGGTGTATATCGGCGGCATGCGCAACAAGCCGGAGGCGGTGGCCGAACTACTGGATCTGCCGTCGCGGGTGGTCGCGGTGTTCGGCATGTGTGTCGGCACCCCCGATCCGGCCAAACCGGCCTCGATCAAGCCGCGTCCGCCGCAGTCGGTGGTCGTGCACCACGACAGCTACTCGCTCGCGGCCCAGGACGCCGGTATCGCGGCCTACAACGACGCGATGGCCCGCTTCTACGAGGAACAGAAGATGAATGTGCACGGCACCTGGGCCGTGCACTCGGCCAAGCGCATCGCCGGGCCGGAAACCCTGTCGGGCCGCGACCGTCTGGTGGAAGCCCTGCACAACCGGGGTTTTCTGCTGAAGTAAGCCTGCCACCGGGCGCCGCAGCGCGCCCTGGAACGCCACTCGTCCGGCCACCGCGCCGCCCTGCCCCCCACGGAGCCGATCCGATGCGCAAACGCGACAACAGCCTGACCACCGACCACAAAGCCCTCGCCATCAACCTCGACAAGTTCAAGTACGGCTCGATCGTCGAGATCGGCGCCGGACAGGAGGTGGCGCGCCGTTTCTTCCACGTCGGCGCCGCCGCCGGCACCGTTGCCAAGACCATGTCGGCCTACGACATGGCGGTCAGCGACGACATCTATGGCCACGTCGACCGCTACGTCAGCCGCGCGCGCTTGATGCAGATGCTGGAGAAGGAGTTCACCCAGGTGGTCGACCGCCTCGCCCACGTGCGCCCGAAGAACACCACCTTCTTCGCCTACGCGGCCACGGTGACCGCACGCAGCTTCAAGCAGAAGAACGAGTGCCATGGCTGGATCGGCATCCGCCTGCAACTGCATCCGGGGGCGGCACCGAGCGACGTGATCATGCATGTGCGCATGCTCGACAACGACAACGCAATGCAGTCGGAGGCGCTCGGCATCCTCGGCGTCAACCTGATCCACGGCGCCTTCTTCCACCACGATCAGCCGGAGTGGGTGGTCGAGGGCCTGGCCGACGGGCTCGGTCCGGAGCGCATCGAAGTGGACCTGATCCACTTCTCCGGGCCCTATTTCGAGGAGGTCGAGAACCGGCTGTTGAACCTTCACCTGATCCGCAGCTGGCTCACCCGGGCGGTGATCTTCAACCCCGCGGGCGAGGTGGTGGTGCCGGGCGAGTTGCTCTACCGCAAGCCGATGCTGGTGATCCGCGGCAGCTTCAAGCCGGTCACCTGCGTCAACATCGACATGATGCTGGGCGGCCAGAAGCAGTTCAGCCAGGTGTCGGCGGTGGACGAGGCCGAGGTCCTGTCGCTCGCCGAGATCACGATGAACTCGCTGGTCAGCGGCGACAACATCGACGGCGCCGACTTCCTCGCCCGCATCGATCTGCTCGCCTCGCAGGGCTATACCGTGATGATCTCGGACTACGTCCGCTTCTTCCGCCTGCGCGCCTACCTGCGCCGCTACACGCAGAAGCCGATCGGCATCGTACTCAGCGTGCGTGACCTGCAGGCACTGTTCGACGAGAAATACTACGAGGGCCTGGAAGGCGGCATCCTCGAAGCCTTCGGCAAGCTGTTCCCGGACAACACCCACGTCTACGTCTATCCCTCGCGCCGTCACGGCGAGGTGGACATGGTCACGCTCGACAACGTCGCCGTCCCCGGCCACCTGCGCCACTTGCTCGCCCACCTGCGCGAGAACGGCAAGCTGGTTGCGATCGAACCGCAGGACGAGAGCCATCTCGGCATCGATTCGGCCGAGACCCTCGCCGGCCTGCGCCGCGGACATGGCCCGTGGGAGAAGGACGTGCCGGAGGGTGTGGCCCGGCGCATCGTCGACGGGCGGCTGCTGGGTTACGACTCGGAGTGATGCCGACCCGGTGCGTGCGGGGCCAATGCGGGAAGCACAGGAGCGGCGCCGCGCATGCCGGAAACCTTGACCACGGACCGCGGTCATAAGCTTGCGCAGTCGAAGGCGGGCCCGTTGGTCCGGTCAACGCCTGCACCCACAGTCGGCCGTGTGCGGCTCGGTTGTTTCCCGGCGCCTTCGGGCGCGCATACGGGATGGATCCGTCGAGCGCTTGCCCCAACAGCCTCGACGAGTCATCAAGGCCGCCGCCCTCGCCCGCAAAGGAGATGACCATGAGAGGGTTGAAGCGGCTGTATTTCCTGTTACCCGACGTCGAGACGGCGCGCAAGATCGTCGACGAAATGCTTCTCGCCCATGTCCCGTACGAGCACATGCACGTGCTGGCCCGGGCCGGGACTGAACTCGAGGAGCTTCCCGAAGCAGGCCTGGCACAGAAGACCGACCTCGTTCCCGCGCTCGAACGCGGCATGGCGGTCGGCGGCACCACCGGCGTGCTCGCCGGGCTGCTGGCGATCGCCTTTCCGCCGGCAGGTATGGTCGTGGCCGGTGGCGCGATCCTGTTCGGCGCACTCGGCGGAGCCGGATTCGGGGCCTGGGTTTCGGCGATGATCGGCGTGAGCTTGCCCAACTCGCGCCTGGCGCGGTTCGAGGAGGCGATCGAAAACGGCATGATCCTGATGATGATCGATGTTCCCAAGGCTCAGGTCGAGGACTTCCAGGACAGGATCCGGGGCCACCACCCCGAGGCCGAGATCGAAGGCACCGAGCCCACCATTCCCTCGTTTCCGTAACCTGATCGGTGCGCCGGTCGCAAGGGTACGGGTTCGCCCGCGCCCTTGCGGGAAGCCGATCCGGGAACTACCTTTCATTCAGAGGGGGTTTTGCGTGTAGCGCTGCACCGCGCATCCGGTGCGGCGAACGAGCGCGTCACCCGCGACCGGCAGGTTCACAACGGCCCGATGGCGCGCCTTGCGGTGGCCCGCGGTGGCGCGGGGGCCGACCATCACCAGCACAGCACTCGGCGCCGCCATCGGCGCCCTGGGGAGAACGGTCGCGGAGTCGCGTATGACGCTCGCAGTCGCATTGATCCTCATCGTGGTCGCGGCCATCCTGTTCCACTTCCTGAGTCCGTGGTGGTTCACGCCACTGGCTTCGAACTGGACCCTGCTCGACGACACCATGCTGATCACCCTGGTGATCACCGGCGTGCTCTTCGTCGTGGTCAACCTGTTCATCGCCTGGATGCTCGTCCGCTACCGCCATCGCGAGGGGCGACGTGCCGTGTTCGACCCCGAGAACCGCAAGCTCGAAGGCTGGCTCACCACCGGCACTTCGCTGGGCATCGTCGCGATGCTCGCCCCCGGCCTGTACGTGTACTCCGACATGATCTCGCCGCCGGCGGACGCGATGACGGTCGAAGTGCTCGGCCAGCAATGGCAGTGGCGTTTTCGCTTCCCCGGCGAAGACGGCCGGCTGGGACGCACCGACACCCGCTTCATGAGCCTCACCGAACCTTTCGGGCTCGATCCCGACGATCCCGACGGCGCCGACGATGTGCTGGTCGACGATGGCGAACTCCATCTTCCGCGGGACAAGCCGGTCCTCGTCCTGCTGCGTTCGCGCGACGTCCTGCACAACTTCTACGTGCCCCAGTTCCGGACCAAGATGGACCTGGTGCCGGGCCTGGTGTCCCGGCTCTGGTTCACCCCTACCGAGGCCGGGCGCTTCGAGATCCTGTGCGCCGAGCTGTGCGGCGTGGGCCACTACAACATGCGCGGCCTGGTGGTGGTCGAGGACGAAGCCGCCTTCCGCACCTGGCTGGCGGCACGCCCGACCTTTGCCCGGAGGCTCGCGGCGGGCACCGGGGACGGCACCGCCGCGCCCGCCATCCATGGTCGTGCGCTGGCCCAGGCCCGCGGTTGTCTCGCCTGCCACAGCACCGACGGCAGCCGCAGCGTCGGCCCGACCTGGATGGGGCTGTTCGGCAAGCTCGAAACGCTCGCCGACGGCAGCCGCGTGCGCGTGGACGCGGCCTATCTAGAACAGGCGATCCGCGAGCCCAACGCGACCATCGTCCAGGGCTATCCCGCGATCATGCCGCCGGCGCAAGTCGACGAGCGCGAAACCGCGGCGCTGGTCGCCTACATCGAGTCGCTCGCCACGCCGCCCACGGTGCAGGGCGAGGCGAAATAGCCCGCGTCGAGACCCCGAGGATGCCGCAATGACTGCCGCCGAATCCGCAATCCACCACGAACCCCCCAGCTTCTGGACCCGCTACGTGTGGAGCCAGGATCATAAGGTGATCGCGATCCAGTACACCCTCACCGCGATCGCGGTGGGCCTGGTGGGTTTGGTGCTGTCCAACCTGATGCGGCTCCAGCTCGGCTTCCCCGGCGCGTTCGAGTTCATCGACCCGGTGCGCTACTACCAGTTCGTCACCATGCACGGCATGATCATGGTGATCTACCTGCTCACCGCGCTCTTCCTCGGCGGCTTCGGCAACTACCTGATCCCGTTGATGGTGGGTGCCCGCGACATGGTGTTCCCCTACCTCAACATGCTGTCGTTCTGGGTCTACCTGCTCGCGGTGGTGGTGCTGCTGGCCAGCTTCTTCGTCCCCGGCGGGCCCACCGGTGCAGGGTGGACGCTGTATCCGCCACAGGCCATCCTGCCCGGCACCCCCGGCACCGACTGGGGCATCGTGCTGATGCTCGGCTCGCTGGTGATCTTCATCGTCGCCGCCACCATGGGTGGCCTCAACTACGTCACCACCGTGCTCCAGGCGCGCACCCGCGGCATGACCCTGATGCGCATGCCGCTTACCGTATGGGGCATCTTCACCGCCAGCGTGCTGGCGCTGCTCGCCTTCCCGGCGCTGCTGGTCAGCGGGGTCATGATGCTGTTCGACAAACTGCTCGGCACCAGCTTCTTCATGCCCGCCATCGTGTCGATGGGGCAGACCCTCGAGCACGGCGGCGGCAGCCCGGTGCTGTTCCAGCACCTGTTCTGGTTCTTCGGCCATCCCGAGGTGTATATCGTCGCCCTGCCCGCGTTCGGCATCGTCTCCGACCTGATCAGCACCCATGCCCGCAAGAACATCTTCGGCTACCGCATGATGGTATGGGCGATCGTGGCGATCGGCGCGCTGTCCTTCGTGGTGTGGGCTCATCACATGTACGTCAGCGGCATGAACCCCTACTTCGGCTACTTCTTCGCCACCACCACGCTGATCATCGCGGTGCCGACCGCGATCAAGGTCTACAACTGGGTGCTGACCCTGTGGCGCGGCGACATCCATCTGACCGTGCCGATGCTGTTTGCGATCGGCTTCATCAGCACCTTCGTCATCGGCGGGCTGACCGGGCTCTTCCTCGGCAACGTGAGCGTGGACATCCCGCTCTCCGACACCTATTTCGTCGTCGCCCACTTCCACATGGTGATGGGGGTGTCGCCCATCCTCGCGATCTTCGGCGGGCTCTACCACTGGTACCCCAAGGTCACCGGGCGGATGCTCGACGAGACCCTGGGCAAGCTCCATTTCTGGGTCACCTTTCTAGGGACCTACGCGATCTTCTTCCCGATGCACTACCTCGGCTTCCTCGGCATGCCGCGCCGCTACTACGCCTACGAAGGCTACGAGTTCATCCCTGCCTCGGCGCAGGAGCTCAACGCCTTCATCACCGTGGCCGCGCTCACCGTCGCTGTTGCCCAGTTGGTCTTCCTGTGGAACCTGGGGTGGAGCGCTGTCCGCGGCAAACCGGCAGGCGCCAATCCATGGGGCGCCACCAGCCTCGAATGGCAGACCCCGGACACCCCGCCGCGCCATGGCAACTGGGGGGCCAGCGTGCCCGTGGTGTATCGCTGGGCCTACGACTACAGCGTCCCCGGGGCCGCGCGCGACTTCATCCCGCAAAACGTGCCGCGGGACGGCGGCGACGCAGTGGCCGACCAGTCCGCATGGGAGGGTCACGCATGAGCTTCCTCGATGCCCTCACCGCCAAACCCTGGCTGCCCGAACCCCCGCCGCCCGCCACCGGCCCCGTCACCGCGCCCGCGCGGGTCGCCCTGCGGGTGCTGCTGGCGGTCATCGGGGTGCTGTTCGGCCTGTTCCTGCTCGCCTTCCTGATCCGTGCGCAACTGCCCGACTGGCAGGCCCTTGCCGGCGCGCCCGGGCGCCCGCTCGCCAGTCTCGCGCCGCTGTGGTTCAACACCGCGCTGCTGCTGGCCGCCAGCATCGCGCTGCAGGCGGCCACCATGGCCGCGCGGCGCAACAGGGCGGAACGCCTTCGCCTCGCGCTCGCCTGCGGCGCGCTGTTCACGCTTGCCTTTCTGTTCGGCCAGGGCTGGCTGTGGCTGCGCTTCATCGACGGCGGCCACTTCGTCGCCAGCAACCCGGCGGCGAGCTTCTTCTACCTGCTCACCGGGGTACACGGGCTGCACCTTGCCGGCGGCCTGGTCGCCTGGGGGCGTGTGTTCGCACGCGCCGCGGACGGCGCCGCAGCGCAGCGCCTGAGCCTGGAGGTGACCCTGTGCGCGCGCTACTGGCACTTCCTGTTCGCGGTGTGGCTGGTGCTGTTCGCCCTGCTCACGAGCCCGCCCCAGACCCTGCGCGTGCTCGCCGAGATCTGCGGCATACGCTGACACCCCGGGAGAACCGTCATGAGCTCGATCGCACAACCGACTTCAGCGCCGCCCCCGGGCGGCTGGCGCAGCGTGGTCGCCGACTGGTCCGACGACAGCCGGGTGTTCCAGGTGCCGTGGGGCAAGGCGATGATGTGGATCTTCCTGCTCTCGGACACCTTCGTCTTCAGCTGCTTCCTGACCGGCTACATGACGGTGCGCATCTCCACCACCGTGCCGTGGCCGAGCCCGAGCGAGGTGTTTGCGCTCACCATCGGCGGCCAGTCGATCCCGCTGGTGCTGATCGCGATCATGACCTTCATCCTGATCACCAGCAGCGGCACCATGGCGATGGCGGTGAACTACGCCTACCGCCGCAACCGCGTGCGCGCCGCCGCACTGATGCTGGCCACCGCCATGCTGGGCGCGGCCTTCGTCGGCATGCAGGCATTCGAATGGACCAAGCTGATCGGCGAAGGCGTGCGCCCGTGGGGCAACCCGATGGGGGCGGCGCAGTTCGGCGCCAGTTTCTTCATGATCACCGGCTTTCACGGCCTGCACGTCAGCGCCGGGGTGATCTACCTGCTGGTGGTCGCCGCACGCTTGCTGGGGGGGCGCTACGAGGCCGGCGGCAACTACCAGATCGTCGAGATCGCCGGTCTGTACTGGCACTTCGTGGATCTGGTGTGGGTATTCATCTTTGCGCTGTTCTACCTGTGGTGAGGGGCCGCCATGGAACACACCTCCGGGCAACAACATCCGATCGGCCTCTACCTCAAGGTGTGGGGCCTGCTGTTCGTGCTGTCGACGTTCTCCTACCTGGTCGATTACTTCGAGCTCGAGGGCGGGCTGCGCTGGTTCCTGATCCTGGCCTTCATGTTTCTCAAGGCCGGCCTCATCGTCGCCGTGTTCATGCATCTGCGCTGGGAGCGGCTGGCCCTGATCTACGCGATCCTGCTGCCGCCGCTGTGCCTGCTGGCACTGGTCGGGCTGATGGCGATCGAGGGCGACTACGTATTCCTGATGCGCGACCTTTTCTTCAGCGCGCCGCCACCGTGAGCGGCGTCCCGCCCGAGGCACATCGCATCCGCCGCGATCAGCACCTATACTCAACCGAGCAGGTTTGAGCATCAGGAGGCGCCATCCTCAAGACCCACGCCAGTTGTGGAGTCGGTGCCCTCGTTGACTTTTCCGGCTGCGCCACGCACGCCCTGGTCGCGGATGGCCTGCACGTCCTTGCCAACCTCGATCACCGCGGCGCCCGCGGCGCGGAGGAGGAGACCGGCGACGGCACCGGGCTCCTGTTGCAGACGCCGCATGCGCTGTTCGCCGACGAGGTCGACGGCCTGCCGGCGGCGGGCTCCTATGGCGTCGGCCAGGCCTTCCTGCCGCGCGACGTGCAGCGCCGCGACCGCGTGCGCCAACTGGTCGAGTCGGTCAGCCGCGCGCGCGGCTTCGGCCTTGTCGGCTGGCGCGAGGTGCCGGTCGATCCGGGCGGGCTCGGGCGTACCGCGGCCGAGTCGCGGCCGACGGTATGGCAGTGTTTCGTCGTCCCGCTCCAGCGGCTCGCCCCGGAGGCACTGGATGTCGGTCTCTACGTGCTGCGCCGCGCGATCGAGCGGGCAGCCGAGGCGCAGCACCTGGGCGGCGCCGGGTGCGAGCTCTTCTACCTGTGTTCGCTCGACCGCCGCACCGTGGTCTACAAGGGGCTGCTCACCTGCGCGCAGCTGCCACGCTTCTATCCCGACCTGAACGACCCCCGCACCGCTTCGGCGCTGGTGCTGCTGCATGCGCGTTTCTCGACCAACACCCTGGGCGCGTGGGAGCTGGCCCATCCCTACCGTCACCTGGTGCATAACGGCGAGATCAACACTCTGCGCGGCAACCTCAACTGGCTGCGCGCCCAGGAGGCGGACATGGCCTCGGAACGGCTGGGCACCGAGCTCGCGACGGTCCTGCCGGTGACCACCGAGGGGCTCAGCGACAGTGCGGTGTTCGACAACGTGCTCGAACTGCTGATGATCGCCGGACGCAGCCTGCCGCATGCGCTGCGCATGATGATTCCCGAGGCCTGGCACCACGACCGCTTCATGGACCCGGCGCGACGCGACTTCTACGCCTGGCATGCGGCGCTGATGGAGCCGTGGGACGGGCCGGCGCTGGTGGTGGCGACCGACGGTGCGCGCGTCGCCGCGATCCTCGACCGCAATGGGCTGCGGCCGTGCCGCTACTGCCTGACCCGCGGCGGGCGCCTGGTCCTCGCCAGCGAAACCGGCGTGCTCGAGATTCCGGCCCACGACATCGTCGAGCAGGGTCGGCTCAGACCGGGCCAGCTGCTGGTGGCCGACGTCGAACAGCGTCGCCTGGTGCCGGAGGCGGAAGTGTTCGCCGAACTCACCCGCCCGCCCCATGGGGCGTGGCTACATACGCACCAGCTGAGTCTGCACGCGCTAACCGCCGCCGCACCTTCCGTCGCCTCACGCGCCCCCACGGGCTGTGCCGACCTGGTGCGCCTGCAGCGCGCCTTCGGCTACACCGGGGAACTGCTCGACGCGCTGCTGGAGCGGATGGCCGCCGACGGCAAGGATCCGATCGGGGCGATGGGCGACGACACCCCGCCGGCGGTGCTGTCGGCCCGCCCCCGGCCGCTGTTTGCCTATTTCAAGCAGCAGTTTGCCCAGGTGTCCAACCCGCCGCTCGACTACCTGCGCGAGGCCCTGGTGACCTCGCTCGCCGCCCCGGTCGGCCGCCATCGCAACCTGCTCGCGGCCAGCCCCGAACACTGCCGCCAGCTGCTCCTCGATTCGCCGATCCTGTCCGATGCCGACATGGCCGCGCTGGCGACGCTGGAGACGCGCCCGCACAAAGGCCTCCGCGCGCACCGGGTGGACCTTTGCTTCGCCCCCGCGCACGGGCTGCACGAGGCGATCGAGCGCGTCTGCGCCGACTGCGTGGCGGCGATCGCGGCCGGCGGCGAGATCCTGATCCTGAGCGACGCGGCGGTCGGCCCCGAGCGCATCGCGATGCCCAGCCTGCTAGCGGTCGCGGCCGTACACCACCACCTGATCCGCAACGGCCTGCGCATGCGTGCCGCTCTCGTGGTGAGCGCGGGCGAGCCGGCGGCGGTGCATCACGTGTGCACCCTGCTCGGCTACGGTGCCGACGCCATTCATCCGTGGCTCGCCTACCGCAGCATCGAGGCGCTCGCTGCCAAAGGCGGGCCCGCGTGCCCCGCCGATCCGCTCGCGGCCTATCGCGCCGCCCTTGAAGGCGGCATCTTCAAGGTCATGGCCAAGATGGGCATCTCCACCCTGGCGAGCTACAAGGGGGCGCAGATTTTCGAGGCCACCGGCCTCGCCCGCGAATTTGTCGACGCCTATTTCACCGGCACCGCCTGCGCACTGCCCGGCGCCGGCCTGGCCCATTTCGAACGCGAGATGCGCGAACGCCACGCCCTCGCCTGGGGCGAACAGCTGCCGGGCAGCCTGGCTCTCGTGCACGGCGGCGAGCTCTACTGGCGCCGCGACGGCGAGCACCATCACTGGAACCCCCACACCATCGGCAAGCTGCAACAGGCCGCGCGCGAGAACGACCGCCAGGCCTACCGCGACTTCGCCGCCGCGGCGAACGGCGCCGACGGAGCCCTCCACAACCTGCGCGGGCTGCTCGACTTCGTCACCGACCCCGCGCGCGCCATCGCTGTCGATGCGGTCGAGCCGCTCGCCGCCATCCTCGCCCGCTTCGCCACCGGCTCGATGTCCTTCGGCTCGCTCGGCCGCGAAGCGCACGAGGCGCTGGCGGTGGCGATGAACCGCCTCGGCGGCAAATCGGGCACCGGCGAGGGCGGCGAGCAGATCGAGCGCTTCGGCACCGAGCGCGCCTGCAGCATGAAGCAGGTGGCGAGCGGGCGCTTCGGCGTCACCGCGCACTACCTCGCCAGCGCCCGTCAGATCGAGATCAAGATGGCGCAGGGCTCCAAGCCCGGCGAAGGCGGCGAGCTGCCCGGCGGCAAGGTCGACGCGGGGATCGCCGAGGTCCGTTTCACCGTGCCCGGGGTCGGCCTGATCTCGCCCCCGCCGCACCACGACATCTACTCCATCGAAGACCTGGCGCAACTCATCCACGACCTCAAGTGCGCCAACCCGGGCGCGGAGATCCACGTCAAGCTGGTGGCCACGGCAGGCGTCGGCACCATTGCCGCCGGCGTCGCCAAGGCGCGCGCGGATGCAGTCCTGATCTCGGGCGACAGCGGCGGCACCGGCGCCTCGCTGAAGACCTCGATCAAGAGCGCCGGCGGCGCCTGGGAGCTGGGACTCGCCGAAACCCATCGGGTGCTGATGGCGAACCGGCTGCGCTCGCGTATCCGCGTGCGCGCCGACGGCGGCTTCCTGACCGGGCGCGATGTCGTGATCGCCGCCCTGCTCGGTGCCGAGGAGTATGGCTTCGGCACCGCAGCGCTGGTCGCACTGGGCTGCATCATGCTGCGCAAGTGCCACTGCAATACCTGTTCGGTCGGCATCGCCACCCAGGACCCGGCGCTGCGCCAGCGCTTCGCCGGCCTCCCCGAGCATGTCATGAACTACCTCGTGTTCGTCGCCGAGGACGTGCGCGAGCGGATGGCCCGGCTCGGCTTTCGTACCATGGACGAGATGATCGGGCGCGTCGACCGGCTCAAGGCACGTGCGCTCGCCCACCCCAAGGGCCTCGCCATCGACCTGTCGGCGCTGCTCGAACCGGCGACCGGCGACGACATACCACGCAAGCGGCTCGAGCAGGACCACAAGCTCGCCGCCAAGCTCGACCACGGCGTGATTGCGCAGGCCCGTGCCGCACTGGAGCGCGGCGAAGCGGTGACCCAGCATGTGGCGATCCGCAACCGCGACCGCAGCTTCGGTACCCTGCTCAGCTACGAGGTAACCCGCCGCCACGGCGCCGCCGGGCTGCCGCCCGACACCATCCGGCTCTACTGCAGCGGCCACGCCGGGCAGAGCTTCGGCGCCTTCCTGTGCCCGGGGATCAGCCTGCACCTGGTCGGCGACGCCAACGACTATGTCGGCAAGGGCCTGTCCGGCGGCCGGATCGCAGTCGCCGCACCGCTCGACGCCGGCTTCGATGCCGCCCACAGCGTCATCATCGGTAACGTCGCGCTCTACGGCGCCACCGCTGGCGAGGCCTATTTCAACGGTCATGCCGGCGAGCGCTTCGCGGTGCGCAACTCCGGTGCGCAGGCGGTGGTCGAGGGCGTCGGCGAGCACGCCTGCGAATACATGACCGGCGGCGTGGTCGTGATCCTGGGTCCGACCGGCCGCAACTTCGGTGCCGGCATGAGCGGGGGCAGCGCCTACGTGTACGACGGCGCGGGCGATTTCCGCGACCGCCTGAGCGAAGAGGCCTTGCGCCTGAGCACGCTCGAGGACGCGGGCGACATCGCCTTGGTGCGGCGCCTGCTGACCCGGCACGCGACCTGCACCGGCAGCGTCAGGGCGCGCCGCCTGCTCGAGCGCTGGCCGAGCAGCCGCCCCCGCTTCGTCAAGGTGATCCCCGAGGCCTATGCCAGGGTGCTCGAACGGGAGCAGGGCAGCGCGCTCGACGCCGCGCCCCCACCCGTCGCCGTGGCGCCGGCGAGCGAGAACCACCCGGACGGCTACCGCCGCCACCGGCGCATCCCGATCGCCTACCGGCCAGCGCGCGAACGAGTACGCGACTACGCCGAGATCTACGCCCCGTCGTGGGACGCGGCCCAGCTGCGCGCACAGGGCGAGCGCTGCATGGACTGCGGGGTGCCGGCGTGCATGGGCGGCTGCCCGCTCGGCAACCTCATCCCGGAGTGGAACGATCTGGTTGCACGCGCGGACTGGCGCGAGGCGCTGGAGCGTCTGCATGCCACCAACAACTTCCCCGAGTTCACCGGCTACACCTGCCCGGCCCCGTGCGAACCGGCATGCACGCTGGCGATCAGCGCCGAGGCGGTGACCATCAAGAGTATCGAGCGCGCGATCGTGGACCGCGGCTGGGTCGAGGGCTGGATCGTCCCGCAGCCGCCGCGACGGCGCAGCGGACGGCGCGTCGCCGTGGTCGGCTCCGGCCCCGCGGGACTGGCCGCGGCACAGCAGCTCAACCGCGCCGGCCACCGCGTGACCGTGTTCGAGCGCGACGACGCCATCGGCGGACTGCTGGTGTACGGCATTCCCGACTTCAAGCTGGCCAAGCACCGCGTCGCCCGGCGCGTCGCGCAGCTGGTCGCGGAGGGGATCGAGTTCCGCACCGGGGTCGAGATCGGCGTGGCCCTGCCGCTCGAGCGCCTGCGTCGCGACTTCGACGCGGTCTGCCTGGCGCTGGGCGCGCCCACGCCGCGCGACGTGGCGATCGCCGGGCGCGAGCTCGCCGGCATTCACTTCGGCATGGAATTCCTCGTCGCCGAGAACCGCCGCCAGGCCGGGCGCCCGGTGGACGCTCCGATCGATGCCCGCGGGCGACGGGTGGTGGTGCTCGGCGGCGGCGACACCGGCGCCGACTGCATGGCCACCGCCCATCGCCAGGGTGCGGCGCAGGCGATCCAGGTCAGCATCCATGGACGGGCGCCCGAACTGCGCCCGAGCGGCAATCCGTGGCCGGCACATCCGGCCACCTACGAGACCACCTATGCCATCGCCGAAGGCGGCAGTGAAGCCTTTGCGCTGAACTCGGCGGCCTTCGTCGACACCGACGGCGACGGCCACGTCGACGCGATCGACTTCGAGCGCGTGCGCTGGCGCCGTGACGCGGCCGGACGCCGCGTCGTCAAGGAAGTGCTGCAGAGTGGAATCCGCATCGAGGCCGACCTGGTGCTGATCGCCGCCGGCTTCGCCGGTCCCCGGCTCGAGCCCTTCGCCGGCGCCGGGCTGGCCACCACCGCGCACGGCACGCTCGCCGTCGACGCCGCGATGATGACCGCGCTGCCGGGCGTGTTCGTCGCCGGCGACGCAGCTCGCGGCCCCTCGCTGGTGGTGTGGGCGATCGGCGAGGGACGCGACGTCGCCCGCGCGATCGACGCTTATCTGACCGGCGCGAGCAGTCTGCCGGCGAGCCTCGCCACGTCCAATCCGCCGCTGCACCCGCGCGGGCTGCAGGTCCGCTGAGCCGGTCCGAGCCCGGCGGGCCCGATCAGAACGCCGAGCGCCCCGCGACCACGACCGGGTGCCGCCGCATCATGGGCCACGCCCGCCGCTGTCGTCCTGCCCGTCCAGCGCCTTCTGTAGCGTCTCGCCACTGGCCCGTATCCAGCCGAACACGCTGTCGATCGCCTCGGTCGCCGCGGCGAAGTAGGCCTCTGCAGTGATGGTGGTGCGAGCGCTGGCGAGCAGCCCGGTGCGCACCAGGGTGGCCAGCCGGTCCACATTCTGGCGGGCGAGCAGTCCGGCCGCCTGCCGCCCATCGACCTCGCTCGCCTGGCGCAGCAGCGACTCCGCCCGCGACGCGAGGAACACCAGGCGGACCCGCGCCACCGGCGCGCATTGCCCCGCCGCCGCCGCACCACTGCCGATCGCGCGTGCCTGACCGAGACATTCGCTGAGCGCGGGCAGACGGTAGGCGAAGTTCTTCGCCAGCCCCGGCGGCAGGGTCGAGCCGCCGGGCAGTTCGATCCGCGCCTCGCCGAGGGCGGCGAGCATGCCGGTCAGGCGTTCGATCTGGCGGGTGTGGGCGGCGATGTTCTGCTCCGGCGTGGCCTTCTCCAGGCCATCGACCAGTTCGCGCCAGCGGTGACGGAACAGGGCCGCATCCTGCACCGTGAAGCACGGGCGCAGCATGCCGTTCTCGTGCGCGGCGACCGCCATCAGGGCCGGCATCAGCGCATCGATGTCGCGCCGCCGCGCGTGCATCCGGGACTCGAAGCTCGCATCGCCGGCCAGCCAGCCGGTACTCAGGCCGCGGTGCTGCTGCAACGCGCTCAACATGCCGATCAGACGGGTGCACGCGCCCAGGGCCACCACCGCGTCCGCGCGCCAGGCGCCCCGGCGACCACGCAGCCGCCAACCGGCGAGTACCACCCCCCCAATCGCGGCCCCCATCCCGAACAGGGCCGGCACCACCGAATCCATTGCCATTTTTTCGTTCTCCGCGGCAATGACGCCGAACCGGGTTCACTCGAAGCGGTAGCGACCGATGCGTTCGCTCAGTTGCCGTGCGAGTTGGTCGAGATAGCGGGCGAGTTCGGTGTTCTCGCGCACCCGCCGCTCGTTGGTGTCGGCGAGCTGGGCGACTTCCTCGATGTTGGCCGCCACCGCTTCGCTCGCCGCGCTCTGCTCGCGGCTCGCGTCGGCCATCTCCTGCACCAGGCGACCGGCATGCTCGGCGCTCTGCTCCATGCCCTGCAGTTCGACCACCGCGGCGCGCGCGTCGACCGCGGTGCCGCGCGCACGCGCATCCACGCCGCCCATGCCCTCGGCCATGGTGGCGATGCCGGCCTGGACCTTGCCGATGCGTTCGGTAATCTCGCGGGTGGCCTGGGCGGTGCGTTCGGCGAGCTTGCGTACCTCGTCGGCGACCACCGCGAAGCCGCGGCCCTGCTCGCCGGCACGGGCGGCTTCGATCGCGGCGTTGAGCGCGAGCAGATTGGTCTGATCGGCGATCTCGGCGATCACCCGCACGATGCCACCGATCTCCTGCGAGTCGCGATCGAGCCCGGACGCCTGGCCGACCGCGGCGGACACGGTATCGGCCAGGCGCTCCAGGGTGTGCGACAACACTTCGATGCGCCCGGCGCTGGTCGCGGCCACCTGGCGCGTCTCCCCGGCCACCGCCGCCACCGTACGGGCCTGCTCGCTCGCCGCTTGCTGGCTGATCGACAGTTGTTCCAGGCTCGCGGCCGAGGATACGGTGACGTCGCGCTGCGCACGCACGCCGGAGGCGCCGTCGGCCGCGTTCGCGGCGGTTTCGCGGGCCACGCTGGAGATCTCGTGCACCGAACGCGAAAAGTCGACGAACACCTGCGCCAGCGCATGGGTCATCGCATTGAGGCGTTCGGCCATCTCCGGCTGCAGCCGTGAATCGTGGTGCGCAATCCGCCCGGTCAGGTTGCCGGCCTCGAGCGCCGAGGCGAATGCGGACAGGGCCAGCCGCCAGCGGCGTTCGGCACGCCAGTGCGTCACCGCGAGCGCCAGCGCTGCCAGCAGCGCGGTCGTACCGGCACCGACGACGAGACCGTTGCCCGTCCCCGCACCGTAGCCGATACCGCCCCCGGCAAGCAGGGCCAGGCCCACGACGCCTGCGATCCGTACACCGCCGCGCGGCTTGACCCGCGCGGCGGTGGCGGCTTCGCTCTCCCACACCTCCACCTTGTTGTTCACTTCCGGCATCGCTCCTGTTCACGCTGGCCGCCGGGTGGCGTGGACCGTCTGCCTATGCGTCCAGCCATACGTCGCCCCGATCGATGCGAACCGGGAAACGCCCGGTACAGCCCGCGTCCGGCGCACACGCCAGCCCCGAATCGAGCTCGATGTTCCAGCCATGCAGCGGACAGGTCACCCGGGCCTGTGCCCCGCTGCCGTGCACGATGCCCTGCGACAGCGGACCACCCTTGTGCGGACAGACATCGACCAGGGCGAACACACTGTCGCCCTCGGCACGGAACACCGCGATGTTGCCGTCGGGGTGGGCGATCACGCGCGCGCCGAGCACGGGAATCTCGTCAAGCGGGCATAGTTTCTGCCAGGCCATGGCGGTCTCCGTTGTCGTCGAGGTTCAGCCGGATGGTTTTGTACTGGCGCACGAGCGGTGCGGCCTGCTGCTCGGCCCAGGGGTCGGGGGCATCCTTGAGCGCGAACAGCAGACGCTCGTACAGCGCCTTGCGGCTGGCGGCATCGTCGACGACCAGCTTCTTCGCGCGCTCGAGACCGACACGTTCGATGTAGTGGCAGGTGCGCTCGAGATAGTAGGCCTCCTCGCGGTAGAGCTGGAGGAAGGCGCCGGCGTACTCCATCACCTCCTCGTCGCTGCCCACCTTGCAGAAGAACTGCGCCACCTCGGTCTTGATCCCGCCGTTGCCGGCCACATAGATCTCATAGCCCGAATCGACGCCGATGATGCCGACGTCCTTGATTCCCGATTCGGCGCAGTTGCGCGGGCAGCCCGACACCGCGAGTTTGACCTTGTGCGGGCTCCACATGCCGAACAGCATCTTCTCCAGCTTGACCCCCATCTCCATCGCCAGCTGGGTGCCGAACCGGCAATGTTCCATGCCGACGCAGGTCTTCACCGTGCGCAGGCTCTTGCCGTAGGCGTGCCCGGAAACCATGCCGGCCGCGTTGAGGTCGGCCCAGATCGCGGGCAGGTCGTCCTTCTTCACCCCGAGCAGGTCGATGCGCTGGCCCCCGGTGACCTTCACCGTGGGGACCTGGTATTTCTCCGCCGCGGCGGCGATCGCGCGCAGCTCGTCCGGGGTGGTCAGCCCGCCCCACATCCGCGGCACCACCGAATAGGTACCGTCCTTCTGGATGTTGGCGTGGGCACGCTCGTTGATGAAGCGGCTCTGCGGATCGTCCTCGGCCTCGTGCGGCCAGGTCGAGATCAGGTAATAGTTGAGGGCCGGCCGGCAGGTCGCGCAGCCATTGGGCGTCTGCCAGTCGAGCGCCCTCATCGTATCCGGGATGGTGAGCAGCTTTTGCTCGCGAATCGCGGCGCGGACCTCGCCATGGGTGTGATCGGTGCAGCCGCAGATCGCCTTGGCGTGCTTGTCCACCGCCTGGTAGGCACCGCCCACGGTGGAAGCGAGAATCTGCTCCACCAGGCCGGTGCAGGAACCGCACGAGGATGAGGCCTTGGTGTGCTTGCGCACTTCGTCGAGCGAGAACAGGCCGTGCTCCTGGATGGCCTTGACGATGGTGCCCTTGCACACCCCGTTGCAGCCGCAGATCTCCGCACTATCGGGCAGCAGTGCGGCCTGGCTCTGGCCCTGATGGCCGGCGTCGCCAAGCTGGGACTGGGCAAAGCCCTGACCGAACATCAGGTGGTCACGCATCTCGGCGACATCCTTGCCCTCGCGCACGAGCTGGAAATACCACGCGCCGTCGGCGGTGTCACCGACCATCACCGCGCCGGCGAGCTTGTCGTCCTTGAGCACCAGCTTCTTGTACACGCCGCCGGCACGGTCGTGGAGCACGATCTCGTCGCACTCCGTCCCGCCCTGAAAGTCGCCGGCCGAGAATACGTCGACGCCGGTGACCTTGAGCTTGGTCGAGGTCACCGAACCCTGATAGCGGCCGATGCCGTAGCCGGCGAGGTGATTGGCGCAGACCTTGGCCTGATCGAACAGCGGCGCGACCAGGCCGTAGGCGATGCCGCGGTGGTTGGCGCATTCGCCTACCGCATAGACGCGTGGATCGGTGATGGTCTGCAGCGTATCGCTGACCACGATGCCGCGGTCGCAGTGCAGCTTGGTCGATTCGGCCAGTGCGGTGCTCGGGCGGATGCCGGCGGCCATCACCACCAGGTCGGCCGGGATCAGCGTGCCGTCCTTCAGCCGCACCGCCCCCACGCGGGCCGCCCCCTCGCTGCCGTCGACCGGCAACAGTTCGGCGGTCTGTGCCGACAGCCGGAACTTCATGCCCTTGGCTTCGAGCGAGGCCTGCAACAGGTCGGCCGCCGGTTTGTCGAGCTGGCGCTCCATGATCCAGCCGGCGAGGTGAACCACGGTCACCTCCATGCCCCGCAGCACGAGGCCATTGGCGGCCTCGAGGCCGAGCAGACCGGCGCCGATCACCACCGCATGGCGGTGACTCTTCGCCGCGTCGATCATGGCCTCGGTATCGGCGATGTCACGGTAGGCGATCACCCCGGGCAGGTCCTTGCCCGGCACCGGCAGGATGAAGGGCACCGAACCGGTGGCCAGCAGCAGGCGGTCGTAATGGGCCTCGGTACCGTCGTCGGCGCGCACGATGCGGCGCGCGCGGTTGATCTCGACCACCTTGCGCCCGGCATGCAGGGTGATGCCGTGTTCGCGATACCAGTCGAGGTCGTTCAACATGATGTCGGGCAGGGTCATCTCGCCTGCCAGCACCGGGGACAGCAGGATGCGGTTGTAATTGCCGTGCGGCTCGGCGCCGAACACGGTGATGTCGTAGCGATCGGGAGCGTGCTTGAGCAGTTCTTCCAGGGTTTTCACGCCGGCCATGCCGTTGCCGACCATGACGAGTTTCTGTTTGCGCATGATGTTCTCCTTCAGGCCGCGTAGGCGCGTGCAGCCAGATCGTGCTGGCGGAGGTCAGTGGCGGCGGCCAGCGCCGCCACTTCGCCGACGACGATGATTGCGGGGGTGGCCAGCCCTTCTGCGCTGACCCGGGCGGGCAGTTCGGACAGCGTGCCCTTGACGTGGCGCTGGCCGGGCAAGGTGCCCGAGGCGATCGCCGCCGCCGGGGTATCCGGCGGCAGGCCGCCGGCAATCAGCCGCGCAACGATGTTGAGCAGACGTCCCAGCCCCATGTAGATGACCAGCGTGGTGCCGCTCTTTGCCAGGGCGTTCCAGTTCGGTTCGCCGCAGCCTTCGCCCGCGGTCCCGGTGACCAGGGTCACGCCGTGGGTGTAGGCACGGTGGGTCACCGGAATGCCGACCGCGGCCGGCACCGCGATGCCGGCGGTGAGGCCGGGCACGACCTCGGCTTCGATGCCGAGCGCGCGCAGGTATTCCACCTCTTCGCCGCCGCGACCGAACACGAACGGGTCGCCACCCTTGACCCGGGTCACCGTCAATCCGCGCCGCGCATAACGGGCCATGACGCGATGAATGTGATCCTGCGCCGCCGACTTCATCCCGCCACGCTTGCCGACATGCAGCACGCGTGCCCCGGGTTTCGCGAGCGCCACCACCTCATCGGTGACCAACGCATCGACGAGCAGCACGTCGGCCTCACTGATGGCACGAGCCGCGCGGACCGTCAGCAGGTCTGCAGCGCCGGGGCCGGCTCCAACGAGTAACACCTTGGCCATGATCGAAATCTCCACTACGAAACTCAAAGCGAAAAAAAGCGGCGTCTCGCCGTTCCGTAGGGTGAGAACCCCGTGGAACGGCGGACGCCGTTGTCCGCATGCTCTGCTTCAAGCACTACACCGGAGCCACGTTGCTCCAGCTGTTGAACACCCTATCGCAAGATGGATGCCAGGCCTTGGAATAGTTCATAACAACATGTTTTTAAATATTTTTTCTCATAACTACCGGATTTCAAGTATGACATTGCCCGGTCATTTTCAGCACCATTCCAGTGCATCGGATGCCGTGCTGCACCACAACATCGCACATCGCCGGTGACAGCCGGCATTGCCGAGGCCGCAAGCGGCTGCCGGCGACACGACCCGCCGGCCGAAAACGGAAAGCCGGGCAGCCGACCTCTTCCAAGGCCGACTGCCCGGCTCTCACCGGCGCAGGATGACGGCTCAGGCCGCGCGCTTGAGCTGCTTGTGGTAGAGGAACTCCATGATTGCCGCACGGCAGTCGCCGAAGTGCGCGTCATGGGCAAGGACCAGGCGGTCGCGCGGCCGCTCGAGCTTCACCTCGAGGATCTCGCCGATGGTCGCGGCCGGGCCGTTGGTGAGCATCACCACACGGTCGGACAGCAGCACCGCTTCGTCCACATCGTGGGTGACCATCACCATGGTGGCCTTGGTCGCGGCGAGGATCTTCATCAGTTCGTCCTGCAGATTGGCGCGGGTGAGCGCGTCGAGCGCACCGAAGGGCTCGTCCATCAGCAGGATGCGCGGCTGCATCGACAGCGCGCGGGCGATGCCGACGCGCTGCTTCATGCCGCCGGAGATCTCGTGCGGATACTTGCTTTCGGCATGGGTGAGTCCGACCAGTTCGAGCGCCTCGTGAGTACGTTGGCGCAGCTTGGCCTTGCCCTCCTTGGCCGAGAATACCCGCTCCACCGCCAGGTACACGTTGTCGAAGCAGGTCAGCCACGGCAGCAGCGAGTGGTTCTGGAACACCACCGCGCGCTCCGGCCCGGGGCCGGCGATCTCGCGGCCCTCGCACAGCATCACCCCGCCGGTCGGGCGGGTGAGGCCGGCGATCAGGTTCAGCAGGGTCGATTTGCCGCAGCCGGAGTGGCCGATCAGGGAGATGCTCTCGCCCTCGTGGATGTCCAGGCTGACGTCGCGCAGGGCCACGAACTTGCCCTTCTTGGTGTCGAAGGTCTGGCCGACATTCTCGATCTGTACGATTTTTTTCGCCATCATGGTCTCCTTAGCGGCTCTCGTAGCTGAAGCGCCGTGCAACCAGCATCAGCATCTGTTCGAGAATCAGGCCGACGATGCCGATCACGAAGATGGCGATGATGATGTGCTCGACCTTGAGGTTGTTCCACTCGTCCCACACCCAGAAGCCGATGCCGACGCCGCCGGTGAGCATCTCGGCGGCCACGATCACCAGCCAGGCGGTGCCGATCGACAGCCGGATGCCGGTCAGCATGTAGGGCAGCACCGCGGGGAACAGGATCCGGGTGAAGATCTTCCACTCCGACAGGTTGAGCACGCGGGCGACGTTGAGGTAGTCCTGCGGCACGCGGGTCACGCCCTGGGCGGTGTTGAGGATCATCGGCCAGATCGAGCAGATGAAGATGGTCCAGGTCGCGGCCGGGTCGGCGCGCTGGAACACCAGCAGGCCGATCGGCAGCCAGGCCAGCGGGCTCACCGGACGCAGCAAGCTGATGATCGGGTTGAGCATCTGCGACAACACCGCAAAGCGCCCGATCATGAAGCCGGCCGGTATGCCCACCGCAGCCGCGATGCCGAAGCCGATGGCGACGCGCTCGAGCGAGGCGAGCACGTTCCAGCCGATACCCTGGTCGTTGGGCCCTTCGCGGTAGAACGGATCGGAGAACAGCACCACTGCCGCATCCCAGGTCTTGCCCGGACTGGGGATACCGCCACCGTTGAGGGTAGCCAGATGCCACAGGCCGATCAGCAGCGCCAGGCCGAGCACCGGCGGAAACACTGCCCGCCCGATTGCCCGCAGCCACTCGCCGGCGCGCCCGGCGCCGGCCTCCGTTCGAGCCTCCTCGAGCGGTGCCGCCTGCTGCTTCACCACGCTCACGACCGGCCCGCTCTCCGCTTCGTTACGCACGGCCGCCACTCTGGCGGCCCCCATGTCGGCTCCGGCCACCGGCCGGTCCGCGATCATCGCTGCTGTCATCGCTCCGTCCTCCCGCTCAGACCTTGACCTTGAACCCGCCGGCGTACTTCACCGGGTCCATGCCGTCCCACACCACGCCGTCGATCAGCTTGCTGCTGCGCATGTCGCTCTTGGGCAGGGCAACGCCGGCGGCGGTGGCGGCCTGCTTGTAGATGTCGACACGGTTGATCGCCTTGGCCACCCCGAGGTAGTCCGGATCCTTGTCGATCAGGCCCCAGCGGCGATGCTGGGTCAGGAACCACATCCCATCCGACAGGTAGGGGAAGTTCACCGCGCCGTCGTTGAAGAACTTCATGAAGTTGGGGTCATCCCAGGTCTTGCCCAGCCCGTTCTCGTAGCGGCCGAGCATGCGGCCAAGGATCACGTCCATGTCGGTATTGACGTAGGAGCGCGCGGCAATGGTCTCCGCCGTGGTGCGACGGTTGGCCTGCGAGGCGTCGATCCAGCGCGAGGCTTCGAGCACCGCGGCGGTCAGCGCACGGGCGCTGTTCGGGTTCTTCGCCACCCACTCGGCGGTGGTGCCGAGGATCTTCTCCGGATGGTCGGTCCACACGTCCTGGGACGTCGCCACCGAAAAGCCGACCTTGTCTACGATCGCGCGCTGGTTCCACGGCTCGCCGACGCAGAAACCGTGCATGTTGCCGACGCGGCTGTTGGCCACCATCTGCGGCGGCGGCACGACTATGGACTTCACGTCCTGGAACGGATGGATGTCGTGGGCCGCCAGCCAGTAGTACAGCCACATCGCGTGGGTACCGGTGGGGAAGGTCTGGGCGAAGGTGTAGGTGCCAGCCGGACTGGCGGCAACGACCTTCTTCAGCGATGCACCGTCGACCGCACCCTTTTCCTTCATCTGCATCGACAGCGAGATGCCCTGCCCATTGTTGTTGAGGGTCATCAGGTTGGCCATGTCCTTCTTGGCGCCACCGACGCCCAGGTGCACGCCATACACCAGACCGTACAGCACGTGGGCCGCATCCAGCTCGCCGCTCACCAGCTTGTCGCGCACTGCCGCCCAGCTCGCTTCCTTGCTCGGGATGATCTTAATCCCGTACTTCTCGTCGAACTTCTGCGTCGCCGCCATCACCACCGAGGCGCAATCGGTCAGCGGAATGAAGCCGACCTTGATTTCCTTCTTCTCGGGCGCATCGGAACCCGCCGCCCACACTCCGCCGGGAAACAGGCCGGACAACATCGCTGCCGTACCCGCTGCCGCGCCGGCCTTGATGAAGCCCCGGCGCGAGAGTTCGGGGGTCTTGATCGTTTGCTTGGTCATGTTGCGCTCCTTGCCTTCGTTGGCATTCAAAAACAAAAAGGCGCCCATTCCTCTCCCGCGCTTCAAGGCGAAAGACGAATGGACGCCGTTGTCCAGTGTTCGATCTGAATCGAACGCCAAACCAGCATTGGTTCGGCTTTGCTTTAGCTAAAGCAGCAAACGTGCCAAGACAAAAATACGGAGAGAAATCCGGGATCCAGAGGCATTGCAGGATGGAGCCCACACATCCGACGCACCACAATGCGCACTGCTGCAGTGCAATAACCCCTCCCGCCGCACAAGCTTAGTGCGGGCGGAGGGTGCGGGTATCGACGGAGCGGAGTGGGGGTTGGTCGACGCGGCGGCGCCTGCCAGGGGACACGGCCCGTGTGCACGCCGCCGTGTTCGGCGGCGCGCGGCGCTCAGTCCGGACGGAGAAAGTCGGCCAGCGCGAGGGTTGCTTCGGCGACGTCGGCGATGCGTCGATTCTGGTTCATCGCCGTCTGGCGCAGCAGCTTGTAGGCCTCGTCCTCGCTCATTCCACGGCGCGACATCAGCAGGCCCTTGGCACGCTCGACCAGCTTGCGCTCGTTGAGCGCCGCACGGGCCGTGTTGAGTTCGTCGCTCATGGTCTGCAGACGCTGCGACTGGGCCTGCATCAGGTCTAGGACCGAACGCCCGAGTTGCGGGCTGAGGCCATCGGCAGCCAGCACGGCCCCGCTACCGGCTGCGGGGGGCACCTCTTCCAGCCCTGCGCCGGGCTTGTCGAAAAACACCGCAACCGGCGTGGCCGCGCGGGTGCCGAGCGCAGACAGGGTATCGAGAAAGCGCTTGTGATCGTGGAGGTCGGCCCTCGCCTCGTCCAGTTTGGCCTCGCACAGCTGCAGCAAGGCATTGGTCGCGCAGTCCTCGACCTGACGCATCGCGTCGATCCGTGCGGTGGTGCAATCGAACCAGCGATCGCTCGCATCGGCCGTCGGCCGCGCACCTGCCGGCGCGCACGCGCTGCGGCGCATGCGCTCGACTTCGGCGATCCCGGGGGCGCTCTGCGCATTGCGCCAGATGGTGCGCAGGGTCGGATCGGCGAACTCGGAAAAGATCTGGAAACAGCGTTCCTGGGCCTCGATCAGGTGCTGCAGGCGCTGCTGATCGGCAAGCTCGAACTTGCCGATCGCGAACCCGGCCGCACCGACCGCCCGCTCCTGGCCGGCGAGCTCCTTGCCCTGCATAAAATTGAACAGTGCAACCAGCGCCCGCGAGATCACCGGATCGGCCGCCGTATCGGCGGCTTCGAACACGACCGCAAGCAAGCCCGCGATCAGTTCGGTAAAGCTGCGCGTCGCCTCGTCCGCCGTAATCTGTTGGCCGACGACTCGCCGCCTCAGGTCGGGCAGCGCATCGAGGCCATGGAGCACATAGGCAATCCGCGTGAACAGCCGAACCCCGCCCGCCATGCGTCCCGAGTCGGTATCGAGCTGGCTGAAACGATCCCGCACCGCGGCCTCGACATCCCGACTGGCATCGGCACGCTCGGCACGCTGATCGACAAAGCGGGCGCCCCGCGAGGCGAGGAACACATTCGAGGTCCCGCGCTCCTTCTGCAGCATATGGACCAGCTCGCTCACCCCCTTGACCAGGCCGCTGGTGACCTCGAGCTGCTCCAGCCCCTGAATCTCGCAGCGCTTGGCCGCAACCAGAAACCCCAGTGCAGACTTCATCCCGAACCTCCCGGCCCTTGCATCATCGCTTCGCGGTGCCAATCATGGCCCCCGGTTTCAAACAGCAGAGTGCTGCCTCTGCCACTGGTCACCCCACCCGCTGGCGGCGGGCCTCGAACAGGCAGATTCCGCTTGCCACCGATACGTTGAGGCTTTCCACCGAACCCAGCATCGGAATCTTCGCCAGCACGTCGCAGGTGTCACGGGTGAGCCTGCGCAGCCCGTCGCCCTCGGCGCCCAGCACCCACGCCACCGGCCCCTTCTGGTCGACCTCGAATACCGTCTTCTCGGCCTCGCCGGCCGCCCCGATCACCCAGATACCGGCCTCCTGCATCTCGCGCAGGCTGCGCGCCAGATTGGTCACGGTGATGTAGGGCACGGTATCCGCCGCACCGCTCGCGACCTTGATCGCCGTTGCGTTGAGACCGACCGCGCGATCCTTGGGCGCGACCACCGCATGGGCACCGACGGCATCGGCGACCCGCAGACAGGCACCAAGATTGTGCGGATCCTGCACGCCGTCGAGCACCAGCAACAATGCGGGCTCATCCAGACTTTCGAGTACATCGGCGAGCTTGAGTTCGCGATGGCGGGCGTCCACCCGGGCGATCACGCCCTGGTGCCGGCGGGTGCCGACCATGCCGTCGAGGCGCTCCGACTCGGTCAGGATCAGGCGTACGCCCTGCGAATCCGCCAGCTGCAGCACGTCGCGGGCGCGGATATCCTGGCGCTGGCTCGACAGATAGAGTTCGAACACGGCCTCCGGATCCCGCCGCAGCTTGCCGAGCACGGCATGAAAACCATAGATCAGGCGCGACGAGGGCGTCGCGCTTGCGGCTGCGACAACAGGCGGCTCGTCATCCGCGCTGCGCTCTGCCGCGGCAGGACGCTTTGGTTTCGCCACCGGCCTGGGAGCGGACTTTGACGTCGGCCCCTGCCCTGCCGGACGCGGCGCGCGCGCGCTACGCGGCCCGCCCTCGCTGGAGTGGGCACGGGAGCCGGAACGGGATGGAGCTTTAACCACGACGCTTGCCTTTCTTCCTGGGTGCGGCTGCTACCGCAGCCTGCGGTTTGGTCTTGCCTGCCGTCGCACGCGGCTTGGCGGCAGGCCCGGGGGTGGAATCGCGTTCCGCGCCCGCAGCCGGATTCGAGCCGGCGGCGCGACTCGCGCCATGTCCGCCCGCTGCCTCGGAGCGTGGCGAACGCCGCCCGGTGCGCCCACCCTGTCCGCCGTCGGCAGGGGAGGCTTGATCGCGGGCGGTCTTGCCGATGCGCTCGGTCGGCCGCTCGACCCCCTGGGTCAGGCGGAAGTCGATCTTGTTGGTCTCGAGATCGACCCGCACCAGTTGCACCTTGACCCGCTCCGACAGCCGGAATCGAGCATTGGTGCGCTCGCCGACGAGCTCGTGGCGCGTCTCGTCGAAGTGGAAATAATCGCTTCCGAGCTCGGAAATGTGTACCAGTCCCTCGATGAAAATATCGTCCAGCGCGACGAAGAGGCCGAAGGGTACCACTGCCGAAACGCTTCCGGAAAATTCCTCGCCGACCCGGTCCTGCATGTAATAGCACTTGAGCCACGACACCACATCGCGGGTCGCTTCGTCGGCGCGGCGTTCGGTGGTCGAACAATGGACCCCGATCTCGTCCCAGTCGCCGGGCTGGTAGTGCTCGCTCTTCAGCGCCGCCTTGATCGCACGGTGCACCAGCAGGTCCGGATAACGCCGGATCGGCGACGTGAAGTGGGTATAGGCTTCATACGCGAGGCCGAAATGGCCGGCGTTGTCCGGGCTGTACACCGCCTGACGCAGCGAGCGCAGCATCACCGTCTGCAGCAGCTGGGCGTCGGGGCGGTCCTTGACCTTGTCGAGCAGCGCCGCGTAGTCCTTGGCGTGCGGATCCTCGCCCCCGCCCAGGCCGAGACCGAACTCGGTCAGGAAGCCGCGCAGCTTCTCCAGCTTTTCCGGGGTCGGGCCTTCATGGACGCGGTACAGCGCAGGATGGGCGCGGGTCTGCAGGAAATCCGAGGCGCACACGTTGGCCGCGAGCATGCATTCCTCGATCAGGCGGTGGGCGTCGTTGCGCACTTCCGGCACGATGCGCTCGATCTTGCCGTTGTCGTCGAAGATCATCCGTGTTTCGGTGGTTTCGAAATCGATCGCACCGCGCTTGGCGCGCGCCTTGAGCAGCACCCGGAACAGCTTGTCGAGGTTCTGCAGGTGGGGCAGCAGTGCGCCGACCTCGTCGAGCGCGGCCCTATCCTGATCGTAGAGCGCGGCGGCGACCTTAGTGTAGGTCAGTCGCGCATGGGAGAACATCACCGCCGGGTAGAAACGATAGGCCTTGATCACGCCGGTCATCGACAGGCTCATGTCGGCGACCATGCACAGTCGTTCGACCTGCGGATTGAGCGAACACAGTCCGTTGGAGAGCTTCTCCGGCAGCATCGGGATCACCCTGCGCGGGAAATACACCGAATTGCCGCGGTCGTACGCGTCCTTGTCGAGCGCGCTGCCCGCGTCGACATAGTGCGAGACGTCGGCGATCGCGACGATCAGCCGGAAACCCCGGCCCTGACGCTCGCAATACACCGCATCGTCGAAGTCCTTCGCGGTCTCGCCGTCGATGGTGACCAGCGGCAGCGCGGTGATGTCTTCGCGCTCGGCCCAGTCCTTCTTGCGCACCTTGACCGGCAGCTTGCGGGTTTCGAGTTTGGTCTCGGCCGAGAACTCGTAGGGCAGCTCGTGCTTGCGCAGCGCGATCTCGATCTCCATGCCGGAATCGGCATAGTTGCCGAGCACCTCGACGACGCGGCCGATCGGCTGGGCGTACTTGGTCGGCTGCTCGATCAGTTCGACCGTGACCACCTGTCCGGGCAAGGGCTTCTTGCCTCCGGGGGCGATCAGGATGTCCTGCGCCAGACGGTGGTTCTCGGGCACCACCAGCAGTACGCCGTGCTCGTTGAGCACGCGCCCGACGACACGCGTATTGGCGCGCTCGAGGATCTCGACGACCTTGCCCTCGGGCCGACCGCGGCGGTCCTGCCCGGCGATCCGGACAATGATCCGGTCGCCATGCAGCACTTCGCGCATTTCCTTCGGGCCGAGAAAGATGTCGGCGCCGCCGTCGTCGCGCCGCAGGAAGCCGAATCCGTCGGGATGGCCCTCGACCTTGCCCCGGATCAGGTCGGCCTTGTCCGGCAGCAGGCATGCATCGCGACGGTTGCGCACGAGTTGGCCGTCACGCTGCATGGCGCGCAGACGACGGTCGAAGTGCTCCAGTTCCTCAGGGCGGATATCGAGCGCCTGCACCAGTTCGTCGACCGACATCGGCACGCCGACTTCGGCGAGGGTCTGCTCGATGTATTCGCGACTGGGTAGCGGCGCCTCGTACTTCTGCGTCTCGCGCTCGAAGTAAGGGTCGGCGCGGCGAATCGCCGAGGGACCGCTGGTCTTGGCGGTCTTGCGCTTTCCGGTGGTCGGCGCGGTGGCGGGCGTGCCGGAATCGGCAGTGGTTTTTTTGGTGTTCCTGGTCATTGACTTTCTTCTTTAGGTGCTTATAATGCGCGGCTCTTGCCCAGATGGCGGAATTGGTAGACGCACTAGTTTCAGGTACTAGCGCTGCGAGGCGTGGAGGTTCGAGTCCTCTTCTGGGCACCAGTTTCGCAGGAAAGCCGCTCTTCGGAGCGGCTTTTTTGTTGGTTTCGTCCGGTGCGGGCACCGGTCCGGGCGACGGCTGCCACTCCGTTCGAAGTCGCAGGGCCAATGGCCCGGGCGCACACGCAGTAGGCGTGGTTTTTTGTGGATCCCGCCTTCCATCCGGCAAGGGATCCGGCTACAATGCGCCTCCCTGCCCAGATGGCGGAATTGGTAGACGCACTAGTTTCAGGTACTAGCGCTGCGAGGCGTGGAGGTTCGAGTCCTCTTCTGGGCACCAGTTTCAAAGGAAAGCCGACCGCGAGTCGGCTTTTCGCTTTTCTGCCTCCGCTCCCGCACACGGCGATGAAACCGGCCTTGCAGCCGGTTTCGGTTCCAGCGCCCAACTCAGGCACCAAACGGATGACGGCGCAGAATGGTCTCGTCGCGCTCGGGACCGGTCGAGATGACATCGATCGGGATCTCGCAGATTTCTTCGATCCGGTGCAGATAGGCCCGCGCCTCCTGCGGCAGGGCGTCCCAGCTCTGCGCACCGAAGGTGGTACCGCTCCAGCCCGACAGGGTTTCGTAGATCGGCTCGCAGCGGGTGACCTCTTCGGAGCCCATCGGCAGCAGATCGATACGTCTGCCATCGAGCATGTAACCGGTGCACAGCCTCAGTTCGGCGAGACCGTCGAGCACGTCGAGCTTGGTGATGCACAGCCCGGTCACGCCGTTGATGATGATCGAGCGCTTCAGGGCCGCGAGATCGAGCCAGCCGCAGCGGCGCTTGCGCCCGGTGACGGTGCCGAATTCGCGCCCCTTGTTCGACATCTGCTCGCCGGGCACGCCCTTGGTCTCGATATCGAGCTCGGTCGGGAACGGACCGCCGCCCACACGCGTGCAATAGGCCTTGGTGATGCCCAGCACATAGTGCAGGCGCCCCGGCCCCACCCCGGAGCCCGCCGCCGCCTGTCCGGCAACACAGTTGCTGGAGGTCACGAACGGATAGGTGCCGTGATCGATGTCGAGCAGGGTACCCTGCGCGCCTTCGAACAGCAGGCTGCCGCCATTCTTGTTCACCGCGTACAGCTCGGCCGAGACATCCGCCACCATCGGCAGAATCTTCTCGGCATCGGCCATCGCCTGGTCGAACACGGCCTGGAATTCGACCGCCTCGGCGCCCAGGTGCTGGGTGAGCACGAAATTGTGATACTCGAGGTTGGCCTTGAGCTTCTCGGCGAAACGCTCGCGATCGAACAGGTCGTACACCCGCAGCGCGCGACGGGCGACCTTGTCTTCGTAGGTCGGGCCGATGCCCTTGCCGGTAGTGCCGATCTTGTCGCAATCCGACTTGACCGCCTCGCGCGCGCGATCGAGCGCGGCGTGGTAACCGAGAATCAGCGGACAGCCCGGGCTGATGCGCAAGCGCTCGCGCACCTTGATCCCGCCGGCCTCGAGGGTGGCGATTTCGGACAGCAGGTGGTGGATGTCCAGCACCACGCCGTTGCCGATATAGCAGGCCACGCCTTCGCGCACGATGCCCGAGGGCACCAGATTGAGCTTGTACTCGGTCTGCCCGATCACCAGCGTGTGGCCGGCATTGTGCCCACCCTGGAAACGGACCACGCCGCGCGCATGATCGGTCAGCCAGTCGACGATCTTGCCCTTGCCCTCGTCGCCCCACTGGGTACCGACGACCACCACGTTCTTTGCCATCCAGTTACTCTCCCTGAAGCGGCTCGACCGTCCACCGGCCTCCCCGCATCACAAGCTGCCGGTTGCATCCGGCTTCATTCCACGTTCCGTCGTGCCCCGGCAATGCGGTCACCACGATTTCGCCCCGCTCGCGCAGGGCCTCCACTTCGATCGACAAGGCAGCGTCGGTGCCGCCCGGTGCCAGAATCGCCCCCGCCGCTTCCGGGTCGGGCAAACCCAGGGCAAGCTCGCGCAGATCCAGACTGAAACCGGTGGCGGGCCGCGAGCGACCGAACGCCTGTGCCACCCGGTCATAGCGGCCGCCGAGGGCGAGTGCGGCCGGCGAACCCCTGCCATAGGCCGCAAACACCACGCCGCTGTGATAGTGATAGCCGCGCAGATCGGCCAGATCGAAGCTCACCGGCAGATCAGCCAGCGCGCCCGCGAGCTGGCGCAGATCGTCGAGTGCCGCGGCAATCTCGGCATCCTGCGGCAAGCTCGCCGCGGCGACGTCGAGCACCTCGGCGCCCCCATAGAGCTGCGGCAACAGCAGCAGCGCGCTACGCACCGGCTCGGCGACATCGACCAGCATGTCACGAAGACCGGGCACATCCTTGCTCTGCAACACGTCGAACAACATCTCCTCGCGCTCGGGAACCAGGCCGGCACGCGCGGCGAGGGCATGGAACAGACCGACATGGCCGATATCGATCCGCGTTGCCGGGACATCCGCCAGCCGCATCACCTCGGCCAGCAGGTGCACGATCTCGATATCGGCCTCGATGCCCCCATGGCCGTAGAGTTCGGCGCCGATCTGCAGAGGCTCGCGCGTTGCGGTCAGCGTCGACGGCAGGGTATGCAGCACGCTGCCGCAGTAACACAGCCGCGACACACCCTTGCGATTGAGCAGGTGCGAATCGATCCGGGTCACCTGTGGCGTCATGTCGGCACGCACGCCCATGGTGCGCCCGGACAACTGGTCCACCAGCTGATAGGTGCGTAGACGCAGATCCTGGCCGGCACCGGTGGTCAGCGAATCGAGATATTCCAGCAGCGGCGGCATCACCAGCTGATAACCGCGCACGCGGAAGGCGTCGAGCAAACGGCGACGCAGTCCCTCCAGCTTGTCGGCTTCGGACGGCAGTGCGTCCTGGATGTGATCGGGCAATACCCAGCGCATGTAAGGTTCAACCAAAGACAAACAGCAGGACCAGCCCGACCAGCATCGATGACAGTCCGACAAAGCGGATCTGACCGTCACCGAGGCGGGCGAGGCGCAAAAAGGTATCGCGCCAGGCGGCTGGCGCGACAAAGGGAACGATACCTTCGAGTATCAACATCAGCGCGAAGGCCATCATCAGGGTAGCGCCCATCGGGAATCAGTTCCGATCCGTCCCTCGGGAGCTCTTCATGAACTTGAAGAAATCCGAACTCGGATCGATCACCATCACGTCATCCTTGCCGGAGAAGCTGCCACGATAGGCCTCGAGGCTACGGTAGAACGAGTAGAACTCGGGGCTCTGACCAAAGGCCTCGGCATAGATCGCAGTCGCCTTCGCATCGCCGGCACCCTTGAGCTGCTGGGCATCCCGGTACGCTTCGGCGATGATGACCTCGCGCTGGCGGTCGGCATCGGCGCGAATCTTCTCGGCTTCGGCCGCACCTTCGGAGCGGAGTTCGTTGGCCACTCGCTTGCGCTCGGCCTCCATGCGGCGATAGACCGACTCCGACACCTCGGTCGGCAGGTCGACGCGCTTGAGCCGCACGTCGATGATCTGGGCGCCGATCTTGCGTGCATCCTGGTCGGCTCTCGCCCGCATGTCTTCCATGATCTGGTCACGCTCACCGGACACCACGTCATGCACCGTCCGCCGACCGAATTCCTCACGCAGACCGGAATTGACCGTCTGGGTCAGGCGGATGCGGGCACGGGACTCGTCGCCGGCCACCGACTCGTAGTACAGCCGCGGGTCGATGATGCGCCACTTGACGAAGTGGTCCACCAGCACGTTCTTCTTCTCGGACGTGATGAAACGTTCCGGCTCGGCGGTATCCATGGTCAGGATGCGCTTGTCGAAGAAGCGCACGTTCTGGATCAGCGGCAGCTTGACGTTGAGGCCAGGCGTGCTGATGACTTCCTTCACTTCACCAAGCTGAAACACGATCGCATACTGACGCTGGTCGACGGTAAAAAGGGACATCGAGGCGACCACTGCGATAAACAGCAGCACCCCCCCGATCAGGGGCATCTTGTCACGCATCAACGTTCTCCACGTTCGCGGCTGCGCAGCAGATCCCGGCTACGCGGGTCCTGGCTACCGGCCGGCGCATTGGTTGCTGAAGGCAGGGTCAGTTGCGAATCGGTAGCCGCAGCCGCTGCTGCCGGGCTTCCGCCGGCCTGCTGAATGAGCTTGTCGAGTGGCAGGAACAGCATGTTGCCGCTGCCCTTGGCATCGATCATGACCTTGCTCGCACTGCCCAGTACCTGTTGCATGGTTTCGAGGTACATACGCTCGCGAGTCACCTCGGGCGCACGCTTGAATTCTGCAAACACCTGAGTGAAGCGACTCGCCTCACCCTCGGCGTTGGCCTCGACCCGTTCTCGGTAGGCGTTGCCTTCCTCGATCAGGCGCGACGCCGTACCGCGGGCGCGCGGGATGACATCGTTGGCGTAGGCTTCACCTTCGTTCTTCTGCCGTTCGCGATCCTGACCGGCCTTGACCGCATCGTCGAACGAAGCCTGCACCTGTTCCGGCGGCTGGGCGTTCTGCAACGTCACCCGGCTGATCAGGATGCCGGTCTCATATCGATCCAGAATGCGCTGCAGCAACTCCTGCGCGGTGGCGGCGATTTCCTCACGGCCCTCGTAGAGCACGAAGTCCATCCGGCTCTTGCCGACGATCTCGCGCATCGCGGTTTCCGCCCCCTGGGCCACGGCCTCGTCCGGGAAACGGTTGTTGAACACGTAGTTTTCCGGACTCTTGAGTACGTACTGCACCGCGAACTGGATGTTGACGATGTTCTCGTCATCGGTGAGCATCAGCGACTCGCGCAGCACCTTGTTGCGATCGGTACCCCGATAGCCCACCTCGACCGTGCGAACACCGGTCAAGTCGACGATTTCGTGGGTTTCGATCGGTGCCGGCAGACGCCAGCGCAGGCCCGGCTCGGTGGTTTCGGTGAACTTGCCCAGACGCAGCACCACGCCGCGCTGGTTGGCATCGACCGTGTAGAACCCGCTTGCAAGCCAGATCACCACCACCAGCGCCAGCAAGGCACCGATACCGCCGCCGAACTGCTTGAACGAGAAGTCCGGCAGGGTCGGACCACCGCCGCCACCGTCGTTACCGCCACCCGGTCCGCCATTGCGGCCACCGCGCTTGCCGCCGAAAATACCGGACAGGCGCTGATTGAAATCCCGCCACACCTCTTCGAGATCGGGAGGGCCTTGATTATTGCCGCCGCGATTGCCTTCGCCGCGGTCACCGTCGTTTCCGCGGTTTCCCCAGCGTGGATCATTGAGGGACATGAGAATGCCTGTTATCACTGTTGTAATGAAAAGTTGTTGTCGGATTCAGGATGCTGACCGGGTTCGGAGATGATGACTGCTTGCGCGACTTCAGCCAGCGCAGCGCGTATCAAATCCAGCCCCTCGCCGGTTCTCGCGCTCAGCAAAACGCGCCTGATTTTATCACAGTCATCCCGCTCGACCGCCGCACTGGCATGGGTCAGATCGATCTTGTTCCAAACCAGGATTTGCGGTACGTCGGCGGCCCCGATCTCGGCGAGCACCTCGTTTACTGCAAGAATCTGGGCGTCGCGATCTTCGCTTGCCGAATCCACGACATGGAGCAGCAGATCGGCCTGCGCGGTTTCCTCGAGGGTTGCCTTGAAGGCCGCCACCAGCGCATGCGGCAGATCACGGATGAATCCGACCGTATCCGACAGCACGACGTTCCCCGATCCGACAAAAAGGCGCCTCGAGGTCGTGTCCAGGGTGGCGAACAACTGATCGGCCGCATAGCTTCCGGCCTTGGTCAATGCATTGAACAGGGTCGACTTTCCGGCGTTGGTATAGCCCACCAGGGACACCGACAGCACGTCGCGACGTTCGCGCGCGCGACGGCGGGTCAGGCGCTGCTTTTCGATCTTGCCGAGGCGGGTCTTGAGCAGCTTGACCCGATTGCCGAGCAGGCGGCGGTCCGTCTCGAGCTGGGTTTCACCTGGTCCACGCAAGCCGATCCCGCCCTTCTGCCGCTCGAGGTGAGACCAGCCGCGTACCAGGCGGGTTGCGAGATGGCTGAGCTGGGCGAGTTCGACCTGAAGTTTGCCTTCGTGACTGCGCGCGCGCAGGGCGAAGATGTCGAGGATGAGCGCGGTCCGATCCACCACCCGGTGCCCGAGCGTGCGCTCGAGGTTGCGCTGCTGCGCGGGCGACAGGGCGTGATTGAAGATCACCAGATCCGCCTCGTGCGCACGCAGCGCCTCGGCAATTTCTTCCACCTTGCCACGCCCGGCGAACAGCGCCGGATCGGGCCTCGGTCGACGCCCGAACACAACCGCCTCCACGCTCCCGCCGGCACTGGCGGCAAGCAGCTTAAGCTCGGACAGGCGCTCGTCGATTGCACCTTGACCGAAATCGAGCTGAACGAGTACCGCTCGTTCGCCGGCTCCCGGACGTTCAAACATCGGACAAGAGGCCGGCCGGCACAAACCGGCCACTCATGGAACAGAGCTTGTTCAGTTCGCGCCCTCGGCGGGATCCTGTTGCTGGATGGTGACCGGGCGTGCCGGCACAACGGTCGAAATGGCGTGCTTGTACACCATCTGGGTAACCGTATTCTTGAGCAACACGACGTACTGATCGAACGATTCGATCTGGCCCTGAAGCTTGATGCCATTGACCAGATAAATCGAAACCGGCACATGTTCGCGGCGCAGGGTGTTCAGAAACGGGTCTTGTAAGAGTTGCCCTTTATTGCTCATTGTGGAACCTCGATCTTTTGTGTTTATAAGAATGTATAGGATTTATTGCTGCACCGCCACATAACAGTATGCAACCAAATCCGGTGCGGATATACGGTGTTTCCGCAATCAGGGTTTGCTGGCATACGGATTGTGCGCAGTACGGAACTGGATGCGCAAGGGTGTGCCCTGCAATTTGAACGCCTCCATGAAGGTCCGTTCAAGATAGCGGACATAGGAAGTGGGCAGGTTCTCCAGCGAATTGCCGTGAATCACGATGATCGGCGGGTTCATGCCGCCCTGGTGGGCATAGCGCAGCTTGGGTCTGGCCGTTCCATGGCGCGGGGGTGCCTGCTTGGCGATCGCGGCCTGCATGGTGCGGGTCAGTTGCGGCGTAGACAGATTGGAGATGGCGGCCGCGTAGGCAGCATCGACCGACTTCAGCAAACCGCCCACGCCTTCGGCCTTGAGCGCGGAAATGTGGTGGAAACGCGCGAACGACAGGAAGCCGAGCCGGCGCGCGATCTCTTCCTTGAGGCGGTCGCGTTGATAGTCGTCGACCGCATCCCATTTGTTGATCGCAACCACCAGCGCACGGCCGGCATCGAGCACGAACCCGGCGATGTGGGCGTCCTGATCGGAAATGTCCTGGGCGGCGTCCAGCACCAGCACGGCGACATTGGCCTCCTCGATGGCCTGCAGGGTCTTGATCACGGAGAACTTCTCCACCGCCTCGAAAACCTTGCCCCGCCGCCGCAACCCTGCCGTGTCGATCAGCGTGTACTGCTTGCCGCCGCGCTCGAACGGGATCGAGATCGCGTCCCGGGTGGTGCCCGGCAGATCGAACGCAATCACCCGCTCTTCGCCGATCAGGGTATTGACCAGGGTCGATTTGCCCACGTTCGGACGGCCAACGATCGCCACCTTGGGACCGTCGTCATCGGTGGACTCGCGGCCGCTATCCACCGGAAACGGCGCCAGCACCAGGTCGATCAGCTGCTTGATGCCGTCGCCGTGCGCCGCGGATACGGCCGCCGGTTCGCCGAAGCCGAGCGCATGGAAGTCGGACGACACCACCGCGCGGTCCAGGCCCTCGGCCTTGTTGACCACCACATGCACCGGACGGCCGGCACGACGCAGCCGGACCGCGATCTGTTCGTCATGAGGCGTGCGCCCCGCCCGGCCATCGACGAGGAACAGCAGCACGTCGGCCTCGGCGATCGCCTGTTCGGCCTGGCGTGCCATCTCGTGCATGATGCCGTCCTTGGCGACCGGATCGAATCCGGCGGTGTCGACCACCAGGTAATCCCGGTCGCCGAGACGGCCGATGCCGTAGTGGCGGTCGCGGGTGAGACCGGGCTGATCCGCCACCAGCGCATCGCGGGTACGGGTCAGGCGGTTGAACAGGGTCGACTTGCCCACGTTGGGGCGGCCGACAAGGACGATGGTAGGTTTCACTGAAAGAATTCCGCCTCAACGCACTTCATAGGCAACGATGTCACCATCGCGCGTCTGCACCACGAAGCCGCGGCCATGCAGACGCAGATCCGCAGTAATCGGGCTGCTGTCGGCGCGGTCACGGGCGGCAAATGCGCCGTCCTCACGTTGCAGCAGATGCACATAACCTTCGCCGTCACCCACCGCGACATGGTCGCCGACGATGAGCGGACGCGACACCACGCGGCGCGGCAGGGCATCCTGCTTCCACACGCTCGCACCGCTGTAGGCATCGAGGGCCTGGACCGCGTCGCGATCATCGGTGATGACCGCAAACCGGGTATCGCGATCCATGCCCACGCTGCTGGAGAAATCCCGCGCCCACAGCGCATTGCCGTTGCTGCCGTCGAAGCAGGCGGCTCGCCCCTGGTAGGTCACGGCGCACACTTCGCGGCGGCTGATCACCGGCGTTCCGGCGACGTCGGCCACCCGCTCGAGCTCGGTCGCCCCCCGTGGCGATGCCACGTTCAACTCCCACAGCGCGCCGCCGTTGGCGACGTTCACCGCCGCCATCTTGCCACCGGGAAAACCGGCGAGCACGACCCCCCCTTCAAGCACCACCCCGGCGAAACTGCGCAAGGCAAGGGGCGGATTGCTGCGCTGGTACACCCAGCGCCGGCTGCCGTCACCCGGACTGAGCGCGATCAGACGGTGATCGGAGGCGCGCAGCACGACCACCTCTTCGTTGACCGCCGGCGGCGCGAGCACTTCCGCACCGACCGGAACACGCCAGCGCTCGGCACCGGTCTCGGCGTCGTAGGCAATTGCCACGCCGTCGATACTCACCACGACCGCCAACCGGCCATCGCTGCCGACGCCCGCAGCGAGGTCGGTCTTGGTGTCGGCCTGCCAGACCGCGCGCCCGCCCTCGAAACGAGCCACATTGCCACCCATCGAGGCCGCATACACACTGTCGCCGACCACGGCCGGTTGAAACACATACGGACCCGATTTGCCGATACTGGCCTTCCACGCGGCCCTCAGGTCGGCAGTCGGGGTGATGTCGACCAGGGCCGCCGGTCCGGGACTGCTGCTGGCGAACGGATTCAACGAGGAACAACCGGCGAGCAAGGCAAGGGCCCCGATCAGGGGCAGCATGCGCAGGTAAGAGGATTTCATTGTTCAGCCTTCCAGCGATTCGAGTTTGACGCGCACCACTTCGCGCAGCGTTGCGGCATCGTCGCCGGCACTGCCAAGCGTGTCTGCCGCCGCCTGATAGGCCGCGCGCGCCTCGGCAGTCTTGCCCTGGGCGGCAAGCACGTCGCCGCGAAGATCCTCGAAGCGCGCCTTGTAGGCACCGGACGGCACCGGTTGCAGACGCGCCAGCGCCTGATCGGCTGCGCCCTGCTGCAACAGCACCACGGCGAGGCGCAGACGCGCGAGTTCGCGCAGTGCAGGATCCTTGCCCTTGTCGGCCGCCCATTCGAGCTGGGCGCGGGCGTTGTCCAGATCGTTGTTGGCGAACTGCACCGAGGCCGACAACAGCGCCCCGAGCTGCGCATAGGTGGATCCGCCGTAGTCACCGATCAGCCGGCCGGCAGCATCGCGTGCCTTCTGCGCGTCCTTCTCGGTTGCTGCCTGTTGCAGGCTGAAATAGAGCGCTCCGGCCTCGGCCGCGGTCTTGTTCTGATACCACTGCCAGCCCTGCCAGCCCACCGATGAAAGCGCCGCGACGACGGCAAGCGTCGTCACCAGTTTGCCGTATTGCGCCCACCAGGCCTTGAGTTCGGAAATCTGTTCCTGTTCTTCCAGGTCATACACTGCCATTGTCAGCCCCTTCCTCAACCTCGTCATTGAACAGCAGCTGCGCAACCGTCTCGGGCAGCGACTCGAGCACGACCCGCTGCTGCGCCCCCGGCCCGCGCAGCGGCTTGACCCCGACCTCGCCCGCCAGCGCTTCATCCTCTCCGATCACGATCGCAACCGGGGCACCACTGCCGTCCGCCTTTTTCATCTGTGACTTGAAGCTGCCTCCGCCGCAGTGAAGCACTGCCGCAAAACCGTGTCCGCGCAAGGCTTCCGCCGCCCGGAACGCCAGGCGCTGGGCCGCTTCGCCAAGATGCACGACATAGACATCGGGCACCACCAGCTCGGCCTGTCCGCCGCACTCCCGCCACAGCGCCAGCAGCCGCTCGACCCCCATCGCGAAACCGGCCGCCGGCTGGGGCTTGCCCCCGAGCTGGCTGACCAGTCCGTCATAACGACCACCCGCACACACCGTGCCCTGCGCGCCGAGACGGTCGGTCACCCATTCGAACACGGTACGGTTGTAGTAATCCAGACCCCGTACCAGACGATGGTTGATGCGGTACGGAATGCCGGCATCCTTGAGCAGCACCTGCACGGCGGCGAAATGCGCCTGCGAGTCGTCACCGAGGTAGTCGGCCAGTTTCGGCGCGGCTTCGACGATGTCCTGCAGTGCTGGGTTCTTGGTATCGAGGATGCGCAGCGGATTGGTGTAGAGACGGCGTTTGCCGTCCTCGTCGAGCCGATCCTGGTGCTGTTCGAGATAGGCGATCAGCGCAGCACGATGCACGGCGCGCTCCTCGGCGGAGCCGAGCGAGTTCAGTTCGAGGCGGACGTCCTCCAGACCGAGGTCGTCCCACAGCCGCGCGCACATGATGATGTGCTCGGCGTCGACATCGGGCCCGGCAAAGCCGAGCGCCTCGACTCCGATCTGATGGAACTGGCGGTAGCGCCCTTTCTGCGGACGCTCATGGCGGAACATCGGCCCCTGATAGTACAGGCGCTGGGGGCCGCTCGCGGCCACCAGATTGTGCTGAATGGCGGCACGCACGCACGAAGCGGTGCCTTCGGGGCGCAGCGTCAGATGTTCGCCGTTGAGGGCATCCTCGAAGGAATACATTTCCTTCTCGACGATGTCGGTGACTTCGCCGATCGCGCGCTTGAACAGCGGGGTCGGCTCGACGATGGGCATGCGGATCGGGCGGTAGCCGTAACTGCGCAGCCAGTCGCGCACGATGTCCTCGAAGTGCTCCCAGATCTCGGCCTCGTCGGGCAGGATGTCGTTCATCCCGCGCACGGCCTGCAATGTCTGAATCTGACTCATGAATGGATCTGCTTGTCGTTGTCTTGTACTGGTCGGAGCCGGTCAGCCGGCCTTCTTCACATAGCGGGTGGCCACGTAGTTGTCGACGATGGCCTTGAACTCGGCGGCGATGTTGTCGCCGCGCAGGGTGACCGTTTTCTCGCCATCGACGAACACCGGCGCGGCCGGGGTTTCGCCGGTACCCGGCAGCGAGATGCCGATATTGGCATGCTTGCTCTCGCCCGGGCCATTGACCACGCAGCCCATCACCGCCAGGGTCATGTTCTCAACCCCGTCGTACTGTTCGCGCCACACCGGCATCTGCTCGCGCACATAGCCCTGGATGCCCGATGCCAGCTCCTGGAAGAAGGTGCTGGTAGTGCGCCCGCACCCCGGACACGCGGTCACCATCGGGGTGAACGCGCGCAAGCCCATGGTTTGCAGGATCTCCTGCGCCACCACCACTTCCTGGGTGCGGCTGCCGCCCGGCTCCGGGGTCAGTGAAATCCGGATGGTGTCGCCGATGCCTTCCTGCAGCAGCACCGCCAGCGCCGCCGTGGAGGCGACGATGCCCTTGCTGCCCATGCCGGCCTCGGTCAATCCGAGGTGGAGCGGATAGTCGCAGCGCAGCGCCAGATCGCGATACACCGCGATCAGGTCCTGCACGCTCGACACCTTGGCCGACAGGATGATGCGGTCGCCCGCCAGGCCGTACTCCTCGGCCTTGGCCGCCGACTCCAGCGCCGACACCACCAGTGCCTCGCGCATCACCGCGCCGGCATCGCGCGGGTCGGCGCGAGTGGCGTTCTGGTCCATGATCCGTGCCAGCACCGACGGGTCGAGGCTGCCCCAATTGACCCCGATCCGCACCGGTTTGTCGTACTTGCACGCGATTTCGACGATCGCGGCGAACTGCGGATCGCGCTTGGTGCCGGCGCCGACGTTGCCCGGATTGATGCGCAGCTTGGCCAGGGCCTCGGCGCACGCCGGATGCTTTGCGAGCAGGGTGTGCCCGTTGTAGTGGAAGTCGCCGACCAGCGGCACGTCCATGTTGAGGGCCAGCAGACGGTCGCGGATGTGCGGCACGGCCCTGGCCGCGTCCTCGTTGTTGACCGTGATCCGCACCATCTCGGAGCCGGCGCGCGCCAGTTCGGCCACCTGCATCGCGGTGCCGAGCACATCGGCGGTATCGGTGTTGGTCATCGACTGCACCACCACCGGCGCGCCGCCGCCCACGGCCACCCGGCCGATATGGACAAGGCGGGTGTTGCGGCGGGGCTGAGGCGTGGAGATTGGGGTCGAGAGCGTCATGTCATTGAACGGTAAGGCGGGCAACCGACGCTTTGGTGTGGGGCATGAGGTCGATCGGTTTGCCGCGGTAGTCGAGCCGGACGCTGCGTGCATTGCCGACCACCAGCGCAAACGGCGGCTCGCCCTGCACGGCCCGGGTGCTGCCGGCAGCGCCGGTTCCGGCGAACAGGATCGCGCCGGTGCCATCCCTGACCTCGACCCACGACTCGGCGGCGAACGTGAAGCGCAGTGCATCCGCCGTATCGGCGGGTTCGGCAACCAGCGGCGCGGGCGCTTCGGTGGAAGCGGTCGGGTCGGGCAGGACCTCCAGGGATGGGGCGGAAGGCTCGATCGCCGACGCGGGAGGCGTGGCGGACTGCTCGATCTCTGCCACAGCCTGTGGCATCGACACGCTAGGCTCGTCGGCGGCGGGTGGCGGCATCGCCGTGCCCGGATCGACACTCGCGGGCTCCTCGGCAAGCGGCTCGACGACGGCCGGCGTGGGGTTTTCGGTGGTCTCGAACCAGCCGAAATAGGATCCGGCAAACGTGAGCACCAGCAGCAATCCGGCCACCACAGCTGCAGGCAGCAGATTGAAACGAACGCCGCCGCCGACCGGCATGTCGCCGGCGGCATTGGACAGCGGCGTCAGATCGACCGCGGTCGTCGTGTCGCTGCCCAGCGCGGCCAGCACCGCCGCCGGATCCAGGCCGACATGGCGCGCGTAGTTGCGCAGGAAACCGCGCACGAACGCGGGTCCCGGCAGTGCTTCATGGTGTCCGCTCTCGAGCGCATCGAGTTGCCGCAACGACAGCTTGAGCGCCTGCGCGACCTCGTCGAGCGACTCTCCGCGCGCCTCGCGCGCTTGGCGCAACATGGTTCCCGGCGGAATCGCAGCCCAGCCCTCGGGCGTGGCAACGGTATCGGATTGCATACTGCTCACTCGTACTTCCCTTGCAACATCAGCACATGCTCCGCCGAATCGGCGAAACGACCACGCAACTGCTCGGCATAGCTCGCCTCGGCATTGCGCTCACCCAGCCTGCGGGCGGTACGCAGACCGAGCCACAGCGAGGCCGCGGTCGATCTCAGTTGCTGATGCAGCCTGACCAGCTGATCGTGGGCGATCTGGTAGTGGCCCTGACGATAGGCGATCGCGGCAAGCTGATAGAGCGCCTCGCCATTGCCCGGATCGGCCTGGATCGCCTGCAGGAACTGAGCCTCGGCGGCCGCGTCGTTGTTCAGTTTCAGCTGGCACAGCCCGCCATTGGTATAGGGCCGGGTCGGGTAACGATAGTAGGGATTGCGCGCGGCGCGAGCGAAACGTTCCATCGCCTCGGCTTCGCGGCCCTGCTGACACAGATACCAGCCGTAGCTGTTGTTGAAGTCGGGATCGCCTGGCGCAGCGTCGAGCGCGCGGGCGAAGTTGTCTCCGGCCGACGCATTCTCGTTGATCATCATGTAGACCAGGCCCATCAGATGGAAGGCCGGGGCGTAGCCCGGGCTTTCCGCCAGCGCGGTCTTGGCCTCGTCGAGCGCGACATCGTAGCGTCCGACCTCGAAATAGGCCTGCCCCAGATCCACGTGCACCCGCGCGCTGGTCTCGGCCTTGCCGGTCGGCTGGATATCCGACATCGGGCGCGAAACACCGACCGCGTCGCCACCACCGCCCGCCATCGGCGCGGTGACGCATCCTCCCAACATCAATGCCGAGACCAGTAGTACCAGGGGCGCAAACCTGCGCGTCATGAGCGAATCTCCGTCGTCTGTTTCAGGCGCACCACGGTGCGCCGGGTCTTGTCCTGCACCTGCCCGGCCAACTGACCACAGGCAGCGTCGACATCGTCTCCCCGCGTCTTGCGGGTGGTGGTGACGATACCGGCATCCGTCAGGATACCTGCAAAGCGACGGATGCGCTCCGCGGGAGAGCGCAGGAAACCGGAGTTCGGGAAGGGATTGAATGGAATCAGATTGAGCTTGCACGGCACGTCGCGCACCAGGGCGACAAGCTCGTGGGCATGTGCCTCGCCGTCGTTGACACCGTCGAGCATGACGTATTCGAAAGTCACGAAGTCACGTGGTGCACGATCGAGGTAACGCTGACAGGCGGCCATCAGCTCGCGCAGCGGGTATTTCTGGTTGATCGGCACCAGCCGGTCGCGCAGCGCATCGTTGGACGCATGCAACGACACCGCCAACGCCACCGGGCACTCGTCGCGCAGGCGGTCCATCGCCGGAACAATGCCGGACGTCGACACCGTCACCCTGCGTCGCGACAGGCCATAGGCGTGATCGTCCAGCATCAGGCGCAGTGCGGTCACGACATTGTCGAAATTGGCGAGCGGCTCGCCCATGCCCATCATCACCACGTTGCTGATGATGCGGCCGTTGTCCTGCTCGCTGGCTTCGAGATGATCCGGCGCCTCGTCGCGCGCCGCACCGAGCAGCGTGTTTGCCAGCCACAGCTGACCGACGATCTCGGCCGCGGTGAGATTGCGGTTGAAGCCCTGCTTGCCGGTGGAACAGAACGCGCAATCGAGCGCGCAACCGGCCTGCGACGAGATGCACAGCGTGCCACGCCGCGTTTCGGGAATGAACACCGTCTCCACCGCGTTGGCGTTACCCACGTCCAGCAGCCACTTGCGCGTACCGTCGGTCGACACCGAGTCGCGCACCGGCACCGGCGGGCGGATCACCGCCAGCTCCTTCAGCCGCGAGCGCAGCGACTTCGCGACGTCGGTCATCGCATCGAAGTCGTCACAGCCCTCGCGATGCATCCAGCGCATCACCTGGCGCGCACGAAACGGCTTCTCGCCCAGCCCGGCAAACCAGGCGACGAGACCATCGACATCGAAATCGAGCAGATTGACCGGCGTATTCATCTTTGCCTCCAACACAAACGGCCCGCCCGCGCGTTTCGCAGTGAAACTACCGCGAAGCGGGCGCAACGGGCCGTCAGGATGGACCGCTCAGCGGGTGTAAACGTTCATGCCCGGGAAAAAGAAGGCGATCTCGACCGCAGCCGTCTCGGCCGCATCGGAGCCATGCACCGCGTTGGCATCGATCGAGTCGGCGAAATCGGCACGGATGGTGCCCTTGTCGGCTTTCTTCGGATCGGTGGCGCCCATCAGTTCGCGGTTCTTGGCAATCGCGTTCTCGCCTTCCAGCGCCTGGATCATCACCGGCCCGGAGGTCATGAACGAGACCAGATCCTTGAAGAAGGGACGCTCCTTGTGCACGGCGTAGAACTGGCCGGCTTCCAGCTCGGACAGGTGCGTCATGCGGGCAGCGATGACCTTCAGCCCGGCGTCCTCGAAACGCTGGTAGATCTTGCCGATCACGTTCTTGGCGACGGCGTCGGGCTTGATGATGGAAAGGGTGCGTTCGATTGCCATGGACGAAACTCCGGACTATGTGAGGAAAAACGCGAAATTTTAGCAGGTTTTGGGTGACGCCCGCGTGAACACATGGTACGGATGATCTCGGAACGTAAGCGACGGCAGCTCGTTTCATCGCCATCGTGACCGCCGCCGATCGCGCGGCATCGCGGCACGCCCGACCATTCACCCCGCCCGGGCCGGCGTTCGGTCATGGTGCTTCCGGCCGGACGGAACCTCGCACAAGCGCGCGTGGTCGATGAAAGTGATTATCAAGTTCGATCGCCCGAGCGAATCTTCCAAGTCAAATTTCATCGGGAACGCAGTCGCCTGGCCGTGCATCCGGACGGAGTGCTGAATGTTGACGACGCTGGTCTTCATCGTGGTGGCGATGCTCTTCGCTCCGCTGTTGAGCCGGGTACTCGACGCGCGTGCCGGGTGGTTGCTGGCGCTCGCGCCGCTGGCCGCGTTTCTGTGGCTGCTCAGCCGCTTGCCGGTGATCTCCGGCGGCGGCGTGGTGCTGGAGTCCTACGCCTGGGTGCCGGCACTCGAGGTCGCCCTGAGCTTCCGGCTCGACGGGCTTGCGTTGCTGTTCGGACTGCTGGTGAGCGGGATCGGTACCCTGATCGTGCTCTACGCCGGCAGTTATCTTTCCGACCACCGCCATCTCGGACGCTTCTACGCCTATCTGCTCGGGTTCATGGCCGCCATGCTCGGGCTGGTGCTGGCCGACGACCTGATCGCGCTATTCGTGTTCTGGGAGCTGACCAGCGTGACGTCCTTCGTGCTGATCGGCTTCCAGCATGAAAATGCCGGCGCCCGCCGCGCGGCGCTGCAGGCCCTGCTGATCACCGGTGGGGGCGGATTGGCGCTGCTTGCCGGCCTGATCCTGCTCGGCACCGCCGCCGGTGGCTGGCAGTTTTCGACCCTGACCGCCGAGGCGGTGGAGGGCCATGCCCTGTATCCGGCGATCCTGGTGCTGATCCTGCTCGGCTGCTTTACCAAATCGGCCCAGGTGCCCTTCCACCTGTGGTTGCCCAACGCGATGACCGCGCCGACCCCGGTGTCTGCCTACCTGCACTCGGCAACGATGGTCAAGGCCGGCATCTATCTGCTCGCGCGGCTGAACCCGGTGATGGGCGGCTCGGCCGGCTGGGGCACGACCCTGATCGTGGTCGGCGCTACCACTGCGCTGGTCGGCGCGGTGGTGGCGATCCGCCAGACCGACCTGAAGCGCATCCTCGCCTACACCACGGTGACCGTGCTCGGCCAGCTGACCATGCTGATCGGCACCAACACCAGCTATGGCCTGCAGGCCTTCGTCATCTACCTGCTGGCGCACTCGCTCTACAAGGGCGCGCTGTTCATGGCGGTCGGGTCCATCGACCAGGCAACCGGCACCCGCGAACTGGTCCGGCTCGGCGGCCTGATCCGGTTCATGCCGCTTACCGGGGCGGCGGTGGCCCTCGCGGCGTTCTCCAACGCCGGTCTGCCCCCATTCTTCGGCTTCATCGCCAAGGAATTCAAGTACGCCGGCCTGCTCGAACTCGGCCCGCTCGGCTGGATCACCACCGCGGTGATGGTCGTCACCAATGCCTTGTTGCTGACCGCTGCCGGGCTGGTGTTCGTGCGTACCTTTCTCGGTCGCCAGGGGGCCTATCCGCGGCATCCGCACGAAGTCGGCGCGGTGATGTGGCTGGGGCCGATGACGCTCGCGATCGGCGGCTTCCTGCTGGGGGCGTTCAACAACGTGGCCGAAGTCTGGCTGGTCAACAGCGCGGTTCAGGCCGTGGCGCGCGGACCGGTGGACGTTCGGCTGTATCTGTGGGGCGGAATCACCCCGGCAGTCGCGGCGAGCGTACTGACCGTCGCCCTCGGCGTGCTGGCCTATTTGCGACGGCACGACGTGCGTCGCTGGCTGACGCACTGGCACTCGATCTGGAAGATCAGCGGCGACCTGTTGTGGGACCGGCTGCTCAGGCGTGTGTTCGCCCTCGCCGCCCAGGTTGCCGACCGCTTCCAGCATGGCTCCCTGCGCCAGCACATTGCACTGCTGGCGCTGTCGTCCTCGGTGCTGGCCCTGTTCGGGGTGGCCCTGGCCGGCGGCGTCGCGGCCTGGCCGTCTTCGACCGGCGCCGTGTCTTGGCCGGCGGTCGCCGGCTGCATCCTGGCCGTGACCGGTGCCGGCGCCGCGGCGGCGATGCGCGACCGCATCGCGCTGGTCGCCACGCTGGGCGCCAGCGGCCTCGGCGTGGCACTGCTCTTCGTCGCGGTCGGCGCACCGGACGTGGCCATGACCCAGATCATGGTCGAGACCCTGACCGTGATCTTCCTCGCCCTGGTACTGCGCAAGCTGCCACCGCTGCAGGCGATCGGTTCGCGCAATCCGGCGCGGCGACGGCTGCACGCGCTGGTGTCGGCGCTCTTCGGCATCGCCATCACCGCGGTGCTGCTCGCCTCCATCGCCCAGCCATTGCCGGGCGACATCGCCCACTGGTACCGCGCCAACAGTCTGCCGGGCGGTCACGGCGCCAACGTGGTCAACGTGATCCTGGTCGACTTCCGCGCGTTCGACACCCTGGGCGAGATCCTGGTGGTCGCCCTCGCCGGCGTCGCCGCCGCGACCATGCTCGGCGGCCGCCGCGGCACCGACGCCGGCAGGGACGGCCATCCGGAGTTCGGCAGCGTGCTGCTGCGCCAGGGACTCAAGCCACTCGCAGGCGTGTTGATGATGGTCTCCCTGGCACTGCTGTGGCGCGGGCACAACCTGCCGGGCGGCGGCTTCATCGGTGCCCTGGTCGCGGCATCGGCACTGGTGATACTCGCCCTCGTGGACGGTGTCGCCCGGGTGCGCCGCCTGCTCCGCGTCCACCCGCTGCGGCTGACCGGCGTCGGTCTGGCACTGGCCACCGGCGCCGGCATGATCGGGCTGCTCGGCCACCGTCCGTTTCTGAGCAGCGCCTGGATCTCACCCGGTGGAGTGGCGATCGGCACCCCGCTCCTGTTCGACCTCGGCGTATACCTGACCGTGCTCGGCGCGATGGCGCACATGCTGTTCCGCTTGCTGGAAAGGGAGGCCTGACATGGAGATCGTCACCGCGGTCAGCGCCGGAATTCTGGTTGGCATCGGCCTGTGGTTGCTGCTCGACCGCAATCTGATCAGGGTTGTGCTCGGGGTGGTGGTCATCGGCAACGGGACCAACATCGCGGTGCTGACTGCCGGTCGCCTCGGCGACACCGTCGCGGCATTCACCAGTCCGGCCGGGGTCCCCGCTCTCGCCAGCAATCCGCTGCCGCAGGCGCTCGTCCTGACCGCCATCGTCATCGGCTTTGCGCTGTTCGTGTTCGCCCTCGCGGTGTTGATCCGCACCTGGGAGTTCCACGGCACCACCGCCACCGATCGCGTCACCGAAGTTGCCGAACAGCCGGCGCCGGACACCGCCCCCGCCCGGCCGACGTCGCCCCGGGAGAGCGGCCCGTGACCGCGGCCGTGGTCCACCTGCCGGTCGTTGCACCCGTGCTGGTGCCGCTGGCAACGGTCATCCTGTGCCTGCTCGCCGGCGCGCGCCCGCGCCTGATCCAGCCCCTGAGTCTTGCCGGCGCTTTCCTGCTCGCGGCCGTCGGTCTGCTGCTGGTGCAGGTGGTCGACCGCGACGGCATTCTGGTCAGCCAGATGAGCGGATGGGCCGCGCCGTACGGCATCAGCCTGGTGGTCGACCGTCTGTCCGCAGCGATGGTCGCCATCACCGGGATCATCGCCAGCGCCACCGTGGTCTATGCACTGGCGCACGACACCGATCCGGCGCGCGGCAGGGATTTCCACCTGCTGGTCCATGGCCTGCTGGTCGGCGTGGGCGGCGCCTTCGTTACCGGCGACGTGTTCAACCTCTACGTATGGTTCGAGGTTTTGCTGGTCGGTGCCTTTGCGCTGATCGTGCTCGGCGGCGGCAGGCGCCGGGTCGCCGGCACGGTGGTCTATCTCTTCCTCAACCTGCTCGCGACCCTGCTGTTCCTGGTCGCCGCCGGGCTGGTCTATGGCGCTGCGGGCACCCTCAACATGGCCGGCCTCGCCCATCAGTTCGCCGCCGGCAGCGCGCCACCCGGGGTCCAGGCGGCGCTGGTGCTGATGCTGGTGGCGTTCTCGATCAAGGCCGCCCTGTTTCCGGTGTTCGGCTGGCTGCCCGCCTCATATCACGTGGCGTGGGCGCCGGTTTCGGCACTGTTTGCCGGCCTGCTGACCAAGGTCGGCGTATATGCCCTGATCCGCCTGGTCACCCTGTTGTGGCCGCAGGCAGGTGTAGTCCACGAGGTCCTGCTGTGGATCGCCTGCGCCACGATGCTGATCGGCGTGCTCGGCGCCGCGGCGCAGACCGAAGTCCGGCGCATCCTGTCGTTCCATATCGTCAGCCAGGTCGGCTACATGGTGCTGGGCCTTGCGCTGGCCACCCCGCTGGCGCTGGCCGGTGCGGTGTTCTACCTGATCCACCACATCATCGTGAAGGCGAACCTGTTCTTCATCGGCGGAATTGCAGCCCGACTCACCGGTTCGGAGCGGCTGCCGGCGATGGGTGGCCTGTATGCACGGGCGCCGTGGCTCGCGCTGCTGTTCGCGATTCCGGCCCTGTCGCTCGCCGGCATCCCGCCACTGTCCGGATTCTGGGCGAAGTTCATGCTGGTCCGGGCGAGTCTCGATGGCGGCGAATGGGTGGCAGCCGTGGTCGCCCTGGTGACCGGCATTGTCACCTTGTTGTCGATGAGCAAGATCTGGAACGAGGCCTTCCTCAAGGCCCATCCGGAGGGCGGGTCGGCAATCCGCCCGGTCCGCCGACAGGGCCCGGCGCTGTGGGCTGCCGCCGGGCTCGCGGCGATCACGGTCCTGATCGGTATCGGTGCCGGGCCGGTGATGAACTACGCGATTGCCGCGGCCGCCCAGCTCGCCGACCCCGGTCAGTACATCCGCGCGGTGCGGGCCCCGGACGGAGAATGAAGATGGCAGCGCTTCATGCCCTCCTTGCGCTCGGACTCGCCGCGTTCGCCGACACGCTGACGCCGCTGGGCGTGCTGGTGGCGTTCGCACTGGTGCACGCAGTGATCCGGACCAGCGCCGATCTGTTCGGCATGCGCGGCTACGTGATCCGCATCGAACTCGGCATCGGCTTCCTCCTCTGGTTCATTGTCCAGGTGTTCATGGCGAGTGCCGGCGTCGCCCGTCTGGTGCTCGCCCGCCGCGTGCATCCCCGGCCGGCGGTGGTCGCGGTCAGGCTGCAACGCGCCGACGACCGCCTGGCCACCGTGCTCGGCTGCCTGCTGACGCTGACCCCGGGCACCCTCGCGCTCGACTACGATCCGACCGCCGGCCTGCTCTATGTTCATGTGCTCGATGCCGACTCGGTTCGGGAAGTCGAGACCGCCGTGCGCAGGATCGAAGACCGGCTGCTGGCATGGATCGACGCCGGCCACCCGGGCGGGAGTCCATCATGACCGTGGAGATTGCAGGTGCGGCCTGGCTGATTCCGTTCGCCTTCGCGATCCAAGGGCTGAGTGCGGTACTGATCCTGATCCGTCTGCTCAAGGGTCCAACCGGCCCCGATCGGGTCGTGGCCATCGATGCCCTGACCCTGCTCGGTGCCGCGGCCCTCGCATTGCTCGCCCTGCACAGCGCGCAGTCGGTGCTGGTCGACGCGGCGGTGATACTCGCGCTGGTTTCCTTCGTCGGCACCGCCGCCTTCGTGCTGCTGTTTACCGCGCGCGAGCCGCCGCCCGACGACTCCGCACGAGACTTACCCAAGGGAGACTGACATGGAATTCGACCTCGCCGCGCTGCTCGCCGCCGCGCTGATCCTCAGCGGTACGCTGCTGTGCCTGATCGGGGCAATCGGTCTGCTGCGCCTGCCCGACTGCTACACCCGGATGCACGCCGCCAGCAAGGCCGGGGCACTCGGCGCCGTCCTGATGCTGGCCAGCGTGGTTGCTGCGACCAGCGGCGAAGTGGCAGTGGAGGCCGCTTTTGCGCTCGCCATGCTGCTGGCTTCGGCGCCGCTGGCCGCCCATGCGGTCGCGCGCGCAGCCCAGCGCGCCGGACACCGGCCACTGACCGGCGCGCTGGGCAATGCGCGCGAGCGCGACCGGACGGAGGGCACGCGCGACTGACGCGCCGTACGCTCAGTGGGGGTCGCCAGCCTCCGTCGCGTCTTCTCCACCGGTGCCTTCATAGGTGCTCCAGCCATGTTCGCCGGCACGCGGCAGTTCGCGCGCGGGATCGAGATTGCGATGCATGTGGGCCTTGGCCAGGAATTGCGCGGTAATCGGCGCAGTCAGAAACAGGAAGATCGAGATCAACAACTCGTGGGCCATGAAGACGCCCTCGACCACCGAAAAATAGGTGATCGACGCGAGCAGCGCGCCGCCCACTCCGAGGGTGGTGGCCTTGGTCGGGGCGTGAAGCCGCGTCATCAGCTCGGGCATGCGGATCATGCCCCATGAACCGACGAGCAGGAAAAACGCGCCGCCGACGATCAGCAACGAGACGAGAATTTCGAAGAACAGGTCCATGATGCTTCCTTACTCGATGACGTCGCCGCGCAGCACGAATTTGCAGTACGCCACGGTGGACACGAAACCGAACATGGCGAAGATGAGTGCAGCCTCGAAATACACCGGGGTGGATTCGCTGATGCCGTACAGGATGATCAGGGCGATCACATTGATCACCATGGTATCGACGGCCAGCACCCGATCGAGCACGCCCGGTCCGCGAAAGACGCACCACAGGTTCATCAGCAGGGCCAGCAGCACGGCCGCGAAGCCGAAGTTCAGCGCCTGTTCGATCATGGGAAGATCTCCATCAGCCGGGCCTCGTAGCGCGACTTCATGAGCTGCACGGCGGCCTCGGGGTCGGCCTGGTCCAGGCAATGCACGAGCAGGCTGCGCCCATCGGCCGACAGATCGCAGCTGATCGTGCCGGGGGTCATGGTGATCGTCCCGGCAAAAACGGTGATCGCCTCGGGACTGCGCAGTTCGAGCGGCACGCAGACCCAGCAGGTGTTGAGCTCGGTCGGCCTGCGGAACAGGATGAGCCGTGCGACCTCGATGTTCGCAACGACGATGTCGCCGACCACGAGGAGGAAATACACGAAGGCCTTGCCGTAGTTGCGGATCCGCGGCCGGTCTGGCCAGAAGCTCGCGGTGATCAACGGAAAGACGATGCCGAGCGCGGTACCGAGCAGCAGGTGCGCGAAGCTGAATTCATTCTGCAGCAGCATCCAGATCATGATCAGCAACAGCGTGAGCAGCGGATGCGGAAGCCAGCGCCGACCGGCGCCCGGCAACTTGCGCGTATCGTCCATCATCACTCGCTTCCTCCGGCTTCACCGAGCACCGCATCGACGTATTGCTCCGGCTGGTAGATCTGTGCGGCGGTCACATCGAGCCAGCGCGTCAGCGGCCCGGCCAGCACGGTCAGGATCACCAGCCCGGCCAGCAGGCTGCCGATGGACACCATGGTCAGCACCGATGTTCGCGGCGTCGGCACGACTTCACCGCCTTCGGCCACCGCCGTCTTCCAGAACAGGGCGCTTCCGGCACGGCCGAACCCGATGATGCCAAGCAAGGACGAGCCCAGCACCACGGACCAGATCAGCACTGCGCTGGAAGCGCCACGAGCGCTGTCGAGGATCAGCAGTTTGCCGAGAAACCCCGACAGTGGCGGCATGCCGCACATGGCGATCGCGGCGAGGAAGAAGAATCCGGACAGCAGGCTGCGGCCGGCAAACACCGGGCCGGGGGCCAGACGGTCGGCCCCGCCCCGGCGCGCCCCCACTTCGCCGGCGATCAGGAACAGTGCCGCCGCCGCCAGCGTGGAATGCAGCAGGTAGTACAGCGCGGCCCCCATGGCCTGCGGGGACGACAGCGCCACGGCCGTCAACAGGGTGCCCATGGAACCGATCACCGCAAAGCTGACGAGTTGGGTAAGTTGGCGGGCGGCCAGGACGCCGACCATGCCCAGCACCAGTGAGATCAGTGCCGCGGGCAGCAGCCAGGGAGCGGCAAGATCGGCAGAACCGCCCGCACCGGCACCAAAAGCCAGCGGATAGAGGCGAATGATCGAATAGGCGCCGACCTTGGTCATGATCGCGAACAATGCCGCCACCGGCGCCGACGCATGGCCGTAGGTCCCGGGCAGCCAGAAATGCATCGGCACCAGCGCGGCCTTGATGCCGAATACCATCAGCAGCAGCAGCGCACCGGCATGGAGGATGGCGCGGTCGCCCTCGGCCACCTCCGGCACGCGCGCCGCCAGATCGGCCATATTGAGCGTTCCGGTGACGCTGTAGATGAGGCCGACCGCAATCAGGAACAGGGACGATCCGACCAGGTTCACCACCACGTACTGCACCCCGGCCTTGACCCGGGTGGCCCCGCCGCCGTGCACCATCAGTCCGTAGGACGCGATCAGCAGGACCTCGAAGAACACAAAGAGGTTGAAGAAGTCACCGGTGAGAAAAGCGCCGTTGATCCCCATCAACTGGAACTGCCACAAGGCATGGAAGTGCCGCCCGCCGCCGTCCTGCCCGGCCATCGCGTAAAGCAGGACGACCAGGGACAACAGTGCGGCAAGCACCAGCATCAGCGCCGACAGGCGATCGAGCACCAGCACGATGCCAAACGGCGCCGGCCAGTCACCGAGCGCATACATCTGCGGCGGCTGGCCGGAAGCCGACACCAGCAGGACAACCGCCAGCACCAGCATGAGGACCGCTGCGGCCCCCGACAGCACCCGCGCCAGCACCAGATCGTGGCGCGCAGCCATGACCAGAACGGGCGCGATCAATGCCGGCAACATGATCGGCAGGATGATCAGGTGATTCATCGACTTCCCTCCGCAACCTCGCCGTTGGCGGGCGACGTCGCAGCGACCGAGGATTCGAGCACGCTGTCGTCGGTGCCACTCTCGAGGAAGCTGCGCAGGGCCAGAACCACCACCACGGCAGTCATGGCGAAGGAAATCACGATCGCGGTCAATACCAGGGCCTGCGGCAGCGGATCGGTATAGCCGTTGCCCAGATCGTTGATCACCGGTGGCCGGTTGACCACCAAGCGCCCCATGGCGAACAGGAACACGTTGGTTGCATACGACAGCAGCGCCAGCCCGAGTACGACAGAAAAGGTGCGGGCACGCAGCAGCAGGTACACCCCGGCCGCCGTCATCACCCCCACGGCGCTTGCAAGCAGGAATTCCATCTCAGTTCTCCACGATCCGGCTCGGCGACACCGACGGATCGACGTCCATCGGGCTGCGGTTGACAGTCAGATGCTCGGCATGACGCCCGATGCGCGACAGGTTTGCCAGCGCCAGCATGGTGGCGCCGACCACGACGAGGAAAACGCCGGCATCGAAGAACATGGCCGACGCCACATGGAGTTCGCCGAGCAGGGGAAGATCGAAGTGCCACATCGTGCTGGTCAGGAAGGGATGCCCCACCACCCATGCGCCCAGCCCGGTGGTGGCGGCGATCAGGACGCCCCAGCCGATCATGCCGTGATAGTCGATCTTCAGCCGCTGCGCGGCCCAGCCGAAACCGCTGGCCATGTACTGCACGATCAGCGCGACTGCGACCACCAGCCCGGCGATGAAGCCGCCGCCGGGCACGTTGTGCCCGCGCAGGAAGATGTAGAAGCCGACCAGCAGCGCCAGCGGCAGCATGACCCGGGTGGCCACCGCGAGCATCATCGGATGGCGGTCGGCCGAGCGCGGCTGATCGGGGATCCAGCTTGCCAGCTTGCGGGCCACCGTGCCGTGCATCGCGCCGTCGAGCAGCGCAAAAATGACCAGTGCGGCGATACCGAGCACGGTGATCTCGCCAAAGGTATCGAAACCGCGGAAATCGACCAGGATGACGTTGACCACGTTGGTCCCGCCACCGCCCGGCACCGACTGCTCGAGGTAATAGCCGGAGATGGTCTCGGCATCCCGGGTCAGCACGGCCCAGACGGCGCCCCCCACGCCCGCGCCGGCCGCCAGCGCGAACAGCCCATCGCGCAGGTGACGCATCCGTCCCGGCTCGGCCGGCGTGGTCTTGGGCAGCAGGTTGAGCGCCACCAGCATCAGGATGACGGTCACCACCTCGACCGAGATCTGGGTCAGCGCAAGATCGGGCGCGGACAGATAGACAAAACCGATCGACACCATCAGCCCCACCACCCCCACGGCGATCAACGCCTGCAGCCGCTGGCGGTGCTGCAGCACCACCGCGACACAGCCGCCGATCAGCAGCAGCCAGCCGGCCGCGGCCAGCGGCGCCACCGGCAGCAACGCGCGACTGCCCGGCGTCGAAGGCGCGCCGAGATAGACACTGAAGCCGAGCAGCACCATCGCACCGATCATCAGCGCGAGGTAGCGCTGCAGCGAGCCATCGTGCAGCCGATGGGTGAACGCGCGCGCCACCGATACGGCCGCAGCAATCACCGCATCGAACATTGCCTTGGCCTCCGGATGCGGCCCCGCCTGCCACCATCCGTGCACCCATCCGTAGCGCCGTACCAGCACCGCACCGACCACCACGGCGACCGCGCTCATGCCCAGCGCAGGGGTGACGCCGTGCCACAGCGCGAGGTGGTAGTCGAGGACCTCGCCGCCGGTGACCGCCCGCGCCACCGTGGCCACCAGCGGGCCGGCGATGGTGTCCGGAAAGATTCCGATCAGCACCACCAGCACCACCAGCAACGACGGCGGTAGCCACATACCTGCCGGTGGGTCGTGCGGAACGTGGGGATAGTCGTCGCGAGCCGGCCCGAAATAGACGTGCGCGATATAGCGGAAGGAATAGGCCACGGAAAAACACGCGGCCAGCGTCGCCACCGCGGCCATCGGCCAACCCTGCCCTGCCCATACGGTATTGGCAACCTCGTGCAGCATCATTTCCTTGGACAGGAAGCCGTTCAGGGGCGGGATCCCCGCCATCGAGGCCGCGGCGAGCAGCGCCATGGTGGCGGAAATCGGCATCAGATGCAGCAGGCCCCCCAGACGCTTGACGTCGCGCGTGCCGGCCTCGTGGTCAACGATGCCCGCGTTCATGAACAGCGCTGCCTTGAACGTGGCGTGATTGAGGATGTGGAACACCGCTGCGGTTGCCGCCATCGGCGTGCCGAGACCGAGCAGCATCGTGATCAGGCCGAGATGACTGACCGTGGAGTAGGCGAGCAAACCCTTGAGATCGTCCTTGAACAGGGCAATGAACGCCCCGATCAGCATGGTGATCAGACCGGTGGTGGCAACGATGTAGAACCAGGCATCGGTGCCCGCCAGCACCGGCCACAGGCGTGCCATCAGGAACAAGCCGGCCTTCACCATGGTGGCCGAGTGCAGGTAGGCCGACACCGGGGTCGGCGCGGCCATCGCATGGGGCAGCCAGAAATGGAACGGGAACTGCGCCGACTTGGTGAAACAGCCGGCCAGGATCAGCACCAGGGCGGGAAGATAGAGCGGCGAAGCCTGGATCGCCTCTCCGCTCTGCAGGATCACGCTCAGTTCGTAGGAGCCGGCGATGTCGCCGAGGATCAGCATGCCGGCGATCATTGCCAGACCGCCTGCGGCGGTCACCACCAGCGCCATGCGCGCGCCCTGGCGGCCCTCGGGCAGGTGTTTCCAGTAGCCGATCAGCAGGAAGGACGACAGACTGGTCAGTTCCCAGAAGATCAGCAGCAGCAGGATATTGTCGGACAAGACGATACCGACCATCGCCCCCTGGAAGAGCAGCAGATACGCGTAGAAACTGCCCATCGGATCGTCTTTCGACAGATAGAAGCGGGCATAGGCGATGATCAGCAGGCCGATACCGAGGATCAGACCGGCAAAGAAGAAGCCCAGGCCGTCGAGAAAGAAATTGACGTTAAGCCCGAGCGCCGGCAGCCACTCCCAGCCCGCCTGCACGACCTCGCCGCGAAACACCGCCGGCGCCTGGGACAGCAGCAGCACGAATGCCAGCAAGGTCACCGAGAAGGTTGTGGTCGCACAGGCGTTGCGCCCCGCACGGATCATCAATGGCGGCAGCATGGCGCCGATGAACGGCAACAACACGATCAGGACAAGGGTCATTCCGTTTCCCGGGAAATCGCAAGCAGCGTCGTCTCAATGATACTCAGGCAAAAAACAACCCGGCTCGGCCGGGCGCAATTGGGCAAAAGTATATCCCGGAGAAAACACATCACCTACCGGAACCCGCGACGGAGCCCCCGATACCGCGCCCCCGCGTTCCGTGCGGGCGGTCGATGAACCATGCACGATGCCGGATCGATCGAAGCAACACACGCAGCGCGCGAAGCATCCGGAGCATCCAGGAACGCACTGTCACCACAAGACCTTGCGGTTTCCTTTCACTAGGCGAAATCACGTTACACGGTTACCATTTCTCCGTTAAGGAAAACTTGCAGGCTCCTGTGTCCAGCAGAATGATCGTCGACAACCCCGCCCCGGCAGAAGTGAAAAACCCCATTCAGGTCATCGAGCGCATGATGAAGCTGCTCGACGCCCTTGCCGCGCACCCCGACCCTGTTCCGCTCAAGCAGTTGGCACTGGAAACCGGTCTGCACCCGTCCACCGCACACCGCATCCTGGGTGCAATGACGCAGAGTGGCTTCGTCGATCGCTCGGACGCCGGCATCTATCGCCTGGGAATCCGCTTGCTGGAACTCGGCAGCCTGGTCAAGTCGCGCATTTCGCTGCGCGACACCGCGATGACCGCCATGCTCAAGCTGCACGCTGCCACCGGCGAAAGCGTCAACCTCGGCATTCGCGCCGGCGACGAGATCGTCTACGTCGAGCGCACCTCGAGCGGGCGCGCCTCGGTCAGGGTGGTGCACATCGTCGGTGCGCGCGCACCCTTGCACACCACCGCCACCGGCAAGCTGTTCCTGGTCGAGGATGGCGCCGACAAAGTGCGCGACTACGCCCGCCGCACCGGCCTGCCCCCTTCCACACCGGAGTCGATCACCAGCCTGCCCGAGCTGGAAAAGGAACTCGACAAGGTCCGCCGTCACCAGGTGGCCTTCGACCTCGACGAAGTCGAAGCCGGCGTCCGGTGCATCGCCGCGGGCATCCGCGACGACAGCGGCGACCTCGTTGCCGGCCTGTCGCTGTCGACTCCATCCGAGCGCTTCAATCCCGATTGGGCCCCGCTGGTGCGCGACACTGCAAACGAGATTTCGAAGTCGCTGGGTTACATCAGAAAGTAAAGGGGGTCAGCCCTGGCGCGCCTTCGCCGCCGTCGCCACGCGCTCGGCCGCCTGCGCGTCCAGCCACTTGCGAACGCGTTGCGCGTCGGCGGTACGGGTATAGCGCCCAACGGAATCCATCAACACGATCACCACCGGCTGGCGATGCATCCAGGCCTGCATCACCAGGCAACGGCCCGCCTCGTTGATGTAGCCGGTCTTGGAGACGCTGATCTCCCAATCCGGATTCTTGACCAGCGAATTGGTATTGCCGAAGCGTAGCATGCGGCCGGCCACCTCGACATAACGCTCGGGGGTGGTCGAGAACTCGCGGATCAACGGGTAGCTGGCCGACGCCGTCACCAGACGGGCAAGGTCACGCGGGCTGGAGACATTGGCCGGATTCAGGCCGCTGCTGTCATGGAAGCGCGTGTCGGACATGCCGAGCAGTCGTGCCTTCACATTCATCGCCGCGACAAAGCCCTGGATGCCACCCGGATAATTGCGCCCCAGCGCCGAAGCGGCACGATTCTCCGACGACATCAGCGCAAGACGCAGCAGCTCTTCGCGGCTCAGCCGGGTTCCCAGCACCAGACGCGATCCGGTTCCCTTCAGCAGATCGAGGTCGTCCTGGTTGATCGCGATCTCTTCGGACAGGCTCTGCCCCGCCTCGAGTACCACCATCGCCGTCATCAGCTTGGTGATCGACGCGATCGGAACCACGGCGTCGCCGTTTCTTTCGAGCAAGACCTCGCCGGTCTGCGGATTGGCGACATAGAAGGCCGCCGAGCGCAGCACCGGCAGACCGCGGATATCGAGCACCAGATCGGAAGGTTCCTCGACCACCCGGGCGGCGCGCTTCATCGCCACCTTTCGGGTATATTTGGCCGCCACCCGCTTCTTCCTGACCGCAGCCGTGCGGGCCGCCGCCTTCTTCACCGCCGGCTTTGCCGTACTGGTCTTCGCGGTTTTTGCGGGAGCGGTACCCGCCAGCGCGGGGCTCCAGCCGGACTGCATCAGCGACAGGGAGATCAGCGCTGCGAGGAGAATTCGGGGCTTCATCGGCGGGCTCGGTAGGGGAAACAATCCGTAACGTTATTCTTAACTAAAATAGACAGATATCAAGCTTTTTTAAAGTCTTTTGAGAAAAGACGCCCATTGAGTGTCTCATCAAGCTTCGGCACCGTCATTGAGATGCCGCAAGATGTGTCGAACTTGTCGACGATATCGGCCGCGAACCCTCAATCTTTAGTCCCCAGCCGCAAGAATGCCACGACTTCGGCACGACGGTTCAGCGTATCGCGGTAGCCGAGTTCCATCAGGGCGCGCGTAAAGCCGGGCTCGAACAACAGGTAGGACAGCAGCGTGGAGCCCTCGCGCCGCATTGCGCCCACACCGCGCAGGACAGAACGCAACAACCGCGGCAACGACTCGCGGTAATGACCGGCGATTGCATCGAGACGCTGCGAGGGCGAGATCACCAGGGTTTCGATCGGACGCAGGGCAATCCCGGCGGCCTGCCGCTGCGCGGCCGTGAACGCGTTGAGCGTGGCATTGATTCGCTCCATGCGCTCGAGATCGACGGCGAGCCCGTCGAGAAAGATGCTCGACAGCGCGTGCCCGGCGATCTGTGCCGGCGAAGGGTAGGCCTCGGTGCGCTGTCGTCCCTCTTCGGCCAGCCGCCCGGAGCCGATCACCAGAATGCGGTCGGCTCCCAGATGGATCGCCGGGCTGATCGGGGCCAGCTGACGCATCGATCCGTCACCGAAGTATTCGCGATTGATATTTACCGCCGGAAACACGAACGGAATCGCGCTCGATGCGAGCAGGTGGTCCACCTCCAGTTGCGTCCTCACCCCGATCCGCTGTGCGCGCCGCCACGGCTCCACCGAAGGATGGGCGGCGAAGAATGCGAGGCTCTCGCCAGAGGTGTAACCGGAGGCACTGACGCTGACCGCATGCAAATGACCGGCATCGATCGCCCGGTCGATGGCGCCGAAATCCAGCGTACGCTCGAGCAGGGCACGCAAGGGACTATTGTCGAGCAGGGCACGCGGGGTTTGCCGGATCGCCCAGCCGGTGAACAGCGCCGACCCCCAGCGCAAGCCGGACCCGAGCAAGGCAGCGGGATCGGTGCGATAGACCTGGTCGACGCGGAAATTGCGCCAGATCCATGCCACCTTGCGCACCGCGATGTTGAAGTCGGCCGAATGCACTGCGAGCGCGGCGGCGTTGATCCCCCCGGCAGAAGTCCCGCACAGAATGGGAAACGGATTGCCCGGGCGCGCCCCCCGGATGTGACGGATCGCCTGCAGCACGCCGACCTGATAGGCCGCGCGTGCTCCACCCCCGGTCAATACCAGCGCAGCTTTTCCTGTTGTTGTGTTCATGCCTGACCTCCCCCGAGGGCATCATGGCACAGGCACGAACACGAGAAAACCGGCGGCTGGCGACCTATTGCTCGTGCCCGGCCTCGACCACGGTGAGTGCGGTCATGTTGATGATGCGGCGCACGGTGGCCGACGGCGTGAGGATATGCACCGGCTTGGCCGCACCGAGCAGGATCGGCCCCACCGTCACCCCCTCGCCGGACGAACTCTTCAGCAGGTTGAAGGCGATGTTGGCCGCGTCCAGGGTCGGGAAGATCAGCAGGTTGGCATCTTCGCGCATGCGTGCGTTGGGGAAGATCTGCAGGCGGTGCTTGGCATCGAGCGCCGAGTCGCCGTGCATCTCGCCTTCCACCTGCAATTCGGGATGTTGTTCGTACAGCATCCGGCGTGCGATCCGCATCTTTTCCGCGGTGGGCGAATCCGCCGAACCGAAGGACGAGTGCGACAACAGCGCGATCCGCGGCTCGACCCCGAAACGCTGCATTTCCTGAGCCGCCAGCAAGGTCATCTCGACCACCTGATCGGGCGTCGGATCGTAGTTCACGTAGGTGTCGGCGAGGAACAGCGTCCGTTCGGGCAGGGTCAGCAGATTGACCGTGTAGTAGTGCTTCACCCCCTCGCGCCGGCCGAGCACGACCTCGACGAAGTCCAGATGCAGCCGGTGCATGCCGTAGGTGCCACAGATCAGTCCGTCGCCGTAACCGAACTTGAGCAGCAGCGAACCGATCAGCGTGGTGCGGCGGCGCACTTCCTTCTTCGCATACTCGACCGAGACGCCCTTGCGCTCCATGAGTTCGTGATAGTGCTTCCACAACTGCTCGAAGCGCGGATCCGACTCCGGGTTGACCATGTCGAAATCACGCTCGGCCTCCAGGCGCAGGCCGAAGCGCCGGATGTTGTTGCTCACCACCTCGGGCCGTCCGATCAGGATCGGCCGCGCCATGCCTTCGTCGACCACGGTCTGCACCGCGCGCAACACCTTCTCGGATTCGCCTTCGGAGAAGATGATGCGCTTGGGCGCCGCCTTGGCCGCGGCGAACACCGGTTTCATGATCAGACCGGAGTGCCACACGAAGTTGTTCAGCTGCGCGCGGTAGGCGTCCCAGTCGGTGATCGGCCGGGTTGCCACCCCCGAGGCCATCGCCGCAGCGGCCACCGCCGGCGCGATCTTGACGATCAGACGCGGGTCGAAGGGGCGCGGGATGATGTACTCGGTCCCGAATCCGGACACCTTTTCGCCATAGGCCGCGGCGACGATGTCGCTCTGTTCGGCGCGGGCCAGTTCGGCAATCGCCTTGACCGCGGCCAGCTTCATCTCGTCGGTGATCGTGGTCGCACCCACATCGAGCGCACCGCGGAAGATGAACGGGAAGCACAGCACGTTGTTGACCTGGTTCGGGTAGTCCGAGCGCCCGGTCGCGATGATCGCGTCGCTCCGCACCGCCAGCACCTCTTCCGGCAGAATCTCCGGGGTCGGGTTGGCGAGCGCCAGGATCAGCGGCTTGGGCGCCATCGCCGCCACCATCTCGCGCTTGACCACGCCACCGGCCGACAGGCCGAGCAGCACATCCGCGCCCTCGAGGATCTCCGCGAGCTTGCGCGCATCGGTCTTCTTCGCGTAGCGCGCCTTGATCGGATCCATCAGCGTCGTGCGGCCCTCGTAGACCACGCCCTCGATGTCGGTCACCCAGATGTTCTCGACCGGAATGCCGAGCATCACCAGCAGCTCGAGGCAGGCCAGCGCCGCGGCACCCGCACCCGAGGTCACCACCTTGACCGTCTTCAGATCCTTGCCCTGCATCTGCAGGCCGTTGAGAATCGCCGCGCCGACCACGATCGCGGTGCCGTGCTGGTCGTCGTGGAACACCGGAATCTTCATCCGCTCGCGCAGCTTCGCCTCGATGTAGAAGCACTCCGGCGCCTTGATGTCCTCGAGGTTGATGCCACCGAAGGTGGGTTCGAGCGCGGCGATCATGTCGATCAGCTTGTCGGCGTCGGGCTCGTTGATTTCGAGGTCGAACACGTCGATGCCGGCAAACTTCTTGAACAACACGCCCTTGCCTTCCATCACCGGCTTGGCGGCGAGCGCGCCGATGTTGCCCAGGCCCAGCACCGCAGTGCCGTTGGTGATAACGCCGATCAGGTTGCCGCGCGAGGTCAGATTGGCCGCTTCGGCCGGATCCTCGACGATCGCATCGCAAGCCGCGGCCACACCGGGCGAATAGGCCAGCGACAGGTCGCGCTGGTTGGACAGCACCTTGGTTGGCGTTACCGAAATCTTCCCCGGGCGCGGGTAGCGATGGTAATCGAGCGCAGCCGCGCGTATCAGTTCATCCATGAAGTTCTCCGTCTCGTAGATATTGTGGTTCTTCTGTGCGCCACGCACCGCCTGACGACACGACAGCCGGGCGGCGTTGCGCGCGGGTGGCACCAGCCGAAGCATACTCCTGTGAAACGCATTTTCACATTACGAAATGCACTTGACGCTCAAGCGCGTATCCGTGGTGGCCAGTTTTGCCGATGCTGCTACCCGTGGCATAATCTTACGCTTTCGCCGACTGCGGATAACCCTAGTAGTTTCCGCAAGTCGTGTTGCAGGACGCACCGATCGCGTGGCATCGCCGCCCCTCCCTGCGCTCTGCAGCCCGCCGGCCGCAAGGCCTTTCGAGACTGATCGGGCTCGACCGACGGGAACCGGTTTCGCATCCGCAACCTGGAGAGCTTTACGCCATGAGTCAACGCTTTGCCGACGCGGCACTTGCCGCTGCCCCCGATTACGTCCGTCATGAAGGTCTGAAGCAGTGGGTGGCACAGATCGCCAGTCTTACCGAACCGGACCAGGTCGTCTGGTGCGATGGCTCCCAGGAAGAATACGACCGCCTGTGCGCGGAGATGGTCGAGTCGGGCATGCTGATCAAGCTCAACCCGGAAAAGCGCAAGAACTCCTTCCTCGCCTTCTCCGACCCGTCCGACGTGGCCCGGGTCGAAGACCGCACCTTCATCTGCTCGAAGGACAAGGGTGACGCCGGCCCCACCAACAACTGGGAAGAGCCCGCCGTCATGCGCGGCACCCTGAACGATCTGTTCAAGGGTGCGATGCACGGCCGCACCATGTACGTCATCCCGTTCTCGATGGGCCCGCTCGGCTCGCCGATCGCCCACATCGGCATCGAGATCACCGACAGCCCCTACGTCGTCACCAACATGCGCACCATGACCCGCATGGGCCGCGCCGTATTCGACGTGCTCGGCACCAGTGGCGAGTTCGTGCCTTGCGTGCACTCGGTCGGCGCCCCGATCGCCCACGGCGAGAAGGACAGCCGCTGGCCGTGCAACCCGACCACCAAGTACATCGTCCATTTCCCCGAAACCCGCGAGATCTGGTCCTACGGTTCGGGCTACGGCGGCAACGCCCTGCTCGGCAAGAAGTGCTTCGCGCTGCGCATCGCCTCCACCATGGCGCGTGACGAAGGCTGGCTGGCCGAGCACATGCTGATCCTCGGCGTGGAATCGCCCGAAGGCGAGAAGACCTACGTCGCGGCCGCCTTCCCGTCGGCCTGCGGCAAGACCAACTTCGCCATGCTGATCCCGCCCAAGTCCTTCGACGGCTGGAAGATCACCACCGTCGGTGACGACATCGCCTGGATCAAGCCAGGCAAGGATGGCAAGTTCTACGCCATCAACCCCGAAGCCGGCTTCTTCGGCGTCGCCCCGGGTACCTCCGAGAAGACCAACTTCAACGCGATGGCCACGCTGAAGGAAAACATCATCTTCACCAACGTCGCGCTGACCGACGACGGCGACGTGTGGTGGGAAGGCATGACCAAGGAAGCGCCCGCACACCTGATCGACTGGCAGGGCAAGGACTGGACTCCGGAGATCGCGAAGGAAACCGGGCGCAAGGCCGCGCACCCGAATTCGCGCTTCACCGCCCCGGCCAGCCAGTGTCCGTCGATCGACCCGAACTGGGAAGATCCCGCCGGCGTGCCGATCTCGGCCTTCATCTTCGGCGGCCGTCGCGCCACCACCGTGCCGCTGGTGTACCAGGCCTTCAACTGGAACTTCGGCGTCTATATGGCCGCCACGCTCGGTTCGGAGACCACCGCCGCCGCCTTCGGCGCACAGGGCGTGGTCCGTCGCGACCCGTTCGCCATGCTGCCGTTCTGCGGCTACCACATGGGCGACTACTTCAACCACTGGTTGAAGATGGGTCACGTGGTCGAGAACACACCCAAGATCTTCTGCGTGAACTGGTTCCGCATGAACGAGAAGGGCGAGTTCATCTGGCCCGGCTTCGGCGACAACATGCGCGTGCTCAAGTGGATCGTCGACCGCTGCAAGGGCCGCATCGCCGCCAAGGAAACCACCCTGGGCTGGATGCCGCGCTTCGAGGATCTCGACTGGACCGGTGCCAACGTCAGCAAGGCCGAGTTCGACGCCCTCACCAAGGTCGATGCCGACGCCTGGAAACAGGAGCTCGAACTGCACAAGGAATGGTTCGACAAGCTGCAGGACCGCTTGCCGCGCGAGTTCGTGCTCAAGCGCGAACTGTTCGAGCTGGCGCTGAATATCGACTGAGACGGGATAGACTGGCCTCCACGGCCGGTTTATCGAACAAAGCGCCGCATCGTCGGCGCTTTTTCTTTTGCAGGAGTCGCGTGATGACATCGGTGCACCTTGCCCGCCGCATGGCAGACATCCAGCCCTTCCACGTCATGGAGCTGTTGCGCCGCGCCCGCGAACTCGAGGCCGCGGGGCGCGACATCATCCACATGGAGGTCGGCGAGCCGGACTTTCCCACGCCACCGCCGATGATCGCCGCCGCCAGCCGCTTCATTGCCGGCGGCGACGTGCACTACACCCCCGGTCTCGGACTGCCGGCTCTGCGCGAGGCGATCTCGGCGTTCTACCGGAGCCGCTTCGGCGCGCAGGTGGAGGCCGAGCGCATCGTCGTGACCTCGGGCGCCTCCGGCGCGCTGATGCTGGCGCTGGCCGCGACCACCGACCCGGGCGACGAATGGCTGCTGCCCGACCCCGGCTATCCGTCCAACCGTCATCTGGTGCGAAGCTTCGAAGGGGTGGCACGCGCACTGCCGGTCGATGCCGCCACCCGCTACCAGCCGACGCCGGCGCAGGTCGATGCCGCCTGGCGCGAACGTACCCGCGGCCTGATGGTGGCCACCCCGTCGAATCCGACCGGCACCTTGCTCGGCGCCGACGAACTTGCCGCACTCCAGCGCACGACGCAGGCGAAGGACGGCCTGCTGCTGGTCGACGAGATCTATCAGGGTCTGACCTATGGTGTCGGCAGCTCGACCGTGCTGTCGCAGCCCCGACTGACCGACGCCGACAATCTGTTCGTGGTGAACAGCTTTTCCAAGTATTTCGGCATGACCGGCTGGCGCCTGGGCTGGCTGGTGGCGCCACGGGCCTATGTGCGCGAGATCGAAAAACTGGCGCAGCACTTTTTCATCTCGCCCTCGACACCGGCGCAGCATGCCGCCCTCGCGGCCTTCGAACCGGCCACGCTGGACATCCTCGAGGCGCGCCGTCACGAATTCGCCCGCCGTCGCGACACCCTGCTGCCGGCCCTGCGCGAGCTCGGCTTCAACATCGCCACCGAACCCCAGGGGGCGTTCTACATCTATGCCGACGTCTCCGCGCTGACCGACGACAGCGAACAACTCGCCCGTCGCCTGATCGAGGACGCCGGGGTCGCAGTCACCCCAGGGCTCGACTTCGGCCATCACCGCCCGCGCAAGCACCTGCGCATCGCCTACACCACCCGCTGCGAACGCCTGCTCGAGGCGACCGAGCGCATGCGCGCCGTGCTATAGGAGGCGGTCGGACTCGAGGCCGATCCGCTGCGCCAGCCTCCTGGTCCACGCAGCCCTCAGGCAGCGCTGCCCGACTTGCGTCCCGCGGCCGAGATCAGGCGCTGCTTCATGGCCAACACCTTGCGTGCATAAGCGGCTTCGGGATCTTTCAGTGCCCCGCCGTAATACTGCAGTGCGGACTGCATGCTGCCATAGCGGCGCAAGCCTTCGTGCAGCACCAGCGTACCGACGCGCACGTTGATCTCGGGGTCGAACAAGGCATTCTTCCCGCTCGCATCGCCGATCTTGTCCATGTGGAAGCGCGGAATCACCTGCATCAGGCCCTGCGCCCCCATGGTGCTCTCGGCGAAAGGGTTGAAACTCGACTCCACCGCCATCACCGCAACAATCAGCAAAGGGTCGATACCGACGTGACCTCCCGCCTCCTCGGCCGCGCGCAGCACCGGCTCGAGCACCACCGTCGACACCCGGTAGCGACGCGAAACCCAATCGCGAACCCGTTCCATTTCGCGCGACAGCGCAAACGCCTCGACGACCGGCTCCACGACCGGCTCGACGGGAGCCGACGGCGGCTCTGCGGCCCGCGCCTCGGAAACCAGGGCGTCAAACGAAGCCGATGGCTGATCGCCGACCCGGCCGGAGCCGATGAACACGATTGCAACCAACCCCAGGGAAAGCACACAACCGTGTGCCATGCGAAACAACCAGGCACCGGCAGCACGCGCGATACCCTCGACCGACATTGCGTATTTCATGGCGTCCTCCATGCTGAGACCGGAGCACCTCGCCGCCCGATTCAGGTGAGAATCGTGGCCAAACCCGGATTGTCACCGGGTGGGGTGGAGACCTCCCGGCCGGTAAGCCGGGAAGCCGTGCGAAGTGCTCGGTCGCCAGTAGGTGTAAAGGCAAGGGCCGCAACCAGACCCCTTGCCCCCGCGGTGCGCGCATCCATGACCGATGTGCCGTGTCGTTGTTACGTGGCAACGCACCGAAAAAATGACTTGCTAAGAATGCTGCAGTGCAGCGTGAATGGATTCTATTGATCTTATTGACTATTGTCAAAATGTGGACGTTGCGCATCTGCCACAAGCCCCGGCCAACTCCAGTCAAAAAGCGGCCCCGGGTCAGTCTTGCGGCCCGGCGCGATGTCCGCATGCCCGGCGACCTCGATCCCCGGATAGCGTCGCCGCAGGCGCTTCAGCAGGCCGGCCAGGCTGCGGTACTGCGCCTCCTCGAACGGCATCGTGTCGCAGCCTTCGAGTTCGATCCCGATCGAAAAATCGTTGCAGCGCGCCCGCCCGCGCCAGCACGAAACGCCGGCATGCCACGCCCGTGCGGCGGTGGGCACGAACTGGATCAGCTCGCCGTCGCGACGAATGAAGAAGTGCGCCGAAACCCGCAGTTGATGAATGGTCGCGTAGTAGGGATGCGCGCCCGGATCGAGCCGGTTGGTGAACAGTTCGATCACGCCCGGGCCCCCGAAGCGGTCCGGTGGCAGGCTGATGGCGTGGATCACGATCAGGGCGATCCGCTCGCCCTCCGGCCGGGCATCGAAATTCGGCGATGCGATCCGCCGTACGCCCCGCAGCCATCCCTTCATTGACAGGTCTCCCGTTGTTCGAGGGCAGTCGGCCCGGGCGGGCAATTCTAGCAGCCTGCCGCAAGCGGGCAGCGCAAGGCGCCGGGTGCCGCGTGCCCGGTGCCGCGGGATTCGCAGCGCCTGCCCCGCCCGCCGCCCTGTACCGGTACCAATTCACCCTTCCGCCGATCGCTTACAATCGGCATCCGTGCCTGTGACCCCGGATCAACATGAGCTACTCCCCGCCCGCCTTCGCATCCAAACTGTGTCCGCCCGCAGCGCTGGCCGCCCGCTGCGCCGATCTCCCGCGGCCGCTGGTGTTCACCAACGGCTGCTTCGACATCCTGCACCGCGGCCACGTGACCTACCTCGCCCAGGCCCGCGCGCTCGGCGCGGCAATGGTGGTCGCGCTCAACACCGACGCCTCGGTACGGCGCCTGGGCAAGGGCGATGATCGCCCGCTGAACCCGCTCGAAGACCGTATGGCGGTCATGGCAGCGCTCGAGAGTGTCGATCTGGTGACCTGGTTCGACGAAGACACTCCGCTCGAACGCATCCTCGCCGCCCGACCCGACATCCTGGTCAAGGGCGGCGACTGGGCCCCCGACACCATCGTCGGCGCGCCCGAAGTGCGGGGATGGGGCGGCCAGGTGCACTCGATTCCGTTCGAGGTCGATCGTTCGACCACCGCCCTGATCGGTCGCATCCGGGCACAGAACAGCTATTAACCCGGCAATCAATTAGGCGATACCGAGCGGATTACGGCACGGCGACTCCCTCCCCTTCAAGGGGGCGAAGCAGGGACTTCGGCGAGCACCGCTCGCCGCCTGCAGAGCGGCGTAGCGCAGCGGAGACTCCCGGGCTGGGGTGGGGATGGGTTTATCAGGTGCCGCAGTAACCCATCCCCCTCCTAACCGGTAGTCTCGGCGATGCCTCACCGCTACGCCGGCAGCGAGCAGTGCTCGCTGAAACCCCGGTTACGCCCCCCTTGAAGGGGGAGGGATAAGGTGCCAACACTTGACTTCACGTCTTTAATTGCGGGCTAATAGCTGCCGCAGTGCAACGAAACCCCGCGTCGGCGCCCGGTGCATTAAAATGGCGGCCGATGCCCGCCCAATACACCTCCGCCCTCCACGTCCTCGAACACGTTTTCGGCTACACCGCCTTCCGTGGCGAACAACAGGCCGTTGTCGAGCACGTTGCGGCCGGCGGCGATGCGCTGGTACTGATGCCCACCGGCGGCGGCAAGTCGCTGTGCTACCAGGTGCCGGCACTGCTGCGCGACGGCACGGCCATCGTCGTGTCACCGCTGATCGCGTTGATGCACGACCAGGTCAGCGCGCTGGTCGAGGCCGGCGTCAATGCCGCCTTCCTCAATTCCAGCCTCGGCGCCGACGCGGGCCGTGCGGTCGAGCGCGCGCTCCACGACGGCAGCCTCGACCTGCTCTACGTCGCGCCCGAACGGCTGATGACGCCGCGCTTTCTCGATCAGCTCGATCACCTGCGCGACACCAACCGTCTCGCCCTGTTCGCGATCGACGAAGCGCACTGCGTGTCGCAATGGGGCCATGACTTCCGCCCCGAATACCTGCAGCTCTCGATCCTGCCGGAACGCTATCCGTCGATTCCGCGCATCGCGCTGACCGCCACCGCCGACCGCCAGACCCGCGAGGAAATCGCCACCCGGCTGCGGCTGGGCGAGGCGCGCCGCTTCATCTCCAGCTTCGACCGCCCCAACATCCGCTACACCATCGTCGAGAAGGACGATCCGCGCCGCCAGCTGCTCGGCTTCATCCGCGAGGAATACCCCACGGACGCCGGCATCGTGTATTGCCTATCGCGGCGCAAGGTCGAAGAGACCGCCGCCTGGCTGCAGGAGCAGGGACTGAACGCCCTGCCCTACCACGCCGGCCTGAGCCAGGAGATGCGCGCCGAGCACCAGAACCGTTTCCTGCGCGAGGACGGGGTGATCATGGTGGCCACGATCGCCTTCGGCATGGGTATCGACAAGCCCGACGTGCGTTTCGTCGCCCACCTCGACCTGCCGCGCTCGATCGAAGGCTACTACCAGGAAACCGGCCGTGCCGGACGCGACGGCATGAGCGCGCAGGCGTGGATGGCCTGGGGCGCGCAGGACGTGGTGCAGCAACGGCGGATGATCGACGAATCCGAGGGCAGCGAGGAGTTCAAGCGCCTCGGGCGCAACCGGCTCGAGGTGCTCGTCGGTCTGGTCGAGGCCACCTCCTGCCGGCGCCAGCATCTGCTCGCCTATTTCGGCGAAGCGGCCGAGCCCTGCGGCAACTGCGACAACTGTCTGGTCCCGCCGCAAACCTGGGACGCCACCGACGCCGCGCGCAAGGCGCTGTCGTGCGTGTTCCGCACCGGCCAGCGCTATGGTGCCGGCCACCTGATCGATGTGCTGCGCGGCGAGACCACCGAGAAGGTGCTCGAACGCGGCCACGAACGGATCAGCACCTTCGGCATCGGCAGCGAACTCGACGAGAAGCGCTGGCGCACGGTGTTCCGTCAGCTGGTGGCACGTGAGTTGGTCGCGGTCGATCACGAACGCTACAACGCGCTCGCGCTCACCGACCTCGCCCGCCCGCTGCTGCGCGGCGAGTCGGATTTCCTGCTGCGGCTGTCTCCCGAAAAAACCAAGAGCCGCAGCCGGCGCAGCGCCGCGCGTCTCGACATCCCGGGCGGCATTCCGACCACGCTGTTCGACCAGTTGCGCGCCTGGCGCGCAGCGACCGCGAAAGAACGCAACGTGCCGGCCTACGTCATCTTCCACGACGCCACCCTGCGCGAAATCGCCGTCGGCCGCCCCGCCAGCCTGAGCGAACTCGGCCATATCTCCGGCATCGGTGACCGCAAGCTCGAGGCCTACGGCGAAGACATCCTCAGGGTCGTGCGCGAAACCGGCTGACAGCGGTACCCGGCGCACGCGACCGACCGCGTCCCGCGCGGTGCTTGCAGTAATTCGCTACAGATTCCGCCCTGGAATGCCGTAAGCTTTGACTCAGGCACCCAAACGCGGTTCGACGCGCACTTTCTACCATCATGGCCACCCTCGATCAGCTCCGCGTACTGGTCATCGAAAGCCAGCCCACCATGCGTGCGCAGCTGCGCACCATGCTGTCCTCGATCGGCATGGAGGACGTGCAGTTTGCAGTTTCGGCGGGGATGGCGGTGCGCCGGCTGCGCGAACAGCGCTATGACCTGATCCTGTGCGAGTACAACCTCGGCGAGGGCCAGGACGGACAGCACCTGCTCGAAGACCTGCGCAGCCACGAGATCATCCCGCTCGAAGCCCTGTTCGTGATGATCACCGGCGAGCGCAACTACGAACGGGTGGTCAGCACCGCCGAACTCGCGCCCAACGACTACATCCTCAAGCCACTCGCCGCCGAGGCCCTGCGCGTGCGGCTGATGCGCGCCATCGACAAGCGCGACGCCTTCCTGCCGGCGTGGCGGCTGATGGGCATCGGCGACGCGCTCGGTGCCATTGCCTACTGCAAGGAGGCAGTGGACCAGCATCCGCAGTATCTGATCGACTTCATGCGCCTGCAGGCCGAGCTGCACACCTCGGCCGGACAGATCGGGGAGGCCGAAGCGATCTACCGCGAGATTCTCAACGGCAAATACATCCCGTGGGCCCGCCTCGGACTCGCCCGTGCACTGTTGCTGAAGAAGTCCTATCCCGAAGCCGAGCGCATCCTCACCGAACTGGTCGCCGAGAACGACCGTTTCATCGCCGCCTACGACCTGCTTGCCCAACTGCACGAGGAAGCCGGCCATGCCGAGGCCGCGCGTGACGTGCTGCGCACCGCAACCGGGCACTCGCCCTACCGGGTCAAGCGTCTGCGCCACCTGGGCGAGCTGTCGCTGGCGGTAGGCGACCCGGTGGCCGCCGAGGAAGCGCTCGCCGAAGTCGTGCGCAAAGGCAAGTATTCCGATTTCCGCGACCCCGAGGACCACGTCCGCCTGGTCCAGGCCCAGATCGCGCTGAACCGGATCGACAACGCCAGCGCGACCATCGCCGATCTCGAACGGTCGATGGGCGGCCAGCCCAAGGCCGACCTGTGCCGGGCGCTGTCGAGCGCCATGCTGCACGCCCATACCGGCGACACCGCGCGCGCCCAGGCCGCCCTGCTGGCGGCCGCAAAATCGGCCCCGGGTGCGGCCAAGCTGTCGGTCGGACTCAAGCAGGAGCTGATCAAGGCCTGCTTCGACCACCAGCTCGGTGAGGCCGGCAGCGACATGGTGATGGACATCCTGCGCACCTCGGCCGATGAACACACGGTCGAGACCACCCGCGCCCTGCTCAAGTCCCGCGGCCTGGAAAACCTGTCGAAGGACATCGAGCAGCGCGTCCAGAGCGAGGTCAAGGAGCTGATCTCGGTCGGCGCCGAAAAAGCCCATGCCGGCGACTACGACGGCGCCGTGGCCGAGATGATGAATGCGGCGCGCAAGATGCCCGGCAACCCGCACGTCCTGTTCAATGCCGCGCTCGCCCTGCTCCGTCACATCGAGCATCGGGGCTGGAACGAAGCCTTTGCCAGGCAGGCGCGCAGCCTCATCGACCGCGCCCGCATCCTCTCCCCGGCCAGCACCCGGCTGTCGGCGATCACCGAATTCATGCACGGCCTGATCAAGCGTTACGGCATTCGCCCGGAACGAATCATCGAGACGGCAGGCAGATCCGCCCTGTTCCGCGCCCCCGCCAGCCGAAAATGAGGTTCCACCCGGTGGTGCGCACCCTCGCCCGCATCGTCCGGGCCGTTCCGCTGCTGTGGATTCTCGCCGCCTGCGGCCCGGCCGGCTCCGATGCAGGGCCGTCCGCCCTGCCACCGGAAGCGGTCGCCACCCTCGAGCGCATCGAGCGTGGCGGCCCCTATCCGTATCGCAAGGACGGCACCGTATTCCACAACCGCGAACGACTACTGGCCGCCAAGCCGCGCGGCTACTATCGTGAATACACCGTGCCAACCCCTGGCGCTCGCGACCGCGGCGCACGGCGCATCGTCACCGGCGGCAACCCGCCGGAAGTCTTCTACTACACGGCGGATCACTACCGTAGCTTCCGCCGCATCGAACCTCGCCCATGAACACCCACAACGCTCCGACCCCGCTCACCACCGTACTGGCCGACGTCACCCGCGCCGGCGTACGCCCCCTGCCGCCGGGCAGCGCGGCACGGCTCGCAGATACCGCCGCACGACTCGGATTCGCCTGCGCCCGGATCGATCTCGAGGGCTGCGCCGACAAGGCCGCACTCCTCGCGCGGATCGCCGGCGAGCTGCGCTTTCCCGACTGGTTCGGACACAACTGGGATGCGCTCGCCGACTGCCTCACCGACCTGAGCTGGCGATCGGCGCCAGGCCATGTGGTCTTGCTCGAGCATGCCGGAGAATTCCGCGAGCAGCATCGCGAAGACTTCGAGACCGCCCTCACCATCCTGCGCGAAGCCGCCGAATGGTGGGCCGGACAGCAGGTGGCGTTCTGGGCCTTCGTCGATCTGTCGGGTGCGGCGAAGGTCCCGGCACAGGCGCCGTAGCTACCGCTATCCCGGTCGAGTATGCCTCCCCGGTACCGGCGCCGTAGGGGTGGTTCAACCCGCCACAGGGGTGATTCGGGCACGAATGCCGGGCCCCGGGCACCTGCGGCCGGCTGAAGCCGACCCTACGAAAACCGCCCGTCGTCGGGGCGCCCGCACATCCCGTACGGCGAACCGGATGTTACGGTCCAACCGTGCTGCGGCGCTGTGCGACCAATTCGGCCAGACAGTTGGGACAATAACAGGCGGCGTCGGCCGCATCGCCCCCAGGCACCGCGAAGATCGGCGGGTGCGCGACACACCAGCAGATCGCCTCGCCCGCGGCCATTCCGCAGGTAAAGCCCTTGCCGCAACGCGGACAGCAATTGGTCGGAGCCGCGTCGATCGCACCCCTGTCAACGTTCGAATCTTCGTTCATTGCGCTACCTCAACAAACTCGCACTCGGCCCTTGAAACCACAGAAGGGGCACCTATATTCGTGGTGAAGCCGGTGGATTCCGGCGAGAACCAACAGTTAAAGGAGAGCGAACATGAGCAATCTGATCCGTCGTGATCCCCTCGATGACTTCTTCCGCGGCTTTTTCGTACGCCCGGTGGATTTCGGTTCGAACGGTAACATCGAAGCGCCGCAGATGCGCGTAGACGTCAAGGAAAACCCCGAAAGTTACGATGTCCACGCCGAACTGCCGGGCGTCAAGAAGGAAGACATCCACGTCCATATCGATGGTCCGGTGGTCGCAATCAGTGCCGAGCGCAAGCAAGAGAAGGAAGTGAAGGAAGGCGAGCGCGTGCTGCGCACCGAACGCTACTTCGGCAAGGTTTCACGCAGCTTCCAGCTCGGCCAGGATGTCGACGAAGCCAAGGCCAGCGCCAAGTTCAACGACGGCGTGCTGCAGTTGAACCTGCCGAAGAAGCTCGAGTCGCAGGCCAAACGGCTGACGATCGACTGAGGGCAGACCTCGCAGCTGCCGCGAACAGGCCGCCGGCTCACCATGAGCCGGCGGCTTTTTGCTGCGCATCGGTCATCTGCTCTTGAGGTGCACGAGGCATGAGGCGAGAATGCATGGACATTTTCTCTCCAGGGCTACGCCATGCGCCTCCCACTCACAGTCTTGCTGCTGGGCTGCTGCATCGGTAGCACTCAGGCCGAGACGCTGCGAGTGGGGCCGCGCGAGCGGATCACCCTCATCGCGGAAGCCGCGCGTCTTGCAAAGGACGGCGACATCGTCGAGATCATGTCCGGCGAATACCACGGCGACGTGGCCTCATGGCCACAGAAGCAGCTCACGATCCGCGGCGTGGGCGAGCGTCCGGTGCTGGTCGCCGCCGGCGCCAGCGCCGAAGGCAAGGCAATCTGGGTGATCCGCGACGGGGATTTCGACATCGACAACATCGAGTTCCGCGGCGCGCGGGTGGCCGACGGCAATGGCGCCGGCATCCGCTTCGAGCGCGGCCGGCTGCGGGTCACCAACAGCAGCTTCATCGACAACCAGACCGGCATTCTCACCGCGAACTTCGACGACGCCGAACTCCGCATCGAGGACAGCCTGTTCGCCCAGGCGCCCCGGCAGAACGACTCGCTGCCGCATCTGCTCTACGTCGGTCGCATCGCCCGTTTCGAAGTGTCCGGCAGCCGGTTTCACCAAGGCTATCGCGGCCACCTCATCAAGACCCGCGCACGCCACAACGAGATCCGCTACAACCTGATCTACGACGGCCCGACGGGCGAAGCCTCCTACGAGATCGATCTGCCCAACGGCGGGGTCACCTATGTCGTCGGGAACGTCATCGGGCAGAGCGCGGACACGCAGAATCCGGTGCTCATCGCATACGGTGCCGAAGACGATCTCTGGCCCGACAGCGCGCTCTATCTGGCGCACAACACCCTGGTCAGCGACCGCCTGACCGGCGCATGGTTTCTGCGCGTGTGGACGGACAGGCTGCCCACGGGCGCCGAGGTCAGAGCGGTCAACAACCTCACTGTCGGCCTCGGCGCGTTCACGCTCGCCGCCAGTGGCGAGTTCAGCGGCAATGCACCGGCCATCCCGGCACTGCTCGGCGGACCGGAAATCCTCGACTTCACCCTGTCTCCCGGGTCGATCCTGCGCCACTTCGGCGCCCCGCCGGGCGAAGCCCGCGGCCAGAGCCTTGCCCCGGTTGCCGAGTTCGCGCTCCCGATCGGGACGCGCCCGCTGGCGCCCCCCGCACGGTGGGCTCCCGGCGCGTTCCAGAGCTCCGGTTACGAGCCATAGGCCGCTGCATTAGAATCGCGCCATCGTCACCCGGCCGCGCCCGCAACGGGCCACAGCCCAATCCATCCGTACCCCAAAGGACCCTCATGACCGACACCCCAAAACCGCAGGACGTCACCCCCGCCCGCAAAGCCGAGATCCTTGCCGAAGCCCTGCCCTATATCAAACGCTTCTTCGACAAGACCATCGTCATCAAGTACGGCGGCAACGCGATGACCGACCCTCATCTCAAGGACTGCTTCGCGCGCGATGTCGTGCTGCTCAAGCTGGTCGGCCTCAACCCCGTGGTGGTGCACGGGGGCGGGCCGCAGATCGAGAGCCTGCTCGCCCGCGTCGGCAAGAAGGGCGAGTTCATCCAGGGCATGCGCGTAACCGACGCCGAAACCATGGAGCTGGTCGAAATGGTGCTCGGTGGCCAGGTAAACAAGGAAATCGTCAACCTGATCAATACCCATGGCGGCAAGGCCGTCGGCCTCACCGGCAAGGACGCCAGCTTCATCCGCGCCAAGAAGCTGATGATGCAAAAGCTCGACGCGCCGGCCGGCGACCTGATCGACGTCGGGCAGGTCGGCGAGATCACCAGCATCGATCCGAGCCTGATCTCCTTCCTCGATCAGGGCGACTTCATCCCGGTGATCGCCCCGATCGGCGTCGGCGCCGACGGCGAAACCTACAACATCAACGCCGACGTGGTCGCCGGCAAGCTGGCGGAAATTCTCAAGGCCGAGAAGCTGGTGCTGCTCACCAACACCCCCGGTGTGCTCGACAAGGCCGGCACGCTGCTCACCGGCCTCACCCCGCGCCAGATCGACGACCTCGTCGCCGACGGCACCCTGTCCGGCGGTATGCTGCCCAAGATCGGCTCGGCGCTCGACGCCGCGCGCAATGGCGTGAAGTCGGTGCACATCATCGACGGCCGCGTGGAACACTGTTTGCTGCTTGAGATTCTCACTGATCACGGCGTGGGGACGATGATCAAGAGCAAGTGATTGCGGCTGACCGCCGGTGCCGTTTCAACACATCCCTACGCGACGACGAGGCCATGCGCATTTCTGGAACCCGGGTTTAGTACCGGGGTTTCCCGTCGTGACAGGACTGAGACAGGTGCACCAGCCGTTCGCCTCGCTCGGCTCGGGCACCGTCGGGTTATTCTTCGAACCCTACAGCCCGAGCCAGCGTCCGATGATGTTGCGCTGCATCTCGGAGGTGCCTGAATAAATGGTGCTGCCGACCGCATCACGCAGTGCGCGCTCGACCTCGTACTCGACCATATAGCCATAGCCGCCGTGCACATGGACCGTCTCGAGCGCGGTCCTGAGCAGGGTTTCGCTCACCATCAGCTTGGCCATGGCGGCATCCAGCGACGCATTCCTGAGGTTCTCCAGACGCCAGGCGGCACGATAGGCGAGCAGCCTGGCTGCTTCGAGCTGCACCTTCATGTCGGCGATCTTGTGCGCGACCGCCTGGAACTTCCCGATCGCCTGGCCGAACTGGTTGCGCGTGCGGGCGTAGGCGATCGAGGTTTCGAGCAGACGCTCGATGGTGCCGACGTGGCTGGCGACCAGCAGGCAGCGCTCCCAGTCCATCGCCGTGGCGAACACCGCCGAACCACCGCCAACCTGGCCGAGAACGGCGGAGTCAGGCACCTCCATGTCGGTGAATACGAGTTCCCCGACCGGGGAAGTGCGCAGTCCCATCTTGTCGAATTTCTGCCCCGCGGAGAAACCGGGGGTCGCGCGGTCGATCAGGAACGCGGTGACGCCGCCGTGAAAGCCCTTGTCCGGCTCGGTGACGGCAAAAACCACCGCCACGTCCGCGACCGGGCCGTTGGAGATGAAGGTCTTGCTGCCGTTGATCCGCCAGCCGTTGCCGGAGCGCTCGGCACGGGTGCGCATCGAGAACGAATCGGACCCGGAACCCGGTTCGGTGATCGCGTGGGCACCGACCAGCTCGCCGTTGCACAGCCCGGGAAGATAACGGCGTTTCTGCTCCTCGCTGCCATGGCGCCACACCGGCACCACGCAGGCCAGCACATGGGCGCACAGCGAGAACACCAAGCCGCCATCCTTGCACCCGTAGCCCAGGGCTTCCAGCACGATCGCGCACGACAGGGCATCGAGCCCCGTTCCGCCATACTCTTCGGGTACCGGCAACCCCTGGATACCGATCGTCGCGCATTCGCGCCATAACTCCCGCGAGAACACCTGTTCGCGATCGCGTTCGACAACATGGGCATTGAGGCTGCCACGGGCGAACTTGATCGTGCTGTCGCGTAGCTGTTTCTGCTCGTCGGAGTAGGCGAAATCCATCAGGCCAATCCCTTCAGTTGCTGGTAATCGGTCTTGTCGGTGGACGTCTTCGGCAGTCCGTCGAGCCAGGTGAACCGGTCGGGGATCATGTACAGCGGCATCCGTTCCGAGCAGAAGCGTTTGAGTTCGATCAGCGAGGCCTTGCCTGCGCCCTTGCTGCTCAGGAATGCGGTGATGCGCACCCCCGCCTCGGGGTCCGGCTGCGCGACCACCGCCACTTCTTCGACCAGCGGATGCTGGTACAGGCCAGCCTCGATCTCGCCCAGCTCCACCCGATAGCCGCGCCGCTTCACCATGCGGTCGCGTCGGCCGCGATAGATGTAGTCGCCATCGGGCCCCTCCTGCACCACGATGTCGCCGGTCCGGTACCAGCGCGTGCCGTCCTCATCGACCAGAAAGCTCTCCGCGGTGCGCTCCGGCAACGACCAGTAGCCCTGCATCACGCCCCGCCCGGTGATGCACAACTCGCCCTCCGCGCCCGGCTGCACCACCACGTTGTGCTCGTCGACCGCCTTTCCGCGCAGATGCTCGCACACCTTGCCGATCGGATAGGGCGCCGTACGGGTCTCGGGCACCGGCGGCCGCACCTCGTAGTAGGTGCATACATTGGTTTCGGTGGGACCGTAGAGATTGAAATAGCGCGGCGTCGGCAATTGCGCGCACAGCGTGCGCAAATGCTTGACCGGAAACACTTCGCCGGCGAACAGCACCAGCCGCAGCGCCGAGCAGTCGTGGCTGCCAAGGTCGCCAAACTGCGCCATCAGGCTGAGGATGGAAGGCGCCGAATACCAGATGCTGATCTTCTCCTCGGCGATCAGCTTTGCCAGATGGAGGGCGTCCTTGCCCCTCTCCTCGGGAATCAGGACCAGCGTCGCCCCATGCTTGAGGGCAACGTGGACGTCGAGGATCGACAGGTCGAAGTGCAGCGGCGCATGCGACGAGAAGCGGTCGTCGGCCTGCGGCTCGAACACCTCGGAACACCAGTCCACGAAACTCACCGCATTCTCGTGGGTGAGCATTACGCCCTTGGGTTTCCCGGTCGACCCGGACGTGTACAGAATGTAGGCAAGATCATCCGCCTGCGGCTCCGCGTTCGCCGTTTCCGCGACCGGAGACTGCACATCGGCCTCGTCGAGCAAGGACTCGAGCGGACCTCCGCCTCCCGCCCCGTCGAGCAGCAGCAGCGAAGGCAAGGGCTGTTCCCCCAGTCCGAAGAATTCGGTTGCGAAGCGGTCCTCGAAGCGCCTCTCCATCACCACCGCTTTCACCGCGCAATTGTGCATGATGTAGGCGTTGCGACTGGGCGGCGCATCGGGATCCACCGGCACATAGGCAGCGCCGGCCTTGAGGATGGCGTAGATCGCTGCCACCGCATCGATCGATTTGCGCAGATACATGCCGACGCGATCACCCGGTCGAACCCCGACGGCGACGAGGCGGTCGCGCAGGCGTTCGGAGAGCGTACCGAGTTGCGCATAGCTGATCGAACCCCGACCCGGTTCCACCACCGCGGTCCGCGAGGGATGAAGGGCGACCGAGTCGCCGAAGTAATGATGCAGCGAGCGCAACGAGGCCATGTTGGCGCTACCTCACTTTCGATGCGAGCAGCGCGGCAATGCTGCGGATGGTATCGAGATGCTCCTTGTCGGCCTCATGGGCCTCGAGCACGATGCCGTACTGTTCCTCAAAGTGCAGGACCATCCTCAGGGTCGCGATCGAATCGAGGATGCCTCCGCTGATCAGGGGCAGATCCTCGGTCAGATCGTCGGGGTTCTCGCCCGGCAGAAACTCCTCGAGGATGTAGTTCTTGACCGCCGTCCCGAAGTCCATGCTCATATCCATCATTGCCTCACAGTCAGATCAATCAGCGTCGGGCGGACCCGAAAATGGCCTCGCGCCTGTCGGCCAGGCCCCCAAAGAGTTGTTCCGCGATCAACTGGTGGCCGGCCACATTGGGGTGATCGTCCCATTCGGCGAGCCGGATCTCGTTGATGTTGCGCCCCTTGTAGATGTCCTCCAGGCTGATCGGCACAAAGCCTGCAGCCTCGGCGATGGCGACCGTTTCCGGCGTCTCCTCCTGCCAGCTGCCTTCCCGGACCTGCGGCAGGAAGATCCACACCGGCACGCTGCCGTTCCGGCGCGCCTCGTCGGCGATACGCCCATAGACGTAGGCCAGCACCTCGCGACCGTAGGGAGCCAGGCGCTTGCGGGCGTCGTCCTCAGGCATCCCGGCGGTGACGCCAGCCTTGCCGGCAATGTCGCGCAGCCCCTCGTAGGGAATGTCGATGCGCTTGTGGCTGGCTTCGGCGAGATAGGCGACGGCCCGCGAGATCTCGCGCCCGGTCGCCACATAGAAGATCGCATGGGGCTGAAAGCCGACCGCCTTCTCCGCCATCACCAATTGTTGCGGCGGTTGATAGCCGGGCACCCCCATGTTGAGCAGCTCGTAACGGGCAATGGCGCCCCCCGTCCACTCGCTGTTCAGCCGCTCCTCGATCAGCGCCTCGAAGGTCTGACCGTCGCCGACCCCCCATCCCATCACCGACGACGCCCCCAGCAGCGCGACACGGAAGGTTCCGGCGGCAGGCAGTGCCTCGTAGTCGCGGTCCCGCATGCCGAAGCGGTTGATGCTGACCGTGCCATGCTTGGTGGTCTGAACGAAGGACGGAATCAGCTCGGTCTGCGCAAAGCCCCCCACAAAGTGCTTCAGATTGGTGCTTTCGACATCGAGCCAGTTCTTCGGCTTGTTCATGTACACCTCCCACAACTGGGAGTTGAAGCGATCGACCGACAGCAGATTCTCGTAGTAGCCGCGCTCCAGCTGGGCGGTATCGAGCCGGCTCAATTGCCCCGAACGCAGGGAATGCACGAAGGTGCCGAACTCCCTGCCGAGTTGCGAATGCAGCCCCTCGACGCTGACCGCGAGCAGTGCCACCAGGGCCACCACGGTGGCGAGCCGGCTCCGCATCCAGGTCCGATCGTCCTGCGTCGAGGCGCGCACGTTGCGTACCGAATCGCGCGGAATGCTGCCGACCACGATCACCGCCAGCACGAGCGACGGATAGAGCAGCATCCCGATCGTGTACTGGCCGCCCAGCGCCGACCACAGTGACGCCCACGCGCTCAGCGACTCCGTCGTCCAGAACGACCACAGCACGCAGATGAACCAGAACGTCGCATAGGTCTTGAACACCAGCGTGGCCGTCGTACGCCAGGTGCGCACCGGCGCGCCGAGGCTGCGCGCCCGGCCATGCTTCATCTCGTACAGCGAGTTGGCCACCACCAGCACGCCGAGAATGCCCCAGAACAACATGTCCTGCGCCACCAGCAGCATCGTCCCGCGCAGCCAGAACCACTGCCAGGCGTGCAGGAACCAGGTCATGAAAAAGACATACAGGGTGGCGATCACCAGCGCCTTCGTCGTACCCAGCTTGCGCAGCTTGAACACCGCCGGATAGTAGAAGACCTTCTGCATGAACTCCTTCCAGTAGATGTTGATGCGCCGCCAGAAGTCGGTAAAGCTCGAGGCGAGCAAGTACCGGTTGTGCGTCTCCGGCAGGCGGAAACCGAACAGGTAGAGCATGCCGATGATCAGATGGAACAGACCCGACACGCGCAGGTACAACATGAAATTGGACACCAGGTACTGAACCAGCTCGGCCGGGTTGGCGACCTCATGCGGCGCCAGCGTCAGGTAGTAGTAGACGATGCGGTACAGGATCAGGTGGATGACCCCGCGCACCATCCAGTCGACGCCGACCTGATAGAGACGGTAGGCGTCGTCGTCGAAATAGTTGCGGCGGAAGGTCTTGTAGTCGATGACCGGAAACAGCGGAAAGCAGGCATTCGGCAGCATGAAGAAGTACGCCAGCGACTGCACGGGGGAGGTCGGCGTCTTGTCATGGCGAAGATCGTAGAAATACACGATCAGCCTGAACATGAACATCGCGCCTAGAATCGGCCAGATCGCGTCCGACCACGGGAACGGCAGATGGCCCGCCCGTTGCAGCACAAGGACGCCCGCCGCGCCCACCAGCAGCGCTCCGCGCCAGAAAAAGGGCACGGGCAGGTGGCAGATACCGATCAAAACTAAGCCGATCGCCACCATCCACGCCGCGTTCACGCCCCCCATGACGATGCCGATTCCGGCCAGACTGAGGATCACGAAAAACGGCAGACGCAGACGCAAGGGCAACCATGCATGAATCGCAAAGCCGCCAAAGGCCAGCATCGCCAGGCGCAGGAAGGCGGCCGACTCGATCTGGAATTGACGCAGCAGCAACAGCAGGAGCCCGAGCTGAGCGACCACGAGCAGGTAGTTGAACAGACTGATCCGCCCCGCAAGCGCGCCGTCAGCTACACCCTGGCCAGGCAATCTGGCCGCAACCGCCGTCAAGCTCATCCTTGTCGCCCCCTTTGAAAGCCCTCGACTACGGAACCACTGAGATTCTGGCCCGAAGGCATGCCGGTATATGACAACCAGTCTTCTTTTCGTGAGCCATTCTAGGAACAGTATCGCGAGGTACTCAAGCTTTTTCTTCGGTCGCCGTGCATTTTTTGCTTCCCGGAGAGCGAAGCCCCCCGATTGAACGCATAGGCGTTCGCCGGCAAGACACGGTTTCTGACCGACCCAAAACGGGTTCCAGAGGACGCGCACAAATCACTGGAATAAGCGATTTCGTAATGCTAGAGATAGGAGTGCAGGGACATTCACTTCTCATGTAGCCGTGCCCTTCAGGTATCACTCCTCGGGGAGAACCAAAATGTACCGTTTTCCAGTATCCAAAGGCAGGCTCCCCCTGGCTGCCCTGCTCGGCCTGCTCTCCCCCGCGGTCGCCCTTAGCTATCCTGTGGAAGGTGCGTTGGTAGACATGATCGAGGCCCAGGAGGCAGGCACCTGGCTCAGGGTGAATCAGAACCAATTCCAGAACGTGTGGACCCCGACCGCCCAACGGTCCTCCCCTGGGACAGGGAGTCCTCGATATGTCATGAGCGCATGGAGCGGAGGGGGTTACGACTCAAACACCGGGGACTTCTACATATGGGGAGGAGACAACGGAACCTACTCGGGGAACGAAGTTTACCGGTGGACAGCGTCGACCCTGAACTGGGAGCGGCTTTCCCTGCCGAGTGCCATCACCTACGTGTATACCGCGACTGGGAAAAAGCACTGGAAAACCGTTGACGGAGCCGATCACGCCCCCATTTCCGGAGAAACGTTTGACAATGTCGTCTATTTACCCGGGGTAAACCGCCTTGCGGTGATCGGCGGCAATGCCTATCCGGGCAACGGCCTCCAGTACGCACGGGACGACGGCATTACACGCGCAGGCCCCTATTTCTTTGATGCCAGCAAGGGAGACCCGAACAAGGTTGGCGGCCTGACCGGCTCCCAGGTCAGACCGGCAACGTTCCCGAACGTCGTTGGCGGAAACATGTGGGAAAACCGCCAGTCGATCCAGACGGCGGCGGGCTACGTCGGGCCGCGGAGCCTCCAGGGGGGTGCGAGCGCTGCGACCACGATCAATGGCAAGGACGTTGTTTTCGTTGCCGAGAACGGCAACGGCGCGCTGGGCCGGCTGTTCAAATACACGGTCAACAGCCTCGACCCGGCCGAGGACCAGTGGGAACTGGTCGGGATCACGGGCAGCAAGACATATGCAGGCACGGGGGTCGGCGCCTACGACTCGACCCGGAACGTATTCATGCGCACTGCAAAGACCGGGCATCTCATCTATAACCCGGACACTGACAGTTATGTCAAGACGGCGTTTCAATCCTTGATGTACTGGGACCTCAACGCCGCGGGGGCCACCAACAAACTCGTCTACATCCACCCGCAATCCCTGCTCGGCGATCCGCTACCGCTCACCGCGCACTTCGGTATGGATTACGATCCGGTCACCGATGCTTACTACCTATGGTCCGGAACGAACGAGTTGTGGGTGCTACGCCCACCCCCCGTACTGGGCCCCACAGGCTGGACCGTCGAGCGACTGTTCCCGCAGGCAGCCGGCCCCACCCTTGCCGGCTCCAAGTTTACCGGCGTGTATGGCAAGTGGAACTACATGGATGGCCTCGGCGCCTTCATGGGAGTGGTCCACGACCTCACCGGGGATATCTGGATCTACAAGCCCACTTTCGCGGATTTCGCTGTCAATGGCGTCGGTATCGGCGAAGCTCTGGCAGCCGGTCCCTATGGCGACATTGCTTCTTTTTCCGGCGTCGCCGACTTCGCGACTACAGCCGCTGTACCGGAACCTGCGACCCTGGCGCTGATCGGCATCAGCTTGTTCGCTCTTGCGCTATTAAGGACCGGGCCTCGTATCACGACGGCCCCTCCCACGTCGAAACAGGACCTCAGTCGACAACATTCGATGCCTCGGCGGCAGCGGGTGCCGGCTCCCGCCATGCGCCCGCCCTGGTCAGCAGATTCTTCAGCCCGGGCAGCGGAAACCCGAGCCGGTACGCCGCGTGAGCGTTCTCCAGCGCCTTGTCGTACTGCTTGAGCTCGACATAGGCCAGACCCAGGTTGTAATACACATTCGCGTTGTCGCCCGCCTGCGCCAACGCCGCCTCGAACTGTTCGATCGCGTCCTGGGATTTGCCGCGCTTGACCAGATAGGTGCCGAACACCACTTTCACCATCGCATCATCGGGAGCGAACCGGGCTGCCCGGTCAAACCAGCACTCGACGGTGTATTGCCCGTCCGGCGGCGGGTTGCTCCGGGTTTTCAGCGACCAGTCACCCATCGTCATCAGCGCCTGATGGTGGTTCGGCAGCACCCTGAGCGTATACGCGATGTCACCGGCCAGATTCTTGGTCGAGTTACCCCGCCTCATCATCCGCACATCGGCAGTAAAGTGGCGATTCTCGACGACACGCCTTTGGGCCTGCGATGTGGTTCGGTAATCCCAGGGGCCGGTACTGGCATCGAACGGATTGCCACAAGCGGCGCCTTGGGCAAGCGCCGCCAGCGGCGAAGCCATCAGTAGCAGGGGGAGCAGACAGCTACCCAGAGATCGAACAATATTCATCGTCGCAAGGCTCATCTCGTAAGACACACTCTCCATGCCGGGTACTTATCCACGCCCGCACGGACCGGAGACCATCATACAATAGCCCGAAATCAACGACCGTCCTGTGAACCGGCGCAGGCCATCGTCAGGCCATATGAATCGCTTTCCCCGCCCCTCATGAGCCCCTACACGCGCCTCGCCAGCAAATTCCTGTTCCCGCTGCACGAGCGCCTCAAAGGCCACGACACGACGGCGATCCTTCGCAGCATCGAGCGTAGCCAGTGGCTTTCGCCGGAACAGCTCGCGGACCTGCAGATGGCACGACTGCGCGACCTGCTTGCCATGGTGTCGGCAACGGTGCCTTTCTACCAGGAACTCTTCCGCATCAACGGACTCGAGACCAGGGACTTCTGCACCCCAGCAGCCCTGGCAGCCCTGCCGCTGGTCGACAAGGCGCTCATCCGGGACAACCAGGACCGATGGCGTGCCGCGGGGGCAGGCCCGCTTGCGCGCCACAGCACCAGCGGCTCGTCGGGAGAACCACTGAGTTTTCTGCTCGGCCGCCATCGGATCAGCTTCGACATCGCCGCCAAGTGGCGCGCCACCCGCTGGTGGGATGTCGACATCGGCGACCGCGAGATGGTCCTCTGGGGCTCGGCGCTCGAAACCGCCGCCCAGGATCGCCTGCGCGATATCCGCGACCGCCTGCTGTGCTCCCGCCTGGTACCGGCCCGCGATCTCAACCCGGAACGCATCGACCGAATCCTGACCGAAATGCGTGCATTCCGGCCACGCATGCTGTTCGGCTACCCGTCGGCCCTGGCGCGGATCGCCTTCCGTGCGCGCGAGCGCGGCCTCGCGATGGACGACGTCGGCGTCCGGGTCGCCTTCTGCACCTCTGAAGTACTGCGCCCGGAATGGCGGCAGGTGATCACCGAGGTGTTCGGCTGCGGGGTCGCCAACGAATACGGCGCACGCGACGCCGGCTTCATCGCCCGCGAATGCCCGCACGGGGGGCTCCACATCACCGCGGAGGAAGTCCTGGTCGAGATCGTCGACGAGTCGGGCACTCCGGTCCCGGCGGGCACCGAAGGCGATATCGTCGTCACCAACCTTGCCGGCCCCGAGTTCCCCTTCATCCGCTATCGCACCGGCGACCGCGGCACCCTGTCCGCCACCCCGTGCGCCTGCGGCCGGGGCCTCCCGCTGATCGAGTCCATCAGCGGGCGCGCCAACGACGGCCTGGTCGCCATCGACGGCAGCTGGATCCACGGCAGCGCGGTCAACCACGCCCTTCGCGAGATCGACGGCCTCAGGGCCTATCGCGTCATCCAGGAATCGCAACAGCTCGTCAGCATCCTGCTGGCCCTCGATGCACCCTTGTCCACCCTCATCTCGGATCGGCTGAGTGCGCATGTCCGCGCGCTGCTCGGCAATGCGGTGCAGGTCGACATTCGTCAGGTAACGGAGATCCCGCCCGAGGCCAACGGCAAGTTCCGCCACATCATCTGCCGTGTCGATCTGGCCGGCATCGAGCCTGCGGCCGGCACCCGAATGCAGGAGCGTGCATGACCTCCCACGTCCCCACCATTCGCGGCCTGCGGACCGCACTTTCGCTGGCGTCTCCCGCGGGACGCCGGGGCAAACTGTCCATCCTGATCTACCACCGTGTCCTGCCCGAACCCGACCCGCTCCGCTCCGGCGATCCGGACGCCGCTACCTTTCGCTGGCAGATGGAACTGCTGGCACGGCATTTCAACGTTCTCCCGTTGCGCGAGGCCGCACAGCGCCTGAGTGCGGGCACGCTGCCGGCGCGCGCCGCATGCGTGACCTTCGACGACGGCTACGCCGACAACTACACGCTCGCGCTGCCCATCCTCCACGCGGCGGGCGTTCCCGCCACCTTCTTCATCGCCACCGCCTATCTGGATGGCGGACGGATGTTCAACGACACCCTGATCGAGGTCGCCAAGGGCCTGCCCGCCGGCCCCTGCGACCTGTCGTCCGCGGGGCTCGGCCACGTCACCCTCACCACCGCCGCGGATCGACAGGCGCTGGTCGGCAAACTGCTTGGCCACTTCAAGTATCAGGCTCCCGAGCAGCGGCTTCCGGCGGCGGAAAGACTCGCTGCGGATTTCGCCATCCGGCTGCCCACCAACCTGATGATGAGCAGCGCGCAACTGAAGGCCCTCCACGCGGCGGGCATGGAGATCGGGGGCCACACCCACGCCCACCCGATCCTGGCCCGACAGCAACCGGACGATGCGCGCGCGGACATCCGCCTGGGCAAGGACGCACTCGAAGCGCTATTGGGCACACCGATCCGGGTCTTTGCCTATCCCAATGGCAGGCCAGCGAAGGACTACGGCGACGAACACGTGGCCATGGTGCCCGAATGCGGTTTCGATGCCGCGGTATCGACCCGCCCCGCTGCAGCCGATCGCCACAGCGACATCTACCAGTTGCCGCGCTTCACCCCGTGGGACAAGACGCCCACCCGCTTCGCCCTGCGCCTGTTGCGCACACTCATCCAGCCACACAGCGCAGGCGGCTAGCTCGGGCGATGACGGCGGAACTTCAGACCCTGCTCGACGGGCTCAACACTGCCCTGCGCGACCATATCCGTGCCGACAACGGCCTGTTCGACACCGAGGACCAACAGCCCACCCCGCCCGATCACTACGGCAACACCGCGGCCGCGCTCGCGCTCGCCGCAGGCGCACCGCAGGCCAGGGCCCAGGGGCGGCAGGCGCTGCTGGCCTGGCTCGCGATCGACGAGCACCAGATCGGGCACCTCCCGTTCAATCGTCTTATGCTGCTGCTCCTGCAGGTCGTGCGCGCCGGCGCGGACGGCCAGGAGCACGATCGCACCCTGATCGACAAAGGGCTGAGCCGCTGCGCGCTGCGCCGGAACTACCCCTCCAACAACTGGACCCTGCTTGCCCAGACCTGCCGCCTGATCGAAGCGCCACCCGCGCAGCGGAAATCCGAAGCGCGGCGCCTGTCCGCCCTGTTTACCCGCTGGACCACCGAGAAGGGTGCCTTCATCGACTTTCCCGCCCATCCCCGCACCGGCTTCTCGACGCCCCTCGCCTATCATCACAAGGCCCTGTTCCTGGCCGCGCTCGCATGCTGGCTTCACGACGACGCCGAACTGGCCCGCCATGCCCGCCGGCTGCTCGACTGGCTCGTCCATTGCTGGGACCCGGCCGGTTACGCAGGCGGATTCGGGCGCAGTACGCACGCCTTGTTCGGCGACGGGTGCCTGATCGCAGCGCTGGTGCTGATGGGGGTCGAACACGGCAACGGCGACGAGCCGGTACGCGCCCTGTGCCAGCGCCTGGCGGCACAGCGCCGCACCGACGGCTTCCTGTGGCTCAATCCGGCGGGCCACGAATCGGGCACGGCGAGTTGGGACAGCTACATGCACCTTTCGGTGTACAACGCGTGGGCGGCGGCCGTCACGGGGATTGCACTGCATCTGCGTGCGACCCGCCCCATCCCCGAATCGCTCCGCGACACCCGCTGGAACGCTGCACGTACCGGTTTTTTCCACGACGAAGCAGCGGGGCTCGCCTACCTGCGCGCGCCAAACGGTCTCAACGCACTGATCTCGACCAGCGGGCAACCGCCCCAGTCCTACAGCCGCACCGAAGCCGACTTCCGCTACGCCGGCGGCTCGATCGCCCACCTGCGCATCGCCGATGGCCCGCCACTCGTCGCACCGGCCATCCGGGTGACACAAGCGAGACTCATCGAAACCCCAGCGCTTGCAGGCTGGACGCCGATATTCAAGTCAGGCGCGGAGATCGTGGCGCTCGATCAGTTCGACTCGGTCATGGTCGAGCTGATCGACGGTGCTCCGACGTTCCGGCTGGCGGGCCGGGCACGGGCGCTCTTCCGCCCTGCGCCACGTGGCTTCCTGCAGCAATTGCTCGCCACCATCGACTGGAGACTCCTCGGCGGCCGTCTTGGTCGTCGCGCGGCATTGGTACGGAGTACTGAAGCACCAAGCATCGGTGAACTGACGCTGGGGATCGCTCCACATATCGACGGCATTGCCGTTTCTCGACATATCGCAATCAGCGCAAGCGTGCAGCTTGTCTGTTTGAACCCCTCAGGCCACACCGTGATCCGAGAGGGTGACACGGGACGTGATACGCCAGACCGAAACGGCAGCACCTGCGTGCACATCTCGTCCAGCCTTCCGGGTGGTACCGCCCACGCACTGCCGCCGAGTGTCGTACGAGAAGGCGCGGCGATGCCCGCGCTCATATTGGATCTGCCTGCTACCCACGACTAGCCGGTCGAGTTCCGTGCTCGCAAGCCCGTGAAACCAGCGTCCGGAAAATCTAGCCACGCGCGCCACGCAGCACGGTTCTCAGTGCTTGAGGCACACTCAGTAGCAACAGCGGGTCTGTCACACAAACATCCATAAAGGCGTATAGCGGAAAATCACCACGTCTGACATTGGCAAGCCCGCTGCGCCAAACTTCAACCCTGGCGTTAACGATCGATCTCTCCAGTTTCTCCTTCGCAATCGGAAAGCGATCGACCAAGGGGCGCATGAGCAATCTGGATTTGAGGAAGAAGATCGAGCGCATCGTCGCGGATCGTTCACCCCATCCGCCCTCCGTGAAGATATTCACACCTTTGCCGAGAATCACGTCAACCCTGGTGGAAACCAGCGTGCGAGGCGACTTCGCGGCGAGCATGGTTCGGAACAAGCCATCCTCGCCCGCGGTACGAAGGGCAGGATCAAACCGCGTGTCGCCAATCAGGTCATTTCTGACAACAAATGTACTGGACGTGGAAATCGGCCCGGCGACGGTGAAATCGATGAGCGGGTCAGCCAACTCGTACGCCCAGGGCGCAAAATCCAGCTGCCGAAGCGGAAGGCCGTCCTTGAAGAAACTGGCGAGATATCTGAAGCCCGATCCGGCCTCTTCCGTTTCAGCGGTGTAATAGTCGAAGCCATGTTCGAACGCGTTCAGTGCGGAGCTCAGATGATAGGGTTCCCACCAATCGTCGGAGTCGAGGAAAGCAATATAGTCGGCATCCGCGAGCGCGTCGATTCCCCTGTTTCGCGCCGCACCCGGTCCGGCATTGTCCTGCCTGATCACCCGAACGCTGAAGTTCGACGGGAATTGGACCTGGGCAAGCTCCTGCTCCGCGGACACTGGCGAAGCGTCATCCACGATCACCACGCTGACCGGCACGCCGACATCCTGCTGCGCGACGGACTGCAGCGTATTGACGAGTACGCCGCTCCGACGCTGAAAGTAGGGAATCACGACTCCGAACATAGAAACGATGATCCAGATATCAAACGGAAAAAGGCCGGCGCTGACTAACGCTCGCCCCGGACGAAGGCACTGCGATGCCGATAGACCCGGTTACCCGTTTCCGACTGCCAGAACAGGACACCCAGTTCGTCGATCACCACTGGTGTGTAGAACCCGTACTTCCCGAATGGCCAATCCGCACTGCTCCATTCCCGGACCAGTCGCCATTGGTCTCGGTCCGGGTCGAACTCGTGGATCTGGCGCTGCGTCCGGAGCACAAACAGGTAGTTTCCGGACTGCGGGTCGTAGGTCAGCGAGGTGTTCTTGATGGAAATGTCGATCGGCGCATCCTTGAATCTGCGGACTTTACCCGCGGCATCGATCAGTTCCAGCTTTCGAGGCGATTCATTGCCGCCGGCGAACAGCATATCCCCACGTTTTCGGTTGTAACGCCCGACCGAGTGATAGCCGTCAACCGCCGACTCGCCCAGGGGCTTCAGTTCGCCATTGCGAAAACTCACCATTTGGTGCCCCCGATTGATCGCAATCAGCATGTCGAGCTTCTCGTGCCACTCCATCGAGATCGGGCCGCCCAGCGCGATGCCGGGGATCGCCTCCCAACGCGCGTCGTCGATCCGGTAACGGTTCAGGATCCGACCGGGCGACAGCCAGTAGTAATGACCCCGCTTCCAGTCCAGGGCGGTACGACCATAGACATGCCCGAACTTCTCCAGCTTTGGCGGCGGCTCGCCCGCCCAGCCCAGCTCCTGCCACGAATTCGTCGGCACCCCGTAGGAGATGAAGCGTTTGTACTTGCGCATGCCGATGAAGAAGGTGCGCTTCCGTTGCGGGTCCCAATGTGCCGAATCGGTCCATCCATCGATAGCAAGCGTGCGACCGTCGTCGTCGCGGACACGGAACAGATCGGACAGGTTCGTCATGCCCGACGGCAGGATTGTGTCGACCTCCACGAAGTCGCCAGGCTCGAGTGTCGCAGCGATTCTGCCCAAGGCCGACTCGCCGAGATCACCGCCTTCACCGGCCCGTACGCCAGGCCCGAATGCGAGACTGAATCCGAGGATCGCAACAAAAAACAGGTCCCTGCACACGCTCACCGAGTACCCCCAAAACGCCCCCATATGCGACCGGCCCTCCCCGCCACATGTCGGTGCTCGACGAGCCCGGATCAGCAAGAGTGCACTACTCAAAAATGGCACGTGCACCGGCCACCGCCGCATACGCCCACGACTTCAGATGCAGCGGCTTCTCCTTCACCGCCAGCTTGAACTCGCTGAAAGCCGTTGCCGCGTTGCCGCGCTGGTAGAAGCGGTATCCGCACATGAAATGGATCTTGTGGATGCGGTCCTGGAATTCCTTCTCCGAAATCCGCTCCCCATTCGGACTTGCCAGGCCCCAGACATCCCGCGCCTTGCGAACGATCCGCGCGGCGTAGTTGTAGTCGATTCCGCGCGCGGTGGCGCTGCCCAGATGCTGCCGGTACAGCGCATAGGCGCGCGACAGGCGGTGGACTTCGGTTTCGCGCGAGGCGCGCAGGAAGTATTCGTAGTCCTGCCCGAGACGGTAGCTCTCGTCGTAGAGGCCGACCTTGTCGATCAGCGAACGGCGCATCATCACCACCGTGGTCCACACGAAATTGCGCAGCAACAGCTTGTGGTAGATCCAGCCGGACAACTCGGTGTCGATCGCATCGACGGCGAGATCGCCCTGCTCGGGGATCACCGTCAGCGGATCGGGGAACACGCCGTTCTCGTCGGAAACCCACTGCGCGAAGCCGGTACAGTTCATGCCGACCTCGGGATGGGCGCGAAAATACGCGACCTGAGCGCTGAGCTTGCCCGGCAGCCAGATGTCATCGGCGTCGAGAAAGGCGATGAACTCGCCGTGCGCCTCGCGAATCCCGGCGTTGCGCGCCGTCGCCGCGCCGCCGTTGGCCTTGCGGATCAGGGTCGCATGCGGGTAACGGGTGGCGACCACGTCGGCGGTATCGTCCCTGGAGCCGTCATCGACGACGATCAGTTCGATCTGCGGGTAGTCCTGCGCCAGCACGCTGTCGATCGCCTCGGCGATTTGCGGGCCGACGTTGTAGGCCGGGATAACGACGCTGACAAGACCGCTGGTGCTCATGCTGACCTCTGAAATTGCATTGCCTGCACATCCGCCGACACGACACCGCGCGCAGGCGAATCGGCTACCACAAGACGGGAACGCAGCCAGTCGAGCGTCGCCTGCTCCACACGGTGCTTCCAGTCGCGCGTGGAGAACGTATGATCGGCGTCGGTGATCTCGACGAAGTTCGGCCCGGGCGCCACTGCCGCCTGCCACTCGGGCCGTGCCCGACAGAAATCGGCGAACTCGCGCGCGGTCAGGTCGTTGCCGCTCAATACGACCAGCACCTTGCCGCGCATCCGCCGCCACCCGATCCCCATGCGGTCGATGAACGACACCGGGGTGCCTACCGAGACTGGCGTGCTGGCCGCCCCGCGCAGGCGCTTGTGCACCGCCGACGCAAACCCCGAAACCGAGCGCGCGAGCTGAACCTCGCCGCTGAACAGTCGCTTCCAGAAGCGCGCGGACAGGACCTGCCCCCTGTAGTAGTGGTTCAGGCGGGCCGCCGCCAGCGAGACCTCGGTGCGCACCCAGGGATTGAGCGCGATGATGCCGGCCACCCGCGGGTCCTGCGGCGCATACATCAGCGCTGCGGAGGCGCCGTCGCACAGCCCCCACAGCACCACCCCGTCCACTCCGGGGCAGGCCTGCAGCAGCGTGTCGATCGCCGCGCCGACGTCGTCGTGGATGGCGTCGAAGGATCGCTGGGGCGCGGCGCTGTCGCCCATGCCGCGGTAGTCGAAACGCAGGCAGGCGAAGCCCCCCGTCGCCAGCGCCCGCGCCAGCGACACGAACTGGCGGTGGCTGCCGACGCGGTACTGCGGCCCGCCGACGATCAAAATCACGCCAAGCCGCGCCGGTCGTTCGGGCAGGTGCACAATGCCGACCATCGGCTCGGCAGCGCATGAAAAAACCAGCGGGGTCTCGGTTGCCATCACGGATGCACCGCCTCGTCCGCGGCCAGCACCTGCCGCGAACGCTCGAGCAGCGCCTGCGCGACCTCGATCTCCTGCGCCTGCCAGAACGAAGGCCCGACCACGGCGTGGTAACGGGCATCCACGCCGGCGGCCGCCCACTGCCCCTCGAGACGCGCGAACGCGGGAGACGGCGCCGCGGCCTCGGCCGGACTCAACTGGAACCAATGCACGCCGTGCACCGGCGCCACGGCGGCGAGCGCAGAGGCCTCCAGCCCGCGCGCCAGGTTCGGCGAAATCGCGTAACCGGCGATCTCGACGGTTTCACCCGCCGCCAGACGCTGCTGCGGGGGCAGTTCGTCGTCCGCCGCCGCCTTGCCGACCACCTGGGCCATTTTCCACATGCGCAGGAACTGCTGCAGATGCTGGTTGCCGCTGGCTACCGGCTGCCACAGCAACAGCCCGCAGTCCAGCCCGAACCGGGTCGTCGCGTCGGCTGCCAACAGCGCGCCGAGTCTCAAGCCCCACAGCCAGACCGGACCGTCGTTCCGGGCCGCGGCCCATGCGTACGCCAGGCGAACATCTTCCAGCCAACCGTCCCAGCTTGCGTCGGCAAAGTCGCCTTCGCTGTCACCGCAGCCCCCGAGATCGATCTGCAGTACGGTCCAGCCATCCTGTGCCCACACATCCGCCTGCAGCGCGACCATATGGCGCGACTTGTTCATCTCTTCGGCAAAGGCGTGTACGTGAACGATCGTGCCCCGGCACAACCGATCGGGCGGGGGCGTACGCGCCACGCAGAAGCGAAATCCGCCCGGCGTGTGCAGATGGAAAGCCTCAATCTGCGCCGACACCGGCAACTCAGGCGACTTTCAGGCGGACGGCTTCGACCAGCGAACCGACGGTGGCAAAGGTCTGCCCGTCGATCTCGTCGTCATCGAAGATGATCTCGAAGCGCTCTTCGATGGCGCCGATCAATCCGACCACCGCCATCGAATCGAGTTCGGGCACGGCCCCCAGCAACGGGGTATCGGCCGTCATGCCGGCCGCACGCCCTTGCAGGCTGAGGATATCGTCGAGTATGGCCAGAATCTCTGCATGAATGTTCAACATCTACTCCCTGGGCCGGCGGTCTGCTTTCGCCAGCGCTTGTGCATGAATTATAAGCAAGTGCGTTCTGCGCTCTCGTGACAAAATACGACGAACGCACCTTCGGATCCAGCATGTCGAGCACGACCGAACAACCTTACGCCGTTGTCGTGGGCTTGTGTGCCCACGGCCTGGGCATCGCTCGCACCCTTCACCGCGCGGGCATTCGTGTCCTGGCCCTGGAGGCCAACCCTGCCATGCCCGGCGTACGAACCCGCTGCGCCGAGGTGCGCATTGTGCCCGACATAAACGGCGAAGGGCTCATTGAAGCACTGCTGGGACTCCGGATTCCGTCACTGAATCCGGCAAAACCGGTACTCCTGCTGACCAATGATCGTATGGTCGAGGTCATCGGGCGCCATGCCGAAGCCGTTGCCCGACACTTCCACCTGAGCTGGGCCCACGCCGCGGCGAAGCTCGTGCCGCTGCTGGGCAAGGATCGCATCGAGGCCCGCTGCCTGGAAGTCGGCCTGAACTATCCGAAATCCCTGCAGCTCACCGACTTCGACGAAGCGCGGCAGCAGTTGGCGATGCTCAAGTTCCCGGTGATCGCCAAGCCGACCCGGCCGGTATCCGCATTCAAGACCCAGGTCGCCGATACGGTAGAGTCGTTCGTCGCCGCGCGCGCGCGCATGGAACGGAGCATGCCGGTGGTCGTGCAGGAGTTCATCGCCGGCGACGACACCCAAATCCGCTTTGCGGCGCTGTATCTCGACGCCGGACGCGTGCTTGCGCGTTTCGAGGGCCGCAAGCTGCGTTCGCGCCCCATGGGGCACACCACCATTGCCGTGCCGGAACCCAACGACGAAGTCCATGCGCTGGCATTGCGGTTCTTCGACGGGCTGAGTCTTTCCGGACCGGTATCGCTCGAACTCAAGCAGGATCCGGACGGACGGCACTGGGTGATCGAACCCACCGTGGGCCGCACCGACTTCTGGGCCGAGCTGTGCGTGGCAAACGGCGTCAATCTGGCCTTGATCGAGTACCGCGCCACCACCGGCACTGCCCTGCCGCCATCCGCGCAACGCAGTACCCATTTGTGGCTGAACGGCGAACGTGATCCCGGCGCCATTGCCTGGTTGCTGCGCAATGCGCCGGCACAGTTGTTCGGACACCGGCTGCGCGGGGTGTATTTCGACCTGAGCGATCCCCGGCCCTTCCTGGTGGCGCTGGTCCGATTTCTCGCCGACCTGCCCCTGCGCGCCACGCGCAAGGCAAGCCGACTGGTCACCGGCAAAACCTGACCAAGACGCGCCGAGCACCGTGCCGCACAAGCGTCACGCGCCATCGGTTAGACTCCGGCCACTCATTTCGAATGCCGACACCGAGTCCTTGCACAGAATGAATGCAACCCACCTCCTGCATCACCTGATCCACGCTGCGGCCGAGCGCGCGCCCCACGCCGCCGCACTCAGCTTTGCCGCCGACACCCGCAACTACGCCGAGCTCGCGCAGGCGATCACGGCCTGCGCTGGCGGCCTGCGCCAACTCGGCCTCGACCGCTCGGAACGTGTCGGCATCTACCTGGACAAACGCATCGAAACCGTCACCGCGTTCTTCGGCGCGACTGCGGCAGGCGGCGTGTTCGTTCCGGTGAACCCGATTCTGAAGGCCGAGCAGGTCGCTTACATCCTGCAGGATTGCAATGTGCGCGTGCTGATCACCAGCCCGGAGCGCTTCGCCGCATTGCAGGACACCCTGGGCAGCTGCCACGACCTGCGCCACGTGGTGCTCACCGGCGACCCGGAAACACTCCCCGCGTTGTCCGGCGCCTCCGTTCACCGGTGGCGCGACCTGCTGGCCGCGCCAGCCGCGGCGGGCCACCGCGTCATCGACACCGACATGGCGGCCATCCTGTACACCTCGGGCAGCACCGGCCGCCCCAAGGGTGTGGTGCTGTCGCACCGCAACATGGTGGCGGGCGCCAAGAGCGTGGCGCAGTACCTCGAAAACCGCCCCGGCGACAGCCTGCTCGCCGCCCTGCCGCTGTCCTTCGACGCCGGGTTTTCGCAGCTCACCACCGCCTTCCATGCCGGCGCCCGCGTGGTGCTGCTGAACTACCTGATGCCGCGCGACGTTCTCAAGGCGCTGGAAAAGGAACGCATCACCGGCCTCACCGCGGTGCCGCCATTGTGGATCCAGCTGTCGCAACTGCAGTGGTCCGCGACCATCACCGAACACCTGCGCTATATCGCCAACACCGGCGGACGCATGCCGCTGGAAACGCTCGGCAGGCTACGCACCATGCTGCCTGCCACCAAACCCTTCCTGATGTACGGTCTCACCGAGGCCTTTCGCGCCACCTATCTACCGCCCGAGGAGGTGGACCGCCGCCCGGACTCCATCGGCAAGGCGATCCCCAATGCCGAAGTCCTCGTGCTGCGTGAAGACGGCAGCGAATGCGCCGCCAACGAACCCGGCGAACTGGTGCAGCGCGGCGCCCTGGTCGGCATGGGCTACTGGAACGACCCCGAGAAGACCGCCGAGCGCTACAAGCCCCTGCCGGCCGGTGTCGGCGGACGCGAGGCCGGCCTGGTCATCCCCGAGCTGGCGGTGTTCTCGGGCGACAACGTGCGCCGTGACGAAGAAGGCTTTCTGTACTTCATCGGCCGCCGCGACGAGATGATGAAGACGTCCGGCTACCGGGTCAGCCCGACCGAGGTCGAGGAGATCCTCTACGCCACCCAGCTGGTCGGCGAATGCGCCGCTTTCGGCGTGCCCCACGACACCCTGGGGCAGGCGATCGTGGTCATCGTCACCGCGCCGCCCGGTGGCATCCTCGACGTCAACGCCTTGCAAGCCGAGTGCCGTACCCGCATGCCCGCCTACATGGTGCCCGCGCGTATCGAGGTGCGTGACGGCCCGTTGCCGCGCAACCCCAACGGCAAGATCGACCGCAAGACTCTGGCGGGCGACTTGTAGGGTCGGCTTCAGCCGACCGCCGGTAACCCGGCCTGCAGAACCGCCGGACCCAGGTACATGCCACCCCTCATGACGAGCTATCATCGAGCTGACACAAAATTGACGCAATTCAACGATTATTCTTATATAACAATACATTGAAAGAAGATTAATCTCGTCACCATGCTTCCCTCAACCAAGCCCTCTCCCGAAGCTGTTTCAGTTGCGCTGCGCAAGGCGGGGCCTGCGGGCCTGACACCCGAGGCGCTGGAAGCCGAGTTTCCGGAATTGAGTCGATCCACCCTCGGACGACGACTGAAGGCGCTTGCACTTGAGGGCGCCGTCAAAGTGCTGGGGCGGGGGCGCGCTGTCCGCTATGTGGCCGCTGCGGCGTATGGCATTGACGATGTGCGGCGCTACTTCGAAACCGACTGGCAGGCACGACCCACGGTTGGCTTCCAGGAGCCGTTGTTGCAAGCGGACCCGGCGCTGGATCCCGACCTGGCCGACCGCCTTGCCCGCCTGCAAGCGCGGGCACGAACCCTGGACAGAAAATTCCTCGCGGACTTCCTGATCGACTTTTCGTGGGCATCATCGGTCCTGGAAGGAAGCACCTACTCGAATATCGATACTCAGGCTCTTGTCGAGTACGGTGAGCGCAACCCGGACAAGCCGGTGGAAGACGCCGTGCTGATCCTGAACCACAAGAATGCCATCCAGTTTCTGTGGTCGCACCGCGAACTGACGACCGAGAATCTATGCAAGATCCAGGCATTCCTGACCGACGACCATGGCATGATCGAGGTCGAGGCATCAGACCACTTCCTCCCGCCGCCGCAGCGGGGTGTAGCACGCGAGTATCAGGACGTGCGCCTGGGCCGCTCCGCCTATAGCCCGCCGTTTCGGCCGGCAACCGGCTACATTGCCCAAGCCTTTGCGCAGATCGTGGAGACTGCAAAGGGGCTTCCCCCCTTGCAGGCAGCCTTCTACCTGATGACCCGCATCCCGTATTTGCAGGTGTTTTCCAACGGAAACAAACGCACGTCGCGCCTCGCCGCAAACCTGCCGCTGTTGCAAGCGGGACTACTCCCAATCTCGTTCGTGGATTTCAGGAAGGCCGAATACGTGCTGGGCATGGCTGCGTTCTACGAATTGGGAGACACGCAGGTACTGCAGAACGTGTTCATCGAGGGCTATGTACGCTCCATCATCCGCGGCAGCGACATCCCGGCGAAAATCCGGGTGTCCGGCTTCAATATTGACGACGTCGCGCGAGACCTGTGCGCCTATGTTCGCACCGGCCATGCCGCACCGCAGTCGCGAGCCAACCTTTTCATGGACGCCTAGCCGTGGCAAACGCGAGCGAAACGCCGTCATTTTTGGAGCAGCAGCACACCGCTAGATCGCCGGCAAGTGGTTCCGCCGTAGCGGCCGAGTCAAGACCACACCCACGCCCTAAGCAGCTGTAGAGTCGGCTTCAGCCGACCAGTGCTAGGATGAAACACGCGCTAAACATTCGGAGCAGAAACCATGTTGGCAAGGGAAGTACTGGACGAGATCTCCAAACGCATCTCCACCCAACTGAACCCGGATCAGATCATCCTCTTTGGCTCTCACGCTTGGGGTACGCCCACCGAAGAGAGTGACGTGGATCTTCTAATTATCGTTCCCGATTCGGCCGAGGCGGCCCACAAGCGTGCGGTGCGCGTGCATCGTGCCCTCCGCGGCCTGCCCCTGGCCTGCGACGTCATCGTGCGGACACGTGCCGAGATCGCACAGCTCAATCCGGTTCGCTCATCCCTGCTATATCGAGCCCTGACCGAAGGACGGCCCCTCGATGCCTGACCCGCTCAAGCACGAGGCTGACGCTTGGCTCGCCCGTGCGAAGGATGACTTGCGCGCAGCAAGCAAGCTGATGACGGGCGACACCCCCTTTACAGCAATCGCGTCCTACCACTGTCAGCAGGCGGCCGAGAAAGCACTAAAGGGCATTATCGCTTCCAGCGGGACGGCGATACCCAAGACTCATGACCTTCGCTTGCTGGTGGACCGGTGCGCCTCGCTGGACGCATCGTTCGAGAACTTGCGCGATGCCTGCGATGAGTTGACGCCGTACGCAACCGAGTTTCGCTACCCTACAGACATTCCTGATCCGACGATCCACGAGATCGAATCGGTCATCGCCCTATCGTCGGCAATCCTCGAAGTGGCCATGCAGTCGCTTAGCCTGCGCTTTCCAACCATTCCATAACGTGCAGCGATGACCACCTCACGCACCAACACGCCCCCCAATCACGCCCCCATGACCCAGTTTGCCGTTGATTGTGGCGAGCTCATCATCGGCGGCATCCCGCTCACCCGCCTTGCCGCACGCGTGGGGCGCACCCCGTTCTATGCCTACGACCGCCAGTTGCTGGCGCAGCGCGTGGCCGAGTTGCGGGCGGCCCTGCCCCGCCAGGTCAAGCTGCACTACGCGATGAAGGCCAACCCGATGCCGGCCCTGGTGGCGCACATGGCGACACTGGTGGACGGCATCGACGTGGCCTCGGCTGGCGAGCTCAAGGTCGCACTCGACGCCGGCGCCGACCCGCATGAGGTCAGCTTTGCCGGCCCCGCCAAGCAGGAGGCCGAGCTGATGCAGGCGGTCGCCGCAGGCATTCTGGTCAACGTCGAATCGTTTCGCGAGCTCGCCCCGCTCGCCGCGGCGTCGCAGGCGCTCGGCCTCCCCGCCCGGGTGGCGGTCAGGGTGAATCCCGACTTCGAACTGAAGTCATCGGGCATGAAGATGGGCGGCGGCCCCAAGCAGTTCGGCGTGGATGCCGAGCAAGTACCCGAACTGCTGACCGCGATCGGTCGCGCCGGCCTCGCCTTCGAAGGCTTCCACCTCTTTGCCGGGTCGCAGAACCTGAAGGCCGAAGCCATCGTCGAGGCGCAGCAGAAGAGCTTCGCCCTCGCCCTGCGTCTGGCCGAACACGCGCCCTCGGTGGTGAAGTTCCTGAACCTCGGCGGCGGCTTCGGCATTCCCTACTTCCCGGGCGAACAACGCCTGGAGCTGGCCCCGATCGGCGCCAACCTCGCCGCCATCGTCGCCGAGGCCGCCGACAAACTTCCACAGGCCGAGATCGTCATCGAACTCGGCCGCTACCTCGTGGGCGAGGCCGGCCTCTATGTATGCCGCGTGATCGACAAAAAGGTGTCGCGCGGCCACACCTACCTCGTCACCGACGGCGGCTTGCACCACCACCTGTCGGCCAGCGGCAACTTCGGCCAGGTCATCCGCAAGAACTATCCAGTGGCGATCGGCAATCGCATGGACGACGCCCGGGCAGCAGAACCCTGCTCCGTGGTCGGACCGCTATGCACGCCGCTGGATCTGCTGGCCGACCGGATGACGTTGACGGATGCAGCACCCGGCGATCTGGCGGTCATCTATCAGTCGGGAGCCTACGGGGCAAGTGCGAGTCCACAGGCGTTTCTTGGTCATCCGACCGTCACCGAAGTACTTGTTTGACTCGCTTCAATCAGAAATACCTGACTACTCACGAGAACGCGGGATGCCGGACATCCTGCATCTCATACCCAGAGCCACTGCGGGCAAGCAGGCGACTCATTGTCAATGGCATTGACCGCTACTAACGTACCTTTTATTAGTAAAACCACTCGACAAAACCGGTCACACAATGAAAGTTCGACGCGCGCTGGGAATCAGCGCAGTTTCAAACCTGGTTTCGTTCTTACTCAGCTTCACCAGTGTTGTCGTGGTTTCGCGACTGCTGACACCAGCCGAAATCGGCGTGTTTTCCGTCGCCGTATCGGTCCTTGGTTTTTCGCATGTTTTCAGGGAATTTGGCGTTGGCCAATATCTGGTACAGGCCAAAACGCTCGGCAGGCAGGAACTTCGCGCCGCCTTTTCGGTTACGCTGTACTTCTCATGGACGATAGCCATCGTCCTGTACCTAAGTCGCAACGCACTGGCCGATTTCTATGCCCATCAGGGCATAGCTGCCGTACTGGCGCTGCTTTCCTTCAACTTCCTGATAATGCCCTTCGGAACGCCGCTGCTAGCGCTGATGCAGCGCGAGCTGGAATTCGGCAAGCTCGCCAAAGTCCGTATTTGCAATTCGGTGATCTCGACTGCCGTAACAATCGGTACCGCATGGGCGGGCGAAAGCTACCTGAGCATGGCTTGGGGAGCGATCGCAGGGCATGTAAGCAACGTCATCCTGCTCAACGTGATGCGCTCAGGCCAGGTCTTCATGCTGCCGACTTTCAAAGGGTTGGGTGCCGTCATCCGCTTTGGATCACTTTCGAGCTTGAGTTCCTTGCTGTCTGAATTGAGCACGGCAATGCCGGATCTGATTCTAGGCAGGACACTTGGCTTCTCCGACGTGGCGTTCTACAGCCGGGCTAACGGCCTGCGCAAAATGCTGCTCGGCCAGGTATTAACCCTCGTCCGTGGCATACACTTTCCATCCTTTGCGAAAGACCTTCGTGACGGCAAGGATCCAGCCAAACTTTACAGCACCGTGATGGTTTATCTGGTCGCGGTAACGGCGCCAATGATGGCCGTGGCTGCATTGCTGGCAGAGCCCTTGATCCTCTTCCTTTTTGGCCCGCAATGGGAAAAGGCCGTCCCACTTGCGGTACTGATCTGCATATACGCAGTAGTTGGCACCCCATATTCAATGGCCCCATCATCACTTGTCGCATCAGGCAACATCAATCTCCTTTTATCCCGCCAGATAGCTATCGAAGTGACTCGCGCTGCGGTATTTCTATCTTCGATCTGGTTAACCCTGGAAGAGGTTGTCCTAGGACAGGCCATAGTTGCATGCTGTAGCGCAATCCTCTATCAAAATGCTTTGACGAAGGCATTTAACCTGAACTTCACGCAACTGATTAGAGACCTATCCACTTCTTTTGCTCTAGTCGGCTTTGCATTGATCGGTCCAACAATTGTGATGCTACTCACCAGCAACACTGATCTCACAACTGTTAGTCGCGCGTACGTGCTCGTCGCCTCTGCCCTTCTCGCCATTGCTGGATGGCTGATTGGGATCAAGTTGATGAAACACCCTTTACTCAAGGAGGTTGATTTAGTCACGAAAGAATTAGCGCGTCGCCTGAATCTACTGAGAAAATGACTGTAATTCAGCGCTGTCGAGAGCCCATTGCAGTGGCGTACGCATTCATTGGGAGCCACGCGAACATTATTCTCTACACGGCACACTCCGGTACATAGCAATGTCGAATCCAACTGTTGCAGTAATTATTCCGTGCTACAACGGCGAAGCCGTGTTGGCTGAAACGATTGATGCCTTGCTGAATCAGTCCTATCCACCGAACGAGGTCATCGTCGTTGACGATGGCTCGAGTGATCGGTCAGTTGATGTTGCAGAGGCTTTTGGCCCACCTGTGCGCGTGGTCAAGCAGCCCAATGCCGGCGCGGCGGCGGCACGGTACACAGGCGTGACCCATGCTAGTGCGGACATCGTGGTTTTCAACGATTCCGGCGATATTTCGTTGCCAAACAGGGTGAACGAGTTGAGGCAGGCGTTGATTGATCACCCCGAATGCGTCGCCGCCTTCGGAGTGACGTGGGCGAAACCACGGCCTCGCCCACACGTCTCCGCAATCACAGGCGGTCCGCTGGACGGAAAAACGAGTGTCCTGCTTGATCCCTTGAGTCGTTTGTTGGGACAATCCTCACCTCTTGCAATTGGGATGAACCTCGCTATCCGCCGTGATGTTGCAACGGAGAGTGTTCGCATTCCACCATTCTACCGGGCCGGAAATGACTACGCCCTGCAGGTGAGCACAGCCCGGCACGGTCCGTTCGTGCACGTTGCTTCACTTTCGATGGAGTACGAGATGTCGGTAGCGGGGTTGTCCGATAGATACGGATGGATGCAGCAAACGGGCTATGCACTTTGTGCGGCGACCGAAGCATTCGAGCGGGAGAAGGATCGGCTTCGCCTAGATCGGGAGTCATTTCGGCGTCGGGTGGCAGAGGATTGGGCCGGCATCGCCCTCTTCGTCTATCTCAAAGGCAATAGCTCCCTGCTAAAGCGTGTCATCTCGATCGGTTTGCGATACGGATGCACCTTCCGGACCCCAATGCGATTCTGGTGGGCCTTGGACAGCGCGCACGAGAAACGGCTCTTGAATAGCGAGCACTTCTTGCGGTGGCTTGCACAAATCGGTCGTGCGCTACGACGGCAGGGGTGACGCCGAGCTGTCGACATACAACTTAATCACGCACCGGCACACTGCCAATGGTGCCAACTACCGCCTGGACATCTCCTCTGCAACTGGCATAACCACCCTATCCCAAGCATACCGGTTAGACAGTGAAAGTGCAGCACTCCGCCTGACCTCGCGCGGCACCATAAGATAGGACTCGATCGCCGCGGCCAATGCACTCGGGTCCCCAGTGGCGAACAACCTTCCGGCGCATTCATTCCCAGCAAGCACCTCGCGAAAGTACGGTAGATCTGACGCAACCACCCCTGCCCCCATCGTCAACGACGCCATCAGCACACCGCTACCGGTGATCTGCCGATACGGTAGTAACGTTGCATCGCAGGCATGGCTCAGATTGGAGAACATTTGATTACTCACAAATCCTGGCAATAGCCGGACTCCGTCAAGCACACCAATTACTCTTGCCAATTCGCTCTGAGCGAATCCTTGTGCAACGTGCCCAGCGATCACCAACTGAACGCGTCCACCCAATAGCCGGACAGCTTCTACCGCTAGGTCAATACCTTTGTACTCACGAATGTTACCGAGACAACAAACCGTTGGCAGCTCAGGCGACAGCCCAAGGCCTATCAACGCATGCTGACGCGAAACGGGGGCGGGATAGACTCCCTCATAGTTTCCGTGGGGCATTACAAGCACATGTCGGACTTTTCCGTAAAGGTTCTCGAATTCGACCACTGCCGTTTCGGAGTGCGCAATACAAAGATCAGCCATTCTAGCCAGTCTTGCATATCCCGCCATGTCTGCGGAACTTGCACCGTCATGTGGCTTCACGTTATGAAGGGTCCACGCAAGTTTGCACCCCCGCTTTCGCGCAAGTTCTAGTATTCGAACAAGGCGAAACATCTGACCGTAGTCGATTACAGGTCTGAGCACCTCATACGCACGCCATCCGCCAGGCAGTCGCCGCATCCGCCTCACAAACTCGGGAGGCCGATCCTTCCATAGCAACTCTGGCCAGTGAAGATGTATCCAATCGGGCCATTCGTCACGGCTAGTTCGCTGCCAAGGATTGCACTCGCCCCACCACTCAACTCCGCGCCGTTCAAGCGCATGATAAAAGAGTGTCAGGTACGGATTTTGATCGTCGAGGCCGGAATAGCCAGGGAAAGCACCAACATTGACCATTTGAACATCCTCGGGCACTAAGACGCACCCGCATTAATTGGGTGTCTTCAGAACCACATTACAACGTGAAAGCTCCCTAACTGCCGGAATCGCCTCCAAAATTTGCACTCGCCAGAATTCAGGACTCTGGAGGAACCGCTCTACATGTTCAATAATCTCTGTTGCCGTTCTCTCTGCATCTATCGTCGTCTCAACCGCCGAAGCCAAGCCAAAGAACTCGAGCAACCCCCTAACCTTCCCCTGATAGTCAAAGAACACAGCCGGTAAGCCCACGCCAAGTGCTGCTATTCCACAATGCATTCTCCCAGTGATAAGGACATCAAGTTTCGAACAAAATTCTTTAATCGCCGCAGGTGATACTTCTTGATCTATGAGCAGAAAGCTCTCCGATTCATACCCGTCGTATCTAACTAACCGCTTGGCGAGCTCAACATCGTTCCACTTCCCTCTATAGTCATGCGGCATGAACACCGGGACAATAGTTGAATCCATCGACTTCAACTTGCTCAACACTGAAGACATGCATCTCATCAACCACTCCACACGGCCTTCGTCGTCTAGATCTGCAAGGTGAACCGAGTGAAGATTAAGACAAATCCCTACAAGACGATGCCCCCTTTCTCGCGATAGATCGATACGACGAGCAAACTGCGCCTCGTACTCTCCAGTACACTCTGGATTCAGGAGAAAAGCCAGATCAGCAACCTGAACGACCGCACAACGTGTCATGGCACGAACCCGCGCATAAGAAATGGGGTCTCTCGGGCAAAGACGCACCGTATGAGGCAGTCGGCGAAACGCAGCCACGACCCTAGGATCGGGATCTTCACGCATACTAAAACCAGTTACAGTTACGGGTCTTCCCGCGCGCGCAACAAAGTCAACGAGGGAAAGCCTCGCGAGAGTACGCTCTAACGAGTATTTTCCGTCCAGCACATCAGCACCGTTAACATACAATTGGGCAATCCCAGGTACCGTTATCGACCATCGCCTGTAATCCTCTACGCTTGTTGGCAATACACCCTCAGAATACACAGTCGACTTTAGGCCAAACGCATCACGCCACTCCCCGGTCTCTTCGTAGTCAAACAAGCTGAACTCATTGAGACCACCTTCATTCAAAACTCCCATTAAACCCAGAATCATCGCGGCATCCCCCAAACTACCTGGCGACGAAGCGGGAAGTATAACTACCCTTTGTTTATCTCTAGTTCGCCCCGGAAAGTATCGACAACGCTTTGCTATCATTTTGATGAGAAAGGCGTCCTTAGACCGGCGAATGTATTCTCGAAAATTATCGGCAACCATACTCGTAGATTAATTCCATTTCGTAGCCATTAGATTAATACAGCCCAAAGCGACTGCATACTTGCTCATATTATCCTCTGCACCTTCACGGAAGATTCATATTCCACCGACACGCTACCGATTAGATTCTGTGGGTGGCGGCATAGCCCGTTTATCGTGAGCCGCAATTCTCAAGCTGGAAGAAAGCGTAACGATCAAATGTGACGGCCCTGCGCTGGGGCATTCTGCAACTACGCAATGAGATTCACGCTCCTCGTCCCGATCGGACTCATCACGGCGCCCGTCAATCAACTTTAAAGTGCACTATTTGCCGTCGTGATGGGCGTCATCAGTCTCCGTGGACATCCTATATATGCCCCTGCAATAACCTTGGCTCAGCTCTGAACTGTTGCCCAAATCCGATGACGACCTTCTCTCAACGGCCGGTGGAACCATCCTGTTCATCGTGCTGGTTCGGCAGAAGTCTGTCCACCGGACACGCACCCAATTCTCATCAGAAAAAAGCGCAAGATGCTCGCGCTCAAGCTGCTTCAGCCTTGGCCATCGCTTTGATCGGACGGAACTCACCGGACCGCACCTCAGCAGGATGTCGTGAATCGTGCCGGCTGTACCCGACGTGTCGGCGACGAAGTGGCGCCTCAGCGACTCACTTTCGGCGGATTTGTCATACCCTAGCGTCAGGATACGGGAGATGGCCCGATCGAGTTCCTCGATGTCGCAGAAGACCTCCGACGCCTCGCGGTACAGGCGATCCGTCAAGGCTGACTGACAGACGAACAGCTTGTTGCGATATAGCGCGGCAGGTCTCCCGAGTTGGGTATATTCGACACGGATCGAACTGTGATCGCACACAATGAAGTCAGAGCCGGCCATCAGATCGAACGGAGCCCCTGTCGGAACCACGCGCAGATTGCCAAACTCTAGCTCCAGGGTCATGAGCGCCTGCAACAGCGCCGGGCCATCGAAGCCGTCGGAGTCCTTCAACACCCACAGTTTGGGATGCGCGGTCACGATAACGTTGAGTTCCTCCGGATGCTCACACAGGCGCCTGACACCTGTCAGACCGAAATCCCTGAGGAATGACATTCTGGTCCAGTGCGACGAAACCAGGACAGTGCGCCGGGCAGGAAGCAAGCCAAGCCGCCGGACATAGGCATCCTTGGCCTGACCTTTCGCAGCCAGTTCGGCCAGCTTGGATACCCCGCAAATGAACATCGCCTTGGCTGGGTTCTCGAGCACATCCGGCCTGGTCTCGGACAGTACGCCGTAGTGTCCGAGACCAGGAAGAAAGGCGATGCCGATACGTCTATCCGCGATCGACTTGGTGGCCCACGTTTCATCGGATTGGTGGCCGTTCGCAACGCAGCTGCCATGCCCCAGATGGATGCCGACAAAGTCCCATGCAAACCAGGTCCTGATCACGTTCGTCGTGACAACGTAATGCCAGACATGCCTCCGCGCCCGACGCTCCGGCAATTGATGGCGCACGAAGAGGGAACTCAGTTCATGGTCGGAGAAAACGATCTCCTCCCCTCGTTCGGCACAAACCCCGACGTGGAATCTGCGATCGGTAGCGAGGACCTCCAGCAGCGGCTTCTGATTCGCAAATCCAATCTCGTTGCTCACATAGAACAACACCCTGATCGGCCCGACATGTTCATAGAAAGTTCGCACGGTCCATCTGACAAGCGATTTCCATTTGTGCAGGAGCATGATCATTGGCGCCTGTTGAACGGACCGATGTACTCCTTTGCGATCACTAGATTGTCGATATACAAGGCGAGATCGGCGTCCGTGGGCGTCGTCCCTCCGTGATAGACGTTCATCCACAATGACTCGATTCTGAGGTCGGGCACGTCTCGATAACGCATGTCCGATTTCTCGAACGCGAGCTTGCCGTCGATCCATGCGCGGAGCACGCCATCGCTCGTTCCCGGCGTATTCATCCGCACATACTGTTCGATGCTGTACCAGCGATTTTTCTCCAGCATCCCCGTCGGCCCCTCATTCCAGCCCCAGGTACTGCCGTAGGTGTCGGGCATGTCGGCATGATAGACATAGGAGCCGATGCCCCGTCGGTCCTTCAGTGGTGAATCGTGATCGCGCCAGCGGAAGAAGGTGCCGCGCGCTGACCATCCATTCGTGCCGTTGGCCTTTCGTCCGCCCCATCCGCCACGGTTGTAAGTACCGGCAAAACCGGGGAGCTTGCCGCCTGACCGGGTCGGGTTCCAGCTCTCGCCAAACCTCAGGTAGTAGCGAAAGTACATCGCTTCCGGCTCGCCTTCCGGGCGGGCGTCAAATCGATAGTTCGCGTTCAGGCCGATGACCTTGCCCTTCAGTACGGAGACCTTCAATGCCTTGCCATTCAACGGTTCGAAGCGGTTGGCACCGTCATGATCGACGATCTCCGTGGTGCTGTTCTTGGTGACGCTCGACCAGCGGGATGCCCAGTCCGTCGATTCGAACCGGTCGACGAAAATCACCGCCGGATGGCTTTCGATGCCCTTGTCGTCGGGGTACCGGGCAGCGAGTCCCGAGGTCGTGGCAACGTCGCGGGCCTGTTGCATGATCGGCCGGTAGATTCCGATCGGCGTCGGGCGGTGATACTGCTTGTTGCTTGTGAGCAGCAACTCGGCTTTGGCGATGTCGCGCCGTTCCTTGGTATCGAACGGGAAGGACATCACGGCATTGACGTCCCCTGCGACCTGGAATGTCTTGGTGCCGCCGATGCTCTTGTGCGTCGAACACGGAAGATGGACATCGGCCGTCGCGTTCAGCCGGGTTCGGGTGCCGTCGGCCCAGGAGATCACCAGCGTCGGCCGTGCAGAAGGATCGGGGCTCTCGCGGCTGTTGAAATTGACCTTTCCGGCTGCCTGTCCCGGAATGACCATCAAGAACAAGGCCCCGGCCGGTGCGGCACCGCTTTGCCAGTCACGCACCAATCGGGTCAGATCCCACGCCAACAACTGGCGCTCACGCGCAAGAGGCACGTCGGTGACTGCGTAGGCTGCGCTGCCGTAGGGCGTTCCGCTTGCATCGGCCCAATCGCCGCCCATCTTCTGCCACGCCATGTGGGATGCGGTCGCAAAATGACGGCACGTGACGCCGTCCGGACCATCCGAAAGGGGAACCGCCGGCATCGCCTGCGTCGATAGAAGGAGCATCGGCACCACGGCGAAAAGCCGGAAGTGCCTCGTTGCGCTCATCCACAGCCCCGCTGCTGAAATTGCACTCATGGGCGTCACTTTTCCCAATGGTTTCGTTCTGCGAGCCCGACTATCACCCTGTACTCGTATCGAGCCGGACGCGCGCTCGCGGCCGCTTCGGGCTCCGTGGCGGGGCAATATCATATTGATGCCATGTTAGCAGCGCCACCAACATGCTCCGACGCTTTTCAAGCGCCGCCCGCCAACTGCATCACCGCTGAGCCGTAACGCCGATGCGGTATCATGCGGCGAGTCTCACCCTTAAGTCATCAGCATCATTCAGCCGAGGAGTCGGGTTTGCTTGCCAGAGTAACAGGCGCAGTTTCGCGCGATGGGGTCATGCCTGTTGCAGGCATTTCGACGAGACTGCCGATCGCGCTCGAGTTCGGCCGTGGATTTTGCACCCACGACGCCCAGGTTGCGGTCCATCGCGATGGAAACACCGTGTGCCTTGCGCTTGGCAGCCCGCGCTTCGAGAGCGGGGTGCTGAACGACCGTGCGGCGACCGCGGGCAATGCGGCGGCCTGGCTCGCGGCTTTCCGCGAACGGGGTTCGCTCTCCCCCCGCGGCGTCATGGGCCGTTTCGCGGTGATCGTGGTCGATGGCGATACCGCCTCGGCGTGGCTGGCCGTCGATCGCTTCAGTACCTACCCCTTGTGCCACTCGAACACGGACGGGATGCTCGCTTTTGCCAGCCGTGCCGACGAGGTGCCGGGAGCCAGCCGGGGAATCGACTCGCAGGCGGTGTTCGACTATCTGTACTGCCACATGATCCCGGCACCGCAGACGGTGTTTGCCGGCGTCTCGCGCCTGGAACCGGGCCATGCCCTGCACTGGAAGAACGGCGAGGCACACATCGAGCGCTACTGGGTTCCCGCCTTTGCCCCCGACAAGTCGCTCGACCTCGAGGCCAGCAAACGCCGCTTTGTGGATATCGTCGAAGGCGCGGTGGCCCGCGAGGCAGAGGGTAGCCACCCGGGCGCCTTTCTGTCGGGCGGAACCGACAGTTCGACGGTTTCGGGCATGCTGTGCAAAGTACTCGGGCGCCCGGCGCCGACCTACTCGATCGGTTTCGATGCCGCGGGCTACGACGAGATGGCCTATGCACGCATCGCCGCGAAACGCTTCGGCACCGACCACCACGAGTACTACGTCACCCCGGCCGATCTGCTCGACGGCATCCCGAAGGTCGCGGTCCATTACGACCAGCCCTTCGGCAACTCGTCGGCCGTCCCGGCGTGGCTGTGTGCGACCCATGCGCAGCGCGACGGGGTCACCCGTATCCTGGCCGGCGACGGTGGTGACGAGTTGTTCGGCGGCAATTCGCGTTACGCCAAACAACGCATTTTCGGCATCTACGATGCCGTGCCCGGATTGCTCCGATCGGCAATGCTCGAGCCGATTCTCGGCCTTCCCGCCATGGACCGGGTGCCCCTGGTCCGAAAAGCGGCAAGCTATGTCACCCAGGCCCGCGTGCCCATGCCCGACCGCATGGGCATGTACAACCTCTTGCTGCGCCTCGGCCTGAAGGAGGTGCTGACCGCGGACTTTCTGGCTCAGATTCAACCGGAAAGCCCGTTGGAGCGCCAGCGCGGCGTGTGGGCGCAGACCGACGGGCAGTCCCTGGTCAACCGGATGCTGGCATTCGACTGGCGGTTCACCCTCGCCGACAACGACTTGCCCAAGGTGCTCGGCTCGACCGAACTGGCCGGCATCGAGGTCGGGTTCCCGCTGCTGTCGGATGAGCTACTGGCGTTTTCGCTGACCCTGCCCACTGAGTGGAAACTCAAGGGCCTGACCCTGCGCTGGTTCTTCAAGGAAGCGCTGCGAGGCTTCCTGCCGGACGAGATCATCGCCAAGAAGAAACACGGTTTCGGCCTGCCTTTCGGCGTGTGGGCATCGCAGCACGCGGGGCTGAAATCGATGGCGCGCGACTCGCTCGAGTCGCTGAAGCAGCGTGGCATCGTACGCGCGGCGTTCATCGACGACCTGCTCGACAATCTGCTGCCGGCCCATCCCGGGTATTACGGCGAGATGGTCTGGGTCATGCAGATGCTCGAACTCTGGCTGCGCGAGCATGCGCCGGAGTACCGGCTGTGAGCTCGGCGTTCGATCGCCTGATCGACCTCATCGAGACCAACCACGGCACCCATCGCGGCTGGGTTCGTCATCTGCTCGGACAGATCGAGGGCGTGTTCGGCGCCGGCGGCCAGTTTCGCACCCTGCAGCCGGAGAAAGTCGAACGGCTGGTTTTCGTCTGCCTCGGCAACATCAACCGCAGCGCCTTCGCCCATGCGGTGGCCGCACGCGAGCCGGTGGAGTGCATTTCGATCGGGCTGTCCACCAGCACCGGTGCGCCCGCGACCGCAAACGCCCGCATGGTGGCACAGGAATTCGGGATCTCGCTGGACGAGCACACCGCGACCGATTTTTCCGACTACGAACGACGTGCCGGCGATCTGCTGCTGGTGATGGAGCTGCGCCATGCCCGGCGCCTGGTGAGCCGCGGCGTTCCTGCCGAACAGATCGCGCTGCTCGGTCACTGGGCGCGCCCGATCCGTTACCACATCCACGATCCGGAAACGCTGTCGGTCGAATACTTCCGCACTTGCTTCGCCACCATACTGCCGGCCGTGGTCCGCCTGCTGACAGAGCTGAAGCAGGGCAACAGCCCGAGCATCCGCCGATGAATGTCTATCTGACCTTCGATATCGAAGTCTGGTGCAATGGCTGGGAGGCACTGGACGAGCGCTTCCCGGCAGCGTTCGAGCGCTACGTCTATGGCCGCTCCACGGCAGGCGATTACGCCCTGCCGAAGACGCTGGAAATCATGAACCGCCATGGCCTGCTCGGCGTTTTCTTCGTCGAGCCCCTGTTCGCGGCCCGCTTCGGGACGGAGCATCTAGCCAAGGTGACGCGGCTGATTCAGGACGCGGGGCAGGAGGTTCAGCTTCACCTGCATCCGGAATGGACCAACGAGATTCGGCCGCCCGTTTTCCCGGACAAACCGTTCAAACGCCAGCACCTCGTCCATTATTCGCGTGAAGAGCAAACCGAACTGCTGCGCCGTGGACTCGCCCTGTTGCACGACGCCGGGGTTCCGCGGGTGACGGCGTTTCGTTCCGGCAGTTTCGCCGCCAATGCCGACACCCTGGCGGCCGTCGCCGACTGTGGTCTGGGCACCGATGCCAGCCTCAACATGTGCTACGCGATATCGGGCGCCGATCTGCGCACCGAGGGTGACTTCTACTTTCCGCGGCGGAGGGGCGCGGTGCAGTTGCTGCCGATGACCGTATTTCGCGACGGGCTCGGCCACCTGCGCCATGCACAGGTCGGCGCATGCAGCGTTCGCGAGTTCGAGGAAGCGCTCGAGGACTCCGCGCGCCGGGACCATCCCTGCTTCACCATCCTGTCACACAATTTCGAGATGCTGCGCGCGGGCACCACCGCACCCGACCGCATCGTGGCCGCCCGTTTCGAGGCCCTGTGCCGATTCCTGGGCGAACATCGCGACCGCTTTCCCACCTGCGGCCTGCTCGAGCAGCCGGCGCTCGCGACCATGCCGCCCGATGCGCCGCTGGCGCAGACTGGCAGGCTGGCCACCTTGAATCGCTTTGCCGGCCAGGCCGTGCGGCGCCTGACGGCATGAAGGATTCGCGAACGACCGGACCGGCAGGCCCGGCACGCCCGCCCTGCCTGGTGCTGGGCATCGAAACCCAGATCGGGGTGGGGGTGGTGCGCGAACTGGGACGGGCCGGCGTGCGCGTGATCGGGCTGGCGAATCGCGACCGTTCGATCGGCCTGGCGTCGCGCTACCTCGAACGCGGCGTCGTGGTCGGCGCGGCGCGCAACGACGCGCTGGTACAGCGCATTCGCGAACTGGGCGACGAATATGGCGGCGCCGTACTGCTGGCGATCTCGGAAACCGACCTCGCCTGGCTAATCGCCAATCGCGGCGCGTTCGGCAAGGTCAAGGTGATTGCGCCCGAAGCAGAGACCTTCCGCCGCGTGCTGGACAAGGCGCAGACCCTGGATCTGGCGCAGCAGGTCGGCATCCGGGTGCCACGTACGGTAGCGCCCCGGACAATCGACGAATGGCATGAAGCGTGCGCTGAAGTGCGCTACCCGGTGGTGGTCAAATGGGCCGATCCACTGCTTGCGATGCCACTGCTGCACGCGCAGCAACTCCCGCTGTTGAAACTGGAGTTCGCGGCCGACGCGTTGGCGCTGACAGCGATCGGCGACCGCTTCGTCCCGGCCGGAATCTGGCCGCTGATCCAGGAATATTGTCCGGGCCGGGGACTCGGGCAGTTCCTGTTCATGCACAAGGGCGAGGCGGTACGCCGCTTTCAGCATCTGCGCATCGCCGAATGGCCGCCCGAGGGCGGCTTTTCCAGTGTATGCGAGGCGGTGCCGCTGACCCGCCACCAGGACCTGCAGGAGCGCTCGATCGCCTTGCTGCGGGCGATCGGCTGGGAAGGCTGCGCGATGGTGGAATACCGGCTCGACGACGCCAGCGGCGAAGCGGCGCTGATGGAAATCAACGGCCGTTTCTGGGGCAGCTTTCCGCTGGCGGTGCAGGCCGGTGCCGGTTTTGCCACCCTCGCCTACTACGTGCAGGGGCTGGGCGAGCAGCCTGCGCTCCCGCCCTCGACCGCCACCCTGCGCTGTCGCATGGTTGCCACCGAAATAAAGCGCCTGGTGCGCATCCTGCTCCAGCCCGGGAAGATCCGCGACCCCTACTTCCGGATCCGCCCGGGCCATGAACTGTGGCGGTTCGTGCGGGATTTCTTCCGCCCGGATACCTGCTACTACCTGTGGGACCGGCGCGATCCCGGTCCGCTGCTGGCAGATCTGCGCAATTACGTGTCACGCCCGTTTAGGCGTTGAGTCACGCGGCAGCACCAGCCGGTCGCCAAAGAACAGCGGCACGCCCAAGATCCGCTGCTGGGGCACAAACACCGTCTCGCGCTCCCAGCCTTTGGTCTGCACCCAGACCCGCACGGCGACGGTAAGCGCCATCAGGTCATACGGCAAGTCGAAGTAGGCCAGGCTGAGGAAGGCGCCCCCCACCGCGAAGCCGACCAGCGACACCTGGATCATCGAACCGAGCTGCACGCACCACTCCGTTTCCGTCTGTTTGCGCCCGTGCTTGCGCAGCCAACCCGCGCTTCGCCAGGTCGAGAACCACAGGCACAGGTAGATGATCAGGCCCCCGAAGCCATGTTCGCCCAGCATGTGGAAGTAGATGCTGTGAGCGGACACGATGAAGGTCGGATCCGGCGCATACATCGCATAGACGAAGGGGTTGTAGATACTGAAGCCGCCGCCGAAGAAGTTGTCCCTGGCGATGTTGAACGCCATCATCCAGGCATTGAGGCGACCCATCGCCGAGCGGTCCTCGTGGGTCTGGATCGTATCCATCCGCGCCCACCACTCCGGCGGCATGAACGACAGGGCCGCGGCACCGACTGCCACCATGATGAATCCGGTCGCCAGCTTGTTCTTGCCCCGCCACCACAGCACCATCATCATGGCGGAGATGGCGAGCAGTGCCCCCCGCGAGTGGGAGCCCAGGATCGACACGCCGCACAGCACCATGGCAGCCGTCATCGCGTGCTTCTGCCAGGTCTTGTGCAGCGTCGTCTGCAGGAAGCGCAACAGCGGCACGGTGATGATCAGCGCGACCGCCAGCGCATTGTTTTCCTCGATATAGGCGCCGGCCGGGCCGTAGACCCGTGAGCCCCCGCCGGTCAGCAGGGTGAAGATGCCGCCCTTGATGCCGTAGAACGCCACCGAGAAGGCGAGCACCCAGGCAAAGATCATCATCTCGCGCTTAGTGCGCACCAGCATCAACGTCGCCAGCACCATCAGGTCGATCTTGAGGATCTTCTCGAGCTGCCGCAGGCTGGCCGCGGTATCGAAGGCAAATGCGGTGGTCACGCACATCCAGCCGATCAGGATGACCAGCCAGATGACCGGGGCGCCTATGAACGGACTCCGCTTCTCGTTCGACGACAACATGCCGACCAGCGTGCAGACGCCGATGAACATCGCCACCGGCGCGTCGTACATGAACCCCCAGGTCAGGCGGTGCGGATTCATGATGCTGATCCACGTCCACAGCATGGCGCCGACAAAGGGATGACGCAGGGCAATCAGCCCGCCGGGCACGACGATCGCAAACAACAGCAGATCACGCATTTCGATTCTTCCTCGGCACAATCGCCCCCGGCCTGCTTGCCGCCACATGACGATACACGCCGTACCAGCGCTCGCGCACGGTCGGCCAGGCATAGTCGGTGGCGGTCCGGAGGCCCGCGCGGCGCAAGGCATCCGCCAGTTGCAGATCGGACAGCACCCGCACTGCCGCCGCACCCATGCGACCGGCGTCTCCGACCGGCACGAGCAGCGCGGAGACGCCGTCCTCGACCATGTCAGGAATACCGCCGGCGGCGGTCGTGACCACCGGTACGCCACTGGCGAAGGCCTCGAGAATGGAGATCGGCATGTTATCGACCGTGCTCGGATTCAGCATGCAGTCGGCCGACGCGTACAGGTCGGGAATATCGGCGTTGTCGATGCGGCCGCAAAACCGGACGCAATCGTCGAGTCCGAGCTCGGCGACCTGGGTTCGAAGGCGATCACGCTCGGGGCCGCTTCCCGCCACCGTCAGGCGGGCATTCGGAAACGCACTGCGCACGTGGGCGAAAGCGCGAATGGCGGTGGGGATGTCGTAGATGGACTCGAGATTGCGGGTCACCACCAGATGCGGCGCGTCCCCATAGCTGCGCTGCGGCGGCGGACGGAAACGCGACAGGTCGACGATGTTGGGCACGATCACGGCATCGAGCCCATAGCGCGCAAAGACACGCTGCAGAAATACGGAAGGGGTCACGCAGGCGCTGGCCTGGCGCAGCGTTGCCGGCACGAATGCGGGGGCACGGGCAAAGAACGAGTCCGCATTGCCGCCCCGGTAGTTGACGATCACCTTCGCCCCCCGAAGGCGGCCGATCCAGATCGCGGGGGCGGCAAACAGATGCCAGGCCCAACCCGAGTTGGCGAGGATGTGCATCACCTCGGCCCGCCCGGCCGCCCGCCACAGCCGCCACAGATAGGGCAGCAGCCGGCAGACGGCACGCAGCAGTGGAACCCGCCCGACCCACCGTGGGCGGTACGGCGGATTGTTGCGGACGAGCTCGACCCGGACACCTTCACGCCGCAGCAAGCTCACCAGCTGCTCACACTGATTCGCCATGCCGCCGGACGGGGGCGGCAACGGACCGACAATGCACAGCGCCGGCAAGGGTGCGATCTGCACCTTGCCCGCTGTAGTATCCAGATCAGACGGGTTCATGAGTGCACGACCGCAGGCCGTCGACGCAACGCTAGCCAGATCAGCAGGCAAGCGAAGCTGATCAGGGCGAGGACGACAATGGCAAACAGGCTCGCTCTCAACCATGCCATCGCCTCGCGCTGCGGCAGGTTGTCGGCGGTTTCGAGGATACGGATCGGCGGATGGACTCCCGCTGCGATGCCTCCGAGTTGCTCCAGCGCCCGGTGGGTCTGCCCCAGCGCTTGCACCAGCGGAGCACGGTCGTATTCGAACACGTTGTTGCCCCACCACATGTACCACTCCGGCAGACCACGGCGGTAGTACGCCAGGGCCCTGTCTTCGCGCACGAATCCGGGATGCGCGCTCGCCTTCACCGGCACCAGGCGGACCGCGGCAGCATCCGTCAGCAAGGCGCTGCGAAACGCCATCGCCGACAGCGGCTGCCCCGACCGGTCGACGACATAGAAATTGTTGAACACGTCGATCATGATCCAGCGCCCGCTCCGGCGGTCCCAGATCTCGTTGAAGATGTGCCCGCGTCCGCCATAGCCGTCAAAGGAGAAGGCCCACGGGCGCGAGAACACCCCCGCCGCGGTGGCGAGCCCGGTAAAGCTGTCGGCGAAGTCGCCGCAATAGCCTTCGCCGCGTTCGGTGATGCGCCGATAGGTTTGCTCGAGGTCGGACTGGATGGCGCGACCGCTGCGTTGGCCCTCGACCAGCAGGTGCTGACCGATTTTCAGCGCGGTGGCCCAATCGTCCCCCTCCACCCGCAGCCCGTTGCGCGCAACGACATCGGCATAGAGCGGTGTCGGCGCACCGGTTTCCACTGCAAAGCTGGCCGGCGCGCTGGCCGGCGACCAATCGTGCGCGGCCGGTTCGGACTGCAGCAGCAGGGCATTGCGCATGCGCACAAGTTCGGCAGAGTCCTTGAAATGCGGCGCCAGCGAGCCTGCAAGGATCAGGGTCAGCAGCGCGCTGGCCCAGAACAGCCGCAGCCACAGGCGGGCAGCACCCGCCCCGGCCCCGGTCGACGCGGCACCGGATGTCACCAGCAGAGCCCTTCCACCTGCGCCCGCAACGCCCCGGCGTTGGGCAGCCTGACCAGATCGAGGATGCGCTGGTCGGGCCGCGCGTGGGTGGCGAGTGCGTCGAAGATGACCGGGTTGGCGACGCCGACGATCAGCATCTCGGCTCCATCGATCAGGGCATCGAGATCGGCGGTGAGTAGATCCCCAATATGCGGCAACTGTGTTTCGATGAAGCGGCGATTGGCGCCGAGCAGGCGCGACAGCTGCACGTCGGGGTCGTAGATGGCAAGCTGCACGCCCTTGCCGATCAGTTGCTCGGCCAGCACCACCAGCGGGCTCTCGCGCAGGTCGTCGGTACCGGTCTTGAACGACAGGCCGAGCATGCCGACCTTGCGGCAGCCGGACTCGAGCACCTTGGCGATGGCGCGGTCGATGTGCTGGCGGTTGGACTGCAGGATGCCATTGAGCATCGGCAGTTCAACATCGTGCGTTTTGGCCAGATAGCTGGTGGCGCGCAGGTCCTTGGGCAGGCAGGACCCCCCGAAGGCGAAGCCGGGCTTGAGGTAGGCCGGGGAGATGTTGAGCTGGGTGTCCTGGCACACCAGGTTCATGACCTCGAACGCATCCACCCCGAGCGCTTCGCACAGGCGGGCGGTTTCGTTAGCGAAGGTGATCTTGAGGGCGTGAAAGTTGTTGCAGCAGTACTTCATCATCTCGGCGGCGCGCACCGAGGTCTGCAGGAACCTGCACGGCAGGTGGCCGAAGAGTTCGCGCAGGCGTTCGGCCGGGTAGGCGTGAGTGGCCCCGACCACGGTGAACGGCGGCTTGTCGTAGTCGCGGATGGACGAGCCTTCGCGCAGGAACTCGGGCTGGAAGCACAGGTGGAAGCCGTCACCGTCGCGCTTGCCGGACTCGGCCTCGATGATGGGCTTGAGCACGTCTTCCACGGTACCGGGCACCAGGGTTGAGCGGAACACCAGCACATGCGGCACGGCCTTCTCGGCAATGGCCTTGCCGAGGTCTTTGGCCAGGCGCAGTACCGCGCCCTGGTCCTGACTGCCGTTGGTGGCCGATGGCGTGCCGACGCAGATCAGCGAGATGTCGCTGTCGAGCACCGCCTGATGCACGTCGGTGGTGACATGCACGCGCCCGCTGGCGGCCACGCTGGCCATGAGGTCGACCATGCCCTCTTCGACCACCGGGGTGGTCCCCGCCTTGATCAGTGCGAGCTTGGCGGCGTCGATATCGACGCCGATGACCTGATGGCCGTCGCGCGCGAGGCAGGCAAGCGACACTGCACCGACATAGCCCAGGCCGAAAATGCTGATCTTCATTGAATCGTTTCCTTGTTGCCGTGAAATTCGTTCAGACAGCGTTCGATGATGCCGTCGAGGCGCTCCATCGAACGCGGCCATGCGTGGTGCGACAGCATGCGTTCGCGCCCTGCGCGCGACAGGCGCTCGCGTTCGGCGGGGTGTTCGACCAGGCGCAGGATCGCATCAGCGTACTGCGCCGGGGTGTCGGCGACGAGGAAGTGCTCCTCGCCATCGGCATCGACGCCGCCCGCTGCGATCCTGCTGGACACCACCGGCACGCCCATCGCCATCGCCTCGAGGATCTTGTTCTGGGTGCCGCGCGCGATGTTGAGCGGGGCCACCATCGCCGCGGACCGCAGGATGTAGGGTCGCACGTCGGCCACCGAGCCGGTGACGGTGACGCCGGGCAGTTCGCCCAATTTCTGCACTGCCGGGATCGGGTCGGCACCCACGATCAGCAGCTTCATGTTCGGGCGGCGGGCGCGCAGCAGGGGCCAGGTCTGCGCGCAGAAGCGGAACATGGCCTCCTGGTTGGGGTAGTAGTCCATGCGCCCGATGAAGCTGATGGTATCGGCATCGTAGCCGTCGCCATCGGGTTTGAAGAAACTGGCATCGACGCCGTTGGGAAACCAGTCCGTTGCCACGCCGGTGGAATAGGACTCGAGCGTCTGCCATTCGGCGCGGGTGGTGGCGGTGCACAGGTCGAACAGGCGGGCGAGACGCTTCTCCTCGCGTTCCATCTTGCTGCCCTCGAGCCAGTAGCCGGCCTTGAGCGGAAAGGGCTTGTAATTGACGTATTCGAGCCACTTCTGCGAATCCATGTCGCCGAAATCGAGGATCTTGGGGATATCGCGGACCTGGCTGACATACTGCGCGACCGACGAACAATGCACGAAGATGAGGTCGAAGCGCTCGGTGGCGAGCAGCTCGTTGACCTTGGCGGCGAGCTCGGGCGAATAGAAATAGCCCATCGACGACGGCACCGTGGTCGGCAGGCGCGCCACCATGCGCAACATCTGCACCGGGTTCGATACCCGCCCCATCTCGAAACGTTCGCAGTGGGGCGCGATGCCCATGCCCTCCTCCGCCTCGGCCTCCGAGCGGGCCAGCGAGCACACCGTGACCTGATGATTCCGCGACAGGTGCCGAATCATGTTGAAGGGGCGGATCTTGCCGCCGCGTTTGGGCGGAAAGGGAAAGCGGTGGCAGACGTAGAGAATTTTCATGCGATATGGCTTTTCAGTTCTGCCGTGACATCTTCAACCGAATGGCGATCGAGGTAAAGGCGGCTCCAGATCTCGAGGTTCATCAGGGCGAGCAGCGCGTCGGTGCCATCGATGCGGGCGGATTCGTGGTCGGCGACGAGGCGCGACACCACCGCCGGGTCGAACAGGCCGCGGTCGCGCACCACATCCGTTGCCAGCAGGCGGCGCAACACCGGTGCAAGCTCGCGCTTGAGCCAGGCCCCCATCGGAGTGCCGAAGCCGCGCTTCTTGCGGTCGAGAATGTCGGGCGGCAACACGTCGGCGAGCGCCTCCTTCATCAGGTGCTTGAGCCGGCCGTCCTTGACCTTGAGCGCCTCGGGAATGGCGGCGGCAAGCTCGACCAGTTCGCGGTCGAGCAGCGGCACGCGGCATTCGAGCGACACCGCCATGCTCATCTTGTCGGTGAGCAGCAGCAGGTCGTCGGGCAGTTGCGTTTCGGCATCGACCGCAAACATGCGGTTGAGTGCATCGTCGTGGCCGGCGCCCGCGAAAGCGGCAGCCAGCGCATCGCTGCTTCCGCCCTTGCCCCCGGTCAGCTCGGCAACGGTGGCCCGATCGAGCACCTGCAGATAGTGGCGATAGCGGTCGTCGGGCGACAGCTCGGCCGAGGCCAGCAGACCACGCGCGAGACGCAGCGTGTTGAGCACCTTGGAGTGGCGATCGCTCGGCAGCATGGCGACGGTATGCGACATCAACTGGCGCGACCAGCGCGGCAGGCGCTGCAGCTTGCGCACGTAGTGGCCACCGAGGTAACGCCGATAGCCCCCGAACAGTTCGTCGCCACCCACGCCGGACAGGATCACCTTGACGTCCTGACGGGCGAACTCGGACACCAGGAAGGTCGTGATGAAGGCCGAATCGGACACCGGCTCGTCCATGTGCCACAACAGCTTGGGCAGCAGGCCGACCACGTCGGGCTTGACCACGATCTCGCGGTGCTCGGTGCCGAACAGCTTCGCCACCTGACGCGCGTAGGGCAGTTCGTTGTACAGCTGTTCGGCGTCCCCGCCTTCGAAGCCGATGGCGTAGGTGCGGATCGGGTGCGCCGAGTGCCTTGCCATGTAGGCCACCACCGCGCTGGAGTCGACACCGCCCGACAGAAAGGCGCCGATCGGCACATCGCTGACCATCTGGCGGTGGACCGCCGCCTCCATGCCGGTGCGAATCCGCTCGACCCACTCGGCTTCCGAGGTGCTGCGATCGATCCGCGTGGGCAGACGCCAGTAGCGCCATTCGCGCACCTCGCCGTTCTCCACGGCAAGCAGGGTGGCGGGCGGCAGTTTGCGGATGCCGCTGAACATCGAATGCGGTGCCGGCACATAGCCCAGGTGCAGGTAGTCGCCGAGCACGTCGCGGTTGAATTCGGTGCGCATGCCGGGCAGTTGCAGCAAGGCCTTGGCTTCGGTGGCGAAGCCGAGCATCGTCGCAGACTGGTGAACGTAGAGCGGCTTGATCCCCAGATGATCGCGCCCGATCAGCAGCCGATTGCGGCGTGCGTCCCACAACGCGAAGTTGAACATGCCGTCGAGCCGGTGGACGAAGTCATCACCCAGTTCGTCGTACAGATGCAGCAACACCTCGCTGTCCGAGCCGGTCTTGAAGCGATAGCCCCTATCCTGCAGCTCCGCACGCAGTTCGCGGAAGTTGTAGATCTCGCCGTTGCACACCACCCACAGGGTGTCGTCGGCGTTGGAAATCGGCTGATGGCCACCGGCCAGGTCGATGATGGACAGCCGGCGCATGGCAATGCCGCAGCGGCCATTGCGGTCGATGTGCTGGCCTTCGTCGTCGGGCCCGCGATGACGGGTGACGTCGCCCATCGCGGTAAGCTGGGCCGGATCGACGCGCTCGCCATTGAAACGGTAGAGACCGTGAATGCCGCACATGGATTTATCTCGCCCCGACCAGCGCGGCTTCACGGCCGCGGGTTGCCAGCGCCCGGCGATAGACGTCGCGGTAGCGCGCCACGCTGTTCTTCCAGGTGCGCTCGCGCTCGACGAAAGTGCGCGCCCGCTGCCTGACCGCCGGCCACAGCTCGCGGTGATCGAGCAGGTGCGCGATCGAATCGGCCAGCGCCTCGACACTGCCGGCCTCGAACAGGAAACCGGTTTCGCCATGGCTGATCAGCTCGCGATGGCCGCCGACGTCGGATGCGACGAACATCCGGCCCTGCGCCATGGCTTCCAGCGGCTTGAGCGGGGTGACGAGTTCGGTCAGGCGGATGGGCAGGCGCGGATAGGCCAGCACATCGATGAGTTCATAGTATTTCTGCACCCGGCCGTGCGCCACCCGGCCGGTGAAAATGACCCGATCGGCGACCCCTTCGGCCGCCGCCTGGCGACGCAGCGCATCCTCCTGCACGCCGCCGCCCACCAGCAGCAGGCGGATGTCGGGGTAGCGCGCCGCCAGCCGGGCGAGCGCCGACACCAGCAGATCGAGCCCCTCGTAGCCGTAGAACGAACCGGCAAACCCGAGCACCGTCTTGCCGTCGAGGCCGAGCTCGGTACGCAACGCGGCATCGGGTTCGGCACCGAACCGGAACGCCTCGGCGTCGACCGCATTCGGAATCACAGTGATCCTTTCCGCAGGCACGCCCCGGGCGATGATGTCGCCGCGCAGGCCCTCGCAGATGGTCGTGATCTGGTCGGCGCGGTGCAGGGCGAAGCTCTCCAGCGCGCGCGACAGGCGGTAGCGCACGCTGCCTTCGGTCGTGGTGCCGTGATCGACCGCGGCGTCCTCCCACGAAGCACGCATCTCATACACGACCGGCACCCGGCGTCGCCGTCCGACCCACAGGCTGGGCAGCGCATTGAGGACCGGGGAGTGGGCGTGGAGCAGGTCGGGCTGAAGTTCGGTGACGAGCTGGTCGAGGCGCGCTGCAGTCAGACGCATCTGCGCCACCAGGCCGGCATCGTCCGGGGCACGGGTGCGATAAAAACGCAGACCGTCGGCCTCTTCCTCAGGAACGCCAAACTTCCCTTGCTTCGGCGTAGTAAGGTGAAGTGTCTCCCAGCCCAGTACCCGCTGCTCGCGCAGGATTGCTGCCGTGCGAAAGGTATAGCCGCTGTGCAAAGGCAGGGAGTGGTCGAGAATGTGGAGGATGCGCATCGAATGGCCTCAGGCGAGCCCAAGGAACAACATCAGCGATCGATTGACCACAAGCTGCTGGTCTTCCGTGAGTTTGCCGAGTATGGCGCCTACTTTGGCGCGCGGGATGGTATGGATCTTGTCGATCATGATCTGGGAACGCTGATGCAAGCCGTTCTCTGCGGACGGCTCGATTGCCACACGAAAAAGCGGGGCGTCGAGCAGCTTGCTCGTGAGCGGCAGGATGGTGCACGAGGGGTGCTCGTCGAAAAAGTCCGACTGGACGACGACCGCCGGCCGCGATTTGCCGTAGTCGCCCTGAAGCGTGACGGTGACCAGATTGCCGCGCATTACACCCAACCGTCCGTATCTGCGGCATGCTCGATCCAGTCGAGAATTTCCTGCTCCTGCGGATCGCCCTTGAGCAGTCGCGATTGCCTGCGACATTCGTCGGCAAACCCCGCCCTGCGCGTGTCAGGCACCCAGATCTGAACGGGCCTCAGGCCCGCCTGGCGCAGGCTGGTGCGATAACGCTCGACTCTTTCGGAAACACTGGCAGCCATTGAGGAATTCTCCGGTCTCATCGTTACATGCTACGCAGCATAGGCGTCAAACCCGTTACATGCAACACTCACACAGCAACCGGAACAGCCCGTTCACCGGACCGGATCGGCGCCCCGCCCTGGTTACGCAGGAAAGCTTCGAACATCATCAAGGTCCATAAGGGCGAACTGTAATCCCGGGCACCGGACTGATGGGCGTCGACCAGGTGCTGCAGGTAGGCATGGTTGAAGATACCCGTTGCAGCGAGGTTCTCGCCGAGTACGGCGTCACGCATGCGCTGTTTCAGCGGCCCGCGGAACCAGCGCGCGAGCGGCACCGCAAAGCCCTTCTTGGGACGGTACAGCACTTCGTGGGGCAGCAGCGGCTCCATCACCTTCTTGAACAGGTACTTCCCTTCCTGACCCTTGATCTTGAGGTCCGACGGCAAGGTGGCCAACCATTCGACCAGCTCGTGATCCATCAGCGGTTCGCGCACCTCGAGCGAGTGGGCCATGCTGGCACGGTCGACTTTGGTATTGATATCGCCCACGAGGTAGGTCTTGAGATCGACATACTGAATGAGCGCAAGGGGATCGTCGGTCTGGGCATTTTCCGCATGGCGGCGGAAGATCTCGACCGCGTTGTACCCCCCCAATTGTTTCAGGAAGCCCGGCGAAAACAGGCGATGGCGCATTTCGCCGCGCAGGATCGACACCGAGTGGAAGTACGCCTCCACCGAATCGCGGGCCAGGGCCTGGAACGTGGTCTTGGCGCGAAACCGGCGCGGCGCCCAGTCGGCCTTGGGAAAGACCCGGCCGAGCAGGCCGAACACCGGCCGCCTCACGCCATAGGGCATGCGCTCGCGCCAGCGCTCTTCCATCAGATGCGAGCGATAGCGCCGATAGCCGGCGAAACTTTCGTCGCCGCCATCACCCGACAGCGCCACCGTCACCTGCTTGCGTGCGAGCTGGCACACCCGATAGGTGGGAATGGCCGAACTGTCGGCGTAGGGTTCATCGTACAGGGCGGCGAGGGTATCGATCAGATCGAAATCGTCCGACTGCACCGTTTCGACGAAATGCCTGGTCTGGTAGCGATCGGCGACGATGCGCGCGAACTCGGTCTCGTTGAAGGCGGGATCGTCGAAACCGATCGAGCACGTATTGACCGGCTCGTCGGACAGACCGGCCATGGTCGCGACGACCGCGCTCGAATCCACCCCGCCGGACAGAAAGGCGCCGAGCGGCACCTCGGCGATCATGCGCAAGCGCACCGACTCGCGCAGCCGCTCGGTCAGCTCCGCGCAGGCGTCCGCCAACGACAGTCTGTTGTCGAGGGTGAATCGGACATCCCAGTACTGTTTCGGCTGCGGCACCGGCTGACCACGGCGGATGCAGAGCATTTCGCCGGGGCCGAGCTTGCGGGCGCCGAGAAAAATGGTGCGCGGCTCCGCCACGTAGCCAAGCGCGAAGTATTCCTCCACCGCGAGCGGATCGATACGCCGATCGAGTCCGGCGTGCTGCATCAGCACCTTCAGTTCGGAACCGAAGGCAAGCGTGCCATCGTCGAGCAGCGCATAGAACATCGGCTTGACGGCAAGCCGGTCGCGGGCCATGAACAGCGTTTCACGGTTGCGATCGAACAGGGCGAAGGCGAACATGCCGCGAAAACGCCGAACACACTCTTCGCCCCAGGCTTCCCACGCGTGCACGATGACTTCGGTGTCGCTGCGGGTATGAAAGACGTGCCCGAGCGCTTCGAGCTCCGGCACGAGTTCCTGGAAATTGTAGATCTCGCCGTTGAACACCACGGCGACCGAACCGTCCTCGTTGAACAGGGGCTGCTGACCGGTGGCGAGGTCGATGATGGACAAACGACGGTGGGCAAGCGCCACCCCCGGCTCGAAATGATAGCCACCTTCGTCCGGCCCGCGATGGAGCTGGACATCGTTCATTCGGCGCATGAGCGCGCGGTCGAAATCGCGCTTGCCGCGAATATCGAAAAGGCCGGCGATGCCACACATATTGAAGATCCTATGTCAGGCGGTGAGGCGCGAAGGCGCGGTCGCGCCGAGCAGGTCACGGTATACCGAAGCGTAACGGTCAACCATGCCGTCGAGGCTGAAACCGGCTTCCACCCGATGCCGACCTGCCCTGCCATGCGCTTTGCGCATTGCAACATTTTCGGCATAAATGCGCAACGCATCGGCGAGTGCCGCGGGACTCCCGGCCGGTACCAGCGTGCCGGTTTGCCCCGCCACGACCAGTTCCGAATTGCCGCCCACATCGGTCACGAGCGCAGGCAGGCCGCTGGCCATCGCTTCGAGGATGGTGTTGGAGATACCTTCCGCCTTCGACGGCAGCACGAAGATGTCCAGCGCCTGCATCACCTCGGGCACGTCGTGGCGCTCACCGGCGAGCCAGACGAACTCGCCGATGCCGGCCTCGCGGATCTCGGCTTCGAGCGCCCCGCGCAGCGGGCCCTCACCGGCAATCACCAGACGCAGCGCGGCAGTGGCCGGACCGCCCTGCTGCCGCGCCAGCGCAAATGCGCGGACCAGATTGAGCTGGTCCTTCACCGCCTGCAGGCGTCCGACAGTTCCGGCAAGCACGAACCCGCAGGCATTGAAGGGCGATCCGGCCAGCATTGCCCGCCCATCGGCCGCAGCCTGGAAACGCACGGTATCGACACCATTGCAAATCCGTTCGATGCGCGCCGGCGCGATGCCGACCCGGTCGACCAGATAGGACTCGATATGCTCCGAGAGCGCCACGTACTTGCTGACGAAAGGGCTGTAGATGCGGCGCATCAACTGGAACTTGCGCCTGGAGCCAGTCGGGTCCGATACATCCCAGCCATGCTCGCCATGGATGCATACCGGCACGCCCGCGGCGCGGGCAGGCACGACCGCCTCGAGCGCCGCCAGGTTGCGGGTGTGGACGACGGCCGGGCGATGCTCGCGAAACAGGCGATAGAGTTGCGGATAGACCTTGAGGCCATGACCGGGGGTCTTGTACAGCGAAATGAAATCGACGTCGGCACGCGTTACCCGGCGCAGGAAACCCGGCCTGCATTCGGTGAGAGCAACGACCGCGTGGCGGAATCGGTCCGCCGGCATGCGGTTGATCAGATTCACCACGCCGTTTTCCAGCCCGCCGACACTGAAGCTGTAGACGACATGCATCACGAGCGGGCGGCTGGAGCTCACGGTGCGGCCTCGGCGGTCTGCAGCATCGCGCTGATGGCGGCCCCGTAGTCACGGACAAAGCCCTCGGCAACGGCCTCGCCGGACAGCTCCAGCTCGCGCGTCGGCACCACGATGACGATCACTGCCGAATCGTCCGCGCGGCCCATGATCCGGTCCATGGCAAGCAGCCCCTTGGCAATGAAATCGCTGTTCACGACACGGCCGTTGATCCAGTACCAGCTCCACAGCTCCATGCGCTGTTCGCCTCGACGCAGGGCGGCATTGCGCACGGGACCGACCGGCAGGTGGTCCTCCCGGGTGCCGGTGCGCGCCCAGCCCGACCCTTCCCGGCCATCCAGACTGTTGCCGTGCATGACCAGTTCGGCCCCCTTGCGCTGCTCGGCGTAGTACGCAACGTAAAGGCCAACAGTGGCGCCGTCGTCCCGTCGATAGGTCTGGAATACCTCGCCGCGATGGCCCTTGAAGGCCGGGCGGTAGGTGTTCGCCTCGTCGCCTTGAAGCGTCCACCCGGGTTGCGCCGGCGGCGCCTCGAGTGCAACCGTAAAGGGAACGACCGGGCCTTGAAGCTGGGCAAGCATCAGCGGGAAGAACGCAACCGCGACGCCGACGGCGGCCAGCGCCAGCCATCCAGCCGGCTTGGCAGGAGCGGGATGCTCCCCTGCCGTCGTCCTTGCCGGGACCGCCTCATGCCAGCGGCTGCCGATCCAGAACATCAGCAGAATGACGACCCCGAAGAAGACCCAGCCGTAAACGATGTGGATGAAGCCTTCGACGAATTCCGACCCGAAGTGATAGCCGACCCGGACCGTAATGTAGGCACGGATCCAGTTGGCGACGATGGGAACGAGCAGTGCGACCAGCATGAACAACAGCCGGCGCTTGAGACTGACATAGTTCAGATACGCGTAAAGCGAACCGATCATCAGCGACGCCACCAGGTAGCGCAGCCCGCTGCAGGCTTCGACCACCGACCAGCGTCCGTTCGGAATGACGAAGTAGAGCCCTTCCTGATATACCGGGATGCCGGTCGCACGCAACGCGATCACGGTGAAGTCCGCCGTGTAGCTCATCAGCACGGGAAGCAGGAACTCGCCGATCGGAACCCCGAAAAACAGGAAGAGCAGGGGAAATGCGAGCACCCGTGCGGCTTGTCTGCCCAGCACGGCGACGAAGCTGGCAACGAGGATCACGGCCAGCGAGAAATGTGCGGGGCCCGAAGCGCTGATCAGCTCCGAGCCGAGCCACGCCACGCCCGCAAGCACGATCGCAACCAGGACCGCCGGCGCAGCGGCCGGACGACACTGGTCCAGCGCCTCGCGCTTTTGCCACACCAGCCACGCAAAGATCGGAAAGACCACCAGGCCGTGGGCAAAAGTATCGGACTTCCACCAGATGCCGGCGATCTCTACGGCAGTCTCCCAGTACCAGCCGACCACCCAGGCGAAGACCCCGAGCAGGAGTCCGACGATCGTCCAGAAACGAGCGAGGGGGCCACCGGATCCCTTCACTTCAGCGTGCGACATCGGTTCTCCGGGCGTTGGCATGTTCCAGGCTCATCCCAGGTTGCGCACGATGTGCGGCCCGATGGCGTTGGCGACGCTTACCGGCAGACGTTGCCACAGCGCGATGAAGAGCCGGTACTTTGGATTCGTCGGATTGTTCTGCGGAATGCCGTCGCGCTTGTACAGGCGATATTCGTAAGACAGGGGTTGCGGCTCAAAACCCCAGTTTTTCTTGAAGCTCCACGGGCCGGTGCCGATCTTGCTGCGACCGTAATCGAACAGTCTGCAGCCACGTTCGCAGGCGCGGCGCATGAGCTCCCAGTACTTGAAGTCGTTGGCGGCAAAATGACGGGCAGCAACATCGTCGCCGGCGTAGTAGGGCAGGACTTCGTCGCGAAAATAGAAGCTCAGCACACTGGACAACACCTTGCCCGCGCCATCGGTGACGGTGAGGACCTCGCAGTTGTCGCCGAATGTGCTCTTGAGGCGCTGAAAAAAGCGCTTGGGCAGCGCCGGCGTCCCGTGCCGCAACACGTTGTCGGCATAGAGCGCGAAGAACCGGTCGACGTCGGCGTCGATGTGGCTGATCAACCCGTTCTTGATGCCCTTGCGCACCATGGCCCGCTGCTTGCGCGGAATGGCGAGCATGTTGTCCTCGACCTCGGGCAGGATGGCCTTGCGGAAGGTGACGTAGAGTTCCTGCCGCGGCCAGTCGGCGTGGCGGACGTGAAGATTGCGGTATTCGAGGTGCTGCACGCCGAGCCTGCGCGCGAGGGTCTCGGCTTCGGCCTCGAGCGCGGCGACGGCCTCGGCTTCCGCTTCGACGTCTGCAGCGATGCCCCCATAGACACAGAAGGGCAGCGAGGTGAGCGCATGACCGAACAAACGACTCCGCACTTCGGCCAGCGGCAATATCGCGACAATTTCACCGGCGCGCTCGGCATAGAGAAAGAAGCTGCGGTGGCGGAAAATCTGCTCGGTGATGCCCTGCCAGGCTGCGAGGTGAAAGAAGGTGGCCTGCGGGCAGGCATGCACGAACGCATCCCAGCGCGGCACATCCGGCGGGCTCAGGGTTTTGACGATCAAGGGCAGACGGTCCATGGTGTGCGGTCGGCCTGCTCAGACGGACTTGCGGAAAACGTGGTCTGCCCTGCCCCAGCTGAAGTCGGCCAGCAAGCGCTTGAGCCGGTGCTCGGTGCGACCGAGATTCACATAGTGGCGGAAGCGGGTCTTGGCGGAAGCCGCGGCCACCCGCGGCTGTCCGGGATCGATCTCCCACGGATGGAAATAGAAGATCGCGGGGCGCTGGTCGTCGCGATTGACCTTGGCGATCTGCCAGCGCGATACCACATAGGGCAGCAGACGGAAGTAGCCGCCCCCGCCTGCCGGCCAGTTGCGTCCGAGCCAGCGCATGGTGGTGACCGGGATTTCCATCAGCCCGGAGCCGAGCAGATAGGGAAAACGCGGGGCATCGGGGATGCCGTAATGGTCATGTTTGACCGGGTAGACGCTGGAACTGTAAACGTAGCCCGCCTCGGCGATGGTGTCGTGGGCCCACAGGTTACCCAGGCCGATGGAGAAGCTCGGCGCGCGATAACCGGTGACCGCATTCCCGGCGATGTCTTCGAGTACCGCCTTGGCGCGCGAAATGTCGGCAAGAAAGGCCGCCGGCGTCATCGCGCTGGCGCGCTCGTGACTGTAACCGTGGCTGGCCACTTCGTGACCGCCCTCGGCAATCCGGCGCACCAGTTGAGGGTAACGTTCGGCCACCCAGCCGAGGATGAAGAAGGTTGCCTTGGCGCCGCGTTGATCCAGCAGCCCGAGGATGAGCTCGACGTTGCGTTCGACCCGGCACGGCACCGACTCCCAATCCTTGCGCGGAAAATGCTGCGCCAGCGCCGAGACCTGGAAATAGTCTTCGACGTCGATGGTCAGGGCGTTGATGAGGGGTGTGGTCGGGGTCTTCATCTGCAACGGACTCAAGCCGACGCCGTCGACGCGGCCTCGCGGGATTCGAGCCAGCCCGACAAATGGCTGGCGATGCGTTCGGCAGTGTGGCCGTCCCAGTACTCGGGGATGCGACCGGCCTTGCCGCCATCGGCGAGGATGGCGTCGGCCGCGGCGACGAGCGCCCCGGGATCGGTTCCGACCAGGGTGTTGGTACCCTGTTCGATCGTGATCGGGCGCTCGGTGTTGTCGCGGATGGTGAGGCAGGGTACGCCGAGTGCGGTAGTTTCTTCCTGGATGCCGCCCGAGTCGGTGAGCATCATCGAGGCGCCGGACATGAGCCCGAGCATCTCGAGGTAGCCCTGCGGCGGCAGCAGGATGAAGCCCGGCGTGTCGATCCGGTCGAGCATGCCGAAGCGCTCGAGATTGTTGCGGGTACGCGGATGAAGGGCGACGATCAGCGGCAGCTTGCGGCTGATCTGGCGCAGCGCATCGACGATCGGGCCGAGGGTTACGGCCTGGTCGACGTTGGACGGCCGATGCAGGGTGACGACGCCGTAGCCGCCGGCGATCCGCACCGGGTCGACGCCGGCCGCGGCGAGCAGTTCGGCCGGCGGAACCGCCTTGGGAAGACTGGCGCGCAGGCTGTCGATCATGACGTTGCCCACGAACACGACCCGCTCCTCGGCAATGCCCTCGCGCGCCAGATTGGCGTGGGCACTGCGCTCGGTGGTGTAGAGCAGGTCGGAGATCTGGTCGGTGAGGATTCGGTTGATCTCTTCGGGCATGCGCCGGTCGTTGCTGCGCAGGCCGGATTCGACGTGAATCACCGGGATGTTGCGCTTGACCGCGACCAGGGCACAGGCCAGGGTAGAATTGACGTCGCCCACCACCAGCACGGCACGCGCCCCGTACTGGTCGATGACGGGCTCGAAGCGCTTCATCACCTCGGCGGTCTGCACCGCATGCGAGCCGGATCCGACCGCAAGATTGACGTCGGGCTCGGGCAGCTCCAGGTCGATGAACAGGCGGTCCTTCATCGCCGGGTCGTAATGCTGACCGGTGTGTACCAGCAGCGTATGCAGCGCCGGTCGATGCGCGGCAAAGGCGCGGATGATGGGCGCCACTTTCATGTAGTTGGGACGCGCGCCCACCACGCAGATGATGGGGGCGGGAGCGACAGCGGGAGCCGCGGTGCTCATGCCTGGGGATCTCCGTCTGCGGGATCTCGACGCACCGCCTGCAGCAACTGGTTGAGGATGTCGTGGGTGGCCGCGACCGATTGCTCGAGCCCGACCAGCCGGGCTTCGAGACGCTGGATATCGGTACTGGCGGTCAGGCTGGCAGCGCGGGCGACGAGCCCGTCACTGACCCGCAGGCGATCGAGCGCCAGGGTGGACATATCCAGCGCGCGGCCTCCACCCTCCGCGACGTGCTTGCGCGGGGTGGCGAACTCCTCCTTGAGTTCGTCGATCACCTCGCGCACATCCTGCTCGCCGATGGTGTGACGTTCGACCAGGAATGCCCCCAGCAGCAGGCGGTCGCACAAGGTGTTGATGCGACGCGGAATGCCGCCGGTGTAGCCGTAGATGACACCGAAGGCCGCCGGATCGAAGAGGGGGTCGTCCGCCCATCCGACATGATGCAGACGGTGCTCGATGTAGGAGCGGGTTTCTTCCGAATCGAGTGGACCGAGGTGATAGGACGCAATCACGCGCTGACGCAGTTGCTGCATCTCGGCGCTTTGCATGATGTCGCGAAACTCGGGCTGGCCGACGAGGAAGCTCTGCAGCAGGGCGTGATCTTCGAGCTGGAAATTGGACAGCATGCGCAGCTCTTCGACGGCGGCGGGGGTCAGATTCTGCGCTTCGTCGACGATCAGCAGCGCACGCTTGCCCGAGGCTGCGGTTTGCACCAGGAAGGTTTCGAGCGCGAGCAGAAGTCCGGCCTTGTCAATCGCGCGGCTCGGCAGGCCGAAAGACGTCGCCACCATGCGCAGAATGTCGCTGGCGTCGATCTGGGTGCTGACCAGATTGGCGGCCACCACTTTCTCCGGATCGAGATGCTCGAGCAGGCTGCGCACGATGGTGGTCTTGCCCGCCCCGATCTCGCCGGTGATGACGATGAAGCCCTCGCTCTGATGCAAACCGTATTCGAGATAGGCCATCGCCCGGCGGTGACCGCGACTGCCGAAGAAAAAGGCAGGATCGGGATTGAGCTGGAACGGCTTGCTACGGAGCTTGAAATAGGTTTCGTACATCAGCGCGTCGATCAGAAAGTAATGCCGAGATTGGCCATGAGTGCATTCTCGGTAAAATCGGCTGACGCACCGCCGGCATCGGAGCGCTGGTAACGATAGGTCAGGCCGGCCCTGGTTTTGGGACCGAGCGTCTTGCTGAGGCCGACCGTGGCCATGAGTCGCCGGGTGTCGAGATCGGTACCGGCATCCCCCTGGGAACGCGACCGCGTCACTGCGCTGGTGAGCGACGACGTGCCGCTGAGCTTGTGACTGAAGGACACGGTTGCCGACGTGGTCTTGATCGTGTCGGACAACGCGAAGTCATCGTCCGCCGACAGGCCAGTCAGGGAGCTCAGGCGCGAGCGATCCGACTGCTGGGCCGAGAACGACAGCGTGTTGCGCACACCGATCAGCGTGACCCCGGCACGGAAGGTTTTCGACAACAGCTGCGCGTTGGTGACAACGTTCCCCGAGCCACCGGTTGCCGGATAGCCCAGCAAGAGCCGCACGAACGCTTCGCGCTGTGCATTGTCGGGAATCAACGCAACCAGGATGGGATCATTGAAGAAAGTCAGGAACTGGGGATCCTGAAAGATACTGCCGCCGAACGCCTGTGCCGACGACGAGAAGTCCTTCACATAGGACACATCCCAGGTCGAGCGCGCCGCCCGATGCTTGAAACTGAAGTTGTAACCGGTGCCGAACATGCGCTCTTCCGCGGTTCCGGAAATGCTCGTACGCGTCGACGGATACCAGTCGAAGCCGCCGCCGTAGATGCTGCCGCTGTCACCCTGGCTGGAGGCATAGTCGTTCGACTCGTAACCACCGATCGCCCGCAGGCGAAACTGCCGGGTCACATTGATGAACAGGGTTGCGCGCCCGATTTCCTCGGCGACATTGCGGTTGGCCGAATCGTCGTACTCGGTTTCGGTGCGGCTGAGGTCGAGCCCCCAGCCAAACACCCGGGTCGCCACCGGACTGCTCACCTGCGCACCCCATCGCTCCAGGCGCTGATTGCCGACCGACGACCCACCGGAATCGAGCCAGCGCGACAAATAGCTCACCGAGCCCTGGGTAGTCGGGCCGAGGCGGAACTCCAGCCGGGGACCGATCGACCAGCTGCGGGTTTCGTTGTCCGCGTCGGTGTTCAGGTCGTCATTGGCGCTGCGCCCGGTGAAGGCGGAGAGATTGTCGCGGCTGATCCTGGCATCGAAGTCGACAAAAAACAGATTCTCGACCGCTTCGATCTCGCCCGCCCCCTGCAATGCGAGGAAGGAGGTGTTTCGGTCGGTATCGTTGGCATGGCCGATATTTCGCAGCTGTGCATTAAGCTGACCACTTACCCGGCCGCTCTTGCGTGAGACATCGATGCGCGGCGAGAGCTCGGCGATCCAGTCGGACTCCTTCTCGCTGGATGCGCCAACGTTGTCGGTCCAGGTCAACCGGGTCTCCACCGACGGCGTCACGACGACGGTTTGCGCGACGGCGCCGCCTGCTCCGATCGCGCCGACTGCAAGCGCCAGCAGGCGCAGCGCGCCCACCGGCCGTTCAGGCCGCTTCCGGTCGCGCTTCTGAGCCATAGCCGTACCCGTATCCGTATCCGTAATAGGAACCGACGCCGTGGCCCCGCGATTTGTTCAATACCATCAGCTTGACCGGACAACTTTCGATCGTAGCCAGGGCCTGCTTGATCGTGCCGTGCGTGGTGCTCTCGGCCTCGACCACGACCACGACCTGTCCCATATGGGTCGCCAGCACGCGTGCTTCGGTCGTCACCAGCAGTGGTGGAGAGTCGAACACGACGATCCGGTCGGCATAGCGGTTGGCGATCTGCTCGAGCAGCCGGTTCATCGATTCCGATGCGAGCATTTCGGTCGCGCGCGAATGTGGCATGCCGGCCGGCAGGATCGAGAGCTTTTCGATATTGGTCCGCAGCAGCACGTCGCCCAGATCGGAAACCTCGCCCGACAGGACATCCATCAGCCCACGCTCGGGAGGCAATCCCAGGCGATTGAGCACCGAGGGACGGGACACGTCGGCATCGACCAGCAGCACGGTGTAGTCGAGCTCCATCGCCATGCTGACCGCAAGGTTGATGGCGGTGAACGACTTGCCTTCGCCCGGCATCGCGCTGGTGACCATGATCAGGCTGCCGTTCGCGATTGCCGCCGGTCCGCTCGCGGTCGCGTTTTGCAGCAGCGGACGCTTGACCAGGCGGAACTCTTCGGCGATGGCCGAGCGCGGCAAATCGGGCGTCACCATGCCGAGCTGAGCCAGGCGCGGCAGATCGATATGAATACTGCGCGACACTTGCGGATTGGGCACCGGAACCGGACCGGACTCGGGAATCGAGGACGAGGTCCGCCCCAGCCCCAGCCCCGACATCGACTCGACAACGGCTTCCGGTACGGGCGACTTCACGGGCGTTGAAGCGTTGACCGCCTGCTGGTCTCCTGCGGCGTGTTTGAGCGCATCAAGACGTTGTACTGCTTTTTCGATCAGACTCATCGGGCTCTCTGCCTATCCCTGAATGAAGTTCAGAACCACGGTTGCCACTGCCATCACGCCGACGAATGCCGCCAACCCGCCGCCGAAGGCGAACAGGCCGCGCAACCGTGCCCGGCGCCGCTCCGGGGTCGCCAGCATGGAAACGACCCCCAGCACCGGCAGACCGGTCACCTCGCGCAAGGTGCGACCATCGGAGAACGACGGCTTGAGCTGGCTGATCAGGAAAGTCAGCGCGAGGCCTGCCGCCAGCCCCGCCAGCCCGGCGATCGGCATCAGCAGCAGGCGGTTGGGCGCCGACGGCTTGACCGGCAGGCTGGGCGGGTCGATCAGACGGAACTCGGCCATGCCTCCCTGGGTGTCCATCTCGACCGCGATATTGGCCGATTCGCGGCGTGCCACCAGGCTGTCGTAGTTGGTCTTGTGCACTGCGTAGTCGCGATTGAGCTGGGTCATCTCGGTCTCCAGCTGGGGCAGCATCTTGGCTGCGGCCTGGAGCTGTTCCGAACGTGACTCGTATTCGCCAACCCGCGCACGGAGCGAAGCCACGCGGGCCTCGGACTCGGCGAGCGACAGTTTCATCTGCTGGAACACGGGGTTGGAGTTGAGTTCACCGAACTGACCGGGACCCGCCTTGCGTCGAACCTCGATCTCGGCGAGCTTTTGCTTCTCGAGCTGCTCGATGACGCGACGCGCGCCGATCACGTCGGGATGCTGATCGGTATAGCGCTGCATCATGTCGTCGAGATTGCGCTTGAGGGCGTCGATGCGGCCGTCGATCTCGGGGATGGAGACGGAGGAGGCATTGGGCGTGTGCGGCAGCAGGACCGGCTCTTCACCCACCAGTTGGCGCTGCATGACATCGCGGGAGTCCTCCGCCTCGCGCAGCTCCAGCCGCGCCTGCGCGAGTTGCTGGTTGATCTGCGCAATCTGGGTGACATAGTCGCGAGCGCCGTCGCCGAGCAGGGCCATGTTCTTGAGACGGAACTCCTTGAGCCGGTTTTCGGCCTCGACCAGTTTCTGCTCGTAATTCTTGATCTGCTCTTCGATGAAGCGCCGCGCCGAGCTTGAATCCTGACTCTTGCCGCCAAGACCGGACTCGACGAACAAGGACACCAGCGACTGGACGATGCGCTGCGCGCGCTCCGGGCGTTCGTCCGAATAGGCCAGGGTAAACAGATTGTCGCGGCCGGTACCACGAATCCGAAGCCCTGTGCTCAGGGTCGCGATCAAGGCTTCGCGCTGCACCGGGTTCTTCACGCCCAGATCGAGATCGGCCATGGTGATCAGCTTCTCGACGTTCGGACGGCTGATCAGGGTGCGGCTGAGGATGGCGATCTGCTGGTTGACGTTGGGCTGAACGGCCAGACCCGACATCAGCGGGCGCAGGATCGACTGCGTATCGACATACACGCGCGCCGTTGATTCATACTTGTCGGGTATCTGGTAGATCACCACGCCGCCAAGAATGCCGACTATCCAGGCGAGGGCCAGTCCCCACCAGCGGAAGCGCCACATGCCGCGCAGGTAGCCGATGATCTGTCTTACGAGTTCTTCCATGGGTCAGTCTTGGTCACGTTCGCACCCTGCCGGCCCGACGGGGCGGCAGGCGAGGCTGGGTAAATGGAAAGGAGCGATCAGAACCAGCTCTCCGGAATGATCAGGACGTCGCCCGGACGCATTTCCACGTTGGCGGAGACGTCGCCCTCCTTGATCAGATCCTTGATGCGCACGCTGTACTGCTTGTTGCCTTCGCCGGTACGCAGGATGGTGGCGCTGTTGCCATCGGCAAACTCGGTGATGCCGCCCACTGCGATCATGACGTCAAGCAGGGTCATCTTCTGTTTGTAGGCAAGGACCTGCGGTGTTCCCGCCTCGCCGACGACCCGGATCTGCTCGCTGTAGGGGCCGACGAAGCCGGTCACGATGACGGTGACGACCGGCTCGCGAATGAACTTGGCCAGTTCCTTTTCGATATCGCGCGCCAGGGTGGTGGCATCCTTGCCCATCGCGGGGAGATCTTCCACCAGCGGGGTAGTGATCTTGCCGTCCGGACGGACAGGTACCGACATCGACAGTTCTGGGTTGCGCCAAACCACGATATTGACCGTGTCGCCAGCACCGATCACGTAACTGTACTCGGCATCGGCCGCCGCCATCGGCGCGGGCGGAAACGAAGAAGCACACCCCCCGAGCAGCCCCGCAACCAGCACCAGCGCCAGAACACGACGGATCGCTGCCGGAACGATCGAAAATTGTTTACTCATGGTCAACACACCCCTGTTTCTGAACGACGCCAATGATACGCCCCGAGAATTGCCTGCATGCTACGAAGATACGATAGACAAGCCAAAGGAACAAATACACATACGCCTGCAGCCACCGGCCACTGGGCCCGGCAGCGTTTTCTTGATTTGTACAAATGCTTTTCACGCGACCCGCATGCCCGAATCCGGACCACGGTGTCGAACTCCGCCAGAATGAGCGTCGAAAAATGACGTTGGAGATATTCTGTTCCCCGATACCTTTCCCCCTCCACGCGCGCCCTGTCATCGAGAGTAATGCGTCGGGACATCACGAGCGCGCCATCCCCCGGTCAGGCAGGACGTCAGTTTGCCATGTTCGGCAGTGGATATCACATACGCCCTAGCAAAGAGTTTCAATCCGTTGCAGTGGCAGACCGTAAACCGGACGGATTGCCTGTCGTCGCCCACGGGAGCAGATCCGGCGGGGCGGGCCATGGATTACCTCCGCCTGCCGCCACACTCTTTACGGTTGATGACATTGGCAATTAAACTGCCACCATGAACCCAAACATCATTCATCACGGCGCCTTCAATGGCGTTACCGGCTCCTGTCACCAACTGTTCATCGACGACCGGCACAGCCTGCTGATCGATTGCGGATTGTTTCAGGGCGCGGAAACGGCACCCGACGGCCAGGCGGGCGCCAATCGACTGGATATCGGGTTTGCGGTAGATAAGGTGCAGGCGCTGGTGGCCACCCATGTCCACATCGATCACGTCGGGCGCATTCCATGGTTGCTGGCGGCCGGGTTCAAGGGCCCGATACTGTGCAGCGAACCGTCGGCAAAGCTGCTGCCGGTGGTGCTGGCCGATGCCTTCGCGCTGGGCGTGAGCCGCGACCGGCAGCTGGTCGAACGCTACCTGAAGCTGCTCGAGTCACGCATCCGCCCGCTGCCGTGGCGCACCTGGCACACCGTGTTCGACGGCCCTGGCGGAAGCTGCCGCGTCCGCCTGCAGCGGGCCGGCCACATCCTCGGTTCGGCCTACGTCGAATGCGAGCTCACGACGCCCGACGGCAAACATCGTCGGGTGCTGTTTTCGGGAGATCTCGGTGCGCCGCACGCGCCGCTGCTTCCGGCGCCGCGCCCGCCATGGCAGGCCGACCTCGTGGTGCTGGAGAGCACCTACGGCGACCGCATCCACGAGAACCGCAGCACGCGGCGCAAGCGCCTGCAGGCGGTCATCGAACATGCGCTGGGAAACGGCGGCACCGTCATCATTCCCGCGTTCAGCATCGGCCGTACGCAGGAGCTGCTCTACGAGTTCGAGGACATCCTGCACCGGCAACGGCTAAAACCGGGCCCGCACGCCGCGCGCTGGGCAAAGCTGCCGATCATCCTCGATTCCCCGCTGGCCGGACGCTTCACCCAACTTTACCGCGAGCTGCAACCCTTCTGGGACGCCGAGGCGCTGGCCCGCGTGCGTGCAGGGCGCAAGCCCCTCTCCTTCGATCAGCTGCTGGCAATCGACGAACACGAGGCACATGTCGCCAATGTGCGTCGCTTGTCACGCAGTGGCGAACCGGCCGTGGTGATCGCCGCGAGCGGCATGTGCACCGGCGGACGGGTGGTGAACTATCTCAAGGCGATGCTTCACGACCCGCGCCACGACGTGCTGTTCGTTGGCTATCAGGCCCGTGGCACGCCGGGTCACGCCATTCAGACCTACGGCCCGCGCGGAGGATATGTCGACCTGGACGGCGAACGCATCGGGATCGGCGCCGCCATCCACACGCTGCCGGGCTATTCCGCCCATGCCGACCAGAACGATCTGGTGCGTTTCGTTACCCGCATGCGCCACCTCCCGGCCGAGGTACGGCTGATCCACGGCGACGATGAGGCCAGACGCGCGCTTGGCGCGCGTCTGGCCCGGGAAACGGACGGCGCGGTGCAAATACTCAACGCCGGCGACTGAATTCCGGCCATGGTGCATGTGCGCCGTCGATGCTCATGCTTCGAGCCGGCCCTCGCGGAAATCGCTCAAGGCCTGATAGATCTCCTGCTCCGAGTTCATGACGAACGGCCCGTATTGCGCGATCGGTTCGTTCAACGGACGGCCCGCAATCAGCAGCACGCGTGACGCTTCTGCCGCCTCGACCACGACCCCGTCGCTGCCCGACGCATTGCCCAGGATCGCCATGCGCTGAACCGGAACCGACTGCTCGCCGATCCTGACTTCGCCGCGATACACATAAACGAAGGCGTTGTGCCCTTCCGGCAGCGCCTGCGCAAAGCGTGCGCCGGCCGGCAGATGCAGGTCGAGATAGAGCGGCGCGGTGGCGTCACGGCTGACCGCTCCAGCCACGCCATGACTGGCACCGGCGATCACGGTGACGTCCACGCCTTCCGCGGTGGTGAAGCGCGGCAAGTCATCGGCGGCGAAGTCGCGGTACCAGGGCGCGCTCAGCTTGTCGCGGGCAGGCAGGTTCAGCCATAGCTGGAAGCCTTCCATCACCCCGTTCTCCTGCTGCGGAATCTCGGAATGAACCACGCCGCGGCCGGCCGTCATCCACTGCACGCCGCCGTTTTCGAGCAAACCCTCGTGGCCGGCGCTGTCACGGTGCAGCATGCGGCCGGCGATCATGTAGGTAATGGTTTCGAAGCCGCGGTGCGGATGATCGGGGAAGCCGGCGATGTAGTCGTCGGGATTGTCGCTGCCGAAGGCGTCGAGCATCAGAAACGGATCGAGCCTGCGCTGCAGCGGCTGGGTGAGGACCCGGGTGAGCTTCACCCCGGCACCGTCCGAAGTCGGACGGCCGGCAACCAGACGCTCCACGGTCCTCGGCTGGATGACGATCTCGGGTTGCAGTTGGCGCTCAAGTGTCGAGGTGTTCATGCCTGATCTCCTGTCGAAGGGGTGGCCCGAGGCCACCCGTAAAATTCAGCCCAATGCGACTGCGATGTCGTTGGCGGCCTCGGCCAGTGCCTGCTCGGCCGCTTCCGCACCCATCGCAAAACCCTCGGCATAGATGAAATGCACATCGGTCATGCCGAGGAAGCCGAGAACGGCTTTCAGATGGGGAACCTGCGAGTCGAGCTCGGTACCCCGATAACGACCGCCGCGGGCCAGCGCCACATAGACCTTCTTGCCCTTCACCAGCCCCTCGGGGCCGTTCGCGGTATAGCGGAAGGTTACTCCGGCACGCGCCACTGCATCGATCCACGCCTTGAGTTGCACCGGGATGCCGAAGTTGTACATCGGCACGCCGAGCACCACCACATCGGCACTCTGCAGCTCGGCGATCAGTGCGTCGTCGAGGGCGACTCGCGCGGCCTGTTCCGGGTTGCGCTGGTCTGCGGGGGTGAACAGCGCGCCGAGTGCGGCCTCGTCGAGGACCGGATGCGGGGTTTTCGCCAGATCGCGCACAATCAGGGCGGCATCCGGATTGGTGGCTTGCAGGCGGGCGACGATGGTGTTGGCGATACGGGTGGAATTGGCACCTTCGCTGCGGGCGCTGGCATTGATCTGAAGGATGTTCATGATGTGCTCCTGTGGGGTCGGTTTCGATGACCACACTCTATATCTGCACAATCATGTTGATAAGACGCTATATCGAGTAACATTATTCCAACCATGGAACAATATGACGCCAACGATCTGCTGATCTTCGCCCGGGTGGCCGAACTGGGCAGTTTCAGCCGTGCCGCGGAACGGATCGGACTGCCGAAATCCACCGTTTCGCGTCGTATCGGCGTGCTCGAGGAAGGCCTCGGCGAGCGCCTGATGATCCGCACCACACGCAGGCTGCAGCTCACCGAATTCGGCGAGGTGCTGCTCGAGCATGCGCGCCAGGTGGTGGCCGAGGTCGAGGCGGTCTCGGCGCTTGCCGAATACCGTCAGGAACGCCCGAGCGGCCGCCTGCGGGTGTCGATGCCGAGCGATTTCGCCAACCTGCTGCTGGTCGATACCCTGGCCGCCTTCGTCGCCATGCACCCGGCGATCTCGCTCGAGCTGGACCTGTCGCCGCGGCGGGTGGACCTGCTCGGCGAGAAATTCGACATCGCGATCCGAATGGGCGATCTGCCCGACGATGCGCTATTGGCGGCAAGGAAGCTCGCAGTCTTCTCCACCGGTCTCTATGCGGCCCCGGCCTATCTTGCCGAGCGCGGTTCCCCGGCGTCGCCGGACGAACTCTACCGCCACGAGGCCTTGAGATTGCTCGGACGCAACGGCGAGCCGATGAAATGGACTCTGTTGCGCGGCGAGCAGCGCCTGGAACTCGACCCGCCCGGGCGCACCGTGGCGAACTCGCCCGAACTGCTGATCCGGCTGGCGCGGGCGGGCAGCGGCATCACCGCCGTACCCGAATACTTTGCCGCGCCGTGGGTGCGCGATGGCGAGCTCAGGCGAGTGCTGCCCGACTGGTGCCTGCCGTCGAGCGCAGCGTGGGCGGTGTTTCCCGGACGCCGCCTGATGCCGGCCAAGACGCGCGCCTTTCTCGACATGCTGGCCTCGGCCGTGCCACGGCCTTCGATGGCGGACTCTCATCCGCCATGAGCGCGCGGGAACTTTGCCCCTTGCGCGCTTACGAAGCGCCGGGCGGCCTCGATCGCCTACAATCCGGCGCACACGCGCACAACACAGAATCCCGACGATGATCTCCAGACTTCCCGCCCGTCCGCTGCTGTTCGCCCTGTTCGCCATGTGTGCGGGCCTGCTCGGCTTCGGCCTCTACCTTCAACATGTGGGCGGGCTGGAACCGTGTCCGATGTGCATCATGCAGCGCTACGCGCTGGCCGCAGTCGGTATCGTGGCGCTGATTGGTGGACTGCATGCACCCACCGGTTACGGGGTCCGTGTCTACGCTGCCGTGATCGGCTTGCTCGCCCTCACGGGCGGGGGCGTTGCGGTGCGTCAGAGCTGGCTGCAACTCAATCCGCCGGACATTGCCGAGTGCGGCCCCGGGCTGGAATACCTGATGGAAAGCTTTCCGCTGACCCAGTTGCTGCCCATGCTGTTTCGCGGCGCAGGCGACTGCAGCGCGATCGACTGGACCTTCCTGGGGCTGTCGATCGCCAACTGGTCGCTGATCAATTTCACGCTGATTCTTGTATTTGCGGGCTGGCTGCTGCTGCGTCGCGGCGCGCGCTGACCGGCCGCCCGCAGCCTCGGTCATCCGATGACGCGAACGATGCTGCCGCCAATCTCGTAACGTCCATCGCCCAGTGCGTGGCAGCGGACGACCTTGAGCCGGGTCACCAGCGGCGGGCGATCGACCCGGTCGCTCGGCGAGACCACTGCGACCTCGATCACTTCCGACTCACCCGGCACGTAGGCCGCATGCAGGGTCATGCCGCTGACGCTCAGCTCGATGCACTCGGCCGCAATGGCCGTGCCATTTCGCAGCAGGATGGAGGCGGAACAGCCGAGCGGGATGCGTCGATCCAGCCGACGCTCGGGCGGAGAGGCACGATCATTCATGAACAGGTGGCCATTCGGAATGGGAACGCGCCGATTGTAGCCTCTGTCCGGACCGCGATGTGGCGCCGGTCGCCGCCGCCCGTGGCCGGAGACTCAGTACCGGTCCTGGACGCCGAGCTTGCGCAGGATGCTCTCCAGCGGACACAGGCCGGTGAAGCCGCTCTGAAACAGGTTTGCGCCGACGAACACGGTAAACCACAGGAAGTTCGCGTGTACGAACAACGGCGAGGCCTCTACGCCGAGCGCGAGCGAGATCAGGACGAAGGCGCCGGCAAAAATGCGGACGAACTGGTTGGTGGTGAGTTTCATGCGTCGGGCTCCTTGAGTTGGGCGAGACGATTGCGCATCGCCGCGAAATACAGCACCGGGATCACCACCAGGGTGAGCACGGTGGACACGAACACGCCGAAGATCAGGCTCAGCGCGAGGCCGTTGAAGATGGGGTCGTCGAGAATGAAGATCGCGCCGATCATCGCTGCCAGCCCGGTGAGGCCGATCGGCTTGGCGCGCACCGCAGCGGCACGGATCACCGCCTCGGCGAAATCGATCCCTTCGCGCACCTGCTGATTGACGAAATCGACCAGCAGTATGGAGTTGCGCACGATGATGCCGGCGAGCGCGATCATGCCGATCATGGAAGTGGCGGTGAACTGGGCGCCGAACAGCGCATGCCCGGGCATCACCCCGATGATGGTGAGCGGGATCGGCGCCATGATGATCAAGGGCACCAGATAGCTCTTGAACTGCGCCACCACCAGCAGGTAGATCAGGATCAGGCCGACGGCGTAGGCAGCGCCCATGTCGCGGAAGGTTTCGTAGGTGACCTTCCATTCGCCGTCCCATTTGATGCTGTAGCCGGTGTAGGGATCGGCCGGCGCGCGAATGAACCATTCTCCCAGCGTGCCGGCCAGGCCGGGCGCGCCCTCCAGCGTCAAGCCGGCAACCTTGTCGCGGATGTCGAACATGCCGTACAGCGGGGAATCGAGCTTGCCACCCATGTCGCCGGTGACATACACCACCGGCAGCAGGTCCTTGCGATAGATGACCTGCTCGCGCGTGGTCTCTCGCACCTCGACCAGTTCTCCCACCGAGACCAGCTGGCCGCCGCGGGCCCGCACCTTCATCGCCAGCAGGTGCGCCACATCGGACTGCCGGGTGGACGGTAACTGGATGCGCACGGGGATCTCGTACTTGTTGTCGCCGCCATGTACCGGGGTGACGTTCTCGCCGGTCAGTCCGAGGCGCACGACTTCGACGATGTCGGCCTGGGCCACGCCGAGCCGCGCCGCCTTGGCCTGGTCGACGCGCAGCAACAGCTTGGGCGCAGCCTCGTCGATGGTGTCGTCGACGCCGACGATGTCGGCCGTGCTCTCGAATTCGGCGCGCACCCGCCTGGCGACCGCGATCTGGCCGTCGTAGTCCGGGCCGTAGATCTCGGCCACGATCGGCGACAGCACTGGCGGCCCGGGGGGCACTTCCACCACCTTGGCGTTGCCGCCGTTGCGCCGGCCGATCTCCGTCACGGCCTCGCGCACCGAGATCGCGATCTCGTGGCTCTGCCGGCTGCGGTGGGCCTTGTCGACCAGGTTGACCTGGATGTCGCCCAGTTCCGGCGCGCTGCGCAGGTAGTACTGTCGCACCAGGCCATTGAAGTTGATCGGGCTGGCAGTGCCGGCGTAGGCCTGCCAGTCGGTCACCTCCTCCACCGCGGACAGGTGGACGCCAATCTCGCGCAGCACCCGGGCGGTTTCCTCCACCGGGGTGCCGACCGGCATGTCGAGCACCACCTGGAATTCGCTCTTGTTGTCGAACGGCAGCATCTTCATCACCACCAGCTGCACGACCGGCAGCGCCACCGAGACCACGATCAGCACCAGCACCAGCAGCCACAGCTTGAGCCGGGCACGGGCGCCGGTGGTGGCATCGAGCATCGGCGTCATGATCCGGCGGAACAGGCCGTCGAGCTTGCGGGTGAGCTTGTCTTCACCTTCGTGCTGATGCCCATCAGTCGACTTCATCAGCTTTTGCGCCAGCCACGGGGTGACGATGAAGGCCACCGCGAGCGAGATGAACATGCCCATCGAGGCGTTGATCGGAATCGGGCTCATGTAGGGGCCCATCAGTCCGGTGACGAAGGCCATCGGCAGCAGGGCCGCGATCACGGTGAAGGTGGCGAGGATGGTGGGCCCGCCGACTTCGTCCACGGCCTTGGGGATCAGCTGCCACAACGGGGTGTCCGGCTCGAGCGTGTGCCAGCGGTGGATGTTCTCGACCACCACGATGGCGTCGTCGACGAGGATGCCGATCGAGAAGATCAACGCGAACAGGCTGACCCGGTTCAGCGTGAAACCCCAGGCCCAGGAGGCGAACAGGGTGGCCGCTAGAGTCAGGCTGACCGCCACGCCGACGATCACCGCCTCGCGCCGGCCAAGCGCAAAGAACACCAGCGCGACCACCGCCATGGTCGCGAAGGCGAGCTTGCCGATCAGCTTCTGCGCCTTGTCATTGGCAGTTTCGCCGTAGTTGCGGGTGACCGTGACCTCGACCCCGTCGGGCACCAGCGAACCTTGCAGCGCACCGATCCGCGCGATCACCGCCGTCGCCACATCGGCGGCGTTGGCTCCGGGCTTTTTCGAGATCGACAGCGTGACCGCGGGAAACTCGCCGACCTGCGCCGTGCTGGCGGCGGCGCCGGTGCCGAACAGGACGTAGTTCGACGGCTGATCCGGCCCGTCATCGACCCGGGCGACATCGCGCAGGAAGACCGGCTTGCCGTCGATGACGCCGACCACCAGCCGGCGCACATCCTCGGCCGACTCGAGATAGGTGCCGGTCTGCACCAGCACTTCGCGGTTGTCGCTCACCAAGCTGCCGGCGGGCTGCGAGGCATTGGCCAGCTGCAGCGCGGCACGCAGGTCCTGCGCGGTGACGCCGTGGGCGCTCATGCGCTCGGCATCCATCTGCACCTGTACCACGCGTCCCGGGCCACCGATGGTGGCGACGTCGCGCGTACCGGGAATGCGCTTGAGCTCGACCTCGACCGCCCGCGCCACCTGCTGCAATTCGAAGGCCGCACGCTCGGGGTCGGCGGTCCACAAGGTCAGGCTGACGATGGGCACATCGTCGATACCCTTGGGCTTGATCAGCGGCTCGCCGACGCCAAGCTGGGGCGAGAGCCAGTCGCTGTTCGAATGCACCGTGTCGTAGAGGCGCACCAGTGCGGTCTGGTTGGGCACGCCCACTTCGAACTGCACGGTGATCACCGCCATACCCGGACGGGACACCGAATAGACGTGATCCACCCCGCTCATCCGCGACAACACCTGCTCGGCCGGTCGCGCCACCAGCGATTCGACATCGCGTGCCGAGGCGCCGGGAAAGGGCACCAGCACGTTGGCCATGGTGACGTCGATCTGCGGCTCTTCTTCCTTGGGTGTGATCAGGGTGGCGAAGATCCCGGCGAGCAACAGCACGAGCGCAATGAGCGGGGTCAGTGCATTGCGCTGGAAGGCGGCGGCAATCCGGCCGGACAGACCGAGAGGTGCGCTCATGGCGGGCTCCCGGCTCAGCGGCGGCTTGCGCCGCGGGCGACGATGCCGGCCTGAACCGGATCGAGGGCGATTGTCTCGCCGTCATGCAGCCCGGCAAGCACCTCGATCCCGCCTGCGGCATCGGCCGCTTCCCCGAGGCGCACCTGGCGCAGGCTGAAACCACCCGCGTCATCGGCGACATAAACCGCAGTGAGTTCGCCGCGCCGTACCACCGCAGCGCCCGGCACCATCAGACGCGTGCGCTCGGCCGACAGAAAATGCACGCGCGCAAAAGTGCCCGGCACCACCCCTTCGGTACCGGCGGGCAGGTCGACGCGCACTCTTACGGTGTGAGTACGCGCATCGGCGGCGGGTAGCACGGTCACTGCCGCGGCGTCGATCCAGCGTGCAGCATCCGGCAGCTCGACCCTGGCTTTCAGGGCACCGCCGCCCAGCGCGGCGATGCGTTGCTGTGACACATCGGCGACCGCGCGCAGCGCCGCTGGATCATAGATCGTCACCAGCTCCCTGCCGGGCTGGGCCATCTCGCCGGGCTCGACATGGCGTGCAGCCACGACACCCGAGAGCGGTGAAGCAATCCGGGTATAGCCCTGCACCGTGGTGGCCTGCCCACTGCCCGCCTGTGCGGCACGCAGTTGCGCGTCGGCTGCATCCATCGCGGTGCGCGCCTGGTCCAGTGCGGACTGGCTGACGAACTTGCGTTCGAACAGGCTGCGGGTGCGATCGAAGTCGGCCCGCGCCTTGATCCGGTTCGCCTCGGCCTGTGCCACCCCTGCTTGCGCCCCGGCCACGGCCTGAGCCGCTTCGGCCGCGTCGATGCGCAGCACGAGATCGCCCGCGCGCACGCGATCACCCGCATCCACGGTGATGTCGAGCACCCGCCCCGCCACCTGTGCCGCAAGCGTGACCTGCCGGACCGCCTCGATCGTGGCCTCGGCAGGCACGGAAGCGGTGAGCGCACGCGCATCGATGCGCATGGTCGGCACCTCGGCCGCAAGCAGGGACGATGCGCCGAGAAGCAATGCGAGGAGAAAGCTGATCTTGGTTTTCATCATGAATATAAGTATATACTTATACACAAGTGAGTCAAGATGTGCCTGGAAAGCAAGGACCGGCGCAGCGTCCCTGGTTCTGACGCTCGAACACGGCGACCACGACATGGTCGCTTCGCCGGCGATCGAGCGCCGCTATCGGACTCCCGCCTTCGTGCCAGCGCCGAACTGACACGCCGGAGCAGTCGTCACAAACAGTGTCCCGCCGCGTCCGCCTACCCCGGGGCCCGAACTGCGGCGCGCGCGTAGTCCGCGATCGCCGCCACCACTTCCGGCGCTTCACCGGCGGCGGGAACGAGATGGATCTCGCAGCGTGGATGACGCTGCCGTGCGGCCTCGATCAGGGCTGGCATATCGCGTTTCAGGTGCCCGCTCTGGGCGAGAAAAACCGGCACCACACCGATCCGGGTCGCGCCTTGTCCGACCAGGGTATCGACCGCCCCCTCCAGCGTCGGGCTGATGAACTCGAGAAAGGCAAGCTCGACCAGCAGGTCCGGGGCATCGCTGAGCATGCGCGCGCGCGCACGCTGCATCGGCCCCGCCCACTCGGGGTCACGAGCGCCATGGCCGAACAGCACCACCGCTTCGCGGACAGGAGGGTTCATGGGGTTCATCGCAGTTCCTGTCTGGTTCATCATCATTCCGTCATGGAGCATGCAACAGCTGTTCGAGTGCCCGTGCCGCCGCGAACAGACCGACACTGGCCGTCATCGCCATGCTCGAACCATAACCGGCACAGGCCAGTCCCTGGGGCGCCTGTCCGGTGTCGCAGGCCACCGCAGGGTAACGCAGGGGCTCGCAGGAATAGACCGCTTCGATGGCGAACTTTCTCCGCGGGTCGCGCGGAAAACCGTGCTCCTTGCGCAACAGGGAGCGGACTTTCGCCAACAGCGGATCCTGCTCGGTACGCGACAGGTCATCCACCCGGATGCAGGTCGGGTCGGTCTTGCCGCCGGCACCGCCGGCCATCACCAGCGCAATATGCTGCTCCCGACAATGCACTGCGGTGGCGACCTTGGCGCGGACGTTGTCGACCGCATCGATGACCACGTCGAAGCCCTGCAGCAGCGCGAGCGCATTATCCGGCGTGAGAAAATCCTCGATCATGGTGACACGGCACAGCGGGTTGATGCCCCGGATCCGTTCGGCCATGGCCTGGACCTTGGCCTGCCCCAGGGTGGTGTCGAGCGCATGCGCCTGACGGTTGATGTTGGATTCGGCGACATGATCGAGATCGATCAGGGTCAAGCGCCCCACGCCGCTGCGCGCCAGTGCCTCGGCCGCCCATGAACCCACGCCGCCGACGCCGACCACGCAGACATGGGCGGCGGTCAGGCGGGCAAGCGCCTGTTCACCGTAAAGCCGGCCGATCCCGCCGAAACGGCGTTCGTGGTCGACGTCCGGTGGCAGGACGGAGGACTCGGGGACTGCTGCGGACGACATGAGCTGGCTGACCTCGACGCGGAAAACCCGCTGATCTTACCGCAGCCCCGGACCAATCAGCGGCAGACCTGTGATGGGGCGCCCGCTGCCGACCATCCGTGACCGCTCAGGCGGTCTCTACCGCTTCGATACGCAGGCTGTCGAGCCAGACGCCGAGTCCCTGGGCGTTGAGTTCGAGGTCGAGGCGGAGCATGTCGAGCGCCTCTTCCTCGGACAGGGCCCAGCCCTGGCGGGCGGTTTCCTCGCGCACGATCTGCTCGAGCCCGGCAAGGATCTCGACATGGCGGGCAACGCCGTTGCCCCGGGCCGCCCTGGCCACCGCAACCTGCGTGTCGACCAGGCGATGCAGATCTGCCGCAAGGCGATCCACCTCGGTCACCCTGCCGTAGTGGGTGAGGTACATCGCTTGCGGGTGGAACGCAAGCATGCGGTCGATCGAGCGGTGCATGGCCTCGGGATCGAACTGGCTCGGAGTGGTGGTCGGGAAGACAAAGGCGCGACCCTCGACGTCGAACTCGCGATACGAGACGCCGAAGATGTCGCCGGTGAAGAACACCTGCGCGACACTGTCCCAGATTGCGATATGGTGCCGCGCGTGCCCGGGGGTATCGAGAACGCGAAGGTGGCGCCCGCCGAGCGGCAGTTCCATACCGTCCTTCGCCACAGCGATACGCGACTCCGGAATCGGCGCCAGCCGCCCGTAGAGCTGAAAAGTACGTTCGGCACCGTACACCGCCGCTGCCGCCGCCCACAGTTTGGACGGGTCGACCATGTGGCGCACACCACGCGGGTGGACCACCAGGCACGCGTTGGGCAGGGCATACATCAGGCTGCCGGCTCCCCCGGCGTGATCGAGGTGGATGTGGGTCAGTATCACCCAATCGACCGCCTCGGGCGCGATGCTGAGGCTGGCCAGTCCGCCGAGGATGCGGGGAATCGCGGCATTGGAGGCGGTGTCGATGATGGCGACACGGCCCTGGTCGATGATGAGGTGGATCGCCGCGACCTGCGGCCGATCGCCGTATCCCGAATCAACCGTGTAAATGCCATCCGGATGCGCAATGATGTTTTGCACAGTGAGTCTCCCATCTGCTCTTGATGATTTTGCGCAATTGTATCTATAGCCGCCCGCGGGTGAACCGTGTCAAATCGCACGTTACACTCCCGACTTCCCAATGCAGGGCAACAAGCATGGACTTCAATTTTGACCGACCGCCGGATCGCAGGGATGTTCCCGGCGAGAAGTGGGGACGCTACGCCGACCGCGACATCCTGCCGTTGTGGGTGGCCGACATGGATTTCGCGGCGCCGCCAGCGGTGCTTGAAGCCTTGCATCGAAGGATCGACCATGGCGTGTTCGGCTACACCGACGCCTGGCCCGCGCTGACCGAGGCCGTGACCGCCGGCATCGAACGCGACCATGGCTGGCGCGTCGAGCCCGACTGGCTGGTCTGGTTGCCGGGGGTGGTGACGGGCTTCAACCTGGCCTGTCGTGCAGTGGGTGAACCGGGCGATGGCGTGTTCACAGCCACGCCGATCTATCCCCCGTTCCTGTTCGCGCCGGAAAACAGCGAGCGCCGCCTGGTCAGCTGTGCGCTCGAAGAGCACGCCGGCCGTTGGCAGTGGAACCGTGCTGCCACCGCTGCAGCAATCGATGAGCGTACCCGGCTGTTCATGCTGTGCAATCCGCACAATCCGGTGGGACGCGCCTTCGATCGCGACGAACTGGAGTGGATCGCCGCACTTGCGCACGAGCGCGACCTGGTGATCTGCAGCGACGAGATCCACTGCGGCCTGATCCTCGACGCGGATCGCCCGCACATTCCGATCGCGACCCTCGACGAGCGCACTGCACGGCGCACGATCACGCTGATGGCGCCGTCAAAAACCTGGAACGTGCCGTCCTTGTACTGTGCATTCGCGGTCATTCCGGACGCGGCGTTGCGCAGCCGCTTCCGCCGCGTGATGCGGGGCATCGTGCCGCATGTGAACGTACTCGGCATGGTCGCCACCGAAGCGGCCTATCGCGACGGAGCGCCGTGGCGCGCGGCACTGCTCGACTACCTGCGCGGCAACCGGGCGCGGGTGCTCGAAGCCGTCGAGGCGATGCAGGGCTTGCGCACCACCTCGCCTGAGGCCACCTATCTGGCATGGATCGACTGCCGCGAAGCCGGACTCGATGATCCGGCCGGCTTCTTCGAAGCCGGCGGCGTTGGGCTCTCCGATGGCCGGGGCTTCGGTCTGCCGGGCTTCGTGCGGCTGAATTTCGGTTGCCCGCGGGACACCCTGGACCAGGCGCTCAAGCGCATGGCCTCTGCCCTCAGGCAAGCGCGCCCGCGCTAGTCCCCCTCAGAACGGAATATCGTCGTCAAAATCGCCGAAACCGCCCGGTGCCGGCTTCGCCGCCGGCGCGGGTGCCGGTGCGGGCTGGCGTGACGGGGCGGACGGGGGCGCATCATAACCGGCGCTGTCACCACCGCGCGCAGGACCCTCGCCAGCGCCCTCGCGACGGCCGAGCATCTTCATCTCGTCCCCGCGGATTTCGGTGGTATAGCGGTCCTGTCCGTCCTTGTCCTGCCACTTGCGCGTCTGCAACCGGCCTTCGACATAGACCTGCGAGCCCTTGCGGAGGTACTGCGCCGCGATCTCCGCGACCTTTCCGAAGAAAACGACCCGGTGCCATTCGGTCGCTTCGCGACGCTCGCCGGTGCCCTTGTCCTTCCAGGTTTCGGTGGTCGCCAGGGTCAGGTTGGTGATCGCGTCGCCGCTCGGGGCATAGCGGGTTTCGGGATCCTTGCCGAGGTTGCCGATCAGAATGACTTTGTTCAGGGATGCCATCCCGTTCTCCTATCAGTGGGTATCAGTTCCGGGCCGGCGCGGGAACCACGCGGACCGGCGGGGGGTTCATGCTTGTTGCCAGCATCAGCCAGAGCAGCGCAAGGATGCCGCAGGCCAGGCTTACGGCGCCACCGCCATAGCGCTGCCCGAGCCAGCCGCCAAGCAGGCCACCGAGGAACAGCCCTAGCGACTGCAAGGTGTTGTAGACCCCGAGCGCAGTGCCCTTGGCCGCCGGCGGGGCAATGCGCGAGATCCACGACGGCTGGGTGGCCTCGAGAATATTGAAGGCGACAAAGAACAGCGTCAGCCACAATGCGATCGGAACGAGTCCGTCCGCCCAGGCATAGAGCCCGAACTGGACCACCACGAGCAGCGCGACCGCGCCGTTGAAGATCTGCTTGAGGCGACCGTGGCGCTCGGCAATGATCACCGCCGGCACCATCGCGACAAAGGACAGCAGCACCGCGGGCAGATACACCTTCCAGTGCTCGATCAGCGGCAGGCCGCCTTTGGCCACCAGTGCGGCGGGCACCATCACCCACATCGTGGTCTGGATCAGATGCAGCGCGAACACGCCGAAGTTGAGCCGCATCAGCTGCCCGTCGACCAGGATATCGACAAATCTTCCGCCATTGGCACGCGGCACCGGTGGCGCCGCCGGCACGATCCAGATCACCACGCCCATGGCACCAAAGGCGAGCAAGGCGGTGAGCCAGAAGATCCCGCTCATGCCGATCGCAGCGTAGAGCAGCGGCGCAGCAACCATCGACAACGCAAAGACCAGACCGATGCTCGAGCCGATCATCGCCATCACCTTGGTCCGGTGCTGGTCGCGGGTAAGGTCCGCCGCCAGCGCCGTCACTGCCGCCGAGATCGCGCCGGCGCCCTGCAGCACCCGCCCGGCGATGATCATGTAGATGTCGTCCGCTATGGCGGCCACGCCGCTGCCGACCACGAACAGCGCCAGTCCGAAGAGGATCACCGGCTTGCGCCCAAGGCGGTCGGATGCGGCACCGAAGGCAATCTGCAGGCAGGCCTGGGTGAGGCCGTAGGCGCCGATCGCCAGGCCGACCAGGGTCAGGTTGTCGCCCCCCGGAATCGTGTGCGCATGCACCGCGAACACGGGCAGGATCAGGAACAACCCGAGCATGCGCAACGCGAAGATGGATGCCAGGCTGACGCCCGCGCGTCGTTCGGCAGGCGTCATCGAATCGCGTACGGGTAAGGACATGCGGGGTGCGCGGAAAAAAGAAAGTGATTCTAACATTGGCCCGGAGCCGCTTCTCTCTTATAGTTTTGCGTTACCTCCCGTGCAGCCAAGTCCATGGACGAAATCCGCATTCGCGGTGCCCGCACCCACAACCTCAAGAATGTCAGCCTCGATCTGCCGCGCAACCGGCTGACGGTCATCACCGGACTGTCGGGCTCGGGGAAGTCGTCACTCGCGTTCGACACGCTGTACGCGGAAGGCCAGCGTCGTTACGTGGAATCATTGTCGGCCTACGCGCGACAGTTTCTGCAGCTGATGGAGAAGCCCGACGTCGACCTGATCGAGGGCCTCTCACCCGCGATTTCGATCGAGCAGAAGGCGACCAGCCACAACCCGCGATCGACAGTGGGGACCGTCACCGAAATCCACGACTATCTGCGCCTGCTTTACGCCCGCGCCGGCACTCCGCATTGCCCCGAGCATCCGACCCATGTCCTCGAAGCACAAAGCGTGTCGCAGATGGTCGATCACGTGCTGGCGCTGCCCGCCGAAACGCGGTTGATGATCCTCGCCCCGGTCGTGAGCGGGCGCAAGGGCGAGCAGCACGACCTGTTCGCCGAACTCCGTGCGCAGGGCTTCGTCCGCGTGCGGGTGGATGGCAGGGTCCACGAGCTCGACAACGTGCCGCCGCTGGAGAAGGGGCGCAAGCACACGGTGGAGGTCGTCATCGACCGCATCAAGGTCCGTGGCGACCTGCGCGGACGCATCGCGGAATCCTTCGAAACTGCGCTGATGCATGCCGATGGCCGTGCGATTGCGGTCGAGATGGACAGCGAACGCGAACATCTTTTCTCCGCCCGCTTCGCCTGCCCGATCTGCAGCTATGCGCTGGGCGAACTGGAACCGCGGCTGTTCTCGTTCAACAATCCGGCCGGCGCCTGCCCCAAGTGCGACGGGCTGGGCCAGATCGACTTTTTCGACCCGGCGCGGGTGGTCGCCCATCCGGATCTGTCCCTCGCTTCCGGCGCGATCCGTGGCTGGGACCGGCGCAACCAGTTCTATTTCCAGATGCTCACCAGTCTCGCATCGCACTACCGATTCGACATCGAGACCCCGTTCGAGGTCCTGCCTGCACCGATCCGCGACACGGTGCTGCACGGCTCGGGGCGCGAGAAAATCGCTTTCCGCTACCTCGCAGACAGCGGGCGCATGGTCGCCAAGGAGCACCCGTTCGAGGGCATCATTCCCAACCTCGAACGCCGTTTTCGTGAAACCGACTCGGCTGCAGTGCGCGAGGAGCTCCTGAAGTACCGCACCAATCGTCCCTGCCCAGCCTGCGAAGGCACCCGTTTGCGTGCCGACGCCCGCCACGTCCTGATCGGCGGCATGGCACTGCCAGGCGTGAGCCGGCTCCCGCTCGGCGAGTGCATGGCCTTCTTTGCCCAGTTGAAACTCGAGGGCCACCGGGCGCAGATTGCCGAGAAGATCGTCAAGGAAATTGCCGATCGCCTCAGCTTCCTCACCAATGTCGGGCTCGACTACCTGTCGCTCGATCGTGCTGCAGACACGCTTTCGGGCGGCGAGGCCCAGCGCATCCGCCTCGCAAGCCAGATCGGGTCGGGCCTGACCGGGGTGATGTATGTGCTCGACGAACCCTCGATCGGCCTGCATCAGCGCGACAACGCGCGCCTGCTGGAAACCCTGCGCCACCTGCGCGACCTGGGCAATACCGTGATCGTGGTGGAGCACGACGAAGATGCCATTCGCAGTGCCGACTATCTCGTCGACATGGGCCCAGGCGCCGGTGAACACGGGGGCGAGATCGTCGCCTGCGGCCGTCCCGAGACAGTCATCGCCAACGAAGCGTCGGTCACCGGCGCCTACCTGTCCGGACGGCGGCGCATCGCCGCGCCCGCTCGGCGCATCGCGCCGGACCCGACGCGGATGGTCATGTTGCACGGTGCCCGTGGCAATAACCTGAAAGATGTCAGGCTTGAATTGCCCGTGGGGCTATTCACCTGCGTCACCGGCGTCTCGGGATCGGGCAAGTCCACCCTGATCAACGACACCCTCGCCGCGCTCGCGGCCCACCGGCTCTACGGCAGCAACCTGGACGCCGCGCCGCATGACGGGATCGAAGGACTGGAGGTCTTCGACAAGGTCATCAACGTCGATCAATCACCGATCGGCCGCACCCCGCGCTCCAACCCGGCCACCTACACCGGCCTGATGACGCCGATCCGCGAGCTCTTCGCCGGGGTGCCGGAGGCCCGCGCACGCGGCTACGGACCGGGGCGCTTTTCGTTCAACGTCAAGGGCGGGCGTTGCGAGGCCTGCCAGGGCGACGGCATGATCAAGGTCGAGATGCACTTCCTTCCGGACATGTATGTGCCATGCGATAGCTGTCACGGAAAACGCTACAACCGGGAAACACTGGAGATCCGCTACAAAGGAAAGACCATCTTCGAGGTCCTCGAAATGACCGTCGAGCACGCTCTCGATTTTTTCCGCCCGGTGCCGAGCGTCGCCCGCAAGCTCGACACCCTGACCGACGTCGGCCTCGGCTACATTCGCCTCGGCCAGAGCGCCACGACGCTATCCGGCGGTGAAGCGCAGCGGGTGAAACTGGCGCTCGAGCTCTCGAAGCGGGACACCGGGCGCACCCTGTACATCCTCGACGAACCGACCACGGGGTTGCACTTCCAGGACATCGAATTGCTCCTCAAGGTGCTCCATCGCTTGCGCGACCATGGCAACACCATTGTGGTGATCGAACACAACCTGGACGTGATCAAGACCGCGGACTGGGTGATCGATCTCGGTCCCGAAGGCGGCGCCGGCGGCGGGGCCATCATCTGTGCCGGGCCTCCGGAACACGTTGCCGCCTGCGAGGCCAGCCACACCGGCCGCTATCTGCGAAGACTGTTGCCGAATTGACCGCCCGGACCACTTGGATGCATGCTTACGCCCGGTGACGACTATCACTTGCGCAGCATTGCCACCGGCATACCGATATCGTCGTAAACATCTGCACAGGACGTGACGCATGACCGACCCGAACACCACCGCTCAAGCGCAATTCATGCAACGCGTCGAACGACGCCTCCGGTTCATGAAAACCCTGAAGGACGCCGGGCTCGGCCTATACCTTCCGGCCGAGGAACACGCGCGCAAACATGCGTTCGAACAGCTCGCACGCCTGACCGCCCGACAAAGCGAACTTCCGCTGCTCAATGCGGCGACCCTCGCCGAGGCGAGCGAACTCTTTCGCAGCCACCTCGAGTCCATGCAGGGATTGCTGCCGCACGACGTGCAATACCGGAACCGCATCCGCCGCCCCTGGTAGCCTGCGGCATTCTGCTCAGCGCGCGTTGTACCCGTCGGGATTGCGCTGCTGCCAGCGCCATGCGTCGCGGCACATCGTGTTGAGGTCGCGCTCTGCCTGCCAACCTAGTACGCGCCCCGCAAGAGCCGGATTGGCCCAGCACTCGGCAACATCGCCCGCGCGCCGCGGCACGATGCGGTAGGGAACCGGGCGCCCCGACGCCGCCTCGAAAGCGCGAACCACTTCGAGCACACTGTATCCCCGACCCGTACCGAGATTGAGCGTCGTCACCGCCGGAAGCACATCGAAGCGCTCCACCGCACTGACGTGCCCACGGGCGAGGTCGGCGACATGGATATAGTCACGCACGCCGGTCCCGTCAAGCGTCGGATAGTCGTCGCCGAACACCTGCAGTTCGGCGAGCTTGCCGACCGCCACCTGGCTCACGTAGGGCATCAGATTGTTCGGAAGCCCGTTCGGATCCTCGCCGATCTGACCGCTCTCGTCGGCACCGACCGGATTGAAGTAGCGCAACAACACTACCTTCCAGGACGGATCCGCCGCCGTCACATCGCGCAGGATCTCCTCGCTCATGAGCTTGGTCCGCCCATAGGGATTGGTTGCGGAAGTCGGGAAATGCTCCTCGATCGGAACCGAGGCAGGATCCCCGTAGACGGTAGCCGATGAACTGAACACCAGGCGTTTCACCTCGCTCGCCGCCATGACCTCGAGCAGAGCCACCAGTCCGCCCAGATTGTTGTCGTAGTAGTTCAGCGGAATCCGCACCGATTCACCCACCGCCTTCTTCGCGGCAAAATGGATGACCGCCCCCACGGGATGGGCGTGGAACACCGCCTTGAGCGCCGAGCGGTCGCGCACGTCCGCCCGGATGGCTGCCCGCAGCCGCCTTCCCGCCAACATCTGCACTCGTTCGAGGGCAAGCGGCGACGAATTCGAGAAGTCATCGACGACAACCACCTCATGCCCGCCTCGCAACAAGGCTAGACAGGTATGCGAACCGATATAGCCCGCGCCACCAGTGACCAGAATAACGCTCATTGAAGCTTCCTCGAAGGAGATCTCCGGACAAAAAAAAGGCCGGGAATCCCGACCTTTTTTATACCACACGGATCCTGCGAAGATCCGTTTCAGGCGGCAACAGCTTCCTCTTCGACGACCACATCGACGTCGGGACGATCGAGCAGCTCGACGAACGCCATCGGTGCATTGTCGCCATCACGGAAACCGCACTTCAGGATACGCAGATAGCCGCCGTTGCGGGTGCCATAACGCGGGCCCAACTCATCGAACAGCTTGACCACCATTTCGCGGTCGCGCAGGCGATCGAACGCCAGACGACGGTTGGCAAGGCTGGGCTTCTTGCCCAGGGTGATCATCGGCTCAACCACGCGGCGAAGTTCCTTCGCCTTCGGCAGCGTCGTCTTGATGACTTCGTGACGCAGCAGAGAGTTGGCCATGTTGCGGAACATCGCCTGACGATGGCTGCTCGTCCGGTTCAGCTTGCGAAGACCATTACGGTGACGCATGTTATTTCCTCACTTCACTGACACCGATCAACCGAGCTTCTCGAGCCCGGCCGGCGGCCAGTTTTCCAGTTTCATCCCCAGGGTCAGCCCACGCGTGGCCAACACTTCCTTGATCTCGTTCAGCGACTTGCGGCCGAGGTTCGGCGTCTTCAGCAATTCCGTCTCGGTGCGCTGGATGAGATCCCCGATGTAATAGATGTTCTCGGCCTTGAGACAATTGGCCGAACGCACCGTCAGTTCGAGATCATCGACCGGGCGCAGCAGAACCGGGTCGATCGTGACCGGCTTGACCGTCACTGTCTCGGCTGGGGTGCCTTGAAGGTCGGCGAAGACCTCCAGCTGATCTCGCAACACACGGGCTGCATAGCGAATCGCCTCTTCGGGATCCACCGCACCGTTGGTTTCGATATCGATCACCAGGCGGTCGAGGTCGGTACGCTGCTCGACCCGGGCACTCTCGACCAGGTAGCTGACGCGCCGAACCGGACTGAACGACGCGTCGAGTACGACCCGACCGATCGTCTTGCTTTCGCCGCTCACCGGTCGGGTGTTGCCGGGGACGTAGCCACGGCCTTCCTCGACCTTGATCTGCATGTCGAGATTGCCGCCCGGAGCGAGATGCGCAATGACATGCCCCGGATTGATGATCTCGACGTCATGTCCGGTCTCGATATCGGCCGCAGTCACCAGCCCTTCGCCCGATTTCACCAGACGAAGCGTCGTCTCGGAACGGTTGTGGAGCTTGAACACCACACCCTTCAGGTTCAGCAGCAGGTCGACGATATCTTCGCGCATGCCATCCAGCGTCGAATACTCGTGCAGCACGCCTTCGATCGTCACTTCCGTCGCCGCGTGCCCGGGCAGCGACGACAGGAGGATGCGCCGCAGCGCATTCCCCAGGGTATGGCCAAACCCGCGCTCGAACGGCTCCATCGTCACCCGCGCCTGTACCGGCGAGATACTCTGGACGTCGATGATGCGCGGTTTCAGCAGTGCATTGCTTTGCATCAACATTTCCTCGGAACTAGAAGCTCGACTCCCCGATTAGCGGGAGTACAGTTCCACAACCAGACCTTCATTGATTGTGGGCGGCAGTTCGCTGCGCTGCGGATAGGCCTTGAACACACCCTTGCCAGCCTTGGTGTCGACTTCAAGCCACTCCGGGAACCCGCGCGATTCGGCAGCTTCGAGCGCAGCCTTGACCCGCAGGTGACTGCGGACGCGCTCGACGAGCTCAACCACGTCGCCCGGACGAACCAGGTAGGACGGGATATTCACACGCTTGCCGTTGATCAGCACGCCGTTGTGCCGCACCACCTGACGAGCTTCTGCACGCGAACCACCAAAGCCCATGCGATAGGCGACGGAGTCCAGACGACCTTCGAGCAATTGCAGCAGGTTTTCACCTGTCTGCCCGCGACGACGATCGGCTTCAGAATACACCCGGCGGAACTGCTTCTCGAGCACGCCGTAAAGACGGCGGATCTTTTGCTTTTCACGCAGTTGGACACCATAGCCGGAGAGACGCTGACCGGAACGCTGACCGTGCTGACCCGGCGCGTACGCCCGGCGCTCGATCGCGCATTTATCGGTAAAGCACTTTTCGGCCTTCAGGAACAGCTTTTCACCCTCGCGACGGCACTGACGGCACTTCGGGTCGAGATTACGAGCCACGTTTCAACTCCTTGTCAGATACGGCGCTTCTTGGGCGGACGGCAGCCGTTATGCGGGATCGGCGTGATATCGGTGATGCTGGAGATCTTGATCCCCAGCGCATTCAACGCACGTACCGCGGACTCACGCCCGGGGCCAGGCCCCTTGATGCGCACTTCGAGGTTCTTGATGCCGCATTCCTGCGCCACCTTGCCGGCCGCCTCGGCTGCCACCTGGGCAGCAAACGGCGTGCTCTTGCGCGAACCCTTGAAACCGGCACCACCCGACGTCGCCCACGACAGGGCGTTGCCCTGACGATCGGTGATCGTGATGATGGTGTTATTGAAGCTTGCGTGAACGTGGACAATACCTTCCGCCACGTTCTTCTTGATCTTTTTACGGACCTTGGTTGCAGTCTTAGCCATTATTGGTTCCTATCACTTCTTGCCAGCGATCGCCTTGCGCGGACCCTTCCGGGTACGAGCATTGGTGCGCGTCCGCTGACCGCGACACGGAAGACCACGGCGGTGACGGACACCACGGTAGCAACCCAGGTCCATCAGACGCTTGATGTTCATGGTTACTTCGCGACGCAGGTCGCCTTCCACCACAAACCGAGCCACTTCATCGCGCAGCTTCTCCATGTCCGACTCGGTCAGATCTTTCATCTTGACCGAGCGGACAATACCAGCAGCATCGCAAATCTTTTGAGCACGCGAACGGCCGATCCCATAGACAGCGGTCAGCGCGATCTCGGCATGCTTGTGGTTGGGAATGTTTACCCCAGCAATACGGGCCATTCGTTTACCCCAAAACGCTAAACATTAAATATTAATACCTGGGACTGACAAGATCAACCCTGGCGCTGCTTGTGCCGCGGATCGGTGCAGATAACCCGCACTACGCCCTTACGACGGATGACCTTGCAGTTGCGGCAGATCCTCTTTACTGAAGCCTGGACTCTCATGACTTGCTCCTGTTTCTAATTTCTTTCACTTGGTCCGGAACACGATCCGACCCCTGGTCAGGTCATACGGGGTCAGCTGGACGGTAACCTTGTCGCCGGGAAGAATCCGGATGTAATGCATCCGCATCTTCCCGGAAATATGTCCGAGCACTACATGGCCGTTCTCGAGTTTCACCCTGAACGTTGCATTGGGAAGGTTCTCGGTGACCTCCCCCTGCATCTCGATTACGTCTTCCTTCGCCATCTCTCACCTGATTGGGAGACCTGCGCCTTTGAAATTCGCTTTCTTCAACAGGCTCTCGTACTGGTGCGACATCACCGATGCCTGAACCTGGGTCATGAAATCCATCGTCACGACCACGATAATCAACAGCGATGTGCCACCGAAGTAGAACGGAACGTTCCATTTCAGGATCAGGAACTCCGGCAGCAGGCAAACCAGGGTGATGTAAACCGCACCTGCAAGCGTAAGACGCATCAGGATCTTGTCGATGTAGCGCGCGGTCTGGTCGCCCGGCCGGATACCCGGCACGAACGCACCACTCTTCTTCAGGTTGTCCGCCGTTTCACGCGCATTGAAAACCAGCGCGGTGTAGAAAAAGCAGAAAAACACGATTGCCACTGCATACAGCATTACGTAAATCGGCTGGCCCGGTGACAGCGTCGATGCGATGTCGCGCAACCAGGTCATTCCTTCCGAAGCACCGAACCACTGACCCAGCGTGGCCGGGAACAGAATGATGCTCGATGCAAAAATCGGCGGAATCACACCCGACATATTCAGCTTCAGCGGCAGATGGGAGCTTTGCCCGCCAAACACCTTGTTGCCGACCTGCCGTTTTGCGTAATTGACCAGGATCTTTCGCTGCCCGCGTTCGACGAACACCACGAACCCGGTGACCACTACCACCAGCACACAGATCAGCAACGCCGTGAAAGGATGCATCGCGCCAGTGCGAACCAGCTCGAAAAGCCCCCCAATCGCGCTCGGCAAGCCCGCTACGATGCCTGAAAAGATGATCAACGAAATGCCGTTACCGATACCACGCTCGGTAATCTGCTCGCCCATCCACATCAGGAACATCGTGCCGGTGACCAGCGTCGATACGGTCACGAAGCGGAACGTCAACCCCGGATCGAGCACCAGACCGGCCTGCCCCTCGAGCGCGATCGAAATCCCGAGGCCCTGCGCGAACGCCAGCACCAGCGTGCCGTACCGGGTGTACTGCGTAATCTTGCGCCTGCCCGCCTCGCCTTCCTTCTTCAGGGCCTCGAACTGCGGGACCGCCACCGTCATCAACTGCATGATGATCGATGCCGAAATGTAAGGCATGATGCCCAGAGCAAAAATCGTGAACCGCGACAGCGCCCCACCGGAAAACAGGTTGAACACACCCAGAATTCCGCCGGCCTGCGACTGGAAAAGCTCCGCAAGGCGCTCGGGATCGATGCCGGGAACCGGTATATGGGCGCCCAGGCGATAGACGATCAACGCACCGATCAGGAACAACAATCGGCTTTTGAGATCACCAAAACGCCCGGACTTCCCAACCGTGGCAGCTGGATTGGCCACAATCGTACCCTTGCTTAATCAGCCGCCACGGAACCACCAGCAGCCTCGATGGCTGCACGGGCACCACGCGTTGCGCCGACGCCGCGGAGCACGACCTTCTTGCTGCCGAGATCGCCGGACAGCACGACCTTGGCCGAAAGCGTGTCAGCCGGAACGACACCGGCCTGCATCAACACCAGCAAATCCACTTCGTCGACCGGAAGAGCCGCGAGCTCCGACAGGCGGACTTCGGCATTGCGTGCGCGCGTCAGCGAGACGAAGCCGCGCTTCGGCAAACGACGCTGCAGCGGCATCTGACCGCCCTCGAAACCGGTCTTGTGAAAGCCGCCGGCACGGGACTTCTGCCCCTTGTGACCGCGACCGCAGGTCTTGCCCAGGCCACTACCCATCCCACGCCCGACGCGCTTGGCAGCGAACTTCGAGCCGGTGGCCGGCTTAATAGTATTCAGGCGCATTTCAAGCCTCGTACTTAACCAGATAGGACACCTTGTTGATCATGCCCCGAACTTCCGGGGTATCGATCAACTCGACGCTGTGATTCAGGCGACGAAGGCCCAGACCACGTACCGTCGCGCGGTGTGATTGTTTGGTTCCAATCACACTCTTCACGAGCGTGACCTTGATTTTCTTGTCGGACATCGCTTACCCCAGAATCTCTTCGACAGACTTGCCGCGCTTGGCTGCAATCACTGACGGGGTGTTGATCGCCATCAGCCCGTTGATCGTGGCTCGCACCACGTTGTACGGGTTGGTGGAACCGATACACTTGCAGATGATGTCGGTCACACCCATCACCTCGAACACAGCACGCATCGGGCCGCCGGCGATGATCCCGGTACCGACCGGCGCCGGCTGCATCAGCACCGACGCGGCGCCATGCTTGCCGATCACGGTGTGGTGCAGGGTACCGCTCTTGAGCGGCACCTTGGCGAGCTTGCGGCGCGCTTCGTCCATCGCCTTCTGTACCGCAACCGGCACTTCACGCGACTTGCCCTTGCCCATACCAATACCGCCGTCGCCATCACCAACCACGGTCAGCGCAGCGAAGCCGAGAATACGACCACCCTTCACGACCTTGGTCACGCGATTGATCGCGACCATTTTTTCGCGCAGTCCGTCGTCGCGCTCCTCGGAGGCTTGCGGGCGCTTGCTTTGTTGCTTAGCCATTCGAATCCTCGCTTAGAACTTAAGGCCGCCTTCGCGGGCAGCCTCAGCCAACGTCTTGACGCGGCCATGGTAGAGGAAGCCGGAGCGGTCGAATGCGACCGTCTCGATCCCGGCAGCCTTTGCGCGCTCGGCGATCAACTTGCCGACCACTTCTGCTGCCTGCTTGTTGCCGCCGTTTGCAACCTGTGCTCGCACCGCCGGCTCCACCGTCGAAGCCGACGCCAGAACGACCGAGCCGCAGCCCGAGATCACCTGGGCGTACATGTGGCAGTTGGACCGGAACACGGTGAGGCGCACCGCCTTGAGCTCCGCGAGCTTGGCGCGAGTTTTGCGCGCACGGCGAAGACGAGTTTCTTTCTTGTTCATGACGAACCGCCTTACTTCTTCTTGGTTTCCTTGAGCATAACCACTTCGTCCGAATAACGGACGCCCTTGCCCTTGTAGGGCTCGGGAGCGCGGTATGCCCGTACCTCGGCCGCGACCTGACCGACTTGCTGCTTGTCGATACCCTTGATCACGATTTCGGTCTGGGTGGGAGTTTCGGCCTTCACGCCGTCGGGCAACTGGTGCACAACGGGATGGGAGAAACCCAGCGAGAGATTCAGTTTGTCGCCCTGAGCCTGTGCGCGATACCCCACGCCTACCAGGTTCAGCTTGCGCTCGAAGCCCTTGGTGACGCCGATGACCATGTTGTTCACCAACGCACGAATGGTGCCCGACATGGCTACGCCGTTGGCCACACCCTCGCGCGCCTTGCACACGAGCATATCGCCTTCACGCTCGACGGTCACCGCCGGGCTGATCGCCTGGCGAATCGTACCGAGCGGCCCCTTGACTGCAAGTTCGGCGGCCGAAATCGTGACTTCGACACCACCGGGGATCGCGACCGGATTCTTAGCTACACGAGACATGAAATCCCCCTTTACGCGACCAGGCAGATGACTTCGCCACCAACCCGACTGGAGCGGGCGGTACGATCGGTCATCAAACCCTTGGGGGTCGACACAATGGCAACACCCAGACCATTCATCACGCGCGGCAGATCTTCGCTGCCCTTGTAGACGCGCAGCCCAGGGCGGCTGACACGCTCGATGCGCTCGATGACCGGGCGGCCGGCATAGTATTTGAGAGCCACATCGAGTTGCGGCTTGCCGTCGACATCACGGACCACGTAGCCATCGATATAGCCTTCATCCTGAAGAACCTTGGCGATCGCCACCTTCACTTTCGACGAGGGCATGCTCACGTTCGCTTTCTGGGCCTGTTGCCCATTGCGAATCCGCGTCAGCATGTCGGCGATCGGATCGGACATACTCATCTTTCTATTCTCCTTACCAGCTCGCCTTGGTCATGCCAGGCACTTCGCCGCGGAAAGCAATTTCCCGCAGCTTGTTACGGCAGAGACCAAACTTGCGGAACACACCACGCGGGCGCCCCGTCAGACTGCAACGATTGCGAGCACGAACCGGGCTCGCGTTGCGCGGCAGTTGCTGCAACGAAAGACGAGCGGACATGCGCTCCTCTTCGGACAACTTCATATCATTGATCTGCGCATTCAGCGCTGCACGCTTGGCGGCGTACTTCACCACCGTCTTGCGACGCTTCTCTTCGCGATTGATCAGAGCCAGTTTCGCCATATCACCCTCAATTCTTGAACGGAAACTTGAACGCACTCAGCAGCGCACGCGCCTCTTGGTCGCTCTTGGCAGTCGTCGTGATACTGATGTTCATCCCGCGGAGGGCATCAATCTTGTCGTATTCGATCTCGGGAAAGATGATCTGCTCTTTGACGCCGAGGTTGTAATTGCCACGACCATCAAAACCCTTCGACGCAATACCACGGAAGTCACGAACACGCGGCAGCGCAATCGTCACCAGGCGATCGAAGAACTCGTACATCTTCGGCCCGCGCAGCGTAACCATGCAGCCGATCGGATATCCATCACGGATCTTGAAGCCGGCAATTGACTTGCGAGCCTTCGTCGACACCGGCTTCTGACCCGCAATCTTGGTCATGTCGCCCATTGCGTGCTCGAGAACCTTTTTGTCGCCAACTGCTTCACCGACACCCATATTCAGGGTGATCTTGGTGATGCGCGGCACTTCCATGACGGACTTGTAGGCAAACTGCTTGAGCAGTTCCGGCACCACAGCATCCTTGTAAATCTGTTGAAAGCGAGCCATTGTCACTCCTTACGCGTCCACCAGCTCGCCGTTCGACTTGAAGAAGCGGGCCTTGCGACCATCCTCAAGCACCTTGATCCCGACGCGGTCAGCTTTCTGCGACGCGGGATTGAACAGCGCGATGTTCGAAACATGAATGGGCATCTCTTTTTCGACGATACCACCCACTTCACCCTTGAGCGGATTCGGACGGACATGCTTCTTCACCCGATTCACACCCTCCACCACCAAGCGCTCGTCATCGACGCGACGCACCACAGCGCCTCGGCGCCCGCGGTCTTTACCCGTCAGCACCACGACTTCATCACCCTTGCGGATCTTGTTCATCTCATCGACTCCTCAGAGCACTTCCGGCGCAAGCGAGACGATCTTCATGAACCGTTCCGAGCGCAGCTCACGCGTAACCGGCCCGAAGATGCGGGTACCGATCGGCTCGAGCTTGTTGTTCAAGAGCACAGCCGCATTGTTGTCGAACTTGACCAGCGATCCGTCGGGACGACGAACACCCTTGGCAGTACGAACCACAACTGCGTTGTAGACATCACCTTTCTTGACACGGCCGCGAGGCGCAGCATCCTTCACGGTGACCTTGATGATGTCACCGATACCGGCATACCGACGCTTCGATCCGCCGAGTACTTTGATGCACATCACCGAACGTGCGCCGGTGTTGTCGGCCACGTCGAGCCTGGACTGCATTTGAATCATGAATTTATCTCCAACTTATCCCGCAGCGCGGTCAGTATTGGAACCCGTCAGGGTAGGATGCCCCGACGAATCCCGGAGCAAGATTTGAAAGTATAACAGCTTGGCGAATTCACGCCAAGCTGTTCAGACAAATATTGCGAACCAACCCGATCAGATCACACTAGCCTTTTCGAGGACTTGCGTCACCCGCCAGGTCTTGGTGCGCGAAATGGGCCGGCACTCTTCGATCTCGACCAGATCACCCGCGGTAGCGGCACGATCTTCCACGTGCGCGTGATACTTGGCCGAACGGGTAATGATTTTGCCGTAAAGCGGGTGCTTGACGCGGCGCTCGACGAGCACGGTGACCGTCTTGTCCATCTTGTCGCTCACAACACGCCCGACGAGGGCGCGGCGAACCTTTTCTGCTTGCTCGCTCATTTCAGACCCGCCTTTTCGCGAAGGAGCGTACGGACACGCGCGATGTCGCGACGCACCTTGCCCATTTGGCTCGTGTTGCCGAGTTGCTGTGTTGCATGTTGCATGCGCAGGGAAAACTGCGCCTTCAGCAGCTCGAGCAACTCCTGGTTCAATTCGTCAGCGCCCTTGGCGCGGAGTTCACTCGCTTTCATGCTTACCCCATCTGACGGGTGACAAACACGGTTTCGAGCGGAAGCTTGGCGGCTGCAAGCCGGAAAGCCTCACGCGCGAGCGTCTCGTCCACGCCATCCATTTCGTAGAGCACCTTGCCCGGCTGGATCTCCGCGACCCAATACTCGGGATTGCCCTTACCGTTACCCATCCGAACTTCAGCCGGTTTACGCGAAATCGGCTTGTCCGGGAAAATGCGGATCCAGATCCGGCCGCCACGCTTGATGTGACGCGTCATTGCACGACGCGCGGATTCGATCTGGCGCGCCGTCAGGCGACCACGCCCGATAGCCTTCAGACCGAAATCCCCGAAGCTGACCTTGGCCCCACGGGTGGCAACACCCGTGTTACGGCCTTTCTGCTCCTTGCGATACTTTCTTCTCGACGGCTGCAGCATTATTCACTCCTGCTTTCTTCTGGCCGGCGCGCCGGACGACGACCCGGACGAGCGTCATCACCACGCGGTGCACCGCGACGTGCGCGGCGGCTATCGGCCTCGGGCTCGGCGGCAACCGGCTGCTCGTTGCGACCCAGCATTTCGCCCTTGTATACCCAGACCTTGATACCGATGATGCCGTAGGTAGTCTTCGCTTCCGAAACGCCGTAGTCGATGTTCGCGCGCAGGGTGTGCAGCGGCACACGACCTTCGCGATACCATTCGGTACGGGCGATCTCGGCACCGTTAAGACGTCCGGCGCTCATGATCTTGATACCCTGGGCACCGAGCCGCATGGCATTCTGCATCGCCCGCTTCATGGCGCGACGGAACATGATCCGCTTCTCGAGCTGCTGCGCGATCGAGTCGGCAATCAGCTTGGCGTCGATCTCAGGCTTGCGAACCTCTTCGATGTTCACATGGACAGGAACACCGATGATCTTCTGCAGATCACGCTTGAGCGCCTCGATATCCTCGCCCTTCTTGCCGATCACGACGCCCGGACGGGCGCTGTACAACGTGATGCGGGCATTCTTGGCCGGCCGCTCGATGACCACGCGCGCCACCGATGCATGTGCGAGACGCTTCTTCAGGTAGTCACGAACCTTCAGATCCTCTTGCAACATCTTCGGAAAATCTTTGCTCGATGCGTACCAACGGGAACTCCAGTCACGCGTTACGGCGAGGCGGAATCCAGTGGGATGTATTTTCTGACCCATATATGCTCCTTACTCGCCGACGGTCACGTAGATGTGGCAGGTGGGCTTGGAAATGCGATTTCCACGACCCTTTGCACGCGCGGTGAAACGCTTGAGCGTCGTCCCCTCTTCCACGTGAATCGTCTTGACCTTCAGTGCATCGATATCAGCGCCGTCGTTGTGCTCTGCGTTCGCGATCGCGGACTCGACCACCTTGCGGATGATCTTCGCGCCTTTCTTCGGCGAGAAGGCCAGCACGTTGAGCGCCTGACCGACCGGCCGACCACGCACCAGATCGGCAACCAGACGACCTTTCTGAGCAGAGAGACGAACACCACGGAGAATTGCTTTGGTTTCCATGATTACCTCTTCGCCTTCTTGCTAGCCGCGTGCCCTTTGAAGGTCCGCGTCAGCGCAAACTCGCCGAGCTTGTGGCCGACCATGTTCTCCGACACATAAACCGGAATGTGCTGGCGACCATTGTGGACAGCGATCGTCAGCCCGACAAAATCGGGCAGGACGGTGGAACGACGCGACCAGGTCTTGATCGGGCGCTTGTCGTTGCTACCCCGTGCGGCGTCGACCTTCTTCAGAAGGTGCGCGTCGATGAACGGGCCTTTCTTGATAGAACGTGCCATCTGTTACCCCTTAACGCTTGTGACGACGCTGCACGATCATCGTGTCGGTGCGCTTGTTGCTGCGGGTACGATAACCCTTGGCAGGCGTGCCCCACGGGCTGACCGAAACGCGACCTTCGCCAGTACGACCTTCACCACCACCGTGCGGGTGATCCACCGGGTTCATGGCAACGCCACGAACGGTCGGGCGGATACCACGCCAACGGTTTGCGCCGGCCTTGCCGATCTTGCGCAGACTGTGCTCTTCGTTGCCGACTTCACCAATCGTGGCGCGACATTCGACGTGCACCCGGCGAATCTCGCCGGAACGCAGGCGAAGCTGGGCATAGACACCCTCACGCGCCAACAGCTGGACCGAGGTGCCGGCGGCGCGCGCCATCTGCGCGCCCTTGCCCGGCATCATCTCGACGCAGTGAATCGTCGAACCGACCGGGATGTTACGGATCGGAAGCGCATTGCCCGGCTTGATCGGGGCTTCGACGCCACTCACGATCGACTGACCCACCGCCACACCGCGCGGGGCGATGATGTAACGACGCTCGCCGTCCGCATAACACAGCAGGGCGATATTCGCCGAACGGTTGGGGTCGTACTCGAGGCGCTCGACCTTGGCCACGATACCGTCCTTGTTGCGACGGAAATCGATGACGCGGTAATGCATCTTGTGACCACCGCCCTGATGACGCACGGTGATGCGACCGCTGTTGTTACGACCGGCCTTGCTGATCTTCTTCTCGATCAGACCGTCGAACGGACGCCCTTTGTGGAGGTCCGGATTGACCACCTTGACCATCGCACGACGACCGGCCGAGGTAGGCTTGAGTTTTACCAGTGCCATGATTGATTACTCCCCAGCCACAAAGTTGATTTCCTGGCCGGGCTTGAGGCAAACGAAGGCCTTCTTCCAGTCCTTGCGACGACCGGCGGTCTTGCCCGTGCGCTTGGCCTTGCCCTTGACGTTCAGGACCTGGACCGACTTCACCCCGACCTTGAACAGCAGCTCTACAGCGGCCTTCACTTCGGGCTTGGTTGCGTCGGACACGACCCTGAACACCACCTGCTCGTTCTTGTCGGCGACATAAGTCGCCTTCTCGGAAATCTGCGGTGCGAGCAGCACCTGCAGCAGACGTTCCTGGCTAATAGCGCTCATTGCCACGCCTCCTCCATCTTGGCCAGCGCACCCTTGGTGACCAGCACCTTCGGGAAACGCACCAGCGACACCGGGTCGGCTTCGTGGACGTCGAGCACCAGCACCTTGTTCAGGTTGCGCGAGGACAGGAACAGGTTCTCGTCCAGGCCATCGGTGATCACCAGCACGGAGTCCAGCCCCATTCCCTTGAGCTTCTGCACCAGCATGCGGGTCTTCGGCGCCTCGACGCTGAAGTCCTCGACAACGGCCAGGCGGTCTTCGCGAGCCAGTTGCGAGAGGATCGCCGCCACACCGGCGCGATACATCTTGCGGTTAACCTTTTGCGAGAAGTTCTCGTCGGGCGAATTCGGGAAGATCTTGCCGCCACCGCGCCACAGCGGGCTCGACGCCATACCGGCACGTGCATTGCCCGTACCCTTCTGGCGGAACGGCTTGCGGGTCGACTTCGCGATCTCCGAGCGCCCCTTCTGAGCGCGATTGCCCGAGCGCGCATTCGCCTGATAGGCGGTCACGAGCTGGTGGATCAACGCTTCATTGTACTCACGGGCAAACAGCACGTCGGACGCCTGCAGCGTCGACGAGGCTTCACCCTGATCATTCAAGAGTTTCAGTTCCATTGTCTATCGCCCCTCAAGCCTTGACCGCGGGACGAACGACAACGTCGCCACCCTTGGAGCCCGGCACCGCACCCTTGATCAGGAGCAGCTGCCGCTCGACGTCCACCCGGACGACTTCGAGACCCTGGGTCGTCACCTGGACGTTGCCGTACTGACCGGCCATCCGCTTACCAGGAAACACACGACCAGGATCCTGCGCCATACCGATGGAACCCGCCGAATTGTGCGACAGCGAGTTACCGTGCGAAGCACGGTTGGAGGCGAAGTTATGACGCTTCTGAACACCGGAGAAACCCTTGCCGATGGACACGCCGGTCACATCGACCTTCTGACCCGCTGCGAACACGTCGGCACCGACCACATCACCGGCCTTGAAGGCGGCAACCTGTTCGGCATCGATACGGAATTCGCGCAGAATGCGGCAGGGCTCGACTCCCGCCTTGGCAAGATGCCCGGCGAGCGACTTGACGACGCGACTGGCGCGACGCTTACCAACTGCGACCTGAACCGCGGCATAACCGTCGGATTCAGGCGTCTTGATCTGGGACACACGATTGTCGGACACGTCAAGCACCGTCACCGGGATGGTTCTACCATCTTCGGCAAAGATGCGAGTCATGCCGACCTTGCGCCCTACAAGGCCTAGACTCATTTTTTTCTCCTGATTCCCGGTTTCGATTGACCGGGGGTCGAACCAAAAATAAATTGCGCCAAAAGGCACAAGGGCCGGATTATACCGGCCCTATCGAAATGAATGCAAGCGCAGCCTTACTGCAACTTGATCTCGACGTCGACGCCCGCCGGAAGGTCCAGTTTCATCAGCGCATCGACCGTCTTGTCAGTCGGATCGATGATGTCCATCAGACGCTGATGGGTACGGATTTCCATCTGGTCACGCGACGCCTTGTTCACGTGCGGCGAACGCAACAGGTCGAAACGCTCGATGCGCGTCGGCAGCGGCACCGGGCCACGAACGACGGCGCCGGTACGCTTGGCGGTCTCGACAATTTCCAGCGCCGACTGGTCGATGAGACGGTAGTCGAAGGCTTTCAGACGGATGCGGATTTTCTGGCTTTGCATGATGTTGTTCCCAAAGAGCGAATGCGGAGCCAGTCGGCTCCGCGCAAGAAGTGTTACTCGATGATCTTGGCGACGACGCCGGCGCCAACGGTACGGCCGCCTTCGCGAATCGCGAAGCGCAGACCTTCTT
>NZ_JBDGKX010000008.1:0-230147 GCF_057656155.1 Azoarcus sp. Soil_N_20 | reverse complement strand
GAGGACAGTGCGTCCATGCTTTGCGAGCGCGAGATGCGCGGCAAGAGTTCGAGCGCGAACGCGGTGATCTGCTTCTGCTGCAGCAGCTTCACCCGCTCCGCATCGGCCCACGGCTGCAACATGCCGAGCAGCACGCTGCCCGGTTTCATCGCCGCGAGCAGCTCCAACGACGGCGGCTGCACGCACAGCACAAGCTCGGCTTCACCGAAGATCGCAGCCGCGTCCGCGCCCAGCCTCACCTCGGCAAATGCGTCGTCACGGTAGTGCGCCGGACCGCCCGCCCCCGTCTGCATCACCACCTGGGCACCAAGGCCCTGATACTTCTTGACCACGTCCGGCACGACCGACAAACGTCGCTCGCCGGGCATGGCCTCCGCTGGCACTCCGATCAACAGAGGCATGGGGACCCTCCCTTTGGGATTGAAAATGAAAAAACGCGTCGGCCCTGCAATTGTTGTAGTTTCTCCCTGCCCCACACCGTTTAGGTGCGTTACCGGCGCCACTCGGATATTACCGATAATCAGCCACGGTGCAACTCGGAACCGGAATAAGTAGGACAGTCTTCTATCGGTGACCGATAGGGACAGCGTGAACAGACGCCGCGAATGCGGGTCGACCTGCCACGAGAGGCGGCAGAATCATTACGTTCGATCGGACCAGGCGAGGAGGCCCCGGCCTCGGTTGCTGCGGGTGCCGCTCGCGGGGGCATCGACCAACTTGATGATCGCCAGCGAAATATTGTCTCCGACACCACCGGAGCGCTCTCGCGCCCGGTCGATCAGCGACTGGGCGGCCTCGCGCGCGGGGAGCGCATGGATGGTGCCTGCCAGTTCGGCATCCGAAAAGTACGCCCACAGGCCGTCGGAGCACAGCAGGAAACTCTCCCCGCCGACCAGCTCGTCGGAGTGCGCATAATCGACGCGCGGCTCACGGTCGCTTCCCAGGCACGACAACAGCACGTTGCGCTGCGGATGGTTGCGGGCACCAGCCTCGTCGATCAATCCCTTGCGCAGGAGTTCGCCGACCAGCGAATGATCCTCGCTGCGCCCCACCACTTCGGCACCGCGAAAGTGATAGACGCGGGAGTCGCCGCAATGAACCCAGTACGCTCGCCCCTGATGGAGCAGGAACACCACGGCGGTACTGTGCGGATCCTGCTCGCTGGTGAAGCGGGTCAGCCGGATCACCACGTGGGCTTCGTTGATCACGCTCTCTAGCAGATGCAACGGACTCTCATGCATCGGCGCGAAAGCGTCGAAATTCTGCTTCGCCTTGAGCAACACCTGCTCAGCCGCCATTGCCCCGCCGCTATGACCGCCCATGCCATCGGCAAGCACCGCGAGCATCATGCCGGTCCGGGTCGGATGGCCGAACAGGGCAACCCGATCCTGCTGCTCTTTGCGGTCGCCGAGGTGGCGGGCTACACAGGTCTCGACGGTAATGGGCATATGGACGGAGTATTCGGTGAAGTGCGCAATGATAGCAACCGCTACCCGGATCGGGGGGTCGGCGCTTGATCAGAATGCCATTGCGGGGCACCGGCGTGAATAATGTCACGCCGGCGCCCCGCAACATCACATCACATCAGCATACTCCGGTTCAAAGCGAGAATCCGTTCAGCCGGGAGTCGATCAGCTCGATCCAGTGCCGCACGGATGTGGCGGTACCGGCCTGCAGATGCGTGATGCAGCCGATATTGGCCGACGCAATCAGCGCGGCGCCGCCTTCGCTCAATGCGGCCAGCTTGTTCTCGCGCAGGGTGTGGGAAAGCGCCGGCTGCAACAGCGAATAGGTCCCCGCCGAGCCGCAACACAGATGCGCGTCGCGCACCGGCGTCAGATCGAAGCCGGCTGCATCGAGCAGCCCCTCGACCCCGCCACGCAACTTGAGGCCGTGCTGCAGCGTGCAGGGTGCATGCCAGGCCAGTGCCATGCGTTCGATCGACCTGCCCTTGAGCAGCGTCGACAGGGCATCGAATTCGGCGGCCACCACCTCGCTGATGTCGCGGGTGAGTTCGCTCACCCGCAACGCCTTGGTCGCATACAGCGGATCATTGCGCAGGATGTGCGCGTAATCCTTGACCTGCGCTCCGCAGCCGGACGCGGTCATCACGATGGCCTCGATCTCGCCACGTTCGATCGCCGGCCACCAGGCATCGATGTTGCGCCGCATGTCGACCTTGCCGCCCTCGTGGTCATTGAGGTGATGACGGACGGCGCCGCAACACCCGGCCCCCGGGGCCTCCACCAGCGAGATGCCGAGCGTATCGAGCACACGCGCCGCCGCCGCGTTGATCGAAGGCGCCATCGACGGTTGCACGCAGCCGGCGAGCGCGAGCATGCGCCGTCGGTGGCGGACATTCGGCCACGGCCCGGACGGGCGGGCGAGCGGCACCTTGTCCTTGAGCGTGTCGGGCAGCAGGCCACGGACCATGCGCCCGACCTTCATCGCCGCACCGAACAGCCCGGCCCGCGGCACGAACTCGCGCAAGGCCCATCTCACCGCACGATCGCCACCGCTCCGCGGAACCTTGGCCTCGACCACATGACGGCCGATATCGACCAGGCGGCCATACTGGACGCCGGACGGACAGGTCGATTCACACGACCGGCAGGTCAGGCAGCGGTCGAGATGGAGCCGGGTCTTCTCGGTCGGCTCGTGCCCCTCCAGCACCTGCTTGATGAGGTAGATCCGGCCGCGGGGACCATCGAGTTCGTCCCCGAGCAGCTGGTAGGTCGGACAGGTCGCGGTACAGAAGCCGCAGTGCACGCATTTGCGCAGGATGTCGTCGGCCTCGCGGCCTTCCGGGGTATCACGGATGAAATCGGCAAGCTGGGTCTGCATGCTCAGAGTCCTTGGTAAAGCCGGCCGGGATTGAGAATGCCCGCCGGGTCGAAGGCAGCCTTGAGGCGGCGGTGAATGGTCAGCAGCGGCGCGGGCAGTGGCGTGAACACCTCGGCCGTGCGCTCGCCACCGCGGAACAGCGTGGCATGACCGCCCAGCGCGGCCGTCCGTTCGCGGATCCGCTCCGCACCGGCGTCACTTCGCAGCCAGCGCTGGGCACCGCCCCATTCGATCAATTGGGCGCCGCCCAGCTTCAGCGGCACCGCCGAACTGGGCAGCGACAAACGCCACAGCGGCATTTCCGTCACGGCGACAAAAAAATCTGCCTGCTGCTCACGCAACCCGTCCCAGAACGCGGCCGCCACCACGGCATCGACCCGCTCCCCACCGAGTCGCGCGCACGCGGCCTGCACGGCCGCCTCGGCCCCCGACAGCCGCAGTGTCAACACCCCATCCGCCCACGCCGAAGCCGACACCGGCAATGGTTGCCCGCCCCAGTCGTTGACCCGGCCGATGGCATCCGCTTCAGCCATCGCAAAACGCAGTGTCGCCTCCGCCACCGGACGCGGCAGGACCTTGAGCGACACTTCGAGGATCACGCCGAGCGTGCCGAGGCTGCCTGCAATCAGGCGCGACACGTCGTAACCGGCGACGTTTTTCATGACCTGCCCGCCAAAGGACAAGACCTCGCCGCGGCCGTCGATGATCTTCACCCCGAGCATGAAGTCGCGTACCGCACCGGCCGTGGCCCGTCGCGGACCGGACAGGCCGGCCGCGACGCAACCGGCCACCGTCGCCGTGCGGCCGAAACGCGGAGGCTCGAAGGCGAGGAACTGGTTTTGCGCCGCCAGCACCGATTCGAGCTCGGCGAGCGGGGTCCCGCCACGCACCGTGACCACCAGCTCGGTCGGCTCATAGCTGACGACGCCCGCGTGGGCGCCAACATTGAGGACCTCGCCCTGCGGCTCACGCCCGTAGAAGCGCTTGCTCCCGCCCCCTTCGATACACAGCGCCGTCCCGCTCGCCGCCGCCTCACGAATCTGTCCGGCCCAGGCCGATACCGGTTCATTCATCATTCATCCACCTTGTCTTTGGTTTCTTTGTCCGACCACCGCCGGCCCGCCCCGCGCAACGTCAGCCACGCGCCGACCAGCGACAACACCGGCACCGCCACCAGCAGGAACTGGATCCAGCCGCGTTCCATCAGAAGCGCGGCAACTCGGGATAGGGCACGTGGCCGTCCTTCACTCTCATGCGCCCGTACTCGGCACAGCGGTTCAGGGTCGGAATGGCCTTGCCGGGATTGAGCAGGCCGGCCGGGTCGAAGGCACCCTTGACGCGGAAGAACATCGTCAGCTCGGGCCGGGAGAACTGGCTGCACATCTGATTGATCTTCTCGATTCCCACGCCATGCTCACCGGTGATCGTGCCGCCGAGTGCAACCGACAGCTCGAGGATCTCGGCACCGAACTCCTCGGCCCGCTCCAGTTCTCCGGGCTGGTTGGCATCGAACAGGATCAGTGGATGCAGATTGCCGTCGCCGGCATGGAACACGTTGATGCAGCGCAGTGCGTACTTTCCTTCCATATGCTGAATCGCGATCAGCATCTCGCCCAGGCGCTTGCGCGGAATGGTCCCGTCCATGCAGTAGTAGTCGGGCGAGATCCGACCGGCAGCGGGAAAGGCGGCCTTGCGCCCGGCCCAGAACTTCATCCGCTCGGCCTCGTCGCGCGACACCCGGACCTCGGTCGCACCGCTCTCCTCGAGCACGCTACGGACGCGGGCGATCTCCTCGGCCACTTCTTCCGGCGTACCGTCGGATTCGCACAACAGAATGGCTTTCGCATCGAGCGGATAGCCCGCATGCACGAACTCCTCGACCGCGGCCGTTGCCGGCTGGTCCATCATTTCGAGCCCGGCCGGAATGATGCCTGCAGCAATGATCGCGGCCACCGCATCGCCGGCGCGGATGACGTCGTCGAATGCCGCAAGCACGCACTGGGCAAGCTGGGGCTTGGGCGTCAGCTTCACGGTGGCTTCGGTGATCACGGCGAGCATGCCTTCGGAGCCGGTCATCAGCGCGAGCAAGTCGTAGCCGGGGGCATCGAGCGCATGATTGCCGAACTCGACCAGTTCGCCCTCGATCGTGACCCCGCGCACCCGCAACAGGTTATGCACGGTGAGGCCGTACTTGAGGCAGTGCACGCCCCCCGAGTTCTCCGCGACGTTGCCGCCTATGGTGCAGGCGATCTGCGACGAGGGGTCGGGCGCGTAGTAGAGGCCGTGGGCTGCCGCGGCTTCGGAGATCGACAGGTTGCGCACTCCGGGCTGCACCACCGCGGTCCGGGCATGCGGATCGAGATGCAGGATGCGGTTGAAGCGCGCCAGCGACAGCAGCACGCCCCGGGTGTGCGGCAGCGCGCCGCCGGACAGCCCGGTGCCGGCACCGCGCGCGACCACCGGCACCCCCAGCGCGGAACAGGCCTTGAGCACCGCCACGACCTGCTCCTCGGTCGACGGCAGCGCCACCACCAGCGGCAACGCGCGGTAGGCCGCCAGGCCGTCGCACTCATAGGGCCGCAGATCCTCGGTTTCGAACATCAGCGCCCCGGCCGGCAGGACACGGGCGAGCGCCTCGATCACGCGTGCCTTGTCCACCGTGGAAAAATCCGCATCGCTTTCGCCGGGAACGGCTTCCTCAATCAGGGTCATGCTGCTTCTCCATGCGTTCCGGCCCCATCGGCCGCGTCCATATTGCGCTCCGCCCCACGCAGCGTGACACCCAGACGACGCGCCGCTGCCGTCAGATGGTTCCGCGCCGCCAGCCCCGCTTCAACTGCGTCGCCACGACGGATCGCCGCAAAAATTCGCCGATGTTCTGCCTGCGCCTCGGCGGCGCGTCCGGCGCGGTGCCCGTCTTCATCCCAGGTCGGCAGCCGCGAATCCGAAAACTGCCGTCCCATGTAGGCGAGAAAACGCTCGAGCTGGCGATTGCCGGACGCCGCAGCAATCGCCAGATGAAACGCGTCGTCGGTCACCGCGCCGCCACATCCGGTCGCCAGCGCCTGCTCCATCTGTTCCAGTGCATGGCCGATCCGCACCAGACTCTCATCGGTGCGACGCAAGGCGGCAAGCTCGGCGGCGCCGCTCTCGACCATGCAGCGCAGCTCGAAAATATCCGCTACATCATTCCCGTCCCGTTCCGCTCCGCGCACCAGCTTGAAACTGCCCTCGCCCGGGGCCGCGGCCACGAACGCACCGAGCCCCTGCCGGGTCTCGACGCAGCCCTCGGCCTTGAGACGCGAAATCGCCTCGCGCACCACGGCACGGCTCACCCCGAAGCGCTCACACAACACCTTTTCGGTAGGGAGCTGCGTGCCGGGCGCGACCCCGCGCTCACGTATCCACGCCTCGATCTGGCTGGATACGCGGTCACTGAGGCGAAGTGGTCGGTCGAGTATGGAAGCGAGCATGGTCATCAGCTTGTCTGACAAGTGCTGAATTCTAACCCACACAGCTTTCCTCGCCACTGGGGTTTTCCCTCGACGTCCCCCATACCGTGGCCCGCGTGATAACGCCGTGGTTCGCGTCGGGACGCTCGGTCGGCCACCGCTACCCGCGAACCCGGCCCGCCAGCCTTTGTTAAGATTCGGGACTCACACACCTGCGGTAACCTCCCGATGACCACACCGTCCGCCGCCGAGCGCCTGCTGCCCTTCCTGGCCTGGCCGCGCGAGTGGGCGAAGCACGGCATCCGCGGCGACCTGATTGCCGGCATCACGGTGGCGCTGGTACTGATCCCGCAGTCGCTGGCCTATGCGCAGCTCGGATCCCTGCCTCCCTACATAGGGCTCTATGCGGCCCTGCTGCCGGCACTGGTCGGCGCCATGTTCGGTTCGTGCGGACAGCTGTCGACCGGCCCGGTGGCCCTCACCGCGCTGCTCACCGGCGCCAGCCTGCTACCCCTCGCACAGCCGGATACGCCGGAGTTCCTCGCGCTGGCGATACTGCTGGCCCTGCTTTCCGGCCTGATCCAGCTCGCGCTCGGCGTGCTGCGCCTGGGCTGGCTGCTCAATCTGCTGTCCCATCCGGTGCTGATGGGCTTCATCAACGCCGCAGCGCTGGTGATCTGCCTGTCGCAGCTCCCACCTCTGCTTGGCGTCGTACTGCCGCACGGCGGCCAGCTCGTCACCGATCTGCTCCGTGCCTTCGGCGGCGCCGACGGGGTTCACGTCCAGTCGGCGCTCTTCGGCATCGGGGCGCTCGCCGCACTGATCCTGCTCCGGCGCACCCTGCCCCGACTGCCGGGGGTACTGATCGTGGTCGGCGCGGCGACCGTATTGTCGGCCATGCTCGGTTTCGAGCAGGATGGGGGCGCGGTCGTCGGTGCCATTCCGGCGGGACTGCCGCAACTGGCGCTGCCGGCGTTGCAGGCGGATGCCATCGCGGCGCTGCTGCCCACCGCCTTCGTCATCGCGCTGGTGAGTTTCATGGAAGCGGCGTCGAGCGCCAAGCTGATCTCGGGACGAACCCGCCAGCCGTGGGACCAGAACCAGGAGCTGATCGGTCAGGGCCTGGCCAAACTGGCTTCGTCGCTGACCGGATCGATGCCGGTCAGCGGCTCGTTCTCGCGTTCGGCGCTCAATCACGCCAACGGCGCGCGTACCGGCCTGTCGGCACTGGTGACGACCGCGGTGGTGTTGCTCACCGTGCTGTACTTCACCCCCTTGCTGTGGCACCTGCCCAAGCCGACGCTGGCCGCGGTGATCCTGCTCGCGGTCGTCAACCTGCTCGATTTCGGGGCGCTCGCCCGTGCCTGGCGTGCCAACCGTGACGACGGTCTGGCTGCCACCCTGACCTTCGTCGCCACCCTGGCGTTCGCCCCCAACATCCAGAACGGTATCCTCACCGGCCTGCTGCTGTCGCTGGCGCTGATGCTCTATCGTGGCATGAGCCCGCGTGCGGCCATGCTCGGCCTGCACCCGGACGGCACCTATCGCGATCTCGAGCGCTTCGGCCTGCCCCATCCCGATCCGCACCTGGTCATCCTGCGCTTCGACAGTCCGCTGAGCTTCGTGACCGCGGCCACCTTCGAGGACGCGATGCTGCGCGCGGCGCGCGCACAGCCGGCCGTGCGTACGGTGCTGATATCCGGAGCGGGAATCAACGACATCGATGCCACCGGCCTCCATGTCCTGGCCGGACTGATCGACCGCTTCGCCACCCAGGGCCAGTCGATCGCGTTCTGCGGACTCAAGAAACAGGTCATCGACGCAATGGAGCGCGATGGCCTGTGGCCGCGGATTGCCGCGCGCTCCGCCTACCGCACCGAACAGCAGGCCATCGACGACCTGCTTCCGGCCCTTGCGACGCAATGACTTTATGCCCTGATTAATATTGACTTTTCGCTCACGGCCGGATAAATTGCGCGATTCTTTGCAAACCTATCAACTGGAGCAACACCATGTACGCGGTGATAAAAACCGGTGGCAAGCAGTATCGCGTCGTCGCCGGCGAAAAGATCAAGGTAGAACAGATACCGGCCGACGTGGGTTCCCAAATCACCATCGACCAGGTTTTCATGGTCGGCGAGGGCGAGTCGGTCCAGATCGGCACGCCGGTGGTTGCCGGAGCTTCCGTCACGGCTTCCGTGGTTTCCCACGGTCGTCACGACAAAATCAAGATTTTCAAGATGCGCCGCCGCAAGCACTATCAGAAGCATCAGGGGCATCGTCAGAACTACACCGAAATCCGCATCGAAGCGATTTCGGCCTGAGCCAGGAGCTAATTCGACATGGCACATAAAAAAGCTGGCGGCAGTTCCCGTAACGGCCGCGACTCGGAATCGAAACGCCTCGGCGTGAAGCGCTACGGTGGCCAGTTCGTGCTCGCCGGCAACATCATCGTTCGCCAGCGCGGCACCGAGTACCACCCGGGCGACAATGTCGGCATCGGCAAGGATCACACCCTGTTCGCGCTGACCAACGGCACCGTCAAGTTCCTGGTGAAGGGCCCCGCCCGTCGCCGTACCGTGACGATCCTGCCCGAGGTTGCCGAGGCTGCACAGGCCTGATCTGCGCCGCACGGCCGCAAAAAGCCCTATCCTTGCGGTAGGGCTTTTTTGTTTGTAGCCCCCGTTTTACCACCCTGTAATCCTGTGACCCGGTCCGCGGCCCCTGCCGTATTGCCGCGTCCCTGCCAGCACCGGAAGCATCATGAAGTTTTTTGACGAAGCCCGTATCGAAGTCATCGCCGGCGACGGCGGCAACGGTGTCGCCACCTTCCGCCGCGAGAAATACATCCCGCGCGGCGGCCCCAACGGCGGCGATGGCGGCCGGGGCGGCAGCGTGTACGCGGTGGCCGACCGCAACCTCAATACCCTGATCGACTATCGTTTCACCCGCAGCTTCCGCGCCGAGCGCGGCGAAAACGGCGGCAGCCGGGATTGCTACGGCAAGGGCGGCGACGACATCACGCTGCGCTTTCCGGTGGGCACGGTGATCACCGACCAGGAAACCGGCGAGTTGATCGCCGACCTCGACGAAGACGGCAAGCGTATCCTGATCGCCAGCGGCGGTCGCGGCGGGCTGGGCAACATCCACTTCAAGTCGAGCACCAACCGCGCCCCGCGCAAGCGCACCATGGGCCAGGAAGGCGAGCGCCACATGCTCGCGCTCGAACTCAAGGTGCTCGCCGACGTCGGCCTCCTCGGAATGCCCAATGCGGGCAAGTCCACCTTCATCCGCGCGGTGTCGGCCGCCAAGCCCAAGGTGGCGGACTACCCGTTCACCACCCTGGCCCCCAATCTGGGCGTGGTCCGCACCGCCGAGAACCGCAGCTTCGTCATCGCCGACATCCCCGGCCTGATCGAGGGCGCGGCCGAGGGCGCCGGCCTCGGCCACCAGTTCCTGCGCCATCTGCAACGCACCCATGTCCTGCTGCACCTGGTCGACCTCGCCCCCTTCGACCCCGAGACCGACCCCGTGCGCGACGCCAAGGCCATCGTCGAAGAACTGCGCAAGTACGACGAAGCGCTGTACGACAAGCCACGCTGGCTCGCGCTCAACAAGCTCGACCTGATCCCGGAGGAAGAACGCGCCGAGCGCGTGGCCGCCTTTCTCGACGCCTATGGCCCGGTCGAACGCCACTTCGAGATCTCCGCGCTCAAGGGCGACGGCTGCAAGCCGCTGATCTTCGCGATCCAGGACTTCCTCGACAGCGAACGTGATCGTATCGAAGCCGAACGTCTGCAGCGTCTTGCCGCGGAGCAGGCCCGACTTGCCGCCCTCGACGCGGCTCGCGCCGCCGCGGCTGCAGCCGCCCTGGAAGCCGCGCTCGACGACGAGGAAGACGACGAGATCGACGATGCCATCGACGGCGACGCCGAGGACGACGACCGCACCGCCCCCCGCTAACGATCACTTGCGCAGCACAGTTCCATGAGAGACAAGATCCGCAACGCCCGCCGCCTGGTGGTCAAGGTCGGCAGCGCCCTCGTCACCAACAATGGCGCCGGCCTCGACCACGCTGCCCTCGACGACTGGGCCCGCCAGATCGCCACCCTGCGCAAGGCGGGCCGCGAGATCGCGCTGGTTTCATCGGGCGCCATCGCCGCCGGCATGCAACGCCTGGGGTGGAGCAGGCGACCGCACGAGATGCACAAGCTGCAGGCCGCCGCCGCGGTCGGTCAGATGGGCCTGGTCGAAGCCTACGAAAAGGCCTTTTCGCGTCACGGCCTGCACACCGCGCAGATCCTGCTGACCCACGAGGACCTCACCGATCGCACCCGCTACCTGAACGCCCGCTCTACGCTGACCACCCTGCTCGAGCTCGGCGTAATTCCGATCATCAACGAGAACGACACCGTGGTCACCGACGAGATCAAGTTCGGCGACAACGACACCCTCGGCGCACTGGTCGCGAATCTGATCGAAGCGGAGGCGCTGATCATCCTCACCGATCAGCAGGGCCTGTACACCGCCGATCCGCGCAAGAATCCGGCCGCAACCCTGATCAGCGAAGGGCGCGCCGAAGACCGCAGCTACGAGGCCATGGCCGGCGGCGCCGGTAGTGGCATCAGCCGCGGCGGCATGATTACCAAGATCCGGGCGGCCCAGCGCGCGGCGCGCAGCGGCGCCCACACCTGTATCGCCAGCGGTCGGGAAATCGACCCGCTGCTGCGACTGGCGGAAGGCATCGCGGTGGGAACCCTGCTATACGCCAGCAGCACGCCGCTGCAGGCGCGCAAGCAGTGGCTTGCAGACCACTTGCAGCTCGCCGGCGACCTGATCATCGACGAAGGCGCCGTTACCGCACTGACCAAGGGCCGCAGCCTGCTGCCGGTGGGCGTCATCGAAGTGCGCGGAGATTTCAAGCGTGGCGCGGCGGTCGCATGCCGCAGCACGACCGGCGAGGAAGTGGCACGCGGTCTCGTCAACTACAGCGCCTCCGAATGCCGTCGTATCGCGCGCAAGCCGACCGCCGAAATCGAGAAACTTCTCGGCTATATCGACGAGCCGGAGCTGATTCACCGGGACAATCTGGTCGGGCGCTGACCCTGCGTCCGACAAAAAAATCGCAGCCGAATATCCAAAGAGTAGCCACCCCCCTATACTCCCGGCGTGACCATATCGACCCTCACCCTGCCGCAGCGCCTGTCTACCCGCGCCCGGGAAACACCTGACGGCACCGCCTGGCTGTACCCGGACGACAACGGTCGGTGGCAGCCGACCCCCTGGCGCGAAGTTGCACAACGTGTAGCGACCCTTGCCTGCGGGCTGGCGCGCCTGGGCCTTCGCCACGGCGATCGGGTGGCGATCATGCTGCCGACTTCGCCGCACTGGGACTATTGCCAGCTCGCCACCCTCGCCTGTGCGGGTGTCGTCGTCGGACTGGACGCGCACGATGCACCCAGGAACCTGCAGCACGTGCTGGAACTCACCCGCCCGCGCGCATTGATCGTTGCCGACGCAAACGCGCTGAGCCTCATCCAGGGGCTCTGGCAAGGCGCCGAGATCCTGATCGTCGCGAGTGAGGCCCCGCCATCGGCGGCCCATTCATTGGCGGCGCTCCTGGATGCCGCAGCCGAAGGCGGCGAACGCCCGCCGGCCCCGGGACCGGACGACACCGCCACCATCGTGTTCACCTCGGGCAGCACCGGCCTTCCCAAGGGTGTTGCCTACTCCCATCGCCAGATCATCCTCGCCTGCGACGCCATTGCCGCACGCTTTCCGTCGGTCGGCAGCGCGGCAAGGATGGTCTGCTGGCTGCCGCTGTCGAACCTCTTTCAACGCATCCTCAACTTGGTTGCGTTGAGCTGTGGGGCTCGAACCTTCTATGTCGACAAACCGGACCAGATCATCCGCCTGCTTCCCGAGATCCGGCCGACGCTGTTCGTCGGGGTGCCGAGGTTCTTCGAGAAGCTGCACGCCGGCATCGTCGCGGAGATCGGGCGCAGGCCGCGACCGATGCGCGCCGTCGTGCACGCCGCCTGGCAGATCGGCCAGCGGGTCGCCGAAGCACGCCGCGCCGGGCTCAGGCCGCATTTCCGGGACCGCGCCCTGTTCCCCTTGGCCGACCGCGTACTCGCCCGGGTAAGGTCGTTGATGGGCCCCGACCTGCTGTTCATGGTGAGCGGCTCGGCCCCTCTTCCACCGTGGTTGATGGAGCGTTTTCATGGTCTGGGCTGGTTGGTTCTGGAGGCCTACGGCATCAGCGAAAACGTGATTCCAATCGCCATCAACACGCCAGACGCGTTCCGCGTCGGTAGTGTCGGTCGTCCCTTGGCGGACAGCGAGCTGCGGGTGACCGACGATGGCGAGCTGCTGGTACGGGGACCCGGCGTTTTCGTCGGCTACCTCGGCGACGAGGAGCCCGGCGCCGCACTGGACGCAAACGGCTTTCTGCACACCGGGGATTTCGCCCGCATCGACGATGACGGTTACCTATGGCTGCTGGGTCGCAAGAGCGAGGTGTTCAAGACCTCCACCGGACGCCGCATCGCGCCGACACCGATCGAGGCGGAACTGAAGAAAATCGACTACGTAGAACACGCCATCATCGCCGGTCGCGACCGCCCCTACCCGGTTGCATTGCTCGTCGTCGACCCGCAGCGCGCGATCGCCCGCCACGGCGGCGAAGCGGCAATGCTTGCGCAGATCGGCGCAGACGCGGCGGCGGCCTGCATGCAGTTTCCCGACTACCAGCGCCCCGGGGCGGTCATCGTGTCGACGCGGGCGTTCACCATTACGGGCGGCGAACTGACCGCAAATCTCAAAGTACGCCGACGGCCCATCGAAGAACGCTTTCGCGCCCCCATCGACGACGTCTACCTCCAGGCCGCCGCACAACGCTCGACCGATAGCGCGCATTATCCGGTCGTGATCCAGGTCCCATGAACAACTACTTTCTCACCGGCGCTTCGGGCGCCGTCGGCAGTGCCATCGTACCGCTGCTGCTCGCCGACCCCGAAACGCGGGTTCGGATCCTGCTACGCGCCGATTCGGACGAACATCTGGCCCGACGCCTGGATACGCTGTGCGAATTCTGGGCACTGGATGCGGGATCGCCGGATCGGGGACGCATCGAAGCGATTCGCGGCGATGCAGCCCTTCCTCGCTTCGGTCTCGATCCCGAGCACTACGCCAGGCTGTGCACCGACACCCACCACATCATTCACTGCGCCGCCAGCGTGCACATGAACAAACCGCTCGCCGATGCGCGTCAGTCGGCCGTGGGTTCGGCCCAGGCCATCCTCACGCTGGCGCGACAGCTCGCCGAAGGCGGGATGCTGCGCAAGGTCGAATTTGTCAGCACTGTGGGCATCGGCGGCAAGTGCCCGGGGCTATTGCCGGAAACCTGGATCGACGAAGCGCGCGCCTTTCACAACAGCTACGAACAATCGAAGGCCGAAGCGGAAGCCCTGGTGCGCGCGGCGGTCGAGACCGAGCACCTGCCGATCACCCTGCATCGACCGAGCATGGTGATCGGCGACTCGGGGAGCGGCCGCATCATCCATTTTCAGATCTTCTACTTCATCTGCGAGATCCTGTCGGGACGCAAGACCTTCGGCCTGTATCCGGACTTCGGCGACGTCCGCCTCGATGTCATCCCGGTCGACTGGGTTGCCGACGCGATCGTTGCCGCAAGCCGCGATCCGGCCACCCGTGGCAGGATCTTCCACCTGTGCTCGGGGCCGGACCATTCCCCTCGTCTCACCGGACTGAAGTCCATTCTGCGTGACGCCTTTCGTGCCCACGGTCAACCCGTTCCGCCCGGCATCACGCTGCCGCGCCGCTGGTTCGCCGCACTGCCCCGCCTTGCGTCGTGGTTTGCGCCGCCGAATCGCCGTCGGGCCTTGGCGACCCTGCCCATCTACCTGGACTACCTGGCCGACCAGCAGGGCTTCGGCAACACGGCGTATCTGGCCTGGCTGAAAGGACGCGGGCTGGAACTGCCCCACGCCGAAGCCTATCTGCCGGTCGTCATCGGGCACTACCTCGATGCCCGCCATGGAACGCCCGACCAGCCCCGCCTGAAGGCAGCCTCGGGCACCTGAAGCGCACCACCCCGGACCCGCCGACGCCTCAACGTACCGGTTTTCGACGCGTCGATACCGATGACCGCGCGCGTGACTCGAACCTGCTCCACAGCACCAGCAAGGCCGGCAGCAGCAGTAGCTCCATCAATTGACCGGCGAGCAGACCGCCCGCGGTCAGCAGACCGAAATGCGAGGTCGGCACAAAGCTCGAGGTGCCCAGCAGCAGGAACTGCGACACCAGGAGCAGGGAGGTGGCCACCACCGCCCGCCCTGAGGCCTCGAAACTGCGCGCGACCGCGAACACCGCGCCGTAGCCCTTCCTGCGCCGTTCCTGATAGTTGTGGAAGATGTGGATGGTGTCATCCACGGTAATTCCCAGGACAACCCCGGCAATCAGCACGGTGGCCATGTCGAGGTAGATGCCGGCCGCACCCATCACCGCGAACACCAGGTACAAGGGCGCGAGGTTCGGCAACATGCTGATCACGGCCGACGGGAAGGAGCGCCACAGCAGGAACATGATCAGGAAGATCTGGCCGAATGCACCCAGGAAGCTGTGCAACTGACCGACCACCAGCAGATCCTCCTGGTCGGCAAAGAGGCGGCCATAACCGGCAACCTGCCACTTCAGCTCCGGTGCGTCCACGGTGGCGACCAGGCCTTCGATCTGCTCGATGACCTGCTGGATCGCATTTGCGCCATGCACGTTGACGTTGAGCAGGATGCGCATGCGCTGGTATTCGTTGTTCACCAGTTCCTGCAGGTCGCGCCCGTCGTAGATCAGCAGGAGCTGGCTCAGCAGCCGGTCGTCGTCCGGCAGGCGACGAAAGGCTTCGTCCTCCTCGTTGAACGCCCAATGCATTTCCTCGACGATGTCCATCATCGAGGTTGCGCGGTCGACCGCCGGCAGCGCCTCGACCCGGGTCTGCAACGCCTTGATCAATTGCAGCCGCTTTGCATTCTTGAACGCATCGCGACCCGGTCCGTCGACCACGATCTCGAGCGCGGTGACGCCCACGAGCGCCTCCTCCACCCGGGCGGTGGCCTGGGTGAGCGGATGCGACTCGTTGAAGAACTTCAGCAGATCGGATTCCGCCTGTACCTTGAACAACAGCGGTACCGTGAGGACGGCGGCCAGCAGCACCGCCCCGACCACCCACCCTGCACGGCGGATGCCGAAGGTGGCCAGCCTGCACGAAATGCGCTTGGTCCAGGCAAAGCCGCTGCCGCCCTTGGGCCACGGTCCGCGATCGAACTTCACCAGCAATGGCGGGACGAGGTAGAACACCACCAGGTAGATCACCACCACGCCGATCGCCGAGATCAGACCAAAGACCTGGATCGGCGGAATCGGCACCAGCACCAGACTGATCATGCCTGCTGCGGTGGTCAGCACATTGAACATCGCTGGCGTATGCACGATCTGCAGCGCGAACACGACCCGCTTCGGACGCCGGAAGCCGGCATCGCGGGTGCGCTTGAGCGCCGCATAGAAGTGAAGCAGGTTCGACACCGTGTAGGCGGACAGCAGGGTCGGCACCATGGCCGTGACCAGCGTGTAGGGCTGACCGATCGCCGAGATCAGCGCCACGCAGGTCACCACCGCAGTACTCATTGCCACCGCACCGATGACCACCGGCACAATGCGACCCACCACCCAGTACAACAGGATCAGGCCAAGCGACATCACCATTGGCGTAAACACCAGGGTGTCGCGCAGCATCGACCGAAGTTCGGCCGCGTCCAGCGCAACCGTGCCGGCGACGGCAACCAGCCGGTCCTGTAACTGCTCGGCCTCGACGGCTTCGTGGAACGCCGACTCCACCGACTGCCGCTGGCGACTCTCGCTCAGCTTGTGCGTCCGGACCACCAGCGCCAGCGCCTTGCCATCGGTCGACGCGAGCCAGTCCGGCATGAACCGGTCCCCGAGCACGCGGGCGAAACGTTGTTCCGCCGTGCTGTCGGCCAGGGTATCGACGTCGATCAGGGGTTCGACGACGAAGCCATCCGCGCTGCCGGCAACGTGATCGACACGGGTCACCGAAAACACCCGATCCACGTCCGGGTGGCGCTCCATGCGTTCGCTGACACGGTCGAGCGCGGCGAGCGCCGGCGCCGCATACAGCCCCTCACCGGCAAACAGGCCGATCAGGATTTCGTCATTGGGAAACTCGGTGCGCAACTCGCGCTCGAGGACAGTTGCAGGCGCGTCCTTGGGGAAGTACAGCTCGGGCGCATTATTGAGATCGAGCCGCAACAACAAGGCCGCACCGACAAGATGCACCAGGACGACCGTCGCCACCATCGGTCGCCAGCGCAGCAAGCGCGGTTGCATCACACTTCGCAGCAGGGCCTTGAGCCAGTCTTTCAGCATCGATCCGTACTCAGCTAGCGAGCAGTTGGCGGACGCAGGGGTCGGGCCAGCCCCCCGCTCCAAGGACGGCAGCGGCACTGAGGTGCGCGCATCCTCCGCACGAGCGCCCGATCAGAACTTCGCCTGCCAGCCGACCATGATCGAGTCGTTGCGGGCGTAGTAGCCTCCGAGGGTTTGCGCCGAGCCGCGGAACAGGTGCGCGGCAACGAAGATCTCATGCTGATCGATACCCGTATAGCTGAGCTTGGGGTTCAGGTACAGGTCGTGCTCGCCCAGCCCCGCAATGAAGCGCAGGTCGGCCCGCCAGCGCCCGAGCGCGAAGGGGTGTTCGATCTCGCCGTTGACACTGTAGATCTCAGTACGATCAAGCACCGCCAGATCGGTGAACGTCCGGTGCCCGGCCACTTGCAGCGTGACGCGGGTCTCGCCGTCCCCGGGGAAAAATTCGGCGCCGACCACCATGTCGAACCCGGGTTCGGTGCGGTACTGGAAGGCGCGCGTGGTCAGCGGCACTGCGCTGCTCCAGGCGAGCTCCATGCGCCAGGTGGCGCCGAGGCGTTCGGTCTCGAGCTCGCCGCCGACCACGGTGCTGAACGGATGCACCGCGGTCAGCACCCCCGGCGTCACCCGGTAATATGGCTGCGACTGGCGCACGCGCTGGACACTGAAACCGTAGTCGAGGCCGTCGCCACCGGCCGTCAGGCGAATTCCGCCGCCCCCGCTGTCGCCGTCGTTATCGGCCCTCCTGACCCGGGCACCGACCAGTGCCGGAACGGAACCGATGCCCAGCAGGCGACCGTTCACGGTGTCGACCGGGCTCCATACGCTCCTCGAATGCGGCATTTCGGCGTCGTCGAACACCGGCAACCATACCGCATCGATCTTGAACGTCTCACCGAAGTATTCGGCGCGAACAGCCGGCACCGCGCGGCGGCGCTCCGGCAGTTTGTCGAGGATGACGCGCGAGAGGTCGGCGCGGCTCATGCGGTCGATCGGGGAAATTTCATCCACCCGCGCCCACAACACATTTTGCGTTCCAATCGTGATGCGGGTGTCTTCGCCACGCCAGCGCAGATAGTTTTCGGTGTAATCCACCCGGGTACGGTTGAAATCGCGGCTCCCGAACTGGGAGTAGGAATCGAGCCGCGCGCCAAGCGCATAGCTCCAGTCGCCCTCTCCGCCGCCGACGCTCACTGCGCCGTGCACGAAGGCATCGCCGGAGGCTTGCGGATGATCGGTGAAACCACCGATCTCGACGCGCAGCGCGTCCACCTTCAGCTCCGGGTCGCCGTCAGCGCCCGACACCGCGGCCGACACCAGCAAGCCGCACACCATCAGCCCTGCCGCCCGGTGGTTCCACACTGCCCGCTCACCCGCCATACCTCCGCCCCCTGTCATGTTCTTCGTCATAGTCCGTATGTGCCTCCACCCCGCCACCCGCCACCGGTCATGGACGGAAGGCCTTTTCCGCGCGCTCGTCCTCGAGCGCCTTCGAACTGAACAGACGCGCAGGGAGCTCGCGATCGTAGAGGATGCGATTCACCACCAGGCGCGTCTGATGAGCACTATCCAGGTCGGTCAAGGTGCTGTCCGTGACGGTCCAGATGCCCTGGACCTGCTCGCGCGCCGCCACCACCAGGCGCTTGCTCGGCGTGGCGACGTCCTTCTCGTAGAAATCCACCCGCATCGGCAGCAGACTCTTCGGGTCGATCCAGCTCAGCCGGCGCCGATACACCGAGTTCCCCGCCTCGACCGGTATGCTTTCCAGCACCTCGCACTCCACCTCGCCGATGGTCTCGCGGCCGACCACGCGGTGCTCGTCCATGCTCGGCTTGCGGTCACGCAGATCCTCGAAATAGTAGTCCGAATTGACGAAGCGCCCGCCCTTGCGATTGGAATCCACCCGCCGCACGCGCTGCATGGCCGGCAGATAGATCCACTGGTTCGACGCCCCGTCGGCCGCATCCAGGGTCAACAGGCCGGTACCCTCGATATCGGTCGGCTCGGTGAAGCGAATCAGCGTGGACACCTCGCCGTCCGCGCCGCTCAAGCGGTAGACGATCATCGTGCGCACGCGCGGGCTGCGCCCGTCCTCAATCAGCGACATGGTCACCGCCGAGGTGGCATCGCTGCCGTCGGGACGGTCGTACACGCGCTGCGCGAGGCTGGAGCCTGCCTCGTCGGCGCATACCTGAGCCGCCAGCAGCAGACCGGTGATCAACGCCAGCGCACCTCGCGCAACCTTCTGCATGACCCGATGCAGTCGAAGTGTGCCTACCCTCGCCATTTTTCCCCCAATGTGCCCAAACTTCGTCGGTGGGCAATTCTACCGCACCCGGGCAAGACCGCCCGGATGCGTCGGCCACCGGCAGTCAGCCGTGGGAGCCCAGCTTCTCCAGGCGCTTCTTTGCCACATAGCTCTTCAGGCGCTGCACCGGATTGCGGTTGCCCATCCACAAACGGCGATGGCGGAAGCGCCCGAGGCGCGCATCCAGATAGGTATACCAGGGCACACAGCGGAGCGCCTCGGGGTGCAGCAAGGCAATCAGCGCCTGGGTGGTGATGAAGCCCGCGCACAGCTCGCAGCCGGCCACCGAGCTCGGCCCCTTCCGTGCCTTCAGGTTGATCGACTTCGGATCGAGATACTTGAGGTGATACATCTCGGGCGCGAAGCCGAGCACGAACTGCACGATCTTCTCCTCCTCGCTCATGCCGGACGTGATCGCGAAATAGTCCGCGTAGGACATCCCCTGCGGTCCGAATGCGAGCACGCCCGCCCCCAGCCCCAGCGGCACCGCTGCGATCGTTATGAGGCCACGCGCCGTCGCGGCGTTGATCAGCAAGGGGTGGATGTCGACCGCGAAGGCATCGACCGCATCCACCACCAGATCGACCCCGGACAGGAAGGCGTCGATGTTGCCCGTGTTGATACCGTCGGCGAAGGTGGTGATGCGCAGGTCGGGGTTGATCTGAAGCGCGTACTCGACCATCACCTCCAGCTTGCTCCGGCCTATGGTCGCGGTATTGGCGCCGTACTGGCGGTTGAAGTTCGCCAGCTCGAACTCGTCGAACTCGGCCAGATGGAAGCCCCCTACCCCGGCGCGCACCAGACTGATCAGGTAGCGCCCCCCCACGCCACCCATGCCGGCGATGGCCACGGTGGCATTGCGCAGACGGGCGTGCTCATCGGCGCTGACAACGCCGAGGTTGCGGCTGAAGGCTACGTGGTAGTCGAACGCGGTCAATTTCGGGATCTCCGGCAGCAGGTGCGAGACCGTCATCATTTCGCAGACCATCGCCCATGACAAGCGCTAAATCGGTGTCGGTCCGGAGCTGGCGTCGCGTGGACGCCGCTCGCCTCGATCGGGAATGTCGGCTTTTTTTACACTCACCGTGCATCACAACCAGAGATCACTACCATCCAATTGTTTTTGAACAACTTTTCAGACTGGCACGGCGAATGCTTTATGTTTGCCAAGGTTCATCACGTAAGTGTCCGATACCCCTCAACAAGGAGTAACAACCATGAAAGTCAAGAAGCTTATCGGAGCACTCGCTGCTTCCACAATGTTCATGTCGGGCGCTGCATTTGCAGAGGCCTTCTACATTGACGTCGATAATTTTGACTCGGGCCAGATCGGGTCCGTAGTACTCGGCACCGATGGTACAACCGCCAACATCTTTCAGCTGGCCGTCGATATCAACGCCACCTCCACCTATACCGACACTGACCTCAGTGGCGACGTGTCGGTGGGTGACGCGGTGGTGGACAGCGGGTTTGGCTCCGTAACCGGATATCTGGCCGAGAACGGCACAGCGATTACCGGCGCCGAGAACAACGAAGGCGTGGGTGTCACGCACGCGATGGAATTCGAATATAACGACCTGACGGGCCAGGTTGCGATCGTTGACAATAGCATCAGCCCGATCGGCATTCTCGCTGCATACACCTCGGGTACCATCCATGTGTTCGGCGACGTGCTCGGTGTCCCGTCGGAACTCCTGACCCTCGAAGTCTTCGGCAGTGCCGGCACCGTCGGCAACGCGATCATCTTCGCCACCGTCACCTTCGCCGATCCGGGCACCTGGTTCTTTGCCGACGGGACCGACTGGAGCAACCTGGTGGTCGCGATCAACATGCGCTTCGACACCAACGTTGACCCGGTCGCTGATCCGGTCGACAACGGCGACGGCACCTTCACTCGCACCAGCGAACTGAACGGCAGTGTCGAATTCAACCGCGTACCCGAACCCGGCGTGCTCGCCCTGCTCGGTATCGGTCTGGTCGGCCTCGGCGCGGCCCGTCGCATGAAGGCAGCCGCCTGATCCATTCGGGCCGTCGAAAAACCGCACAGGAAACTGTGCGGTTTTTTTTCGCCCGCCACGCGTTGAATCGAAGAGGTTCTGCCGACGCCCCGGTACTGCCGACGAATGACGTCAGTAAGCAAGCCGGACGACACCGGCGCGATACGACGCTCCACCGGAAACCGGCCAGGCAGCGGAGGGCGCCAAGGGCTCCGCCTCAGGCTCGTGTCGCCCGAACATGAACCGGTAGAGGCAGGAATTCCGACTGGCAAGCCCCGCGCGCGCCGCCTGAGCGCCGATCACATACGGTTGGCGCGCCGGGCTCACTTCCGCATTCAATGGGCCGGCCTCATGGAATGGAAAGCCGAGGCGGTTCAGCAGACGGGCCAAGGCAGGCTCCATCGCCGCATAACAATGGGTGATGCCGTAGCAACTGGCCAGACCGAAGATCTCCCGGTACAGACCCAGCGCAACCGTAGGGCCGTCGCGCTTGACGGCGCCACGCGCCGCCTCCCTTGTTTTATCTGCTGGCCAGGCGGATCGGCCGGCGACCGACGCTTCGCTGCGATGCCGCCGCAAGCTCGATGACAACGCCAGCCGACCGATCTCACCGACCCGCGCAGGCGCCACTTCGGGATGATGCGCGAGCTTGTAGCGCGCACTGACATTGAGGCCATTCGGCCCAGGCAGGATAAGCCGGGAACACCCCACCGCCGCACCGGTTTCCAGCGAGCGGCACAGCACGTGCAGACTATGCACGTCGTAGTCGTCGCTTTCGATAGCACGTCCATCGGTTCGTCGGCGGTTCGGCGTAACGCGTTTGAGTTCCTCGCAGAACACCTCGTGCCGCAGGGAAAGGTACTCCTGATAGGCTCCGGTTCCCGGACTCACGATTACATATTCGTAGTTTTGCAGCACCATCGACACTCTCCCCTGCGTGTCTGCACACAATTGTCGCTCCGAGCAGAACTGCTCCGAGTCTCAAGTCACGGAAGATACCCCAAGCTGTGCCGCTGCATTTTGCCTGAAATGTAAATGTGTTTGTGACAATTATCACACTCGCAATGCGATCAAACGTGTTACGCCGCTGCGGCGGCATCCCGTGGCGCCTTCATGAAACTGAGGATGTCGGCCTCGCGCTCACCAAGACTGCGCTCCATCTCTTCGGCGCTGATCAGGAACACCCGGCGCGGCGGCGCCACGTTCTCGTTTACCGGGCCGACCGGTACAAAGGGGAATCCGAGCGCGACCAACAGCCGGCTGAAGTGACTGTCCATGGCCGCCACGCAGTAGTCGATACCCTTCTGCCTGCATAGCTGGTAGACCTCGCGATACATGCCGAGCACCAGTTCGGGCTGATGCCGGCGCAGGCCTTCCGGCTGCTTCGACATCTCGCTTTCAGGGTCGCCATGGACTGGTTTTCCCTGATCGGAATGCCGGCGCCGGAAGTGTGCGGCGAGCGCCATTCGGGAAATCTCGCCGATCCGATCGTCGGTGGCATCGGGATAGGGCAGCGGACGGTCGATGACGTAGCGCGGGGTCACGTTGAGTCCGATCTGGCTCGGCAGGATGACGCGCACGAAACCGGCGACGGTATCGGTAGACTTGTGACAGGCCATGAAGTGTCGACTGAAGGCGTCGTACTGGTCGGTCTCGATCGGCTTGCCATTGCTCGATACCGTGCCCGCCACCTCGACCCGTCCCAGTTCCGCGCAGAAGATCTCGTAACGGGCCTCGAGATAGCGCTCATAGGCAGGGGTCCCGGGCAGGACTTCCTCGAAACGAAAGTAAGTGGTTTCCATGCTCAGCCCCGATAGCGTAGATGAATCATGCTTTTTCCCCGGATACGATGAAGACACCGGCAGCGACCATCCGGCGGCCGGCGGCCACATCGGCCGACAGATCGTCGAACAGCTTGCCCATGTCGATCGCGTCGCCCAACAGCGAAACCTTGTAACCCAGCAGGATATTGAACAGCACCGGAAACGGCAGTTCGCTGCTGGTGAGCGCCAGGATGCGGCTTTTCACGTTGACGAATCCCGCCTCGCCCATCATGCCCTGAAGCTTGCGGCCAATGAAACGATCCCCCCCCTGCCCCGCCTGGATCGATTGCGCCGTGCGCAACACCTCGTTCACGCGCGGCTCCTCCGGATGGAAGATCACCAGTCCATCGTCCGAATCCACCGCGCAGAAGCGGCCGCCCGGGCGCATGACACGATGGACCTCCCGGACCACGGCCTGGGGACGGGGGACATGCTGCAGCACGAAGCGCGAGTAGGAGAAATCGATGCAGGCGTCGGCCAGCGGCAAGGCATCACCGAAGGCCTGATGCATGAATAGTCCGCCCGCCGGCTTGTGTCGCACGTTGGCCTCGACCTGGGCCAGCAAGGTCGGACTGGGCTCCACTGCGTGCAGACTGCCTTGCGGCGCGAGTTCGGCGAGCAGATCGGAAACAAAACCGGGGCCGCAGCCGACTTCAAGCACATCGTGCCCGGCCTGGATGCCTGCTGCACGCAGGATACCCGCCTCCATGCCACGAACGGCCTGCGACTGCTGCAGCAGGCGCTCGGTCTGGAAGTCGGCGTCGTTCAGGGATTCGAAATTGTATGAACCGGTACTCATGGCTTGGGCACTTTCATGGTTGTGGTGAGCCGAGCGTACGCGAGTGGAGACTGCTCCGTCGATGCGGGCCGCGTGATCGACACCAATGGCCATCTACCGACGTACATGTTCCCTTATCGGCTGTTTTCGCGTGCTTCTTGAGGCAAGTCCAACTGGCTTCATTTTAGGCCTCGGCGCCGCATAATGCACGCATGGGAATGCTCGGAAAATGCGGGGCGAATCGACCATTCCGCATAGGGATATGTGTGCGTCGATCACAGCTTGTGAGAACATGATTGCGGATTCATCCTTGGTGCATGAGACGATCGCATGTCCATGAACGGTGACGACCCGAAAGACCCTCCATTTGCGAGAGATGCGCATGCACGTTTTCGACAATACCAACCTGGGCCATGGATTTCGCAAGTACTTCACGGTCGAGCCCGCGCTTACGGATGCGCAGCGTGATGCCGTGTTCGAGGTGCGCCACCAAGTGTATTGCGAGGATCTGAAATTCGAGTCCGAACGTCCGGACTGCAGGGAAACCGACGAGCACGACCGCAACAGCCTCCATTGCCTGCTGCGCACGGCGACTCAGCCGCCTTCGGCAGTGGGCTGCACGAGGTTGATCCTGACCCGACCGCACGAACCCGACTACCTGCTGCCATTCGAACAGACCTGTGAATCGACGCTCGACCGGTCCATCATCGATCCTGCCCGCTTGCCGCGCGACCGGATCGCCGAAGTCTCCCGACTCGCGGTTGTCGCGGCCTTCCGGCGGCGCAAGGGTGAAGCACGCCAGCAACTCGGCATCGATGTCGGGGACTACGGTACGCAGAACCAGCCGCGCTTCCCCTACGTGCCGGTCAGCCTCTATCTCGGCGCGGTTGCATTGGCTTCCCGCAGCGGCATCGAGACGCTTTTCGTGCTGACCGAGCCCAGGCTGGCCACCCATTTCGGCCACCTCGGAGTCGGTATTCGGCAGATTGGACAGCCAGTGTCGCATCGCGGCCAGAGAGTGCCGTCGATGATGGACGTGCCCACGATCATCCGCGACATGCGGCAACTCCTGAGGCCCCTCTGGCGCGTGGTGTGCGAAGAGATCGAGCGCGGCTTCGAGGGGAATACCCTTGCCCCGGCACGAGCTGCCGAGTCGGCGCCGATGACCACTCGCTCGGCACCGGTATAAAAAAAGCCCGCTCGCGCGGGCCCTCGATCCGACTGCGAATGGCGATCAGCCTGCGATCGCCGCCTTGATCTGATCCAGCGTGCTCGGATCGTCGATGGTGGTCAGGTCGCCAGCGTCGCGACCTTCGGCCAGTGCCTGAATCGAACGGCGCAGCATCTTGCCGGAACGGGTCTTGGGCAAGCCGCTGATGAAATGGACCCGACCCGGACGGGCGATCGCGCCCAGGCTCTCGTCCACCTTTTTCATCACTTCCTTTTCCAGCGCGGTGCGCTTCTCGGCGGTGTCGACGGTGCTCGCGTCCTTCACCACGGCGAAGGCCATCGGCATCTGCCCCTTGAGATCGTCGTGCACCCCGACCACGGCGACTTCGGCGATCGCAGGATGGGTCTGCACCGCCTCCTCGATCTCGCGAGTACCAAGACGGTGGCCGGCGACGTTGATCACGTCATCCATGCGTCCGAGGATGGTGTAGTAGCCCTTGTCGTCCTTGATCCCCCAGTCGGACGACGAATACACCACCGGCTCGGTAAACAGGCTGAAGTAGGTGGACACGAACCGGTCGTCCTGGCCCCACACGGTAGACAGGCAGCCCGGCGGCAGCGGCGGAATGATGCCGACGATGCCCTTCTCGTTGGCGCCGCATTCGCTGCCATCCTCACGGAAAATCCGCATGTCGTAGCCGTACACCGGAAAAGCCGGCGAGCCGAGCTTGATCGGGCTGTCATCCACCCCACGGCAGATCGCGAGCATCGGCCAGCCGCTCTCGGTCTGCCAGTAGTTGTCGATCACCGGGATGCCCAGTTCTTCCATGATCCACTGGTGCGAGGTCTCGTCCAGCGGCTCGCCGGCGAGGAACAGGTGCTTGAGCGAGGACAGATCGTACTTCTTGAGGAAGGCGGGATCCTGCTTCTTGAGCACGCGCACCGCGGTCGGCGCCGAGAACATGACCGTGACCTTGTACTTTTCGACGATCTGCCACCAGATGCCGGCATCCGGACGCAGCGGCGTGCCTTCGTACATCACCGTGGCCATGCCGGCGAGCAGCGGGCCGTAGATGATGTAGCTGTGGCCGACCACCCAGCCGATGTCCGAGGTGGAGAACATGGTCTCGCCCTCGCCACCGGTGAAGATGTGCTTCATCGACGCAGTCAGCGCCACGGAATAGCCGCCGGTATCGCGCTGCACGCCCTTGGGCTTGCCGGTGGTGCCGGAGGTGTACAGGATGTAGCTCGGCTCGGACGACTCCAGCCAGGTCACCGGCACCTGCGCATCGAGGTGTTTTGCGCGCAGTTCGGCGTAATCGACATCGCGCCCTTCGACCCTAGGGAAGCCCTTGTCGAGACCGCGATCGATGATCAGCACCTTGGCCGGCGGAAACTCGGCGAGCTTGCAGGCCTCATCGACAAGGTGCTTGTAGGGCACCGGCTTGCCGTTGCGCATGCCGGCATCCGAACTGACCATCAACACCGGCCTGGCATCGTCGATGCGGGTAGCAAGCGAACCGGCGGCAAAACCGCCGAATACCACCGAGTGGATCGCGCCGATACGGGCGCAGGCCAGCATCGCGAAAGCAGCCTCGGCGACCATCGGCATGTAGATCAGCACGCGGTCGCCGCGCTTGACTCCGAGATCCTGGTAGATCGCCGCCATGCGCTCGACCTCGCGCTGCAGCTCGGCGAAGGAATAGACCTTTTCCTCGTTGGTTTCGGTCGAGATATAAATCAGCGCACGATCGCCCGGCCGCTTTGCGGCATGACGATCGACGGCGTTGTAGCACAGATTGGTTTCGCCACCCTTGAACCACTTCACAAATGGCGGCTTGCTAAAGTCGCACACCTGCTCGGCGGGCTTGTTCCAGTGCACGAGCTGCGCCTGTTCGGCCCAGAACCCGTCACGGTCTTCGATGGAACGACGGTGAAATTCGTTGTACGTGGTCATCAGCATCCTCTCCCTTCTGGTTTCCCTGTATTGCAAATGACTTGCCGCGACTCCCGGAAAGATATTCCCGCTGGTTGCGGCACCGATACAGCTCAAACGGAGGTTTGGGTTCCCTCCGGATCGTCACTGCCGAACGCCAGCCCCTTGTCGTATTTTTTGAGTCGCTCGAGCGGAAGCCCGCAATGCAGCCGGGACTCCAGCAATTCGAGCAGGGGAAGCAGTGTGGCAATGACCTCCGGCAGTCGCTCGGCCACCTCGTCGGCAGCTCCGCTCCGGAGTTGAAGCAGCGCATGATCAATGCTGACTGCCTGTTTCAAGAAGCGGTCGACCATCGCCTGATCGACCTCGCCCTTGTCGGCCACGACCCGGTTGCCACCCGCGGCAATGCCGCGCTGCGCCCGGCCTGCGGCCGTTTCGATCAGATGCCCCACGGTCTGCATGCCGTCCACCGCGGAACTGGCCACGCCGATGGTGACGCTGATGCGAATCCGTTCGTCGCGATAGGTCATCACCAGCTTTTCCATCGCGCGCTGCAGACGCAACGCAAAGGCGCAGCATCCGAACAGATCGGTGCTTGGCGACAGCACCCCGAAGCGTGACGGCGCCAGCTGGGTGACGGTATCCTCGGTACGCACCTTGGTGCTCAGGATCTTCGACAGCTTGCGGGTGATCAGCTCGGCCACACGGGCACCATGCCATTCGACGAGCTGCCCGTAATGGTCGATATCGATCACCATGACCGAGATATCGCCCTGACGACGACGGGCAAGTGCCATCTCCTGTTCGGCGTGCCGATTCAGGTAGGAAGACGTCGCCAGACCCGACGCCGGATCGACCGGGCTTTGGGTGGCCAGCGCCGCGCGGCTCTCTTCCAGCTCGCGCTTCGCGTGGACCAGACGCACCAGCGACTCGAGGCGCGCGATCAGTTCGGTACCGCTGGCGCCCTTGGCGACGAAATCGTTGGCGCCGAGCTTGAGCGCGTGCTCGCGCGCCGCGTCGTCCTCGTCACCGGAAATGATCACCACCGGAATGTCGTGCACCCGATGGACCTTCGACCCGCGAATGCGCTGCAACAGCCCGAAGCCGTCGAGGCGCGGCATGCCGATATCGGTCAGCACCAGCTGGATTGCCGGATCGACCAGCAGCGCCTCCCAGCCCGCCTCGCCGTCGGCCTCCTCGCGCACCTCGAAACGGCCGCGGATGTGCTTGATGATGGTGGCCCGCACCATGCGCGAATCGTCGACGACCAGGACCTTGGGTGTTGGCAAGATGTCGTCGGGATTCATGATCGGCTCGTACAGTCGGATATCAGGCGCAGATACGGACGACCGTTCGACCCTTCACCTGCCCTTCGATGAAGGCGGGAAAGGCACCCGGCAGGGCGTCGAACTCGATCACGCGGGTCACTTCGGCCAGATGACGCGGCTTGAGGTCGCTGGCCAGTCGCTCCCATACCCGCTGTCGGGTCGGAAATCCCATGTAACCGGAATCGATGCCGAGCAGGCTGACGCCGCGCAGGATGAACGGGAAAACCGTAGTGTCGAGCTCGAAGCTGGCGGCATTGCCGATGCTCGCCACCGTGCCGGCCTGCTTCATCGTGGCCAGCACCCAGTGCAGGATCTTGCCACCGACGTTGTCCACCGCACCGGCCCAGCGCGCCGCCTCGAGCGGCCGGGTCTTGTCGAAATCGACCTCGGTGCGCAGCAGGATCTCGGCTGCGCCGAGTCCGGTCAGGTAGTCGCGCTCCGACGCCTTGCCGGTCAGCGCCACCACGTGATAGCCGAGCCGGGCCATCATGTCGATTGCCAGGCCACCCACGCCGCCGGTGGCGCCGGTCACGACCACCGGACCGTTGGCCGGTGCCAGGCCGTTGTCCTCCATCCGTACCACCCCCAGCGCCGCGGTAAACCCTGCGGTGCCCAATGCCATGGCTTCGAGCAGGTCCAGTCCGGCCGGCAGCGGCACCACCCAGGCCGCCGGCACCCGCGCAAACTCGGCATAACCGCCGTGGTGCGCAACACCGATATCGAAACTGGTGGCAATGACCTTGTCACCGGTCCTGAAGCGCGGATCGGCACTCTCGATCACTTCGCCCGAAAGATCGATTCCACCCACACAGGGAAAGCGCCGAATGATCTTGCCCGCGCCCGTTGCCGCGAGTGCATCCTTGTAATTGATGCTCGAGTAATGAACTTTGATCAAGACCTCTCCGCCGTCGAGCTGCCCGGGATCGAGCGTGGTCAGCGTACCGGCCACTTTCCGGTTCTCGTCCTGGCTGATCACGAAGGCCTTGAAGGGATTCATCTCGGGGGGCTCCTCTTGGGAAGGGTGCACTCGCCAACCGACGCTGGCCTCGGGGTGCAATTCCGACCAATTATAACGAAAACAGGCGACTCTCCCTTTGGCGGCAACGCAAAGGATCTGCTTTTATTCAGCGCCGGCACGGCAGATAATCAAAACGACGCAACCTCATGAAAGACCTGCCATGGCCCTGCTGACCAAGCCGCTCTCCTCGGTCGACGCCTACGTCGAGTTCTTCTCGCACCAGAAACTCCCTGTGCTGCGTCATACGGTGCGCGAATTCGAGGCCATGCGCGAAGAGATCGACAATGTCAGTGGCAAGCGCATCGCCAGCGTCGTATTGAGCGACCCATTGATGACGATGCGCCTGCTCAGCCATCTCGAGACTCACCGGCGCGACTCGCAGAATCACGATATCACCACCATCGACCGCGCCATCATCATGATGGGCATACAGCCCTTCTTCGAAGCCTTCAAGGATCTCCCCACGGTCGAGGAGGCGCTGGCGGCGCATCCCAAGGCACTGATCGGGGTGCTGAAAGTCATTGGCCGGGCTCGCAAAGCGGCAAAATATGCGCGCGACTGGGCGGTGATCCGCCACGACCTCGATGTCGATGAGATTACCGTTGCGACCCTGTTGCGCGAAGCGACCGACATCGTGTGCTGGATTTTCGCTCCCGAACTGACCCAGCGTGTTCATGCCATGCAGCAGGCGGATCACAACTTGCGCAGTGCGATCGCCCAGCGCGAGGTGTTCGGCACCACCGCCCGCGAAATCCAGCTCGCACTGATCCGGGCGTGGAAGATGCCAGAGCTGCTGGTGCAACTGCTCGACGAAAACCAGCTCGATCACCCGCGAATCCGCACGATCACGCTGGCAACCGATTTTGCCCGGCACGTGGCACGGGGTTGGAACGACGCAGCCTTGCCTGACGACATCGCCGCCATCAGCACCCTGCTCCACGTCTCGCCGGAGTACCTGTTGCGGCGCCTCGGCGCGCCGGACGAAGCGCTGGCCCGCTTCCTGCCGCCGGATAGCCTGTAAACGAACACACAGGCGAACACGGGTCCGCGCAGCGGTATCGCGACGGTCCGCCGGCGCAGACCAGGCCGACACCCACTCCGCTCATCCTGTTTCGGACGAGAAACGCATATGCCGCGCGCAAGCGCTTGTTATACGATGGCGAGCATAAGAATGCAGTGATGCCAAGGGAGCCTGTGAATGAGCATTTCAAGTTCCGTTTTTCTGGGGGTGATCGTGATCGCCCTGCTGTACGGCGTTGTCGTCTATAACGGCCTGATCCGGCTCAAGCACAACGTAGCCAAGGCCTGGGCCAATATCGACGTGCTCCTCAAGCAGCGCCATGACGAACTCCCCAAACTGGTGGAAGTCTGCCGTCAGTACAAGCAGTTCGAGCAGGAAACCCTGGCCCGCGTCACCGAAGCGCGGGCACGCGTGTCGAGCGCACGCGAAAGGCACGACGTGCCGGCCCTCGGAGCCGCGGAAGGCATGTTGCGCATGGGTCTGGGGCAGATCTTCGCGGTGGCCGAGGCTTACCCCGAACTCAAGGCCAACGAGCATTTCATGCAGCTGCAGAGCCGTATCACCGCGCTCGAGAATGCGATTGCCGACCGTCGCGAGTGGTACAACGAATCGGTCAACGTGCATAACGTGCGCATCGAGCAGTTTCCCGACCTCGTCGTGGCACGTCTGTTCCAGTTCCTCGCCCAGCCCCTGCTCGTATTTGCCAGCACCGAAAAGGCGGATGTCGACATGAAGGCACTGTTCAGTGCCTGAGCGTTGTCCGGCCGTACGCTGATACTCGAGGCGGGCTGAGGCATGCTCGTGCGTCTGCGCCGCGACGGCTTCAATGCCGGGCTACCGCTTGCCCAACTCGGCCTGATCGCCTTCGCGCTGCACACCGATACCGCCTGGGGCAGCGTGGCCGCGCTCGCGCTCCTGCTCGCCACCGGCCTGTTCGGCTGGCTGCGCTCGGTCCAGCATGCACGACTGATCCTCGACACCCCCACGTCACGCGTCTCGTCCGCCGCCCAGGGCTATGCCGAACTGCGCGGCCGCGGCCAGCCGCTCGCAGGCGTCCCGGTCCTGTCGCCGCTCAACGGCCTGCCGGTACTTTGGTACCGGCTCACCACCTTGCGCAAGACCAGTGACGGCAAGTGGCGCCATCAGAATACGGTCGAGAGCGATGCGTCCTTCCTGCTCGACGACGGCAGCGGCAGCTGCGCGGTCGATCCCGAAGGCGCAGAAATGCTGGTCCGGCGCCGCGACGTGCACGAGCGCGGCGAGCTGCGTCAGATCCAGTGGTCGCTGATCCGGCATGATCCGATCTACGTGCTGGGGGATTTCACCACCCTGGGCAGCGTTGTCCCGGAACTCGATACCACCGGACAGGTGCGCGATCTGTTGGCGCAATGGAAAGCCAACCCGCCCGAGCTGCTGCAACGCTTCGATCTGAACGGGGACGGCAGCATCGACCTCAAGGAGTGGGAACTCGCGCGCGCCCAGGCCCGGCGCGAAGTCCAGCGCCAGCGCCACGCCGTGCTGGCGGCGCCCGAGACTCATGTGGTACGCAAACCCGCCGACCGTCTGTATCTGATTTCGGATCTCGACCCGCAGCGCATCGCCCGTCGCTACCAATGGTGGGCGGTCTTCCATCTGGCGGTGTTCCTCGCCACGGCGGCCGCCACCGCCTGGTTTCATCAGATCGGGATATTCTGAGCGCCGCTCAGCCTCCCATCCGGCTCTCGAGCGCCTCCCAGCGCAGCATGGCCGCCTCGATCTCGCCATCGAGCGCATCCAGACGGGCGCTGAGTTGCGCCACCTCTGCCGGTGCGTTCTGGTAGAGCGCCGGGTCCGCCAGCTTCGCCTGCACTGCGACCTGCTCGGCTTCGAGCGCCGCGATCCGATCCGGAAGCCCCTCGAGTTCGCGCTTCTCGTTGAATGACAGCTTGTCGCTGCGTTTCGCCGCGGGCCTGTCACCACCGCCCGCCTTCGGTACCGCAGCCTGAGCACGCTGGGCCGCCAGCCGACGCGCCTCGCGCTCCGCCTGCACCCGCTGCCACTCGGCGTAGCCGCCGGCATACTCGCCCCAGCGTCCGTCGCCCTCGGCGGCGATGACCTGGGTGACCACGTTATCCAGAAAGGCACGGTCGTGGCTGACCAGAAACAGCGTGCCATCGTAGTTGGCGAGCAACTCTTCCAGCAGGTCGAGGGTTTCGATGTCGAGGTCGTTGGTCGGCTCGTCGAGCACCATCACGTTAGCCGGGCGCGCAAACAGCCGGGCCAGCAGCAGGCGATTCCGCTCGCCGCCCGACAGCGACTTGACCGGCGAGCGGGCACGCTGCGGCGCGAACAGGAAGTCGCCCAGGTAACCGATGACGTGCTTGCGCTCCCCACCGATCTCGACGAACTCCGACCCGGGGCTGATCACCTCGGTCAGCGGCAGCTCGGGGTCGAGCTGGGCGCGCAACTGGTCGAAGTAGGCGACCGTCAGCCGGGTACCGAGTCGGACGCTGCCCTCGTCCGGCTCGATCTCACCGAGAATGAGCTTGAGCAGGGTGGTCTTGCCGGCCCCGTTGGGGCCGATGAAGCCGATGCGATCACCGCGCATGATCCGGGTGGAAAAATCGTGCACCACCTCACCCTTGCCGAAGCGCTTGAACACGTGGGTCAGTTCGGCGACCATCTGTCCGCTCTTTTCGCCGCGATCGACCGCCAGATTGACGTCACCCAGACGATCGCGTCGGGCCGCACGCTCCCGACGCAAGGCCTCGAGGCGACGCACCCGGCCTTCGTTGCGGGTGCGTCGAGCCTCCACGCCCTTGCGGATCCAGACCTCTTCCTGCGCCAGCATCTTGTCGAAGCGCGCGCTGGCCTTGGCCTCCGCCTCGAGCTCCTCGGCCTTGCGCTGCAGATAGTCGGAGAAGCGCCCCGGATAGCTTGCCAGTCGACCACGGTCGAGTTCGGCGATGCGGGTGGCGACATGATCGAGGAACACCCGGTCGTGGGTGATCACCACCACGGTGCCGCGAAAATCCCGGATCAGCCCTTCGAGCCACAGGATGCCGTCGAGATCAAGGTGATTGGTCGGCTCGTCGAGCAGCAGCAGCTCGGGCTCGGCGACCAGCGCACGGGCGAGCGCCACGCGCTTGATTCCACCGCCCGAAAGGCTGGAAACCTTGACCCCGGCGGGCAGCCCGAGCAGGCCGAGCATCTGCTCCACCTTCTGGTTGAGCCGCCAGCCGTCGGCCTCCTCGACCGCGTGCTGCAACGCATCAAGCCGCGACAAGGCTGCCGGATCGGTGTCGTCCGCCACCGCCACCATCGCGGCATGGTAGTCGACCAGCAGGCGGGCAGCATCGCCCAGCCCGTCGGCGACAGTAGCGAAAACATCGCGATCGAGGGCAAAATCGGCCTCCTGCGGCACGTAGGCAACGGTTAGCCCGGATTGACGCCAGACCGTGCCGTCATCCAGCGTTGCCTGTCCGGCCAGCGCACGAAGCAGGCTGGACTTGCCGGAACCATTGCGTCCGATAAGGGCCACACGCTCGCCCGCGTCGAGCTGAAATTCGGCATGATCGAGCAGGTCGACGTGTCCGAAGGCGAGGCAAGCGTTGTCGACAGAAAGAAGGGGCATGGCGTGCTCGGCGATTTCAGGAGAGTCGAATTCTAACGGTCTGCACCCCTGAAGGGCATGAAGCTGCATAATGCAGCGCAACATATTGCAGCACACCACCGTTGGTGTACTCGGGAATCTACTGGATGGAAACACTTCTAGCGCAATTTTGCGCGCGCTCGGCCGCCGGAGCCGATCAGATCGCCCTCTGGGTCGAGCTGATCGACGGCATTCGTCCGCCGCGCGCCAGCCAGCATGAAAAGGCCGGAGAGGCGCTACGGGCGCTGACCCGCGATCTCGCACTCCGGCCCGAGCAGCGCGCCGTGGTTCAGGCATCGTTTCTGCGCCTCTTCGTCGAGCACAAGCAGGTGTCGCTGTACGTGTCGTCGGGCCTGCTGCCGTCGACCGGCTTCTTCTCCGAGACCGCCCGCCGCATCTCCGACCGCCTGCTGCCGGACGTCGTCGACACGAGCTACATGAAAGATCTGCTGTCGGTGGTGTTTCACCGCCAGGACGACGAGATCTGGGTCAATGCGGTGGCGGACGAGATCTGGATCGACCTGCTTCGGACCCTGCTCGCCGAGGACCGGGCCGTCGTCGTCGAACCTGCCCACGGCGAACTTCCGTGCGAGCTTCCATTCGCCGTATCGGAAATCCTCGAAGCGCTGCGGATGCTGTCCTATCACGTATCGGCGGTCGGCCTCGATCCGGATCTGGTCCGGGTCGATCCGCAGCTCGAAGAGTTCGAATCGCCCTTTCTCGCCCAGAACGCCGAGGTCGTGCGCTATCTCGGCCATTACCGGACCTGGTGGTGCGAGCCGGACACGCCACTGGAGGACGAAGGGCATCTGTCGGTGATGCTCGACCAGTGCGACGAAGTGCTGCAACGCATCCGCCGGCGCGCAACCCGGAGTGGAACGAGTCTCACCCTGACTTTCAAGCTCGAAAGATTGCGTCAGCATCTCGACCGCATGAGCGAGCTGCTCGGGCTGTTGCGCGATCTGCACGGCTCGCGCGACGCGCTTCCCCTGCTGCCGCGCGCGGTCATGCTGTTCAAGGAACTGGTGCACGCCGAATGTCGCAAGAACCGGCTGTCGGACTACTGGGGAACGAACGTCGAACTGCTGTCGTTGCGTATGACCGAAAGCGCGAGCAAGACCGGCGAACACTACATCACCTCGAACCGCAGCGAATATTTCGGCATGTTGCGCTCGGCCGCCCTTGGTGGCCTGATCATTGCGCTGATGAGTGCAATCAAGATCGTCCTCGACCGCCAGGGCTTCGCGCCGCTGAACGAACTGCTGAGCTTTTGCCTGAACTATGGCATCGGCTTTGCGCTGATTCATGTCCTCGGGGGCACCGTCGCCACCAAACAACCGGCCATGACCGCCAACGCGATCGCCGCGTCGATCGGCGAGACCCGGGGCAAGTCGCGCAATCTCGACAACCTGGCCGATCTGGTCGTGCGTACCGTACGCAGCCAGATCGCCGCGATTCTGGGCAACGTCGGGGTGGCGATTCCGGTGGCGATCGTGTTGTCGCTCGCCGTATTGAGGGCCTCGGGCACGCCGTTCATCGACACCGCCACGGCGGACCACCTATTGGCGGACGCCGATCCGCTTGGCGGCGCGCTGTTCTTCGCCGCAGTGGCCGGTGTCTGCCTGTTCCTGTCGGGACTGATCTCGGGGTACTACGACAACCTTTCGGCCTACAACCGCGTACCGCAACGGCTGCTGCAATTGCGCTGGCCACGACGCCTGTTCGGCGAAGCACGCATGCTGCGCATCACTGCTTACGTCGAGAACAATCTGGGGGCGCTCGCAGGTAACTTCTTCTTCGGCTTCCTGCTCGGGGGCGCAACGGCCGTCGGGGTGCTATTCGGTTTGCCGATGGACATCCGCCACATCGCGTTTTCATCGGCCTACGTCGGCTACTCGATTGCCGCCTTCGACTTCGGCCTGCCGCTGCAAACGGTGGCCGTTGCCATGCTCGGCGTCGTGCTCATCGGCCTGGTGAACCTGGTGGTGAGCTTCACCCTCACGCTCTATGTCGCGATGCGCGCCCGTCGCATCACCTTTGCTCAGGGCCGTACCCTGAGCAGCCTGATGCTACGGCGCATGCTCACCCGCCCGCACGAGTTCTTCATTCCGCCGGGGAACGCCCCCACATCCAGGTCCGCAGCCGATCCCGCGGCCCGCGCCAACCCCACCGATGCAGTGGCGGCAAGCCCGCCAGGGGCCGTCAACGGTCAGGGCGAAGCCCCGCGTCCACAATCGTCGCTTTGAGCCACAGCGCCAACCGGCTAGAATGCCGGCCGACCTCCTTGTAGTTCAATGGATAGAACAGCCGCCTCCTAAGCGGCAAATGTGGGTTCGATTCCCGCCGAGGAGACCAGCTCGCACCACCGCAATCGCAGCCCGCTCACTGCAGGCCGTTGATCAACCGGATCAGGTGTTCCACCGGAATGGCGTAGCTGATGCCGGACGGGTCGCTCAGCACGTTCTCCTTGGTGGATTTCACGAACACCATGTTGATCACCCCCAGCACTTCGCCCGAATCGGGATTGAACATCGGACTGCCGCTATTGCCCGGATAGGCTGTGGCGTCGAGCTGATACACCCGGAATTCCTCGCCCGCCAGGCGCCGAACCAGCGCCGGATTGAGATCGCGAGCATTACCTTGCGGGATGCCGATCGGCGTAATTGCAGCAATGATGCCGCGGTGGGTGACCGGCGTCATCCCCAGTACGTTGCCGATGGGGAAGCCGGTAAAGGCCACCGACTGACCTTCGAGCGGCCGGGTGCCAGCCGCCAGCACCAACGCCGGAAGCGGCTCCCCGCCCACCAATCGAAGCACCGCAAGGTCACGATTGAGGTCTGTCTTCACGCGGGTGACCTGACGAACCGCACGGGTATGCTCATCACCGGGCAGCACGGCCACCAGCATCTCAAGCCTGTCCTCCCCGACACTGTCGGGGAGGACATGCGCATTGGTCGCAATCAGGTGCCCGTTGCCGACGGCAAAACCGGTGCCGAGAAAACGGAACGCCGGGCTGCGCGTCCGCTGATAGGTCCCAATCGCAACCACCGACGTCTTGATTCTGGGCACGACCTCGACCAGCCCGGCCTGTGCCGGCAGCATCGCCATCCAGCACAGCATCCCGAGCAGCAGAGCCCCGCCACGACGTCCACCACCGACAACAGACACCCTCACGAGCCCCCGCCCTTTTGTGCCGCCAGGCGCAGGGTCGAGATCGCCTGACTGGGCGCGACGACACTGCTGTCGTAAGGGTGCTGCGCGTTGCGGACAAACGCGAGAATGCGCTCCACATAGCGCCGCGTTTCGCGATATGGCGGCACGCCGCGGAAACGTTCGACGGCGCCCTCGCCCGCATTGTAGCCAGCGGCGGCGAGCGCGATATCCCCCTCGAAATACGCCAGCAGCCAGCGCAGGTAGGCAAGCCCGCCCCGGATGTTGTCCTCGGGATCGAGCGGCTTGCGCACATTGAAGCGCGCGGCGGTCGACGGAATGAGCTGCATGACCCCCATCGCATTTTTCGGCGACAGTGCGACCGGGTTGAGGTTCGACTCGGCCAGCGCAATGGCGAGCGCAAGGCGAGGCCGTATGCCATAGCGCGGCGCAAGGTCCACCAGCAGCCGGGCGATACGCTGGCGATCACCCGACATCGCAGCGATCAGTTCATCCGCTGGCCGGTCCTCGCGCATCGTGGCGCGGGACGAATGCAGGCAATCCGGCGCCGCACCGGTGTAATCGCCCGTGTAGCGCATCATCCGACCTGCATGGGCATTACCGCGGGAAGCCGCCATCGCGAACAGGGTGCCCGCATACTCGTCATTGCGCGTCACGCCTCGTGCGTTCGCGTACATCCAGCCGAGCGCATACATCGCGTCGGGATTGCCCAGACGCGCGGACTCGCAGTAGAGCGCGGCAGCACGCCCGGGATCGCGCCTTACGCCCTCGCCATGCTCATAACTCAAGGCCTGCTCGGCAAGGGCGCGCGCCTGTCTGGCAAGGGGCCCAGTTGCAAGGCCCTTGTCCGCCGCCGCAAGGGCAGGCGCAAAGGCGCATAGCGCTCCGCCAAGGACACTCCATGCCATCGGCCTCAGCCGCCATACAGACACACTCCCACCTCCCTCTTGTCGCCGGCCCGCACGCGTCAGAGACGCCACACCTTCGCGCCGGCAGCGCTCAACGCGGTCATGTCATAAGCCGATTTCACGTCGGTGAAAACCCCACCCGCAAGCAGCTTGGCCAGCATGCGATCGAGCGGCATCTGCAAATATTCCATATGGGAAACCGCAGCCACGATCGCCCCGGCCTGGGGCAGATCGTCCCACGCGGTGAGTGCAACACCATACTCGTGCATGGCCTCGTCCGACTCGGCAACCGGATCATGCACGTGCACCTTGCAGCCGTAGCTCTGCAGTTCGCGGATCACGTCTATCACCTTGCTGTTGCGCAGATCCGGGCAGTTCTCCTTGAACGTCAGACCCAGCACGATGACATCGGCCCCCTTGATGCTGGAGCCGGCACCGATCATTTCCTTGACCGTCTGCTCCGCCACATATTTGCCCATTCCATCGTTGATCCGCCGTCCGGCAAGAATCACCTGCGGGTGATAGCCGAGCATGTCGGCCTTGTGGGTCAGGTAGTAGGGATCGACCCCGATGCAGTGACCGCCCACCAGGCCCGGCCGGAACGGGAGGAAATTCCACTTCGTGCCGGCCGCCTTGAGCACTTCCAGCGTATCGATCCCGATCTTGTGGAAAATGAGCGCCAACTCGTTCATCAGCGCGATGTTGAGATCGCGCTGGGTGTTCTCGATCACCTTGGCCGCCTCGGCGACCTTGATCGAACTGGCCGGATAGACCCCGGCGGTGATCACCGCGCCGTACACCTGTTTCACCGTCTCGAGCGTCTCGGGCGTGTCTCCCGACACCACCTTGACGATCTTGGTCACGGTGCGCTCCTTGTCGCCCGGGTTGATCCGCTCCGGCGAGTAGCCGACAAAGAAATCCTGCTTCCAGGTCAGACCGGATTCGCGCTCGAGGATCGGAATGCAGATCTCTTCGGTTGCACCCGGATAGACGGTCGACTCATACACCACGATCGCGCCACGCTTGAGATTGCGCCCCACGGTCTGCGAGGACTTGACCAGCGGCGTGAAATCCGGCTGATGGGCGTCGTCCACGGGCGTCGGAACCGCCACGATGATGAAGTCCGCATCCTTCAGTACCGAAGGGTCGGTGTGGCAGCTCAACTGGGTCGCGGCGCGAAGGTCCTCCGCCGCGACTTCCCCGGTCGGATCGACAAAATCGCGGTAAGCCGCGACCTTCTCGACCGAAAGATCGAACCCGATGGTACGGAACTTCTTTCCGAATTCGACTGCCAGCGGCAGACCCACATAGCCCAGACCAATAACGGCGATCGTACTCATTGACTGATATCCTTGATCGAATCCTGACAAAACCGCTTATTCATTGTTGTTGCTTCCTGGCCCCCGTCGATGTGGCAGAGTCCCGCCAGCGCAGGAATGACAGACACGACAGGGTCAAACCACTCCGGTCACAGCGTCTTCAACAGCGCGGCGGCTTCCGTATGCGCCGGAGTTCCTTCCTTCAGCTTGGGCATCAGAATCTCGAGTTCCTTGCGCGCATCCGCTTTCCGGTCCAGCTTTGCATAGGCCTTGGCGAGATTCAACCGCAGCGGCGGGAGATTTGGTGCGAGCGAAACAGCGCGCAAAAGATTGGCCAAACCTTTCTCCGCCTGTCCGTAATCGACCTGGATCACGCCTGCAGTATCGAGTATGACCGGATTGTCCGGCGCCAATGCAAGGGCCTGCTCGGCGTACTCGAGGGCCTGTCGATCCTTGGTTGCAGCGGCAGTCCACGCCAGATTGTTCAGGATCAGCGCATTGCCAGGCTTCAGTTCGTTCATTTCGCTGAACATCTTGGCGGCGTCGGCATAGCGTTTCTCGGACAACGCGCGTTCGGCAACGTAGCCACGCACGACCAGGTCCTTCGGCTCGGCGCGCAGCCATTCGGCGATCAGCTTGTCGGCATCGGCTTTTCGGTCGCTACGCATCAAGGCGCCGTTCAGCTTGGTCACGAGTTCTCCGCTCTTCCCCCGGTCGGCGGCTTTCCGATAGGCCGCTGCGGCTTCGGGCCACCGTCCGGCCTCCCCCAGCACATCGCCTTCGAACACATAGCCGATCGCGGCATCGGGCCGTTGCTTCTGAACAGCCTTCGCGGTAGCGAGCGCACCGGCCCGATCCCCGCGGGTAACCTGAATGGCGATCAGCCGCTGCTGCGCCTCCAGCAGGTCCGGTTTGAGCGCCAGGGCCTTGCGCAGGTTTTGCTCGGCAGCGGTGTCATCCTTCGCCTGACGCTGCACCTCCGCCAGCAGCAACAGCGGGGCCGGCGACTGCGGCAGGAGGCCTGCCAGCTTGTTGAGCGAAGCCATGGCCTGCTGCGTTTCACCAGATGCCAGTTGGGCGCGTGCGAGCGCATCGACCGCCCGTGGCTCATTGGGCTGGGCGCTTGTCGCCTGCTGTGCAATGGTCATTGCCTTGGCAGGTTCGCGGTTGCGCAGGTGATGCCGGACCAGCGCCAGTCGCGGCGGAAGCAGGCCGGGGCCGGCCTCTGCCGCGCGCTCCAGGGTCGCCAGCACCTCCGCGGCACTGGCTCCCGTTGCGTTCTGCAAGTCGGCATACGCGAGCAGCGCATCCACGTTTTTCGGGTTCTGCTTGATGATGCTTTCGAACCGGGCTTTGGCCGCATCGGGCTTCTTGTCGGCGAGATCGAGCCGGGCAAGGTTAACCTGCGCCGGGAGAAAGTCCGGCTTCAGTTTTGCTGCGTGCTCGAAAGCCGCGCGCGCACCGGCCTGGTCCTTCTTGGCGAGCAGGATTCCGCCTTTCAGATTGTGGGTTTGCGGATCATCCGGCCGCTTGCCCTCCAGTGTCTTCTGCGCCGCCAATGCCTTGTCGAACTCGTTACGCCGCATGTAGGCGAGGATCATTGCCAGATCGGCCTGACCCGAGGACTCGTCAAGGCCGGAAGCTGCCTCCAGGTCTGCAAACGCGCCTTCGGAATCGCCGCCGGCAAGCCGGGCAACACCCAGGCGGGTACGCGCGCTGGCGTCATCGGGCGCTGCGGCCGCGGATTTCGCGAAGAAAACCTCGGCCTTCTCAAAATCACCCGTGGCCAGATAGATCTGCCCCGCCAGTCCCTGCATGGCGGGGTCTGGATTCGGCGTCGCCAGCAGCGGCTGAACGACTTCCAGCGCACGGGTGGCTTCCCCCGACGCCAGATGCGAGGCGGCAAGCAGCCTGCGCGCGAGGATATGGCCGGGAGCACGCGCCAGCACATTGGCAAGATGCGTGCGAGCCATCGCATGCTCGTTCAGACGCATCAGCACCGATCCGGCAAGCAGTTGCCCGGGCACGAAGTCCGGTGCATTCTTGACCACGTCCAGTACGCCCTCACGGGCCTCGGCCATGCGGCCGTTCTGAAAATCGAGGAAGGCCTGCACGTAGCGGGTATACGGATGCTTGGGCGCGATCTTCTTCATCGCTTCCAGTTGCTTGGCCGCGGCGTCGAAATCATTCTGGCGAAGGAGCAGGGAGATCAGCGCAAAGTGCTGGCCGACTGCTTCCGGACGGGCACGGACGGCTGCCTCCAGCGCCTTGATCGCTGCCTCCGGCTTGCCCTGGGCGAGCATGGCGTCGGCCAGCAGTACCTGCGCTTCGACCAGGTCTGCGTCCTGGGCCACAGCGGCTTCAGCCTCCGCCTGAGCACCCACCGCATCGCCGGACAAGAGCTTGGCGCGCCCCAGGCCCACGCGCGCCAGGCCGTTTTCGGGGCTGATCGAAAGTGCGGATTCAAAAGCACTTCGTGCCGCGGCGACATCGGCCTTGGCAAGGCGGGCTTCGCCAATCACGGTCAGCAACTGGCCCTGGGCCGCGGGGTCGCCGAGCGTCGTGTTCCCGTAGTCCTTCAGCACGCGATCGAATTGGGCCGAACGCAGCAGTGCGCGGGCGAGCAAGGGCGTGACCTGATCGGCCGGATAACCGAGCTCCTCGGCGCGCAGCAACTCCTTGACCGCACCGGGTACATTCCCCTGTTCCAGATTGATTCTGCCCAGCAGGAAGCGGCCTTCTGCCAGATTTCCGTTCTCCTGCAACGCGTTCTTCAACTGGATGGAGGCGGCGTTGATATCGTTTTTGGCCAAGTAGGCCTTGGCCGAATCGATCATGGCCTCGGGGCTGTCGCTGCAGCCTGCCAGCACCAGCGCAGACACAAGCGCGGTTGCGGTGGCGCGGGCCCGATTGGACCAGGCAGCATTGCTCGGTTTGTTACGGGGGGCAGACAAGATCAGTTCTCCTTCTTCAATCCGAATCGATTCATGAGGTCGTATAAGGACGGCCGACTGACGCCCAGAATTTCGGCGGCTTTGGCAATATTGCCATTGGTTCGGGCAATGACGCGCAGCACCGCCCGGCGTTCGGCTTCATCGCGGACATGTCTTAAATTTAGATGATCGAGGGCCTCGTCCACACCGGCCAGTCCGAGATCCTCGGCCGAGATGCGGTTGGAGTCGGCCATGATCACGGCACGTTTGAGACAGTTCTCGAGTTCGCGCACATTGCCCGGCCATGCGTGCGCCTCGATGGCCGGAATCGCATCCTCTGCCAGATGCATCGAGCCGCGCCCGTTCTCCGCGGCAAAGCGCTGCGCAAAGGCATGCGCAAGCAGGACGGCGTCACCTTCCCGATCGCGCAAGGGCGGAATCGCGACCACGATCTCGGCCAGACGGTAATAGAGGTCCTCGCGGAACAGGCCGGCCTGGATCTGGGCCTTGAGATCGCGGTGCGTCGCGCACACCACCCGCACATCGACGGGAATCTCCTGGCGCCCGCCGATACGCTCGATCACCCGCTCCTGCAGGAAACGCAACAGCTTGGCCTGCAAGGACATCGGCAGATCGCCGATTTCATCGAGGAACAGCGTGCCTTTGTGGGCGGTCTCGATCTTGCCGAGGGTCTGTTTTGCCGCGCCCGTGAACGCCCCTTTCTCGTAGCCGAACAACTCGCTCTCGAGCAGGTTCTCGGGAATCGCCGCGCAGTTGATCGCGACAAAGCGCTCCTTGACCCGCGGCGACATCGAATGCAAGCCGCGCGCGAGCACTTCCTTGCCGGTGCCGCTCTCGCCCAGCAGGGTGACCGTGGCCGCGGCGGATGCGACCTTCTCGATCGTACGGCACACCTTGAGCATCGACGGCGCACGCGTAAGCAGCCCCGCGAGCGCTCCGGACTGAAGCTGCTTGAGTCTCGCGTTCTCGGCCTGCAGATCGTGCAGGCGAAAGGCCCGCTCGATGGTCAACGCCAGCAGATCGGGTTCGAACGGCTTGCCGAAAAAATCATAGGCGCCCATGCCCACTGCGCGCACCGCATTTTCGCGGTCGTGCTGCCCGGTCAGGACGATGACTTTGGTATCGGGCATCAGCACAAGCATTTCTGCAAGGAGCAGAAAACCCTCGGATACGTCGTCGGGCGCGGGTGGCAGACCGAGGTCCATCGTCACCACCGCGGGTTCGTGACGACGCAACTGCGCAATCGCGCTCTCACGGTCGCTTGCCAGTACCGTTTCAAACCCGTCAAACGCCCACCGCATCTGCTTCTGAAGGGTGAGATCGTCTTCGACGATCAGTAAGGTTCGCTGCTTCTCAGCCATGCTGACTGATGACTCCCTGGTCTTCACCTGAACTGGTACGGGCGATCCGCGGCAGATCTACCGTCACCCTGGTACCCACGCCTTCCTCGCTCTCGAAACGCACGTCGCCACCCAGTTCCCTGACGTACTGACGGGTTTCGAAAACACCGATTCCCATGCCGCTGGCCTTGGTCGTTTCGAACGGGCGCGCAAGGCGATCCCTGAGAAAGCTCTCGGACATGCCGCGCCCGGTGTCCTCGACAATGACACGGATTCTGCCCGCCTCTTCGGAATGCACTCGTACTGACACCTTACCATCCTCCGGAGTCGCTTCAAGAGCATTCTGCACGATGTGTCCGATCACGCGCTCGAGCCGTTCGGGATGAGCCAGCACGATGCCCTCGCCCTCGGCGGGGACGCTCAGATCGAGCGGCGGCAGTTGATCGCGCTTGCGGAATCTGATGCCTTCGACAACCGCGGAAATGTCCACCGCCCGGGGCGGATCGATCGAGCGCTTCTCCTGCAGTTGCGTCATCAGTCCGCGCATGCGCGACTCCACATGCGCCACGGTTTCGAGCATGTCGTCCTGAAATGCGGGATTGTGGCGATGCCGCTCGGCGTTCTTGAGCATTAACGACAATTGCGCCACCAGATTCTTCAGATCGTGCACGACGAACGCCGACATCCGGTTGAACGACTCGAATTTTTGCGCCTCGAGAAGCGCCTCTGCCGACTGCATCCGCTCGAGGTAGCTGGCCGCCTGCCGCTGGGCGGTCTTCAGGAGGTCGAGGACCTCCCAGTCGATCTCGAACGGGGCACGCGGAGCGGTAAGAACGACGAAACCGACCAGGTTGCCGCCGCTCTTGAGCGGCACCAACAGCCAGGCCTCGGGAAAATACGCGAGCCATTCCGGCAACACGAGCCCCTTGTACACTGCCGGACTGAAGCGGTACTCCTCCAGATTGATCACCCATTCGCGCTCGTCCATGAACCGGATCAGCGGCGAGTCGCTCGGCTCGCGAAACTCGGTTGCCTGTTGATTCAGCCGCGAATAGACCGCGAAGCTGCCGTCGCCCCCCCGCATCCACAGACTCCCGCCCGGACTCTCCACCAGGTCCGACAGCGCCCTGATGACGGACTGGCCAAAATCCAGCTTCCCGTCGGAGGACGACAGGGCCTGGGTGAAGCGCAACCATTCGGTACGATAGTCGTAGCGATAGGGAAACAGATGCTTGTTGATGAATACCCGCAGTCGCGCGCGCTGGGCGCCGGAAAAAATGAACACCGCGAGCAGGACCAGTGCCGCAAACATCAAGGTCGCCTGCAACGCCCTGCCCCAGTCCCCCCCGAAATAGCGGACGTAGTATCCGGCACCCGCGACGATCAACAGGTACAGGCCGGCGACTGCCAGGGCGGTGGAGTGGAAGACCACTTCCCGCGACAGGGACATCCTCAACGACCATGAGGGATTGCGCGCTCCCGACAGCGCGATCAACGGCAGCACGAGGGCGTGCGCGAGACCGCGCACGGCCCAGATGTCGGGATCCAGGCGGCCAAACAGGAAGGCTTCGGCAAAGAGGTAGAGTTCGAACATGTAGCCGGCGCTCAAACCGAGACACAAGGGTTTGAGCCCCCATCGCGCCTCGACCGGCATACCGCGATAGACCTGCTCGACCAATACCAGCCCGAGCACCGCCGACGCGAGGGACAGCGCAATCGCCGACCGCGACATGATCTGGTCGGGTAACAACTCGAATCCCGCCAGCACCACGCCGAGCAACTGCGCCGTCACGACCAGCAAGGAGACCACGAACGGCCAGCGCATGCCTTGCGCCAGAAGCGGTCGCAACAGGATCAGGAGAAAAGCGAACCAGGCACCCGAGCGAAAAACATCGAGCACCAGTGCAAGCTGGAACAGCCATGAGACCGGATTGCTCGCAAACCAGGCGCCGGACAGCGCCCATGCACACGACGTCGCTACCGCGAGGAGAAGTACACCGCCCTGGGGGGCACCCCGCCACGCTGCATAGAGATAGACACCGAACCCGAAATAGGCAAAGGCTGCGAGACCGTAGCCCCACACCGCAAAATCAGCCAACGCTTACCCCCTGCGCCAGAACTTCCGGCAGATATCTGCAACTCCGGCGAACGATACTCCCGGGCGGCAAGGGAATGCCGAAAAGCTCAGTGCGCCCCCTCTCCGGTCAGGACGACCCGAACCGTCTCGAAAAGCACCAGGGTATCGAGCACCAGCGTATGGTTTTTCACATAGTACAGATCGTACTGCAGCTTCTGGATCGCATCATCAACTGACGACCCGTACTGGTACCGTACCTGGGCCCAGCCGGTCACGCCGGGCTTGACACAGTGGCGGACACCATAGAAGGGAATCTCGCGCGCCAGCTGGTCCACAAAGTAGGGCCGCTCGGGACGCGGGCCGACCAGACTCATGTCGCCGACCAGCACATTCAGAAGCTGGGGCAATTCATCGATGCGCAGCTTGCGGATCACCCGCCCAACACGCGTCGCACGATCGTCGTTGGACGCAGCCCAGCGCGGCTTTCCATCCTTCTCCGCGTCGGTGCGCATGCTGCGGAACTTGGTCACCTTGAAGATCTTGCCGCCGTGACCCACGCGTTCCTGACGGTAGAACACCGGCCCACCGTCCTCGAACAGGATCAACAACATCGTGACCAGCATGACCGGTGCGGCAATGATCAGCAGCCCGAGCGCCGCGAGCAGGTCGAAACTGCGCTTGATCACTGTCCGACCGAAGTTCTGCCGAAATCCGTCGCCATAGATGAGCCAGCTCGCGCGCAGCGAGTCGACCCGCACCTGTCCCTGTACGCGCTCGAAGAACGACGACAGGTCCAGCACCCGTATGCCGGCGAGCTTGCAGTCGAGAAGCTCCCGCAACGGCAGCACCCCGCCGCGACGCTCGCGAACCGCGACAATCACCTCGCTCACCCGCAGACGCTTGACCGTTTCGACCAGCCCCCCGCCCGACAGGACTTTGCGCGGATCGACCTCGACCGCATCGTCCCCTCCCGGAGAGAAGAAGCCGACGACCTCCATCCCGCCTTGAGCGGGGTGCGACAGGGCGCGTTGAACGGTCACGGCATCAGGACCGGTGCCGATAATGAGAACACGCGGTGCGAACAGTGCCGACGACTGGCGCCGGTTCACCATCGCGCGCATGGACAGCACGACCCCGAGCAACAGCAGGACCGACGCCTGCATGGCCGCCGAGGTGAACACCGACCACGGAAGCAGGTGAAAGACGCCGTACGCCACCGGCAGGCTGACCACCACGGAAAGCAGCACGCGGACCACCGCCGAGCGCTGGGAGTCGTCCGCAGCAGGGCGATAGAGCCCCATGGCCGAGTTCAACACCACCATGGCGACCGCAAACACCAGGGCCGAAGGCACGAGTACCGCCCACTCGATCGCCTCTGCATGAAGCTGGAAGGTGACGGCAACGACCACGGCGACGAAAAGAAGCAGTGCGTCCAGGAAGATCTGTTGCAACGTATGTGAAGGAAAATAGTGACTGAATACCTTCAGCATGATGGTCCCTTGTAGCCAGTGATAACGCGGCCCTGCAACGGCAACATGTCGCGGAAGCAACCGTGCGGATTTCCATGAACACGATAGCGGATCCTCGAGCACTTCCGCGTTAAACTGGTCACGAACGACATCAGCCCGCCCCCAAATCGAAAGAACGATCTCAAGCCATTGTTTTTATTAAAATTTATCATAACTTCTTATTTTTTGACGGTGAATCTTAGCACAGTCGCATGACTGTCTCGCGTCCCACCGTTCCCACTGCCGACAGCATTCGCTGCAAGGCTTATACGCTATGCTCGAGCATTCGAGACGATCGGCTTGCCAGCCCGTTGTCGTACCGGTTTTGTCCCGCTTCGATCAGGAGAATGCAATGCCCGCTGATATCCGTGACTTCTCGGAGATGTACGGTTACAACTTTGAAGACCTCAAGGAAGGCATGACGGCGGCCGCCTCCCGGACCGTCACCGATGCCGACATCCTCATGTTTGCCGGCGTGTCGGGAGACACCAATCCGGTGCACCTGGATGGCGAGTTTGCGGCCAGCACGATGTTCGGGGGCCGGATCGCACATGGAATGCTCTCGGCGGCCTACATCTCGACCGTATTCGGCACGCGCCTGCCGGGCCCGGGCTGCATCTACCTCTCGCAAACCCTGAAGTTCAAGGCGCCGGTGAAGGTTGGCGACACGGTTGTTGCACGGGTGACCCTGACCGCGCTGAAACCCGAAAAGCGGCGGGCCGTGTTCTCGACGGTTTGCACGGTGGGCGCGACCGAGGTTCTGACCGGCGAAGCCGAGATCTTCATCCCGCCGCGCGCCTGAACCAGGCCTGAACTGCGACCGGCGTCGCCTGCCGACCCCGGTCTCAGCGCCGCTTCGGGCCCGACATACAGCGCTCCGGTTCTTGCAAATGGGTTATTTCCGGCTATGAATGAATTACCAGAAATAAACGACGAGAGCACCGCGTCCATCTTGGGGTGCTCTTTCCGGGCCGACAGAGAGGCTGGCCGGAGTCGTGCCGTAGTGCGGAAACGTATGGAATCCCAGGCGGAAAGATCCTTGCGTCTCCCCTAGGGCGCGCCATCATGCCGCATCGCCCGATGTCGCCCCGCCCAGCAGGGAGGACGCATCGTGAAGCGTGTGCTGGTTGTTGCCACTCTGTTCGCCGTGGTGGTTGCCGTGGCGATTCCGCTCACGGCAACCACGCCGCCCGCCGCCGCACCGGCAGCGGTTGCCGAAGGCAAGCCAGCCGCAGTCGCACAGGTGGTACACGAGCAGGACACGCCCTACTATGAGGCCTGCGCGCGCGAGGGGCTCGACGCATCCGAGTGCGCCGGCCGCCTGATCTGGTTCAAGGCCACCGCGGGCAACGAGCGCTTCCACACCTACGTCTTCCAGCAGCGCGTCGGCGTACTCATCGACTGGTACCGGGTGTTGCGCGGCGACCAGCGCGGCGACCGCTTTCGCGCCTGGGGGATCATCAACGACCCGTCGTGCTGCACGCCAGGCACGGACAACTGCCCGGCGAAGAGTTTCGACGAGACCTACGGCCTCGACTGGTGCCCGGGCGACGAGGAACTGCTCGGCTACGTCGGCCGTGGCGGCTATCGCGATCCGGCCTGCGATTTCCGTGATGCGCCGTTGCGAACGGACGAGGTCCATGGCCCCGCCGACCAGCGTCACTCGGCCTGCGACCTGCGCTTCGGCACCTCGACCGGCGCACTGGGCATCCGCAAGTTCCCGAACCCGCGCTTCGACAAGGAGGCGTGGCAGCGCCTCAACGGCGCCCCGGGAAGCTGGGAAGGCTACAACCGTCCGATCGCCGCGGCCGGCGGCGGCAGCGAGGCGGCGCGCTCGCACCTGCAGGACGGCGCGATCGAGCCTCCCTTCCTGATCGGCACCTCGTGCGGTTCGTGCCACATCGCCTTCGACCCGCTCAACCCGCCTGCCGACCCCGCAGAACCGGAGTGGGAGAACATCAAGGGCCTGATCGGCAACCAGTACACCCGAATCTCCGAGATCATGGTCTCGGGCATGGCCAGCAATACCCTCGAATGGCAGATGTTCGCCCATGCACGCCCCGGCGCCAGCGACACCTCGGCCATCCCCACCGACCAAGTGAACAACCCCGGCACCATCAATGCGCTGATCAACATCGCCAAACGCCCGACTTTCGCCGACGAGTCGGTGCTCAAATGGCGCAAGGTCAGCTCCTGCGGCGACGACAAGGATGAGGCGAGCTGCTGGTGCGAACCCGGCCGCGACGGGAAGTGCTGGAAAAAGTCGCTGCAGCAGGAGACCGTGCATCACATCCTCAAGGGCGGTGAAGACTCGATCGGTGCCCTCGAGGCCATCCAGCGCGTGTATTTCAACATCGGCTCATGTTCCGAGCAGTGCTGGATGAACCACCTCTCCGATCTGCGCCAGCTCGATCCGCAGCAACGCGGCTTTGGCCAGACGCCGTTCGACATCGGCCAGTGCCGGCGCGACTGTCCCAACTTCCGCGCGATCGAGGACAGGCTGACGAATATCCTCGACTTCTTCATGTCGGCGGAGGCCAACGCCACCGATCTGCGCGAAGCGCGCGAAAACGTGCTGCGCGCGGCCACGCCCACCGCCCGCTACACCGATCAGGACCTGATTGCCGATCTCGAGGGCGAGTTCGGCACCGGCGCGGTAGCGCGCGGACGCGAGATCTACGCCAGCACCTGCGCGCGCTGCCACTCCAGCCAGGCCGAAGCCGCGAGCGGTCAACTGGCCAGCCTCGATTTCCACAAACTCGATCTTGCCACCGGCCTGCGCGAGGACTGGCTCGGAAACGACCGCAGCACACCGGTGTCCGAAGTCGGCACGTTCCGCTGTCGCGCCCTCCACTCGAACCACATGAGCGGCCGCGTGTGGCAGGAATATGGCTCGGAAACCCTGCGCGCCCAGGCCCCCGACCCCAATGTGAAGGAACCCGGTGACGGCGGCCGCGGCCACTATCGCAACCTGTCGCTGCTCAACCTGTGGGCACACGCACCCTTCCTGCACAACAATGCGCTCGGTCCCGAGCTGTGCGGCAAACCGCAGACCGCCGCCAACGACTTCTATGCCAGGCGTCCGCGCTACGTCGATGGCAACACCGCCCAGCTGCTGCCGGCGGACCAGCAACCGGCGTGCTTCGAGTACGACCCCAGCGTCGACGGACGCTACCGGCTGTACAAGGCCTCGATGGAGGAACTGCTGAACCCGGCCCGGCGCATCCCCAAGGTGACCCTGCTCAACGAGGACGTCACCATGCGCATCGGCCCGCGGCTGTGGGACGGGACCGACAAGGAGAAGTTGCTCGGCCTCGAGCTCACCATCCCCAGCGAGATCGGTGGCCGCGGCGTCACCGCCGGAACCATCGGCAACTTCCAGCACAAGCAGTTCGTCGTCGATCTGGTGCGGGCCAGGACCGCACCCGAGGAGCTGGAGGCAAGCCTGACCCAGCGCTTCGGCGCAGAGACCGGCGGCCGGGTGCTCGAAGACCTGAAGGCAATCGGCGCCGAGCTCGCGGGCAAGCCGAGCGCGCTGGTCGACGCGCTCAAGGCGCGGCCGCACCTGATCAAGCAGACCTACAGCAGTTGCACCGCCGAGATCGAGAACGAAGGTCACCGCTTTGGCGAGGACCTGCCCGACGCGGACAAGCAGGCGCTGATCGCCTTCCTGGCCACGCTGTGAATGCACGGAGGACGCCATGAACCATGCCACGCTCGCCATTCGCGCCACTTGCGTCGCCGTGCTGGCCGTTTCCGGCTGCGGCTTCTTCGACAGCGCCGACAAGGCCGCGCCCGAGATCGCGTTCGCGCCGTACGCCGAGGGCTACGCCGCCAAGCCGGACTTTGCCCAGCTCGACTACCGCCACCCGCTGTCGACCGCCGACCTGTACAAGATCACGCCGAAGAACCTGTCCTTCCTCGACCAGGAGCAGATCGACCAGATCTACGCCCGGCTGACCGCGGGGCCGATTCCGGATGGTGCGTTCGAGGGCGACCTGTTCTTTCCCCGTGGCGGCAGCGGCAAGCTGCGCCTGTCGGAGATCGCCGGCGGCGGTTTGAAGGGGCTGCTGGTGAACGTCGCCGGCGCCAAGCTCGATGCGGTCGGCGAAATCCTGTGGAAAGGCAAGGTTTTCTATCGCGACGAAGGCCTGCTGCGTAACCGCATCGAGGACCTCACCACGCTGAAGAAGCTGGGTCTGGTCGAGGAAAGTGACGAAAACCCGCTGCAGAAGACCACCATCGACGGCAAGGACCAGTGGCTCCTGTTCCCGGCCAAGCTCTATTGCGGCCAGAGCCTGCTCGACAGTCGCCGCGAATCGATCATCATCGACTACGCCTTCACCGACGAACTGCCGGGCTACCGGCGCATGCCGGACCAGTTCGGCGGGCGCGACGGATTTGCCATCCGCGACGAGATCCGCATGGTCTATCCCGGCTTCTACCTCGGCCGCGCCTACATGGATCGCGCCTTCGTGGTGAATTTCGTCCTGTACAACAAGGACATCGCCGAACGCGCCCGCGACGAGTTCATGAAGACCGGCCAGGTGCAGCAGGACTGCTGGATCGGTACCCAGCAGCGCATGGTCGTCGCTGCGCGCATGGTTTCCGGGTAGCGGCCGGAGCATACCGGATCCGGTGTCGTGATCCACGGTCGCGATTCGTGCCGGCATCGGGGGCGAAGGGGGCTGAACATGGTCCGATCGACATCGCGCCTTGCGCCGCTGCTCCTGAGTGGCGCACTGCACGCGATGTCGGCACTCGCGGCCGAGGCGCCGGGCAGCGATCTGCCGTCGTCCGGCCGCTCGCTGTTCGACCAGTTGCTGGAGCGCGATGCCGACGGCGAGGTGAAGGTGCCGTTTCCATTCACCGCCCTGTTGCAGCGGATCGCGCTGCAGCTCGACGCGAATGAACCCTTCGGAGGGCTCTCGGTGGTGCTGATTCCGCTCGGCCGTTCACTCCAACGCCATGCCGCGGGAGACGTGGAGGCATTCCGCTATCCACGCGTGGTCGCAGCAGTGACCGGAGAGCCACCGCCGGACGCGCCGGCAGGCCACCCCTACCTAAAGGACCGCCTGTACGTCGCCTATCACGAGCAGGCGGCCGCGCTGGAGGTGATCAGTTACAACGAGGCCGACGCCCGCTTCGAGTTCCAGCTGGTGCGCGACTATCGCGCCGGGGCCACGCCGGTGGTCGGCTATGCCAACCGCACGCTCTGCCTCGCCTGCCATCAGAATGCGGCGCCGATCTTCTCGCGCCAGTCGTGGGACGAGACCAGCGCTGGCCCGGCGGTCGCCGCGCGACTCGCCGCCACCGGACTGCCGTATTACGGCCTGCGCTGGCGCCATGGCGTCGATGTGCCGGATGCAATCGATGCCGCCACGCTGCGCGCCAACCTGCTCGCCACCGCCCAGCGCCTGTGGCGCGAAGGCTGCGCCGGGACAAGCCGCGACGCGTCGATCGCCTGTCGCGCCGAGGCCCTGCGTCAGGCCCTGCGCTACCGGCTCGGCGGCGGTCGGAGCGCATCGATCGAGACCTCGGGTAGCCGCGAGCGCCTGCTCCGCCCGCTGCTTGCAAGATGGCAGCAACGCTGGCCCGCCGGTCTGGCCATTCCCGATCCGCAGCTGGCGAATCGCCAACCGTTCGCCGCGATTTCGGAGGGAGACCGCGCGCCGGCGGACGCCGAGCTGCCCCGTTTCGCCGACATCGGCGCCGCCTTCGATCCGCTTGCGCTGCGTCCGCCGCTGGAGCGCTGGCACGGAGGCAGTGCCGCGGATGTCGGCCGCTTCATCCATGCCCTGTCGATGTTCTTCTCGCGCACCGACATCCGCCTCATCGACCGCCAGCTCGCCGCCACGCCGGCAGTGACGCTGCGCGAGCTGAGCTTCGCGTGCACCGAACGGGAAATCCCCGGCCGGCGGGTGGACCTGGACTGCAGCAGCGCCGACGGCGGTCGTCTGCTCGCCCGCATCGGACTGCAGCGACAGCGGATGGGCGGTGGCTTTATCGACCGCCTCGTCCTGCCCAGTGACGACAGCGTCGGCGCAATCGAACTGGACCATGCCAGTGTGCACGGCGAGGACGCCATGCGTACCGTCCGCTTTGCACTGCAGCGTGATGGCGGCAGCGTGCGTACGGCCGCTGGCGAGGCGCTCCGCGAACTGAGCCTGACCCGGGCGACCGGCGCGGCCCCCACCCGCGCGACCCTGCAGCTTGCCGCGGACCTCGGCCCCCTCGAGCGCGCGCTCGACGCGCTCGCCGCCGCCACCGTGAACGGCGACAGCGATGCGCTCGACGATATGCCCTTGCGCCGCGCCGCGGTGCTCACCCCCATCCTCGCCGGCCTCGGGATCCCGAGCGCCAGGGCGCCCGCCGCGGCCCCCCTGCCCCGCGCCCGGCTCGCCGATCCGATCGCGCCGCGCAAAGGGCCGTGGGCGCCCGACCTGCTCCCCTTCGTGCGCCAGTGCAGCCAGTGTCATGCAGCGGCCACCGCGTTTCCGCCCGGCTTCCTCCACGGTACCGACGCACAGGTGCGCACTCACCTTGCCCGTTGCGCCGAACGTATGTGGTACCGGCTGGAGATGAACGAACTCGCGCCTGCCGCACGCCGCAAGACCCCGATGCCGCCGCCCGCCGCCGTGCATGCAGCAGGTTTCGTCCATACCGCCGACCTGCCGGCGATGCGCACCATGCTGCAAGGGATACTGAGTGCCCGCGACACAAGCACCACCACGCTGCTCGCCCGTCCCTACGCCACGCTGGCACCCTGCATCGTGGCGCACCTGGCCCCGGAACGAGGAGATCCGCCGTGACCGCAGCCCCCCGTGCCCAGGCAAAGCCTCGCCGCTCGCTGCTGGGCGCACTGATCCGCCTGATCGTGCTGCTGCCGTGGATCGTGATCGTGCTCGGCGCGGTCTATGCCGGGCTGCGGTTTGTGCCGGATCGGGCGGTGACCTACGCCGATCCGGTGGAACACTTCAAGTACGGGTCGACCGGCGGCGAGCGCGAATCCGGATTCCCGTACTGGATCTGGCAGGCGATGCCGCAGATCTGCGCCGAACATCTGCCGGGCAAGGGTTACGCCTCGCTCGGCATGATCTACGAAGCCGGCCGCGACCTGCCGGTCGGCGTCTCGAGGCGACGCCACCTCGGCATCGACCGCGTGTTCCTGAACTGCGCCGCGTGCCACACCAGCACCGTGCGCGAGTCGCCCGACGCCGCCGCGCGCGTGATCGTCGGTATGCCGGCGCACCGCTTCGACCTGCGCGCCTTCGAGACCTTCTTCTTCAATTGCGCCGCCGGGCCGAAGTTCTCCCGCGACCACATCGTGCCCGAGATCGACCGCCTCACCGGCGGCATCAGCCTGGTCGACCGCTACCTCGTGTACCCGGTGGCGATTGCGCTGATGCGCGAACGCCTGCTGATGCTGCGCGGGCGCTTCGAGTTCGTGTTCGATCAGCCTGAATGGGGTCCTGGGCGGGTCGACACCTTCAATTCCGCCAAGGTGCTGTTCAACTTCCCGATGAAGCAGCTGCCGGCGCACGAACTGCTCGGCGCCTCCGACTTTCCGTCGATCTGGAACCAGCGCAAACGCCTCACCCGCGACGACGGTCAGCGCATGGAACTGCACTGGGACGGCAATAACACCCACACCGAAGAACGCAACAAGAGCGCCGCCTTCGGCACCGGCACCACGCCGCCGACGATCGACCTCGCTGCCATCGCACGGGTCGAGGACTGGGTGCTTGACCTCGCGCCGCCGCCGTGGCCATGGCCGCTCGACGAGGCGCTGGCCGCGCGCGGCGCGCCCCTCTACGCCGAATACTGCGCCGCCTGCCACGGCGCGAACGGTCAGGACTTTCGCGGCGCCGCAGTCGGCCATGTGACCCCGATCGAGCGGATCGGCACCGACCGCGCCCGACTCGACTCCTACTCGCGCGATCTGGCGGTCAACCAGGCCACGCTGTATGCCGGCTATCCGCACCGCTTCCAGCACTTCCGCAAGACCTGGGGCTACGCCAACATGCCGCTCGACGGCATCTGGCTGCGCGCGCCCTATCTGCACAACGGCTCCGTACCGACCCTGCGCGACCTGCTCGAGCCTGCCGCCCTGCGCCCCGCCCGGTTCGCGCGCGGCAACGACGTGTACGACCCGCGACGGGTCGGCTTCGCCACCGACCCCGCAGCCGAAGGCGCCGACGGCGCCCCGCTGTTCCAGTTCGACACCGGCGTGCGGGGCAACGCCAACACCGGGCACGAAGGCGCGGCTTACGGCACCGAGCTGTCGGCCGCCGACAAGGATGCGCTGGTCGAATACCTGAAGACCTTCTGAGGTCGAAGGAGAGCCGTCATGAAAACCCGTTCACGTGCGCACCTCGGCCGCAGCCTGGTTGCCGCGCTGGTCGTGTTGCTGGTGCTGGGTGCTGCCGGCGGGGCCTTCGCCTGGTACAAGTTCTTCCGCGAGGAAGCGCAGCCGGCGTGGATCACCGACGACCCCGACATGCGCTTCAAGTACGGCTCGATCGGTGCCGAGCGCGACGCCGGCATCCCGTACTGGATCTTCTACGTGCTGCCGCGCCTCTTCCCCGACAAGCTGCCCGGCCCCGGCGGCTACGCCTCCTTCGGCGTGGTGTGGGAGGAAGGCCAGGAACTGCCGGTCGGGTTCTCGAAGAAGGTGATCGGCTTCCCGCGTGTGGCCAACAACTGCGCGGCCTGCCACACCGCAAGCTACCGTGCGAGCGCCGACGCCGCACCCGTGTTCGTGCCCACCGGGCCGAACCACACGCTGAACCTGTGGGCCTTCTTCCGCTTCCTGATCGACTGCGCCAGGGACCCGCGCTTCAACGCCGACAACCTGATGGCCGAGATCCGCCTGGTCACCGACCTGTCCCTCGTCGATCGCCTGATCTACCGCTTCCTGATCATCCCGATCACGAAGAAGACGCTGCTCGAGCGCGAGCAACAGTTCGCCTGGCTGTACCGCGCCGACTTTCCGCCCTGGGGCCGCGGTCGTGACGACGCGATGAACCTGACCAAGTATTTCATGATCCGCTGGCCGATGGACGACAGCCTCGGCCCCACCGACATGCCCTCGCTGTGGAACCTGAAGAAATACGATCCGGAAAAGGGCATGCGGATGAATTTCGCCGGCGACAGCCACGACCCGTTCTCGGTGATCATCGACTCCGCGCTGGGCCTGCTCGGCGCGCCGCCCAAGGACAACGACGAGTTCATCGAGCAGGTACGCTGGATCCAGGGCTATGTGTCGAACAAAGCGGCACCGAAGTACCCGTTTCCGATCGATGCTGCCCGCGCCGCGCACGGCAAGGTGGTGTTCGACGCCCACTGCGCCGCCTGCCACGCCTCGCCGCGCACCGGCACCGTGGTGGCGCTGGCCGAGGTCGGCACCAGCCGCGACCGCATCGACACCTGGAACGACAAGGCCGCACGCGAGGCCAACGCGGTGGTGCGCGACATGGGCATCGAGCGCCCGGGGCTGGTCGAGGAACCGCTGACCGGCTATATCGCCGCCTTCCTCGACGGCATCTGGCTGCGCGCGCCCTACCTGCACAACGGCTCGGTACCCACGCTGCGCGACCTGCTCGAGCCGCCGGCGCAACGCCCGGCGGTGTTCTGGCGCGGCTACGATGTGTACGATCCCGCGAAGGTCGGCTTCGTCACCGCCGGCGCGGAAGCCGAACGCATCGGCACCCGCCACGAGGTCGCCGCCAAGGGCGGAGGTAACGAAGGCCATGTGTTCGGCACCGAACTGCCGGACGAGGACAAGGACGCGCTGGTGGAATACCTCAAGATGTTGTGAACCGCGCCCGGCCCGCGCGACGCCATCGCTCCCCATAGCAGCCGGTCGGGCCGGACGGTGCAAATGAGGAGACGGCATGCCCGTGCCGGAGCCGTGCGTCGGGCGCGCTGCAGCCGCAAAATGGCGGCATAATCGCGCAGGTCTGCAAGGCATGCGCTGATTGCGCCCGCGGGCCCGCCCCGCGGGGTACGCGGCACCCCCCATCCCGCCGAGGGCCGGAGACTGCGGTCTCGACACCCAACCGAACCGACACCCATGCAATCAGTCGCAACCTTCGCCGCACTGCTCGCCGTCGCCGTCTTTCTGGTGCCCTTCTTCAAGCGCGCCGGGCTCGGCACCGTGCTCGGCTATCTGGTGGCCGGGGTGCTGATCGGCCCGTGGGGCGCCAGCATCGTCCACGATCCGGAGAACCTGCTGCATACCGCCGAACTCGGCGTGGTCCTGCTCCTCTTCATCATCGGCCTCGAGCTCCAGCCCAGCCGCCTGTGGGCCTTGCGCAAACCCGTGTTCGGCCTTGGCGCCCTGCAGTTCTTCGGCGTCGGCACGCTGCTGATCGGTATCGCCCGCATACTCGGGCTGGAGTGGACCGAGGCCATCCTCGCGGGCCTGGCGCTGACCCTGTCGTCCACCGCTTTCGTGCTGCCCACGCTCGCCGAGCGCCACGAACTGCACAGTCGCTACGGGCGCGAAACCTTTGCCATGCTGCTGTTCCAGGATCTGATGGTGATTCCGCTGCTGGCGCTGCTGCCGCTGCTGGGTGCGGAGAAGGCCGAAGGCGACGTGTCGCCGATGATCGGGCTGGTGGTGCTGGGGGTGGTGATCGCGGTCGGACGGCCGTTGCTCGACCGTGTGTTCCGCCATGTCAGCCGCATCGACAGTCGCGAGATGTTCACCGCCGCGGCACTTGCCACTGCCCTGGGGCTGGCCTTGCTGATGGAAGCCAGCGGGCTGTCGATGTCGCTGGGCGCGTTCGTGGCCGGCGTGCTGCTGTCCGATTCGGATTTCCGCCACGAGCTCGAAGGCTCGATCGCCCCCTTCCAGGGCCTGCTGATGGGCTTCTTCTTCATCGCCGTGGGCATGGGCATCAACCTCGGCATGATCGTGCAGCACCCGATCAACGTCATCGGCTTCACCGTCGGTCTGCTCGCGATCAAGGGCTTCGGCCTGTACGGGCTGCGCCGGCTGGCCGGCGGCAGCGCGGCGGTATCGCGCATGGAGGCGCTGGCGCTGGCGCAGTGTGGAGAATTCGCCTTCGTCCTGTTCGGCGCCGCGCGGGCGCATGCCCTCCTGCCGCTCGAGGTGGTCGAGCAGCTCACCCTGGCGGTGGCACTGTCGATGGCGATCGCGCCGCTGCTGTTCATCATCGGCGACCGCATCAACGCCCGCCAGGCCGCAAGTCAACCGGAACCGCCTGCCGACCAGATGCCGCCCGGGGCCAACCCGGTGGTCATTGCCGGGTTCGGCCGCGTGGGCCAGATCATCGGCCGGGTGCTGCGCCTGCGCGGGGTCCCGTTCACCGCGCTCGACAAGGACCTGGACGAAGTCGACATGGTGCGTCGCTTCGGCGCCCACGCCTACTTCGGCAACGCCGCCCACCTCGCGGTCCTCGACGCCGCCCGCGTCGGCGAGGCGAAGATCCTGGTGCTGGCGATCGACGATATCGAGACTTCGCTGCGCTGCGCCGAACTGGTGCGCAAGCATTTTCCGCAGGTGACGATCGTGGCCCGGGCGCGCGACCGCTTCCACGCCTACCGGCTGATGGATCTGGGCGTACACCTGCAGATCCGGGAAACGTTCAAATCCAGCCTCGAGATGGCCCGCATGACCTTCGAAGCGCTGGGCAAGGAACCGGCGGTGGCCAGGCAGATCATCGACCATTTCGCGCGCAACGACCAGGATCTGCTAAAACGGCAGCAGGCCCTCTATCATGACGAAAGCCAGCTGATCCAGTCGTCCAAGGATGCCCACAAGGAGTTGGTGGCCTTGCTGGAGCAGGAACTGGATCCGGCCGCCAAGCGCCCGGTCGAAGCCCTGCCGCCGAGCACCTGAACTCAGGACGGTTCGGCGGTTTGTGCCCCCGGCGCCCGATCGCGATCCTCGGCGGACGTCGCTTCCTGCTGCGCCGCGGCCAGCGGCAGACTGGCGATGATGCGCATACCCTTGCCCGGTCCGCTGTCGATCGAGAACTCGCCGGAGAACATCTGCACCCGATGCCGCATCCCGGCCAGGCCATGTATACCCGCCGCCGTCCGGGTGGGATCGAAGCCCACGCCGTCGTCTTCCACTTCCAGCACCATGCGTTCGGGCGTGAGGGTGAAGCGCAGGGTCACGTTGCGGGCGTGGGCGTGCCGCCGGATGTTGGTGAGCGCCTCCTGGGCGATCCGGAACAAGGCAAGTGAAGGCTGCGGCGGCAACGCGAGGTCGCCCTGGGGAAGATCCAGGATCATCCGTGCGCCGCCCTCCTTCGCGAAGTCCTCGCCCAGCGCGCGCAAGGCCGCCAGCAGACCCAGTTCCTGCAGCAGCGGCGGGCGCAGGTCGTCGATGATCCGGCGCTTGAGCGTGATGCCGCCATCGAGGCCGTGAAGCAGCCGGTCGAAGCGTTCTCGGCAAGGGCCGGACATCACCCCGTCGAGTTCGCGGACCAACCAGGCGGCGTCCATCCTGGCGACGGTCAGCAGCGCCCCCAGTTCGTCATGGAGTTCGCGGGCAAGCCGGTCCATTTCCGCTTCACGCGTCCTGGTCAGATAGCTGGCGAGATCGGAGAGTTCGGCGGTGCGGGCGCGAACCTGCCCGTCGAGGCGCGCGTTCTCGCTGCGCAGCAGGTCGGCGATCTGCTCGCGCAGGCGGAACTGGCGCTGTACCACCACGAACAGGACACCCAGCAAGACCAGCGCGCCACCCGACAGGGCCGCAACCACCCAGCGTGTGCGATAGACGTGTGTAATCGACTGTTCGAGAGAGTGCTGCCCCTGTGCCACCATGCGACTCTTCATCTCGGCCAGCGTCTTGCGGATCATGTCCATGTGACGCTGGCCTTCGGACGTATCCGGACCACGGGGCGCCTCGTCGCCCCGCGTCCCCCTGGTCACCGCCTCAGACAGGATGCGCAGCTTCAGCGTAGTCAGCTCGCTCAGGCGCGCGAACGCCTCCTGATCCTGGGAGGCAGGCCCGACGTCGCGACGGATCTCTTCGAGGGTGAACTCGATGGTCGACAGACTGTTGAGATAGGGCTCCAGATAAGCCGGGTTGCGGCTGAGCAGATATCCCCGCGCGCCACTCTCGGCATCGACCAGCTGAATCAGCATGCTGTCCAGGCGTCCGACCCGTCCCGCCTGCATCTGCAGCGCCCCGAGTGCATCGAGGCTGACCGCCGTCTGCCACACGCTGGTGCCCAGCAACGAGAGCACCAGCGCACAGCCCAGCGCCAGCATGATCTGGCGCCAACGGCGCGCCAGCCGCGTCGCCCGCAACTCGATCGGCATACCCCGCTGTCTCATGCGCCCCCCATTTTTCCGCGCGCCGGTCAAGCTGCGGCTGCAGGAATCTTCCTACGTCCGAGTCCGCATCGACCGACAGCACACCCCTGGTCCGAGCCCTAACATGGGAACTGTTCACGGCAGCCCATCGAGGGCGAGGACTGGCTTACAGCCATCGATCCGTGGGCGTATCCCCTTATTTGTCAGGAGAAAGGTCATGAACCACAAGCTCAGTCTAGCCACATTACTGTTGGCCGGCACGCTTCCGCTTGCCGCCCTCGCTGCCGATTCGATGACCCCGGCAGCCGGCGAAGGCGAACGCGTCCCGTCGCAGCCGGGAACCCAGGGCGGACCTGTGCCCGATGCCAACCGCGGCGACATGACCACGGCCTCGCCGATGTTCGTGCAACTCGACCGCAACAGCGACGGCAAGATCTCCAAGGAAGAAGCCAAGCGCTCGGCCGAGATCCAGGCGCTGTTCGACACCCTGGACGTCGACCGCGACGGCTCGCTCTCGGCCGCCGAGTGGGATGCCCACGAGGCCAGTCAGAAGGGCGGGAGGTCGTAAATGCGGGTAGTGCAGCGCATGACCGACAGGCGACGGCACCCCTGCAGCACGGGGCACCGACCGTCGGCCATGCGGTCCGCGATGCCTTGCCGACATCCAGCGCAGCGACCGGGCGTGATCCGGCCCATGCGTGCGGCCGGTATGCCCGCCCTTTGCCGCCCGGGTTCGATGCCTATGAGGTCGCACCCGGCAGCAACGCCGACTTCCCCGAGTCCGCTTCTCTACGAGGAATAGCCATGACAGCCAAGACCCTCCTGCTCGCCACCCTGGCCATGCCCCTGCTGCTGGCCTGCGATCGCAAGGATGCCGAGACGCCCGCGGCGCCATCCACCCAGGTCGAGCCGCCTCCGGCCGCGGTGACCCCCGCTCCCCCGCCGCCGGAGTCCCCAGCCCCGCCGTCGACATCGCCGTCGGACAGCGCACCCGCGGACAGCACCACGACGCCGGCTACCCCGCCGTCACCGCCACAACAGTGATCTGGCGCTCTGGCGAGCCACCCCTAGAGGGGCCGGCAGTTCCTGGCTATTTTGCCGCCTGCCGATAGACCCGCATCCACTGCAGGGTGAGTTCGGCCAGTCCGGACGCCGCGGCCCATTCGCGTTCGACATCGCCGCCTCCGGCGAAGGTCGCGTTCAGGGCTGTCCAGGCCTCCCAATCGACCTCCGGCATCGCCTGACGCTCGGCCGGCGCCAGCAAGGCGGCAAGCCCTGCGATGTGGTGCAGGCGAGCCGTTGTGGCGCCGCGGGTCAGACGGCTGCGGCCGTATTCGGCAAAATCGAGTCCCTCGACCAGGGTGAGGATGTCGGTGGCCGCGTCTTCGATCCGGGCACAGGTATCAAGCAAGGTGGGGGGCGGGTTCATCCGTTCTGACTCCGGAAAGGGTGGTCGCGTCTACAAGCAAGCCGGAAGCCAGGCTGTTCGCCCCGATTCCTGGTCCGAACAATGTCGCAAATGCGACAGTCGTCTTCGTGCGGGGCGGATTCCGCACATTTTCCCCGTTCAGTAAATACCCTCCCTGCCCAGCATTGGCGCGGCCTGCAGGGCATCCAGGCAACTGGTACCGGATTTGCAGAGTGACGGACATGAACGCTCCCGGCCCTGTCCTCCCTGTCGCAACTCCGCCGCTGTCGGCCGACACCGTCGTCAGGCTCTACCATGCACGTAGCAAACATCGGTTCGAGGCCTACGCCGCCGGCCCGAAGATGCTCGACTGGGACGCGCAGCCGGCCCCGTTCCGACGTTACGAGGGGGCCCCCGCCGTGTTTCTGCCGCTGCTCGCCGACCTCGATGGCGACGATACGCTCACGCAGCTGCAGGCGATTCCGTTCAACCGCCTGCACCTTCCGCGGCGTCCACAGGCGCCCGGGCTGGCGAGTATCGGCCTGTTGTTGCAGTGCTCGCTCGGCATCACCGCGTGGAAAACCCTGGGTCCCGACCGCTGGGCGGTGCGCGCCAATCCATCCAGCGGCAACCTGCATCCGGTCGAAGCGTGGCTGATCACGCGCGCCGTACCGGGCCTGGCCGACGGGGTGCATCACTACCGCGCGGACGACCACGCGCTCGAATGCCGGGCATTCGATCGCCACTCGCTATCGTCGCCGGCAAGCCCGCAACTGAGAATTGCGCTCAGCACCGCGATGTGGCGCGAGGCCTGGAAATACGGCGAACGCGGCTTTCGCTACTGTCAGCTCGATGTCGGCCATGCCGTCGGTGCGCTCGCCCACGCCGCCGCCCTGCTCGGCTGGCCGCTCGCCGAACACCGGATCGGCAACCGTGCCCTGGCCCACCGCCTCGGCCTCGATCGCGAAGGAGACTACCCGACCGGACGTTTCCCGGACCTCGAGCGTGAAGAGGCCGAACTCCTGCTCACCGTCGGCGTCGACGGTTTGCCTGCCGACCCGGTCGCCGACGAGGCGCTGATCGACACCGCCGCCAGCCACTGGCATGGCAAGGCCTCGCAACTGGATCCGGCACCCCGTCATCACTGGCCGTTGATCCACGATGTCACCGTCGCCACCCGACGCCCCGATCCCGAGCACAGCCCGGCTCGCACCGCGGCGGCCCCGCCCGGTCCCGCGATCCACGATGCGGCCGCGATGGGCAGCCCGGCGGTCGACATCCTGCTCACGCGGCGCAGCGCACAACGCTTTGCCGCCAGCCACTGGATGACACGCCCGCAGTTCCTCGCCCTGGTGCACGTGCTCGCCACCCAGCACGAGGCGGGACTCGCCCCCGGCACGCCACGGCTCGACCCGGTGCTGTTCGTCCACCGGGTGGAAACATTCGACTCGGGCCTCTACGTTCTCCGGGCACCCGCCGACCGCAGCGATGCCGTGCCCCCTTTCCCGGCAGGCGGCGAAGTGGTACCGGGCCTCGGCCTCGCTCATGGGTCCGAGCTGCGCCTGCTGCGGCGCTTCGAGCCGGTCGAGCTCTATCGTCTGGCGCGCAGCCTGCACTGCCATCAGGACATCGCCGCCAATGCGTGCCTCGCGCTCGGCTTGGTGGCACCGTTCGCGTCGGTCGTTGCGCGCGATCCGGCGGCTTATCGGGATCTGTTCCGCAGCGCGGGGCTGATCGGGCAAGCGCTCTATCTCACCGCCGAGGCCCTCGGATTGCGCGGCACCGGCATCGGCTGCTTCTTCGACGACCCGGTGCACAAGCTGCTCGGTCTCGAGGGCGATGACTACCAGACCCTCTACCACTTCACCGTCGGACTGCCGATCGACGATACGCGGATCGAAACCGGTCCGGCCCATCCGGCACCCTGCCCACCGGCCACCCCCCCTGCCCCCGAGCCCTATCCATGACCGCATCCACCACCCTTCGCCCCGAACACACCAGCCGCCAGGATCACCGCATCTCCGCCGTCGATGCGGCCGACATGGTGCTGCGTCATCGCGACGGGGTCCTGCCCGCACTCGCCGTGTTCGACGTGCGCGACGAGCGCAGCTTCGCCGCCGCCCACATTCCCGGCGCGGCGCGGCTGACCGAAGCCGATTTTGCGCTGCGGGTTCGCGCCCTGGCGCGCACCACCCCGGTTCTGGTCTATTGCTACCACGGCAATGCCAGCCGGACTTACACCCAGTGGTTCGCCGACTTCCGCTTCCCCGAGGTGTATAGCGTGGATGGCGGCTACGAAGTCCTGGCCATGGCACTCGACGCCGCACAGTCCGCCCGCACCGGCGGTCACCGTTGCCGACCCGCCGCCGACGATGCCTCGAGCCCGCAGCTGATCGCCTTTCTCGCCGAATACGATTTCGACCTCGACGACCTCGACACGCCCCGCCAGCACGGGCTCACCCCGCTGATGCGCGCCGCACTCGGGGGTCACACCGCGCTGATCGCCGAGTTGCTGGCGCACGGCGTCGACATCTCGCGCCGCAACATGGACGGCAACAACGCCCTGTGGCTGGCATGCGTCTCCGACGCCACCGACGCCGTGCGCCTGCTGGTGAAGGGCGGCATCGACCTCGACAACCGCAACGACATGGGCGCCACCTGCCTGATGTACACCGCGTCGGCCGGCAAGGCCGACATGGTCGCGCTGCTGCTCGAATGTGGCGCCGACCCGCTGCTGGTCAATTTCGACGACGCGCGCGCGGTCGACCTCGCCGCCAGCCGCGCCTGCCTCGCACTGCTTCGCCACACTGCCGGATGAGCCCATCATGATGACACCCACTCCGCCCAAGTACCGCAGCCTCAGCCAGTTGCTGGTCACCCTCGAGCCGATGCTCGAGGTCGGCCTCATTGCCGTGGACGAGCGCTGGCGCGACAACGAGGAAGCCCTCGGTCTGCTGCTGCCGGGCGACGAAGGGCTCGGCGCCTTCATCTTCACCTACGGCCAGCCTGCGGGGCGCTACGCAGTCGAGCTCTCCTATCCGGAGGAAGGCGATGCGCTCAGCTCCGGCGAACCGTTGATCCGCGAAGAGCTCACCCAGGCCCGTCTGCTCGGTGTGCTCAGTGCCCATTTCGGTCTGCCGGAGCCGGCGTGAGCGCCCGCAGCACCCCCTTCTGTCCGGCGCGGCAGCAGGCGCACCTCGCTGCCGCGCCCACCCATCACTGAAACAGACCAGGAGCCCACCATGGCAAGCATCGGCATCTACTTCGGCACCGACACCGGCCGCACCCGACGGATCGCGAAATCGATCGCGAAAAAACTCGGTGACGCGGCCGCCGACCCGATCAACGTCAACAAGGCCACGGTCGAGGACTTCCTGGCCCACGACGCGCTGATCATCGGCACCCCCACGCTGGGCGACGGCGAGCTGCCCGGCCTCGAAAGCGGCGCCCAGAACGAGAGCTGGGCCGAGTTCCTGCCCCAGCTCGACGGTGCCGACATGAGCGGCAAGGTGGTCGCCATCTTCGGGCTCGGCGACCAGGACAAGTACGGCAACGAGTTCTGCGACGCGATGGCCGAGCTCTACGACTGCGTCACCGCCTGCGGCGCCACCGTGGTCGGCGCCTGGCCGGTCGAGGGCTACAGCTTCAAGACCTCGCAGGCGGTGATGGACGATGCCTTCGTCGGCCTCGCGCTCGACCACGACAACCAGGCCGATCAGACCGAGGCCCGGGTCGACGCCTGGTTGGCGCAGATCACCCCGGCACTGCTCGAAGCGGCCGGCTGAACCTCCCCGCGCCGGCCCGCCCGCGACCACCGGGCGGGCCGGCTGGTACCGACATCCCCAACCGAAACGGAGTCCATCATGGCCAAACCGAAAAAACACGTCCTCGTCTGCGTCCAGGGCCGCCCGCCCGGCCACCCCCGCGGCTCGTGCCAGCAGAAGGGCTGCAACGAGGTCTATCAGGGCTTCCTCGAAGCCTTCCAGGCCCGCAACCTGTGGTCCGACTACGCACTCACCAATACCGGCTGCATCGGTCCGTGCGCGGACGGCCCGAGCGTGCTCGTCTATCCCGAAGCGGTGATGTACTCCGGGGTCAGCGCCGCCGATGTCGGCGCGATCATCGACGAGCACCTGCTCGGCGACCAGCCGGTCGAGCGCCTGCGCGCGCCGGCCAGCGTGTGGTGAGCGCCATGGCTACGCTTTCCTGTACGACCGGCGAAGTCGTCTATGCGTCCGAGGCGATCTACAACGACGGCAGCCTCCCCGATGTCGACGCCGGGGTGCTGCTCGCCGCGCCGGGCACCCGTGGCGTGGTGGTGAAAACCGGCCACGTCGAGGCCGCCCCCGAGGTCGAGATCTTCGTCGTCCGCTTCGAAGGCCCGGATGCCGTCCTCGGCCCGCCGGTGGGCTGCTTCGCCGACGAACTCACCCAGGCCATGACGGAAGTGGCAAACCACTGACCCCCCATGAACCAGGATCCGGCTCCCGAAACCGACGACTATCGTCCGCCCGAAAACCCCTGTTCGCGCTGCGTACTGCGCGACAGCCTGCTCGCCGACGGACGTTGCGCCCCCGGCGATCTGTGTCTGTTCGTGCACAGCGGGCGCCAGATCGATCGCTTCCTGCGCCGCAATCCGGAGTTTGCCGAAGTCTGTCTGGACGACGCCTTCTGGGAGCGGCGCGCGATCGCCGTGCGCTACGCCCCCATCGAGGCCGCGGCGCGCATGATCGACGACGCGGACGAAACCGTGCGCCGCGCAGTGGCCACCCGGGTGGAGGGCGACGCCCTGCTGCATCTCGCCCGCGATGCCGATCGCGAGGTGCGGGTCACCGTCGCCAGCCGCCTGCCGCCTGCCGCCCTCGGCAAGATGATGCGCGACCCGGACTACGCCGTACGCCTGCAGGTGGCGCGGCGCCTGCCCCACGGCAGTCTGCCGCAGATGACCGACGACCCCGATCCGGTGGTGCGCAAGGAGATCGCCCGCCGCCTGCCGGCCTTTGCCCTCGGTCGCCTCGCCCCCGACGCCGACCCCGAGGTCCGGGCGCTGGCCGCCGCCCGCATGCTGCCCGCCGATGCCGTCACCATGCTTGCCGATCCGCACTGGCTGGTGCGCGCCGCCGCGGTGCAGCAGGCCCCGCTCGCCGCCCTGGCTGCGGTCGCCGCCGATGACCCCGAGGAAGCGGTCCGCCAGCTCGCCAGCGAGCGTCTGGCGGCCACCGGCCCGTGAGCAGCCACCCGCCCCGACCATTTCCGAATCCCCTGCCTGCCAAGGAAGTCACCATGACCTACGTCCCGCTCGCGCCCCCGGCCGCGCCCACGGCCTCGCCGCCCACCCTCGACGACACCCTGCGCTATCTGTGCACCACGGTCACGCCGCTGCCGGGCCATGCCACCCTGCTCGATGCGCTGCGCCGCGAAGGCGGCCCCGACCTGACCCCCAGGCTGTCGCGCGGCGGCTGGTTTCGGCCCGGGCGCATCGTGAACGCGAAGGGCCACGAGGTCTCCGCCGACGCCCTTCACTGGCTGGAGCGGGCCTGGGTCGAGTGCGGCGAGGACGGCGCTGCGTTTGCCGAGGAGTACGCCGAGTCCAGCCTCACGCTGACCCTCGAGCAGGGCGTCAGCCACTATTTCGTGGCGCCCTGCGGACCCGAGCCGAGAGACTACCTGCAGCTCGAGGTCGAGGAACTGCAGGAGGTGATCAGCCATCCGCTCGGCGGCTGCCGCGAGCCGGTCGACGCCGTCGAAGCCCTGCTCGAGCGCCCCGCCGGCAGTCCCCCGCCCCAGCCTCTGGGTCTGCCGCGCTACCGCTTTCGGCGGATGTCCGACATCCGCGCGTTCGTGTCGCGGATCGAGCACCAGGCCGGCAAGCCGGCCCCGGTGCTGCGCTTCATCGACGAATGGGCGGCGAGCAGCGCCGGCCGCCAGCGCCACTTCTGCGACCACTGGGTGCTCGCCCTGTCCGAACACCTCGACCGCTACCGCCAGGCGCGCGCCGGCGCGGTCCCCGTGGCCGCCTACGCCCCCCAGTGGCACGCCGCCCCCGGCGCCCGCGGCACCGCGCTGGCACAACAGCTTCACGAATTCGACCGCGCCGCCGGCTATGGCTTCGCTTGGTACTTCCACCTGGTCAGTGCCCACCGTGTGCCGCGCAGCACCGCCCCCGAAGTCTTCGCCGACCTGCAGGACGGCATGGCCTACCTGCCCGAACGCGACGCCGCACTGGTCCACGCGTGGATGCGCGAACCCTACGGAATCTGAGCACCGCCCGGCTGCGCGCTGTCGTGTCGCGGCCGGCACATTGTCGGGTTAACGACAGCCTTCATGAAAGCCAATTCCCTTTCTTTTCCGCCACTTGCCAGCGGCCTTCGACACGGCACGGAGATTGCAGAAGTTTGAGCATCCCCGCCACGGAGCCTCACCGTGAAAGCCGCCGACATTGCCGAATTGATGAACGAACCCGCCTGTGCGCACAACAAGAAGGAGAAATCCGGCTGTGCGCGGCCCAAGCCCGGGGCCTCGGCCGGCGGTTGTGCCTTCGACGGTGCGCAGATCGCCTTGCTGCCGATCGCCGACGTCGCCCACATCGTGCATGGCCCGATCGCCTGTTCGGGGAACTCCTGGGACAACCGCGGCACCCTGTCGTCGGGCTCCACGCTGTACAAGATCGGCATGACCACCGATCTGTCGGAGCAGGACGTGATCATGGGACGCGGCGAGAAGCGCCTGTTCCACGGCATCAAGCAGGCCATCGACACCCACGCCCCGGCCGCGGTCTTCGTCTACAACACCTGTGTGCCGGCGCTGATCGGCGACGACATCGAGGCCGTGTGCCGCGCCGCGGCCGAACGCTGGGGGGTGCCGGTGGTGCCGATCGACTGCGCCGGCTTCTATGGCACCAAGAACCTCGGTAACCGCATCGCCGGCGAGGCCATGGTCAAGCACGTGATCGGCACCCGCGAGCCCGAGCCGCTGCCGGTGGACGTCGTGCCGGCCGGCATCAAGGTGCACAACATCAACCTCATCGGCGAGTACAACATCGCCGGCGAGCTGTGGTATCTGACCCCGCTGTTCGACGAACTGGGCATCCGCATCCTGTGTACCCTGTCGGGCGACGCCCGCTTCCACGAGGTGCAGACCATGCACCGCGCCGAAGTCAGCATGCTGGTGTGCGCCAAGGCCATGATCAACGTCGCGCGCAAGATGGAAGAGCGCTACGGCATCCCCTGGTTCGAGGGCAGCTTCTACGGCATCACCGACACCTCGGCGGCGCTGCGCGACATCGCCCGCATCATCGACGACCCCGACCTGAGCGCGCGCACCGAAGCGCTGATCGCCCGCGAGGAAGCCCGCGTCCGCGGCGAACTCGACGTCTGGCGCCCGCGTCTCGAAGGCAAGCGCGTGCTGCTCTTTACCGGCGGCGTGAAGTCGTGGTCGGTGGTGTCCGCACTGCAGGACCTGGGCATGAACGTGGTCGCCAGCGGCACCAAGAAATCCACCGAGGAAGACAAGGCCCGCATCCTCGAGCTGATGGGCGACAACACCATCATGCTCAACAGCGAGGGCGCGCGCGACCTGCTCAATGCGGTGTATGAACTCAAGGCCGACATCCTGATCGCCGGCGGGCGCAACCTCTACACCGCGCTCAAGGCGCGCCTGCCCTTCCTCGACATCAACCAGGAACGCGAATTCGGCTACGCCGGTTACGAGGGCATGAAGGAGCTGGTGCGCCAGCTCGCGCTGACCCTCGAATCGCCGGTGTGGGACGCGGTGCGCAAGCCCGCGCCGTGGTCGCACAAGGCGATGGTGGTGGCCGGACCGGAGATGGGCGACAGCCCGGACGCAGCCGATGATGACGACGCGCACGGCCACGGCCACGACCACGACCATGATCACCCGCACCCGGCCGCGGCCGGCGCGGCCGCCTAGGAGACCGACCATGGCCGAGATCATCCGTCACCCCAAGGCCCTCGCGGTCAATCCGCTCAAGTCCTCGGCCCCGGCCGGGGCGGCGCTGGCCTTTCTCGGGATCAACCGCGCGATGCCGATCTTCCATGGCTCGCAAGGCTGCACCGCGTTCGCCAAGGTCTTCCTGGTGCGTCACTTCCGCGAGCCGATTCCGCTGCAGACCACGGCAATGGACCAGGTCGCCACGGTGATGAACGCCGACAACAACGTCATCGAGGCACTCGCCACCGTGTGCGGCAAGAGCAAGCCGGCCCTGGTCGGGCTGGCCACCACCGCGCTGGCCGAAACCCAGGGCACCGACATCGCCCGCCTGGTGCACGACTTCCGCCTGCAGTCGCCGCAGTTCGACCACATTCCGGTAGCGGCGGTAAACACCCCGGACTTCGCCGGCTGCCTCGAAACCGGCTACGCCGCGGCGGTCAAGGGCATCCTCGACGCCACCGTGCCGCACACCGCCGGCAGCGGCCTCGCCGGCAAGCGCAAGAAGCAGGTCAACCTGCTGCTCGGCGCCCATCTCACCCCGGGCGACGTCGAGGCGATCAAGGAGTGGGTCGAGCTTTTCGGCCTGCGTCCGCTGGCCGTGCCCGATCTCGCCGACTCGCTCGACGGCCATCTGATCGCCGAGGACTTTGTCCCGGTCACCCTCGGCGGCACTCCGGTTTCCGAACTCGCCACCCTGGGCGAAGCGGCGGCGACCATCGTCGTCGGGCGTTCGCTCAAGGGCGCGGCCGACCTGCTGGCCGAGCGCAGCGGCGTGCCCGACCACCGCTTCGACGGCCTGATGGGGATCGACGCCTGCGACGCGTTCACCCAGACCCTGGCCGGGATTGCCGGCATCGCCGTGCCCGAGAAGCTCGAACGCCACCGCGCCCAGCTCCAGGACACCATGGTCGACACCCACTTCATGACCGGCCTGCGCCGGGTGGCGATTGCCGCCGACCCCGACCTGCTGCTGCAACTGGCGACCCTGCTCGCCGGCATGGGCAGCGAGATCGTCGCCGCGGTGGCGCCGGTCAAGGCCGCCAGCCTCGCCAGCCTGCCCGCGGCGCAGGCCCATATCGGCGATCTCGAAGATCTCGAAACGCTCGCCCACAGCGGCCGCGCCGAGTTGCTGATCGCCAATTCCCACGCCGCCGCCACTGCGGCGCGGCTGGGCATTCCCCTGCTGCGTGCCGGCATGCCGCAATACGATCTCGTCGGCGGTCACTGCAAGACCTGGGTGGGCTACCGGGGTACCCGGCAGGCCCTGTTCGATCTGGCCAACCTGGTGCTGCAACATCATGAAACCATCGCTCCCCACCACTCCCGCTACAAACTGCACGCCCCCTCCGCGCCGTCGGCAGTTGCGGCTGGTGGGCTCTGAGGAGGCGGGCCCGGTCATGAATGGCGTACGCATTGCCTTTGCCAGCACCGACCGCAGTTCGGTGAACCAGCACTTCGGTTCGACCGAAGCCTTCGCCATCTTCGAGATCGGTGCCGACTCCTCGCAACTGGTGGAGGTCACCGAGTTCATCGACACCAGCCAGGACGGCAACGAGAACAAGCTGCCGGCCAAGATCGCCACCCTGGGTGGATGCGCGGCGGTGTATTGCCTCGCGGTCGGCGCGTCGGCGGTCAAGCAGTTGCTCGCCGCCGGGGTCCAGCCGATCCGGGTCGAGGAAGGCACGCCGATCGAGCGCCTGATCGGCGACCTGCAGACCGAACTCGCCAGCGGCCCCGGTGGCTGGCTGGCCAAGGCGATCCGCGATCGCCAGCCCGCCGACACGCACCGCTTCGACGCCATGGAAGCCGAGGGGTGGCAGGAATGATGCGCCGCAGTGGCCGGGTTTCCGCCGCCGCTGACGGGCAGCTCGTGGTCCGCTTCGAGCGCGCCCCCGCCTGCGGCAGTTGCCATGCCGCCAAGGTGTGCGGCACCGCGAATACGACCGAACTGGTGCTCGCCGCGCACGGCTGCGGGCATCGCACGGGCGATGAAGTCCAGGTCGAGATCGACACCGCCACCGCGTTTCGCGCCCTCGCGGTCACTCACATGCTGCCGCTGCTCGGCCTGCTCGGCGGCATGGCCTTCGCCAGCCTGATCGCGCTCACCGATGCCGGCATCGCCGGCCTCAGCTTCGCCGGGCTCGGCCTCGGCTTCATCCTTTCCCGCCGCCTTGCCCGCCATCCGGCACTGCAGCCGGCCCCCCGCATCACGTCCGATCCGACCCACGCAGCAATTGCCAGCGACCACCAGGAGTCACACCGATGATCAGCATCGACACCAATACCGCCGCCGCACCCACCCTGAGCGCCGAGCTCGCCGGTACCGATTTCTTCAAGGAAATGAACCGCCAGACGCGCGCGCTCGACAATTACGGCACCTACGACGACTGGCCGATCGAGCGCGTGCTCGCGCCCTACGTGCTGACCAAGGAACAGCGCCGCCAGATCCCGGTGGTGGGCGATCCGGACGACGTTACCATCTCGCGGGTCAAGGCCTTCCACAATGCGATCGCGGCCTTGATCGAGAAGGAATGCGGGCTGATGGCGGTGCCGATCATCAACCTGTCGCACGAAGGCTTCGGCCGGGCGGTCATCACCGTCGGCAAGCTGGTGGTGGTGAGCCGCACGCTGCGCGACGTGCACCGTTTCGGCTTCGAATCCTTCTCCAAGATGAAGGACGAAGGCGACAAGCATCTGTCGGTGGCCCTGGAGCTGGTCGGCAAGTACCCCGAAGTGGCCGGCCTCTGACCGCACCCTATCCCGACCCGAGGTGGCCCGGCGCCACCACGGGCGCCCCTCAGGAGATCGAGATGACCGACGAAGAACTCAAGGCGCTGGAGAAGGAAGTCCGCAAGCTCAAGCGCATCTCACAGGAATGGGCCTCGCAGCTGCACGACCTGGTCGAAGACCGGCTGCCGGTCGGCTACCAGGAACTGCCCGCGATGTCGCAGTCTGCCTTCGACGCCTGCAAGGCGTGGGCGGACGCCAATGCACGCCTGATAGCGGCGACCGAGACCACCAGCTGACCGGCCCACCTCGACCCCGGATCAACCCCTACACCCCGCACCACGCAACAAAGGAACACGCCATGGATCCCATCACCGGCCTCACTCGCGGCGGCACGCCGTGGACCGCGCAGTTCGTGCTCGAACTGGACGGCGCGAAATGCATCGGCTGCGGCCGCTGCTACAAGGTCTGTCCGCGCAACGTGTTCGACCTCGTCGAGCGCGAGGACGACATGGACGAGGACCTCGACGACGACAACATGATGGTCATGACCCTGGCCGATGCACTCGACTGTATCGGCTGTGGCGCCTGTGGCCGGGTCTGCCCCAAGGACTGCCACACCCATGGTCCGTCGCCGGTCGCGGCCTGAACTGCACGCCGCGAGCCGCCGATGAACGACTTCGCCCTCGTCCTGTACCACAAGCAATCCACCAGCGCCCGGCTGCGCTTCGCGCGCTTCGGCGATTCGATGGTCGCCGCATGCCTCGAGGCCCCGGGCGCCGAGGGCGTTCTGACCCACCCCGGCGCCCTGACCGCCCGCGCCGCCGAGCGCCTGGGCCTGCCGGCGGGCGCGCTGCAACTCGATCCCGAGTTCGAGGCCGAGATGCTCGCCCCGGGCGGCACCCTGTCGGTGCGCCTCGCCCACTTCACCGACATCGACCCGCCTTTCGATGCCGTTGGCGGTGCCGACGGCCGTTTCGTCTCGATCACCGAGACCCGCGGCATCCCCGACACCGAGCGCGACGTGCTGCGTCTGGTGTATGAGCACGTGATCGGCTGAGCCCACCCGGGGCCGTCGTCGCCCCATACGGCGGTTGGTGACGCGGCGTGGCGGGCCGGTGGTTTCTCGTAGGGTCGCTCAGTCGGCCACAGGTGCCAATGCCTGGCTCGGGTGCCCGAGGCACCTCCTGTGGCGGACTGAAGACCGACTACGGCGGCTCTGCCTGAAAGGGGCACTTGACCCGAATAAGAGTATCTACGAGGGCTGTGCCCGGAACAGGTGCTTGACGCCGATAACAGGATCTACGTCAGCCCAGCTTTCAACCCGCCGCCTCCCCTGTAGCAAACCCGACAATGCCCTCCCCGCGTTCCCTTCGCGACACGACAAGCCTGCTACAGACCCATAACAATCAACAACTTGCAGACTATCTTCGCGTGGCACGGGGTTTGCACTAGGTCTCCCATAGCCCCTTCCCTCTGGAGACCGAACATGATCACGCTTACCCCCACCGCACAGAAAGCCGTCAGCCGTTTCATCTCCACCTCTGCCGATCCGGTTGTCGGGCTGCGCATCCACGTTCAGGGCGGCGGCTGCTCCGGCCTGCAGTACGGCATGAAGCTCGAAGCGGAGAAGGCCGAGGACGACATGGTGGTCGAGCTCGACGGCATCACCCTGCTGGTCGATCCGTACTCCGCCCCGATGCTCGCTGGGGTCACCGTCGATTTCGTCGAGTCGCTCACCGGCTCCGGCTTCAAGTTCGAAAACCCCAACGCCTCGGCCGGTTGCGCCTGTGGCCAGTCCTTCGCCGCCTGAGTCAGGGAGACCGCCATGTGGGATTACTCCGAAACCGTCAAGGAACACTTCTACAACCCGCGCAATGCCGGCGCCCTGCCGGAGGCGAACGCGATCGGCGAAGTGGGCTCGATCTCCTGTGGCGATGCGCTGCGCCTGATGCTCAAGGTCGATCCGGCCAACGAGACCATACTCGACGCGTCTTTCCAGACCTTCGGCTGCGGCTCGGCGATCGCGTCGAGCTCGGCGCTGACCGAGATCATCAAGGGCAAGACCCTGGAGCAGGCGCTCGACGTCAGCAACCAGGACATCGCCGACTTCCTCGGCGGCCTGCCGCCGGAAAAGATGCACTGCTCGGTGATGGGCCGCGAAGCGCTGCAGTCGGCGATCGCCAACTACCGCGGCGAGGAATGGAAGGACGATCACGAGGAAGGCGCGCTGATCTGCAAGTGCTTCGCCGTCGATGCGGTGATGATCGAGGACACCATCCGCGCCAACAACCTGTGCAGCGTCGAGCAGGTCACCAACTACACCAAGGCCGGGGGCGGCTGCTCGTCCTGCCATGAAGGCATCGAGGAAATCCTCGCCAAGGTGCTGGCCGAGCGCGGCGAGGACTTCAAGGCCGCGCCGCCGCCGGAGAAGAAGGTGCCGGGCAAGATGACCACGCTCGAGCGCATCCGCAAGATCGAACAGGTGATCGAGAAGGCCCGCCCCAACCTGCAGCGCGACCACGGCGACATCGAACTGGTCGACGTGGACGGCAAGACCATCTACGTGTCGATGAAGGGCGCCTGCTCCGGCTGCCAGATGGAAGCGGCCACCCTCGGCGGCGTGCAGGCGCAGATGATCGAAGCCCTCGGCGAACTGGTGAAGGTCGTGCCGGTGAAGGCCACGGTCAAGCTCGCCCCGAACACCCTGTCCGCCTGAGCGGCGATCCGGAGATCATCATGAGCATCCCCAACCTGACGCCGATCTACCTCGACAACAACGCCACCACCCGCTGCGCCCCCAAGGCGGTCGAGGCGATGCTGCCCTACTTCACCGAGCAGTTCGGCAATCCGTCCTCGATGCACAGCTTCGGCGCCAAGGTGGGGCATGCGGTCAAGGCCGCGCGCGGTTCGCTGCAGAAGCTGCTCGGCGCCGAATACGACTCCGAGATCGTATATACCGCCGGCGGCACCGAGGCCGACAACACCGCGATCCTGTCGGCGCTGAAGGCGAACCCCGAGCGCAAGGAAATCATCACCACCATGGTCGAGCATCACGCGGTGCTCCACCTGTGCGACCAGCTCGAGAAGGACGGCTACACCATCCACAAGCTCAAGGTGGACGGCAAGGGCCGGCTGGACCTCGACGAATACGCGAAGCTGCTGAGCGACAAGGTCGCGGTGGTGTCGGTGATGTGGGCCAACAACGAAACCGGCACCTTCTTCCCGGTCGAGCAGATGGCGCGCATGGCCAATGCGGCGGGCGTGCTGTTCCACACCGATGCGGTGCAGGCGGTGGGCAAGATTCCGCTCAACTTGAGCGACTCGGCGATCGACATGCTGTCGCTGTCGGGCCACAAGCTGCACGGCCCGAAGGGGATCGGCGCGCTCTACCTGCGCCGCGGTGCGCGCTTCCGCCCGCTGCTGCGCGGCGGCGGCCAGGAGCGCGGTCGTCGCGCCGGCACCGAGAACGTGCCCGCCATCATCGGCGTGGGCGTCGCGGCCGAACTCGCGCTCGAGCACATGGAGCAGGAGAACACCTACGTCCGCGCGCTGCGCGACAAGCTGCAGGCCGGCATCCTCGCCGCCGTGCCGCACGCCTTCGTCACCGGCGACCCCGACAATCGCCTGCCCAACACGCTCAACGTCGCGTTCGAATACGTCGAGGGCGAGGCCATCCTGATGCTGCTCAACAAGCAGGGGATCGCCGCATCGTCCGGCTCGGCCTGCACCTCGGGCTCGCTCGAACCCTCGCACGTGATGCGCGCGATGGGCATTCCCTACACCGCCGCCCACGGCACCATCCGCTTCTCGCTGTCGCGCGAGAACACCGAGGCCGAGATCGACCGCGTCATCGCCACAGTGCCGGCGATCATCGCCCAGCTGCGCAAGCTGTCGCCGTACTGGGGCGAGAACGGGCCGGTCACCGATCCGGCGAAGGCCTTCGCCCCGACTTACGCCTGACGAACCCGCCTGACCCCGCACTCGAGCCCCCATTCCCGGAAGCCGCCATGCCCATGCCGGTCACCATCGACGACACCACCCTGCGCGACGGCGAACAGTCCGCTGGGGTTGCCTTCACCCGTGCGGAGAAATGCGCCATCGCCGGCATCCTGGCGTCGATCGGCGTACCCGAACTGGAAATCGGCATTCCGGCGATGGGGGTCGAGGAATGCGACGACATCCGTGCGATCGCGCGCACCCTGGACGAGGCCGGACGCGACACCCGGCTGATCGTATGGGGCCGGCTCGCCGACACCGACATCGACGCCTGTCGCGGCCTGCCGGTGCACATGCTGGAGCTGTCGGTCCCGGTCTCCGAGCAGCAGATCCGCCACAAGCTCGGCTCCAACCGCGCCGAGGTACTGGCACGGATCGCGCGCTGGGTGCCGGTGGCGCGTGACGCCGGCTTCGAGGTCGGGGTCGGCGGCGAAGACGCCTCGCGCGCCGACGCCGGCTTCCTCGCCGAAGTCGTGGCCGCCGCCGAAGCCGCGGGGGCGCGCCGTTTCCGTTTCGCCGACACCCTCGGCGTGCTCGACCCCTTTGCCACCTTCGACGCCCTCGCCCGCCTGCGCGCGGCAACCACGCTCGAACTCGAGATGCACGCCCACGACGACCTCGGCCTGGCCACTGCCAACACCCTGGCCGCCGTGCGCGCCGGCGCCACCCATGTGAACACCACGGTCAACGGCCTCGGCGAACGTGCCGGCAATGCCGCGCTGGAAGAGGTCGCACTCGGCCTGCGTCAGTTCCACGAGCTCGGCGACCTGATCGACTTCCGTCGCCTGCTCGACGCTTCCGAAGCCGTCGCCCAGGCCTCCGGTCGCCCGGTGGGCTGGCACAAGAGCGTGGTCGGCGAAGGCGTGTTCACCCACGAAGCCGGCATCCATGTCGACGGACTGCTCAAGGATCCGGCCAATTACCAGAATTTCGACCCCGCGCTGCTCGGCCGTAGCCACCGCCTGCTGCTGGGCAAGCATTCCGGCAGCCGCGGGGTGGCCATGGCCTACGCCGGTCTCGGCATCGTCCCGACCGAGACCGAACTGGCCTGTCTGCTCGCCCACGTGCGCGAGTTCACCGGCCGTACCAAGCGCACGCCCGAGCGCAGCGACCTGATTTCGTTCTGGGACACGCTGCAAGCCCGCCAGGCCGAACTGCAGCCTGCGCTGAGCCTGTTCATCCCTCCTGCCCTTGCCGGAGCCTGACCCCATGGCGACCGAAACCGCAACCATGACAGCCCACCCCGACACCCCGGCTCCCGCCCTGTTCGGCCTGCTGCGCGAGGACGTGCGCTGCGTCTTCGGCCGCGACCCGGCGGCACGCAGCACCTGGGAGGTGCTCACCACCTATCCCGGCGTCCATGCGCTGATCGCCTACCGCATCGCGCACGTGCTGTGGCAGCGCAACTGGCGCTACCCGGCGCGCCTGGTGAGCTTCATCGCGCGCGTGTTCAGCAATGTCGACATCCATCCCGGCGCGCGCATCGGTCGCCGCTTCTTCATCGACCATGGGGCCGGCGTGGTTGTCGGCGAAACCGCCGAGATCGGCGACGACGTCACCCTGTACCACGGCGTCACCCTCGGCGGCACCACCTGGAACCCGGGCAAGCGCCACCCCACGCTGGGCGACCACGTGGTGGTCGGCGCCGGCGCCAAGATCCTGGGCGCGATCGTCATCGGCAGCCGGGTCCGGGTCGGCGCCAACTCGGTGGTGGTGAAGAACGTCCCATCGGACCGTACCGTGGTCGGCATCCCGGCGCGAGTGGTCAAGCGCGAAGGGCCCATTCTCAGCCCCACTGACGAGCTCAACCTCGACCATCACCTGATGCCCGATCCGGTCGGCCACACCCTGAACTGCCTGCTCGACCGGATCAAGACACTGGAGGCGGACATCGCCCGCCTGCAACCGGTCGCCGACCTCGCACCGACCAAAGTCGCGCGGATCGCGATCCCGCTCATCGCCCACGGCGCCATCGACTGCCAGGCGAACACCGACGCCGCCTGTCCGGAATGCGCCTGTCAGCCCGAAGCCGAAACCGCCGCCGGAGTACGTTGATGGACCTGCTCAATTTCGACCCCGAACCGCTCTACTTCGAGGACCCGCTCCCCGAAGGCGTGCTGGCGCTGATCGAGCGCGCGGGCGAGTACTACGGCGCGCCCGAAGCCGAAACCGCGCTGGCCGAAGCCGGTGCCCGGGCACCCGACCACCTGCTGGTGCTGGTGGCACGCTACCGTTACCACTTCTATCGCCACCAGATCGACGAAGCAGCCATCGTGGTGTGGCACGCGATCGCGGTCAGTGGCGCACGCATCGGCCTGCCCGCGGGCGGCACCGGCCTCGACGCCGAGCAGGTCGCCGCCGCGGGCCGCCGGTCGATGACGCTCACCCGCTTCTACCTTTCGGCGCTCAAGGCTGCGGCCTATATCCGCCTGCGCCAGGGCGACATCGCGGGCGCCACCGCACTGCTCGAACCCCTGGTCAGCATCGACGCCGCCGACCGCCTTGGCAGCAAGGTACTGCTCGACGTCGCCCGGGCTGCCGCAGACCCTTCCAGCACCACCACCTGACCACGGAGCACCATCATGGACGACCTCACCCTGGACGAAGCAATGGAAGAACTGGTTGCCGCCGAAGACTTCCTCGACTACTTCGGCGTCGCCTACGAACAGTCGGTGGTACATGTGAACCGGCTGCACATCCTGCAGCGCTACCACGACTACCTGGCGAACAACCCCGCCGAGGGCGACGACGACGCCCGCCGCGCGCACCACCACCGCTTCCTCGACATGGCCTATCGCGACTTCACCGTGTCCGATGCGGTCACCGAGAAGGTGTTCTCGGTGTTCAAGAAAGCCGCCGGCACCGCCTTCGTCCCCCTCGGCGCCGTCCAGCGCTGACCCTTCTCCCTAGCCGAGGCCACGCCCATGCGCCCCGAGTTCGAATATGGCGATGCCGTCCGTGTCACCCGCAACGTGCGCGATGACGGCACCTACCCCGGCATGGCCGTCGGCGACCTGCTGGTACGCCGCGGCACGATCGGCAACGTGGTCGGCATCGGCACCTTCCTGCAGGACCAGATCATCTACAGCGTCCACTTCCTCGAGGTCGACCGCGTCATCGGCTGCCGTGCCGAGGAAGTGATCCCCGCCGATGCGCCGTGGAAGCCGAGCCGCTTCGAATCGCGCGACAAGGTGCTTGCCGGGCGCAGCTTCGCGTTGCGCGGCGAGGTGGTGGCCGCCAAGGGCGCGCTGGGCGAGATCATCAAGGTGGTGCGCGACATGCCCGGCGGCGTGCATTACCACGTCAACTTCCCCGGCTACATGCTGTGCATCCCCGAAGACTCGCTCGATCCGCTGCCGCAACCGGTCGCGCGCCGCCGCCCGGAACGTGCCGCCGATGACGAGGACGACGACGAGGTTGCGGCATGAGTACCCGGCCCTATTACCAGCTCAAGGCCGCCCTTGCCCTGTTCAGCAAGGACTGCGGCACGCTGACCGTGGCCGAGCGCAGCCGCGCACAGGAGGTCGCCAGCCAGTACGCCGAGATCGAGGCGGTCGTGCTGTCCAGCGCCGAAGCCCGTGGCGTGTGTCTCGCCCCCGGTGCGGTGGATGCGGCGATCGGCGAGATCCGCGATCGCCATCCGGACGCCGACAGCTACCGCGCCAGCCTCGCCCGCGCCGGACTCACCGAAGCACAGCTCGCCGATGCCCTGCGCCGCGACCTGCTGGTCGAGGCGGTCATGGACCGCGTCGGCGCACGCAGCGGCGAAGTCGGCGACACCGAGGCCGAGATCTTCTACTACACCCACCTCGACCGCTTCCACACCCCCGAGAAGCGCAGCGCGCGCCACATCCTGATCACCGTGAACGACGACTACGCCGAGAACAGCGTCGAACGCGCCGAGCAACGCATCCGCGAGATCGCCCGCCGCCTGGGCCACAAACCCGCCCGCTTCGAGGAGCAGGCGATCAAGCACTCGGAATGCCCGACCGCGCTCAACGGCGGCTTGCTCGGCGAGGTGTTGCGCGGTCAGCTCTACCCCGCGCTCGACGAGGCCCTGTTCCAGTTGCCGGCCACGACCCTGTCCGGCGTGCTGCGCTCGGAACTCGGCTTCCACCTGCTGCGCTGCGACGCCATCCATCCCGCCCGCACGCTGAGCTATCCCGAAGTGGCCGACGCCCTGCGCCGCCGCCTCAGCGAAGACCGCGCACGGCGCGATGCCAAGCGCTGGCTCGCCCGCCTGCTGCGCCCCGCGGGCGCCACCGCGACCGGCTGACGCGCAGCGCCGGCACCCCGATGCCCGACCGCATTCCTTCCACACTGCCCGAGTGACACGACATGATCCTGCAACGCTATGAACAACAAGGACTGCTGTTCAACAGCAACTTCACCGAATCCGCCGGCGCGCCCGGCCTGTTCGCCTATCGTGGCGACCTCGTCCTGGTCGAGGGCGAGATCGGCGACGCCTCCGGCCGGCGCAAGCCGCCCACCGCCACCGTGCGCCAGTCGGTGCTGCTCGCCGATGGCGACACGCTCAAGCTGGCGGCGGGGCTGCTCGACGACATCGCCCGTCTGCCGGTGCTCATCGAACGCTACGCCGGCGATTTCGCGCCCGACGTGAAGGTGATCTTCTTCGTCTCCAATATCGGCAAGCCGATCCAGCTCAGCCTCGATGGCGTGCGCTACGCCCTGCTCCCGCTCGAAGACGGCATGGTGTGGAACGAATTGCTCGACGAACTGCATCTCGAGAAAAGCGATCTCAAGGGCCAGTCGGCCGGGGAGAAGGTCGCCACCGTGAGCGCGGCATTCAAGGACTATGCGGCCAAGGGCAGCGAGCTCACCCTCGAAGCCGCGCTTGCCGCGACCATCGAAGTCCGGCGCGGGGGGCGCGGGCCGGTCTGAAACCGACCTGATGCGTCGCGGTCCGCTTTCCCGGGCCGGGACACGAGCGCCTCAGGAGCGGGTCGACAATAGCGCCCCCAGGGCAGCCTGGCCGGTCCGGGGTGGCGGCGCCGGGGCCGCCCGGCTCGCGGCCGCTGCAAGCAGACCGCGGGGGTCGTCCGCGTCGGCGGGGAACACGGCAGCGCCGATGCTCGAGCCGACGTGGATCATGCCCTCGTCCAGTTCGACCGGATCGGCAAGCACGGTGCGCAGCGCGGCATTGCGGGACGCGATCTCGTCGCTGTCGACGATGCCTTCACAGACGGCGGCAAAGGCGTGGGGCGCCACCCGCGCCAGCATGTTCTCCATGTTGAAGTGCGACCGCAGTCGTTTTGCGACCGCACGCAGGACTTCGTCACCCACCTCGCGGCCCAGCACTTGCTCGGCGCGTTCGGCCCCGTGCAGGTCGATCCACAGTACGACCAGAACGGTGCCGGAATGCCGGGAGCGCTTCGTTCCGGTTGCGATCCTGGTCTCGAGCATGGTCCGGCTCGACAGCCCGGACAACGGATCCACCGCCGGCACGGCCGGGCGAGGTCGCGCCAGGGCGTCGAACGCGGCGCCATCGGCGCGGCCGGGGTTTGCGCCCGCGGTGCACGCCTGCGGGTCTGCGCCATCGGAGCGGCACCTGAAACGCAGGACAAAGGATCTGAAGCTGGAAAGGACCCGAAACAGTCCGGTGCTGAAAGGCATGGAGAAAAGGCTCGCTGCAATATCCACGGCGCGCGCTGACAGTCGCCGTTCGGTGCACCGAACTTTATGCCCTGGGGGCCAGGGTCGCTGTGACGTAGTGGCGCGCCCGGGGAGCGCTCAGCTCACCCGGGCGTGGAATCGGTCACGGCCGAATGCTCACTCCTCGACCCTGGCGACGACGATTCCGATCGCATCGGACAGCTCGCGGGTGAGGGTGAGACAGTGGTCGCCACTGCCCACCAGGTAGAGGTTGAAGCCGTCGGCCTCGACCGACGGCGGCAGGCGGGCGGGCATGTCGTCATCGGAACAGGCCACGAAACGCAGCCCCGGCCACTGCTTGCGCAGCATCGCGACACTCTCTTCCCCCGCCCCCGCGCGGGCCACCAGGGCCGCGGCATCGGCCAGCATCGCTGCGCTGATCATGCCTCGGACTCCTCGCTGGAGGCGTAGCGCTGCAGGCTCGCGGCCTCACAGCCGAGCACCTTGGCCAGCCATGGCGGCGGACGCTGCAGCGTGCCCTGCAACTGGGACAGCACTTCGCGTGCAGCGCCGCCCACCGGATACTTGACCGGATGGATGCCGGCACGGACCACCTTGGCCGCGGCGGGGCCGCCGATCGACTGCATATAGACCAGATGACAGTCGGCAATGAGCTCGGCACGCGCCACGTTGCGGTCCTCTGCATCGTCGGTGGCACGCGTCGACCGCACTTCGGCGAGGCTGACCGCGGTCTCGGATACGAGGTAGATCAGGAAACGGTTGCACGAGCCGAAATGACCGTCGAGCTGTTCGGCGTTGTTGGACGCCACCGCCACGCGCAACAGTCCGGCGCCCTGCGGCAGCTCTGCATCCGGGATGGGACTGCCGTCGTCGATGCCCTCACCCCACAGGTAGCGGACGGCGGATTTCAATGCGGCCGCGTCGACGCCGGGGTCGACGATCTCGTCACCCTGCAGCAGGGCCTTGATGTCGGCCACGGTCACGCGGGCGAGTTTGGCTTCGGTAACCGGGGTACCGAGGCGATCACCAAGCGCCCGGACAAACGCGGCGACCTTGATGTCGGGCAGGGCGCGGGCGGCCATGGCGATGCGCAATGCTGCCTCGCGGGTGACCGGGCTGCCACCCGGGGCGGGAGCGGAACTGGCTTGGGCGTTCATGACGGGCCTCATCAGGCAAGGAAGCTTCGGGGCGCGCCGGCGGACGCGCCCCGGTTTCAGGATCAGGCCGCGAGCGGCACGATACAGGTGTCGGTACCCGGACAGACCTCGACGCACTGGGGCACGTCGAACTCGCCCTCGCACTCGGTACAGGTATCGGCGTTGATCTTGAAGATGCCGCCCTTGTCGGTAATCGACTTGGTCGGACAAACGGGCTTGCAGTCCCCGCAGGACGTGCATTCAGCCTGGACGATCTTGAGTGCCATGATGAACTCCTTTCAATGGGAAAACGCCCTCACTCGGGCGCGTCCACACGCTTTGCGCGCACGGAAACCGGCAGTCGTGCCGGCGCTTCCTGCGGTTCGATGTAGTAGGTGCCTCCGCTCGCCAGCCTGAGCTCGCCGCCCCATTTGGCCGGGGTGTCGAACTCGATCGAGGAGATGTTGTCCTCGAGGTCGCGCTTGGGCAGATAGAACACCAGACCACCGGCGTCATTCTTGCGAATCATGATATTGGCCACAACGGGCTCCTTGATGGCGCGGGACCGGGTCGGCGGGCCCCCCGGAGACGGACAGACGTTCCGGGAGATCGCGACATGAAATCGAAGCGTGCAGGACGGCGAGGAAACTGCGGCACATCCCGTCGACCAGCCCTGGCGCCGCCGGCGTCCGAATCAGGACACCTGCGGCGCTGGGCGCGTGCGGCGGGATGAAGCTCCCGCCCTGCACGACTCCGTTCAACCCTGCCTCAGCGGATGAGGTCGTAGTTGTAGTCGGTGGTGCCCATGCCGCGGGTCTCGTCGTCGAGGCGCTCCAGGACCGCATTGACCAGGGTGGTGAGGATGTACATTGCGCCCTCGTAGCCCAGGGTGGTCATGCGATGCAGGTGGTGCCGGTCGAAGATCGGGAAGCCGAGGCGGATCAGCGGAACCTCGAACTCCTTGCCCTTATGCACGGTATCGCGCTGGATGTACTTGCCGTACGAGTTGCCGATCAGGAAGTCGGGCTTGTCGGTGAAGCACAGGCTGCGCAGGTGCCACAGATCGGCGCCCGGGTAAACCTTGCAGTTGGCGCCGACGGGGCTTTCGGCGAGCAGCTTCTCGACCGCCTTGGTCCACCGCTTGCTGGCGTTGTTGCACACGATGTGGATCGGCTCGGCGCCGAGTTCGAGCAGGAACTTGGTCATGCCGATGACGAAGTCCGGATCGCCGTACAGCGCGAAGCGCTTGCCGTGCAGCCAGGTGTGGCTGTCCTGCATCATGTCCATCAGGCGGCCGCGCTCGAGGGCGAGCGACTCGGGGATTTCCTTGCCGGTGATCTCGGAGACCTTCATCAGGAACTCGTCGGTCCACTCCATGCCCATCGGCACGTTGAGCTTGGGCACGTCGTGGTTCCAGGTGTTCTCGACGAACTTCTTGGTCTTCTCGAGTTGCCACGGCTGGACCAGGATGGTGTTGTAGGCGTTGGGGGCGTCCTTCACCTCGTCCATCGTGGTGCCGCCCGAGTACATGCGGAATTCACCGTCGGACGGGGTGTCGAGCACTTCGGTGGGGTCGGACAGCAGCGTCGAGTCGACACCCATCTCGCCCATCATGCGCTTGATCACGCGGTAGTTGCCGAGGTAGGTCTCGAAGCCGGGTACGAAGTTGAGCTTGCCGTTCTTCCCGGGCGCCTTGCCTTCCATGGTGTTGAGGGTGAAGTAGCGTGCGATGCCCTCGAACATGTTGTCCCAGCCGGTGGTGTGGCTGCCGACGAAGGACGGCGTGTGGGCGTAGGGAACCGGATAGTCCTGCTCGATATGCCCGGCCTTCTTGGTGTTGTTGATGAAGGCATTGAGGTCGTCGCCGATGACTTCGGCCATGCACGTGGTGGACACCGCGATCATGTCGGGCTTGTACAGCGCCTTGGCGTTTTCCAGGCCGTCGAACATGTTCTTCTGCCCGCCGAACACCGCCGCATCTTCGGTCATGGAGTCGGACACGCAGGAGATGGGCTCCTTGAAGTGGCGGTTGAAGTAGGTGCGGAAGTAGGCCACGCAACCCTGCGAGCCATGCACATAGGGCAGGGTCTTGTGGAAGCCGAGCGAGCACAGCACCGCGCCCAGCGGCTGGCATGCCTTGGCGGGGTTGATGGTGAGCGCTTCGCGCTTGAAGTTGAGTTCCTGGTATTCGGCGGTGGTGGTCCACTGGAACACTTCCGCGATCTTGTCGTCCGGGTGGCGTTCCTCGAACAGATCCTGTTTGTTCTTCAGCGACGCCTTGTAGTCGTCGTCGCGGAACAGCGGGTAGCAGGGCTTGATGTCGTCAACGGTCTGCATTTCTGGCTCCTTGCCTGCGCCGCCAATCTGCGGACGACAGGCACAAGGTTTTGGGTTGTGCGGGACTGAGCCCGCACATCACGCATTGCTCACCGGCGCTCGTCGCGACCCGTTACCCCCGCCCCCTGCACAGGGGCCGGGCCACAGGCGGATCGCAACGTCGGTCCGGCCGGCCTCACTGATTACGCAGCGGCCTTGACTTCTTCGGCGGGCTTGACGAGCTTCCACGGCGGGGTTTGCTTGCCCCAGCACGGGTTGTTCAGCGTCATGTCCATGTCACGGGCGAAGATGGCGAAGCCGTCGAAGCCGTGGTAGGGGCCGGAGTAGTCCCAGCTGTGCATCTGGCGGAAGGGAATGCCCATCTTCTGATAGATGTACTTTTCCTTGATGCCGGAGCCGACGAGGTCGGGCTTGATGCGCTTGACGAACTCTTCCAGCTCGAAGCCGGTGACGTCGTCATAGAGCAGCGTGGCGTTGCCCATTTCCTGGATGGTGCGGTCGTAGTCGTCGTTGTGGCCGAATTCGTAGCCGGTGCCGACCACTTCCATGCCCAGGTCTTCGTACGCGCCGATCACGTGGCGCGGACGCAGGCCACCAATGTAGAGCATGACGCGCTTGCCCTGCAGACGCGGCTTGTACTTGTCGATGACGGCTTGCATCATCGGCTTGTAGCGCGCGATCACCAGCTCGCACTTCTCCTTGATGGAGTCGTCGAAGAAGGCGGCGATGCGGCGCAGCGACTCTTCGATCTTGGTCGGGCCGAAGAAGTTGTACTCCATCCAGGGGATGCCGTACTTCTCTTCCATGTGCCGGCTGATGTAGTTCATCGAGCGGTAGCAGTGCAGCAGGTTCAGCTTCGCCTTCGGGGTGTTTTCCATTTCGGCGATGGTGCCGTCGCCGGACCACTGCGCGATCACGCGCAGACCCATCTCCTCGAGGAAGATGCGCGAGGCCCAGGCGTCGCCGCCGATGTTGTAGTCGCCGATGATGGTGACGTCGTACGGGGTCGATTCGAAGTGCTGGCCGTCGCGGTTCGACAGCACCCAGTCACGCACCGCGTCGTTGGCGATGTGGTGGCCGAGCGACTGCGACACGCCGCGGAAACCCTCGCAACGCACCGGCACCACGACCTTGTTGAGCTCCTTGGCGGCCTTCTTGGAGACGGCTTCGATGTCGTCGCCGATGAGGCCGATCGGGCACTCGGACTGCACGGTGATGCCCTTGTGCAGCGGGAACAGGCCTTCGATCTCGTTCATGATCTTGGCGAGCTTCTTGTCGCCGCCGAAAACGATGTCCTTCTCCTGGAAGTCGGAGGTGAAGTTCATCTCGGCAAAGGTGTTCACGCCGGTGGTGCCGACGTAATAGTTGCGCCGACCGGCACGCGAGTACTGGCCACAGCCGACCGGGCCGTGCGAGATGTGGATCATGTCCTTGACCGGACCCCACACCACGCCGCGCGAACCGGCGTAGGCGCAGCCGCGGATGGTCATCACGCCGGGCAGCGACTTGCGGTTGGAGGTGATGCACTTCTTCGACTGCTCGACCGACTGGTCATTGATCGCGAGGTGCTTGGCGCGATCTTTCTTGGCCTTCTCGGGATAGACCTCGAGCACTTCCTGGATCAGGCTCTCGGTTTCTTCACGGGTGAGTGTAGACATCTTGCTTCTCCTGTTCACGCTGGCACCAATCTGTGCACACCGTGTTTAGGTTTTGCGCGATACCCGGCGGCCGGGGTGGACCACCCGCCGGGCTGAGTGCGCGGACTTCACGCCCGCGCGGCAGATCAGGCAGCGGCAGCGGCGTCGGCAGCCAGTTCGGCGGCGGTCTTGCCGATGATGGCGGTGTTTTCCACTTCCATGATGCCGAACTCCATCAGCAGCTCTTCGAGCTCGTCCATGGTGATCGGGGTCGGGATCACGAACTTGGTGTTGTCGACGATCTTGCGTGCCAACGCGCGGTACTCGTCGGCCTGCTTGTGGGTCGGGTCGTACTCGATCACGGTCATGCGGCGGATTTCGGCGTGCTGCACGGCGTTGTCACGGGGCACGAAGTGGATCATCTGGGTGCCGAGCTTTTCCGCCAGGGCCATGATCAGTTCGTCTTCGCGGTCGGTGTTGCGGCTGTTGCAGATCAGGCCGGCCAGACGCACGCTACCGGAGTTGGCGTACTTCACGATGCCCTTGGCGATGTTGTTGGCCGCGTACATGGCCATCATTTCGCCGGAGCAGACGATGTAGATTTCCTGTGCCTTGTTCTCGCGGATGGGCATGGCGAAGCCGCCACAGACCACGTCACCGAGCACGTCGTAGAACACGAAGTCGAGGTCTTCGTCGTAGGCGCCTTCCTCTTCGAGGAAGTTGATCGCGGTGATCACGCCACGGCCGGCGCAGCCGACGCCGGGTTCCGGGCCACCGGACTCGACGCATTTGACATCACCGAAACCGACGGACATGACGTCCTCGAGTTCGAGATCTTCCACGCTGCCGGCTTCGGCGGCGAGTTCCATGACCGAGTTCTGAGCCTTCGAGTGCAGGATCAGGCGGGTCGAATCGGCCTTCGGATCGCAGCCGACGATCATGACCTTCTTGCCGGCTTCAGCGAGCGCGGCGACGAGGTTCTGGGTGGTGGTGGATTTGCCGATGCCACCCTTGCCATAGATGGCGGCTTGACGAAGTTTTGCCATGGTGCGTTACTCCTTGTCGGAACTGGGACTCGTGAATCGATCGTGTTGCGTTGAACCACGAGCAAGCTTTCGCAATGAGCGTGCCACTTTCGAAAATTTTCGATAAGCAATTGAAATGCAAGACGATTCAGCCCCTACATCCGAAGTCGTACCGGTCCCCGTATGCGACAAAACCCCTACAATTTGTAGGGCCGACAACATTCACGTCGGAATTCCTGCAAGCCTCGCCCGCACCACCGTTCCGCCCGCCGGGCGACGCTCGCTCAATCGCTGCAACCTGCCCGCGGAGGCGCTCGCGAGCTTCGCCTTCCAGCTCGCGCCGTGCATGCTCGAACTGGACGGCGTGCTGCCGCTGCACCGCCCGCTGTTCGAGCGCACGGCCGCCCTCGACAGCCCGGGCGCGCGCGCCCGGATGTTCCGCACCTACATGAATGCGCACTTCCTGATCGACGACCCGGTGGCCCAGGGCCTGTCGGCGCACGCCCGGATCGATCGCAGCAGACTGGATTACCTGCGCCTGCTGCGCGGCTGGCTGTTCGATGCGGAAAGCCGCGAGGGGGCGATCCTCAAGGCCTGGGTCGAGTCACGCTTCGGCCTGCTGACCCGCTTCCACCGTGGTCCGGTCGGCAACGGCGGCAGCGCGTCGCGCGTCGGTTTCGAGCGCGAGGTCGCCGCCGGGCTGTACACCACGGCCGCACTCGAGGCCCAGGTCGACCTGCTCTATGCCTGGTCGCAGGACGAGCTGGCCCGCCGCTTCCCCGGCGCGAGCCACCTGCTGCTCTACCGGGGGCTGTCCGGTACCCGCAGCCTGCCCGGCCTGCACCTTCTCGATGACGGTCGCCACCTGGTCGAGCTCAACAATCTCAGTTCCTTTTCCGCCAGCCGGGAGCGTGCCGACGAATTCGGCGACGTCGTGATCTCGTGCGCCGTGCCGCTGGCGAAGATCCTCGCGTTCACCGGCCTGCTGCCGGGGCTGTTGCAGGGCGAGGACGAATTCCTGGTGATCGGCGGGGTGGTCGCGGTCGGGCGGGAATGCTGAGCAGACGTGGCGTACGCCGCCCGCCAGTGGCGTGCGTTCGGCGCGGCGCTCCCTGTCGCAAACCCGACACGGCAGCGCCGCGCGCACGACACCCGCCGCCGCAAACTCTCGGTCGGTGTGCCGCAGACCGCGGCCCTGCACGCTTGCGCGCGGGTTTGCGCAGTGGCATCGATCTTGCGGATGACGCTGTCGACCCCGCGCACTTTGCGCCTGTCTCGACAAGGAACACTCATGACGACCATCCTCGACCAGATCCGTGCCGGCCTCGCTGCCGGTCAAGTGGTGCCCTTCATCGGCGCCGACGCGCTCGCCGATGTCACCCACACCAAGACTGGGGCCAAGATTCCCGCCACCAGTGACGAGCTGATCCTCGCCCTGAACAACGGCCAGCCGATGTCGCCGCGCTTGATGTACGAGTTCCCGCGCGCGGCGATGAACATCGAGCTCAAGCGCGGCCGGGTGGCAGTCAACCGCGCCCTCGAGGGCATCTATGCCGACCGCGACTGGTCGACGGCGGCGCTCCATGACTGGCTCAACGGGCTCGAACTGCCCTACCTCATCGACCTCAATCGCGACACCGGCCTGCAGCAGGCCTGGGCCACCCGCCCGCATACGCTGATCGTCGGCATCGCCCGCGTTGCCGGCGGGCTGCGCTACAAGCTGTTCCGTCACAACGGCACCGCCTACACCGCGGCAGCGGACGAAAGCGCGATCGATCCCGCTGCGCCCATCCTGTTCAAGCCCTGTGGCACGCCGTGGCCGGAACCGAACTGGATCGCCTCCGACGCCGACTTCGTCGACTACATCACCGAGCTGATGGGCGGCTTCGCGATCCCGCCCTACCTCAAGGAACGGCGCAAGGGGCTGCGCTACGTGGTGCTCGGTGCGCGCCTGAACCGCGACACCATCCGCATGCTGCTCGCCGACTTCATCTACGGCGCCGGCGAGCCTGCCGGCTGGGCGCTGATCCCGGATGCGAACGACAAGGAGAAGCGCTTCTGCGCGCGCATCGGGCTCGAAGTGGTCGATGCCGACTGGCGCGAGCTGGCCGGATTGCCGATCGCCGAAGCGGCCTGAGCATGCTGCAGTGGAACGAAAGCCGCCATCCGCTCGGGGTGGCGGAAATGGACGCCACCCACCGCGAGTTCGTGGCCCTGGCGGCGCGGCTGGCGGCGGCCGGCGATGACGAGTTCGGCGCACTGTTCGGCCAACTGCTCGATCACAGCCGCACGCACTTCAGCGCCGAGGATGCAAACATGCGCGCCAGCCGCTTCCCGGCGATCGGCGAGCACATCGGCGAACATCAGCGCGTGCTGGCCGAACTGCGCGCCTTCAACCGCAGCGTTCAGGGCGGGCGGCTGATCCTGGTCCGGGCCTATGTGCGCGAGCGCCTGCCCGAGTGGTTCGATCTGCACCTCGCCACGATGGACGCGGCCCTCGCCGCCCACCTGCGAAAGACGGGCACGCCCGGCTAGATGCGCCCGGCCTGTACGCCCTCATCCCCGGGAGCCGGCCAGCGCCGGCGCGAGGGCGATGAGGCCGGCCGCGGCATGGACACAGGCTTCGCGCAGCGGCGGGCAGAGGGCTTCGAGCCAGCGTCGGGGCAGGGCGCCCTCCCCGGCCACCGCCCCCATCACCATGCCGGCGATCGCCCCGGTGGTATCCGCGTCACCGCCGCGATTGACGACGTCGACCAGCACCGCCTCGAAACCCTCGTCATCGTCCATCGCCTGGAATACCGCACGCATGGTGTCGACGATGTAGCCGCTGGGATTGTCGCAGCGCGAGCCACGGAAATTGAACTCGGGGTGCGCCGCGACCAGCGCATCGGCACGCGCCAGCACGCGCCGCTGGCCATCGCCGGCGAGCGCGGCCTGGACCATGCCGACCACGCACAGCGTGGCCGCATCGGTCAGCGGGTTGTGATGGGTCACCCGGGCCTGCACCAGCGCGGCATGTTCGATCGCGTCCGGATCGCCGCCGAAGGCGGCCAGCGCCACCGGCAGGCAGCGCATGGTGGCGCCGTTGCCGGCATCCGCCGATGGCGGCGCCTCGGGGCTGCCGGTCAGACGCCAGCGTACGATGCCGCGGCGCACGGTATTGCCGATATCCACCGGCTTGCTCCGCATCCAGCCATCGAACGCCCGCGCACAGGCCTCGGCCGCGGGCGCACCCCGCGCTTCCAGCCACGCCTCGGCCAGCGCAAGCGTCATCGTGGTGTCGTCGGTCACCGCCCCGGCGGCCAGTCGCAGCCAGCCGCCGCCCCGGATGCGGTCGTGCACGCCGTACTGCGCACCGATCTCGCGCGGGGTCATGAACTCCACCGTGGCGCCGAGGGCATCGCCGATCGCGAGGCCGAGCATCGCACCGCGCGCACGCACCAGCAGCCGTTCGCGACCGGCGTCGTCGGACCTGAGCAGGTCCGCGGAACCGGCGCGCATCGGCGACACGCAGGATTTCACACCTCGGGCCCGAAGCAGTTGGCGTAGTCGGCGCATGCCTCGCACGATGGCGAGGCACAGACGAAGATGCCCTCGCGCTGGCACAGCTCGCGATAGAGGAATTTCTTCCACTTCATGTCGCGGTTGTTGGCCAGCGCCAGCTCGGGAAAGCTGAGCGCCACGAGCTGCGACAACTCCCGGCGTGACGGCAGGCCGAGGTCCTGCCACAGATGGTCGCTACCCATGCAGGCGGTGGCGAGGATCTGCGCCATGTCGGCCGCACCGGAAACGCCGGCATCGGCATGCTCACCGATGAAGCGCACCAGATCCTCGAATTCGGGATGCAGGGTCGGCTGCGGGCTCAGGTCGGCCTTCGGCTGCCACCTCAGCCCGGGAAAGTGACGGCTGATCAGTGCGGCGAAACGGACGTCGCCGAGGCCGAAATCGGCCGGCAGCATGCCATCGCCGAGCGTCCACCCGGCGATCAGATGGGCGAAGAATTCGTCATTGGGATGACCCGCCGCATGCCGCATCAGATGGTCGTGCAGCGCAGCGCGGGCGGGCGACGGGCGAGAACTCAGCGGTGCAAGCATGGCGAAAACCTCATGTCGGGTCACAAGAGCGGCACCACGGCATGCAGACGGCGCACACCGGCGTGCCGGGTCGGGCAGGTCAGTACTCGACCAGCAGATCCTCGTCACGCAGGATCATCTGGCAGGCCAGGCGCCACGGCGTGACCGAGACGTCCTCGACGCGCATGCGCTCGATGTCGTCGGCGGTGACTTTCTTGTGCTCGCGCAGCACCACCAGTTCCTTGTCGGTCAGGCGGCTGGCCATCGGGTCGAGGCGGCTGCCGTGGTTTCCCAGCGGCGTGATCTTGACCATGCAGGTGGCGCACTCGCCGTCCTCACAGGAAAAGTCGATCGGGATATGGTTGTCCTTGGCGATCTTGAGGATGGTCTGGGTGTGTGAGCCGGCGACCGCATAGACAGTCTTGTCCTTGTGGATCGGGCTCGAGAAAGTGATATTGGGCATGGTGACGCTCCACGGTGGTTGATTGAACGGCCTCTCTGCCGGTTGTTGTAAGGGTCGGCCGGGGCTTCAGCCCGGGCGCACGACGACGTGGCCACCCAGTACCTGGGCCTGGCAGGCAAGCCGGTTCTTCACGCCGGCGTAGTTTTCCTTGAGCACCTTGTCCTCGAGGACCGACGGATTGGCCAGATGCTCGGCACCGGAAACGATCTTCATCATGCAGGTACCGCATTCGCCTTCACGGCAGCCGTAGGTGAGTCCGGCGCCGATCTTTTCCGATACCTCGATGAGCCGGGTACCGGCCGGCACCGTGACGGTGATGCCGATGTCTTCGAAGGTAACCTGTGCCTTGGGCATGATGGGAGTCCTATACGGTCAGTGCGCCGGGCGCGGTGAAATCGACATGACGATGAGCGGAACGGCCGACCAGGTGCTCGGCCAGTTCGCGACCGAGCGCGGCACAGCTGGCGAGCTCCTCGTCGGTGGGAATGAGCTTGGCCTTGACCCCGGGGCGCGGCACCCGCAGCTTGAGTCCGCGCAGGCGGTCCTCGACCAGGTTGACCGCCTCGCCGCTCCAGCCATAGGAGCCGAAGGCGGCGCCGAACTTGCCCTTGACCTTGACCAGGGTCAGCGACGACAGCAGGTCCCACACCGGCTTGACCGCGTCGCCATTGATCGTCGGCGAACCGAACACGAGGCCGTCGGCCTCCTCGATCAGGTCGACGAAGGGCCCCGGGTCGCCGCCGGCGATGTCGTACAGCGACACCCGCACACCCTCGACCCCCTCGGCGCCGTCGCGCACCGCCTCCGCCATGCGCGCCGTGTTGCCGTAGGCGCTGATGTAGAACACCAGCAGGGTCTTCTCCCGTTCGCCGGCTTCGTTGGCGAGCAAGGGCGCGGCGAGCTGGCGATAGCGCCGTACATAGTTCGTCGGCAGATCGCGCAGGATCGGGCCATGGGCAGGCGCGATCAGCCGGATCGCGAGCGGCTCGATCAGGTCGAGCGCGGTCAGCACATGCTCGCGAAAGGGCCGCATGATGTGCTGGTAGTAGTAGTCGAAGGAGAAGCGGAAATCGCCGACGCGGTCGTTGAACAGCCGCGAATCGCAGAAGTGGCAACCGAACACGTCGCCGGAGAACAGCAGCCCCTCTTCCTCGACCCAGGTGCATTGGGTATCGGGCCAGTGCAGATAGGGCGTGTGAAGAAAGCGCAGCGTGCGCCCGCCGAGGTCGATCCGGGTGTCTTCGTCGACCGGCACGATGCGCGACTCGTCCACCCCGTCCTTGACCACCCCCTTGAGCATCTTCAGCGCCGGGTAGGACAGGTAGACGGTGGCCTGCGGTGCCGCTGCCAGCAGCTCGGGCAAGGCCCCGGTGTGATCCGGCTCGAGGTGATTGAGCACGATCGCGCGGATCTCGTCAGGCCGGCAACAGGACCATAGGCGGGCGAAGAAGACGTCGGCGAACTCGGCCTTGACGGTGTCGATCACCGCCACGCCCGCGCTCCCGCGCACCGCGTAGGCGTTGTAGCTGGTGCCGTTGGCGGTGCGCAGGATGATGTCGAACTGGCGCAGGTCCGGGTCGAGCGCCCCCACCCAGTGCACATCGCGGGCGATGGCAACGGGTTCGCCGGCACGGACCGCACCGCTGCGGCTCATCGTGCACCGCCTCCCGACACCGGCACCGCGCCCCAGCGCCGCTCGCCCCGGGCGCGCGCACGGACACCGGCGTGCAGCCGGGCCGCAGTCATGACAGGCTCGCGCCCGACGGCGGCGCGCAGTACGCGGCCGGGTTGCGGTAGGGCCTGGGCGCGTGACCGTCCTCGCCGTGGCTGCAGCCCTGCGGAACCGGACCGTCCGGCAGCACGATACCGCGGCGTGCCAGCCAGTCGGGGTCGAAACCACTGCACCGCAGCCCGCCCACTTCGAGCAGGGGCCGGCGGATCAGGATGGGCTCGGCGACGAGACGATCCAGCGCCGCCTCAGCGCTGAACGCGGCCGGGTTCACCGATCCGTCCTTCAGCGCCGGGGCGGCCGGATTGAACCATTCGCTGACCGGTCGCGCGCCCAGGAAGCCGGCCAGCACGGCAGGCGTCCACGCTTCGGTGAGCAGGTCGCGCACCTCGACCTCGCACCCGGCGGCCTCGAGCAGGGCGATCTGGCGGGTGTTGGTGGCGCAACCGGGCTTCCACCACAGGCTTACTGACGGCATTCCGCTTCCCTCAACTGTTCGAGCAGATGGAGCGGGATGCCGGTCAGCGAGCCGTAGGGATTGAGCGCTTCGCCGTACTCGTCGACGATCGCGCCCTCGATCGGACAGATCTCCGCGCACTGCGGCAGATCGTGATCACCGAGGCACTCGGTGCACTTGTCCGGGTTGATGAAGAACAGCGGCTCCCCCGGCTGCATCACCGCCGAGATGGCCTTGTTCGGGCACAGCGGTTCGCAGGCGTAGCAGCCCACACAGGAATCGACGATTTCGAGTGACATGAACGCGCTCCTCTCAGGCGGCCTGAACCGCTGCGCCGACCGCCGGCAAGGCCAGCTTTCCGGCCGCGGCCATTTCGTCGTACACCGCGCGGATCGCGTCCTCGATCGGCTCCATCGCGTGCTCGCCGTTGGGCTTGATGCCGGCCTTCTCGAGATCGGCCCAGGGTTCGAAGCCGATCTTGCTCGCCAGCAGCACCTCCACCCCTTCGAGCGACTTGATGATGCCGCCGAGCACGGTCTCGCCATCGCCGCAGGATTCGTCGCCCATGCAATACGCGGTGCACTTGCGATGACCGAGGAAGCGATGCTCGGTCGCGCCGACTTCGTACACCAGGAACTCGTGGGCATGACCGAAATGCTCGTTGATCACGCCGCCGCCCTTGGTCGCCACCGCGATGCGGATGCTGCGTGTGGCCGGGGCAGCCTCTTCGGCGACCGGATTGAACTTCGGTGCGGCCTTGAGTGCGCGCTTCATCTCGAGCTCGGTGGTGATCGCGTCATGGACCTTGGCGCGCTCGACCATCGCGGTGGCGTAATCGACCTCCATCGCGTCGATCTTGTCGAGGGTGAACTCCTCGCCGCGATCCTCGCCGAGCAGACCGACCGCGTCGGCGCGGCACTGGCGGCAGTGGCGCATCATCGACATGTCGCCCGAGCAGTCGTCCTGCAGTGCCTGCAGTTCGAGCGGGGTCGGTTCGGGCTGGCCCATGATGCCGTAGTAGGTGCCGTGCTCGGCCTCGGCGATCAGCGGCATCACGTTGTGCAGGAAGGCGCCCTTGCCCTTCACCACCTTCGACACCTCCTTGAGGTGCTGGTCGTTCACCCCCGGGATCATCACCGAGTTGACCTTCACCAGGATGCCGCGCGCGGTCAGCATCTCGAGCCCCTTCTGCTGCTGCTCGATCAGGATCTTCGCGCCTTCGATGCCGCGAATGCGCTTGTTCTCCCAGAAGATCCACGGGTAGATCTTGGCGCCGATCTCGGGATCGACGCAGTTGATCGTGATCGTGACGTGGTCGATGTTGTGCTTGGCGAGTTCGTCCACCGATTCCGGCAGCGACAAACCGTTGGTCGACACGCAGAGCTTGATGTCCGGCGCCTGTTCCGAGAGCTGGCGGAACGTCTCGAAGGTGCGCTCGGGGTTGGCGAGAGGATCCCCGGGGCCGGCGATGCCGAGCACCGTCATCTGCGGAATCGCCGCGGCCACCGCCAGCGTCTTCTTCACCGCCTGATCGGGGGTCATCAGTTCGGAGACCACACCGGGACGCGACTCGTTGGAGCAGTCGTACTTGCGGTTGCAGTAGTTGCACTGAATGTTGCAGGCCGGCGCCACCGCGACGTGCATGCGCGCAAAGTAGTGATGGGCCTCCTCCGAATAACAGGGGTGGTCCTGCACCTTCGAACGGATATGGTCGGGCAGATGGGAGAGACCATCCGGCGCCGTACCACACCCACTTTCGCTACAGCCGCCGCCCGAAGCTTCGGCAGGCGCCGTATTGCTGATGACCGGGAGTTCCATCGTCGATCCCCTTGTGATGTCTGACGGGGATATCTCCGCAAGGCCCGTGCCAACGACAAACGCAACGCAACATACTGTTTTTACTTAACAGTTTTCATTGGCAAGCGCTTGTTTGTCGGATACCTCACAGCCCCCCGGTGTGGCACTCGCAACAAAGCGGACATGGGCTGGCGGAGCCGGCCACGGCCGCCCCGCCCCGCCGGGCGGCCCCCTCAGCGCGGCTCGGCCGCTTCGATCGCGCGCAGCGTCGCCCGCGCGGCGTCCTGCAGCGGGCCGCCGAGTTCGACCGCCGCCTGCGCCGTCGCGCGCGCTTCATCGCGGCGACCCAGTTCGAGTTGCACGGTGGCGAGGTTATTGAGCGCCACCGCGCTCCGATGGCGCTCGGCGGCGGCGCGAAAGGCATGTTCGGCCCCGGCCTTGTCGCCGGCGGCGTAACGGACGTTGCCGAGTCCGATCGCCAGCGTGAGGTTGTCCGGCCAGCGTTCGAGCGCGCCGGCATAGGCAGCCACCGCGGCCGCAGGTGGGGCGCCGCGCTCGAAGGCGACGAGTGCGCGAGTGGCGGCCTCCTCGGTCGCGGTGACCGGCAGTTGTCCGGGCGGAACCGCGACGAAGGCCCAGAAGCCGCTCCGCTTCCAGGTGTGTTCGAAGGTCGTCAGCGCGAGCACCTCGCGCGCGGTCGTGCCCGAGCGCAACACCACCTGTCCGCGCGCCAGGTCGTAGCCCACGACAACCGCGTAATGCCAGCCCGGCGCCCACGCCAGCCCCAGGTTCTGCAGCACTATTACCGGCCGGCCGGCCGCGGTCTCGCGCAGCACCGCCTCCAGCGTACCGGGGATCTCGATCGCGACCGCGCCGTGGCGGCGGGCGCCGGCGAGCATCTCCAACTGCAGTGTCCCCTTGCGCGCCGGCAGGAAGATCTGCGCCGCGAGCGTCTCGGGCGAGACGGTCAGGCCGGCCGCGCCGAGCACCGTCGCCAGCGCCGCCGGTCCGCACAGGTAGTCCTGCTGCGGAAAGAAAGGCGTGGCGGTAAGTTCGACGCGCGGCGGCAGGCCGGCCGGGGGCGCTTCGCGCAAGCGCGGAGCCTGCACGGCGCAGCCCGCAAGGAGCGCGATAGCCAGGATGAGGGCGAACGCGCCGACGCGCCCCGGCCCCCGTCCCTCCTTGGCGCCGATGGCGCGCAAGCCGGCCTCCTCCGCTCAGCGCACTGAACGGGTGAAGGGGAAGACCTTCGTCAGGCCGAGGATGTCGGTGGCGAGCAGCACGAAGAACACCAGCAGCAGCGCGCCGACGATGCCGCTACCGGCCGGCGCGCTGTCGATCTGCACGGCGAGCCGGGCGGCTTCTTCGTCACTGAGCGCAGCAACGCGTGCCTTCGCCTCGTCCGCGCCGACACCGAGCCGCTCGAGCTGGGCCTGCACGTCGGCACGCCCGAGCGCTTGGGCGAGGCGCGCATGTCCATCGCCCTGGGGAATCGTGGCAGTCTGCGCGGCGACGGCCTGCTCGGTACCGATGAGCGCGGCCTGTGCACTATGGATCATCGTGCTGGAGGCGACGCACAGAATCATGAGAACGGATAGGAATCTATTCGGGCGCATTCTTGTTCTCCTTCTACGAGAATTGCCGCAAAGCAAGGCCGGTCACCCCCAACCGAACGCTCTGGCCATGTGGTGCACGGGAGCGGCGGTCGCGGAAGTGTCCGGTTCGGCAGCGAGGCTACCGTTCCAAATAGACTCGCACACGACCACGCTTGTTCCACTCGACTCGCGACGATCGCTCAAGTGCGACAGCCTCCTAGATCTGGCGCACCTTGATGTTGAGGGTCTGGATCCGGTAGGCGATCTGGCGCGGGGTCATGTTGAGCAGGCGCGCGGCCTTGGCCTGCACCCAGCCGGCCTGCTCGAGTGCGGCGATGACCCGCTCGCGCTCGTCGAGATCGGGGTCGTCGAGGTCCACCGCCGCGCCGCCGCGCATCGGACTGACCCGCTCCTCGACCCCCGAGACCAGGATCAGATCGCGATCGATCACGCCATCTTCGCTCATCACCGCCGCGCGCTCAATGCAGTTTTCCAGCTCGCGCACATTCCCCGGCCAGGCGTGATGCAACAGGATGCGCAAGGCACTGTCGGTGATCGACAAGGGCCGACCCTGCATCTTTGCCACCTTGTCCACCAGGAAGGCGGCAATCTCGGGGATGTCCTCGACCCGTTCGCGCAGCGGCGGCAACATGATGGGCATGACGTTGAGGCGGTAGAACAAGTCCTCGCGGAACTTGCCGGCGTCGACCTCCATCTCGAGGTCGCGGTTGGTCGCCGCAATCACCCGCACGTCGACCCGCAGCGTGCGCACCCCGCCCACCCGCTCCAGTTCGCCCTCCTGCAACACGCGCAGCAGCTTGGCCTGGAAGGACGCGGAGATCTCGCCGATCTCGTCGAGGAACAGGGTGCCGGCATCGGCGGTTTCGAAGCGCCCCTTGCGCTGGGTGAGCGCACCGGTGAAGGCACCCTTCTCGTGGCCGAAGAGTTCGGACTCGAGCAGGTTTTCCGGCAGCGCCGCACAGTTGAGCTTGACGAAAGGGCCGGCGGCACGCGGCGAATTGTAGTGGATGGCCTGGGCGATGAGCTCCTTGCCGGTGCCGGTCTCGCCGCGCACCAGCACCGTGGTGTTCCACTTCGCGACCTGGCGCACCTGGTCGAACACCTTCCGCATCACCGCGGTGTGGCCGATGATGCTGTCGAAGCCGAAGTGGTTGCGCACGGTGCGCCGCAGGCTGTCGCGCTCTTCGGACAAATCGCGGCGTTCCTGCCGCACCTGACAGGACAACCGCACCGTCTGCCCGATCAGGTTGGCCACCATCTCGGCGAAGTGGGCGTCATCGTCGAGGCGTTCGCGCAGCGCCACCGGGGGCTGCAGGGCGAGCACGCCGACGGTTTCCTGCGCCGCACGGATCGGCACCCCGATGAAGGGCGCATCACCGTCGAACACGCCGCGCTGGGGCAGGTAGTTCGGGTTGTCGGCCAGGCGCGGCAGCACCAGCGGACGCGAACGCTGCTGCACGGTACCGATCACGCCCTCGCCCGCGCGCCAGCGGATGTCCGGATCGATCACCGCATCGACGCCGTGCAGGGCAGAAATGGCCATCGTGTCGCCACCGGGCTCGCTGAGGGAGACCAGGGCGCGGTTGAAGCCGCACTCCTCGTCGAGCACCCGCAACACCTCGGACAGGGTCTCGCGCAGTTCGAGCGAACGCGACAACACCCGGCTCACCCGATACAGCGCCTCCACCGAGGACTCGAGCCAAGCGATGCGCTGGCTGCTCGGATCGGGAAATTCGGCGGCATTCATCGGTAGGCCTCCGCTTCGGTCGAAGGCACGTGGCTGAGCGCCGGAAAGCTGATCAGCACACGGCACCCGCCGGAATGCGCCGGGTCGATCTCCAGCATGCCGCGGTGACGACTGACGATCTCCTGTGCCAGCGAAAGACCGACCCCACGCCCGGCGCTGCGGGTCTGCTTGGTCGAGAAGAAGGGTTCGAAGACCTTCAGGCGCAGCGCTTCGGGTATGCCCGGGCCGGTGTCGGTAACTGCGGCGCGGACATGACCATCGCGCACCTCGGTGGTCAGACTCAGGCTGCGCTCGGCCCAGCCGCGCACATTCATCGCCTCGACCGCATTCGACACCAGCACCCGGAACAGGGTACGCAGCGCGGTCGGATTGCCCTTGACCGAAGGCAGCACGTGGGCCGGATGCCAGTCGACCGTGACCCCGGCGGAGAGGAAAGTCTCGGTTTCCAGCATCAGCACATCGCGCACCACTTCATTCAGATTGACCAGCCCGGTCGGCGCGTCGGCCTCGGGGGGCATGGCCGACTGCAGCGTGGCGATCGCCTGTTCGCCCGCACTCTGGGCGTCGGACAGGGCCTTGGCCAGGGCGTCGCCGCCGGCCGCGCCGCCGCTGCGCCGGCGCTGCAGGTTGGCCGCCGCGGTGATCAGATTGACCGGCCCCTGCAACTGGAAGATCGCCCCCGACAGCGCCTCGCGCAGGCTCTGGTTGAACTCGCCCTCGGACAACATCGCGCGCATCGCGGCGATGCGCAAAGCCTCCTGCTGGCGCTTGGATGCACTGATATCGTGCATCACCAGCAACATGTAGTCCGAGCAGCCGTCGCCATAGAAGGCATCCGGGCTGGTGTGCCGCTCCTCGAACCACGAAACCGAGCAGGAATACCAGCGCGGCTCGCCCGGGCCACGGTCGAAGCGCAGTTCGTGATTGAGCAGGGCCCGCCGATGCGCCAACGCATGGTTGAAGCCCTCACCCAGGCTCTGGCGCAGCGCATCCATCACCGCATGCGCCGGCTCGCTCACCAGCATCTCCGCCACCACCCGTCGATAGGCCGGGTTATCGAGCACCACCTTGCCGTCCACGTCGAGCAGGGCGACCGCCATCGGCGCGACCGAGATCACCGATTCGATGAGTTGCTTGTGGTTGCTCAACTGCCGCGCCAGCCGATGCTCCTCGGTGGCGTCCCAATGCATGCCGAGGTAGCGGGTGGGCTCGTCGCCCCCGGCCGACGAACGCAGCGGCGTCACCGTGAGTTCGGCCACGTAAGGCGAACCGTCGCGGCGCCGGTTGAGCAGGCGTCCGGTCCACGGCTGGCCCGACTTCAGCGCCTGCCACAAGGCCTGATACACCTCCTTGGGGGTCGACTTGTAGGACAGCAGCGACTGTCTGTGCCCCACAACTTCGGACGCCGCGTAACCGGTGATCGCGCAGAAAGCCGGATTCACGTACAGGATGCGGGCGTTTGCGTCGGTGATCGATATCGCGATTGCCGACTGCTCGACTGCATCGTGAAAGACGGCATCGGCAAAAACGGTTTGAATCGGGTCGAGGGCGGACATGGCAGTCTCTTGAAGGACGAATCACCCCGAACAAAGCAAACATTGTGCCAAACCCTACAATGCGATGCACTGCCACGGTGCATGGCACGAACCGCCGTCAAGCGGTCGCCGCGCGCCGCGCAGGCAGGTCCGGTTCCCGCCGCCACCCCCTGTCGGGTTCGCGACAAAGCAGCGGAAGCTGGCGCACTCGATACATCGCCCGCGCTCCTCATTTGCCGAACAAGCGCCGCAAATCATGAACTTGCGCCGCGCGATGCAGTGGCACGGCTCATGCAATGCAGGGATTGATAACCGGATGTGACGGAGAAGGTCGGCAATGAACGAATGGTTGATGCTGCTGCTGGGCACCGCGCTGGTCAACAACGTGGTGCTGGTGAAATTCCTGGGCCTGTGCCCCTTCATGGGGGTTTCGCGCAAGGTCGACAGTGCGCTCGGCATGGGGATGGCCACCACCTTCGTGCTGACCCTGGCCAGCGCGGTGACCTGGGTGCTCGAGTACGCGCTGCTGGCGCCCTACGACCTCGGCTACCTGCGCATTCTCGGCTTCATCCTGGTGATTGCCGCCACCGTCCAGTTCGTCGAAATGGCGGTCAAGAAGAATGCGCCCGAGCTGTACAAGGTACTGGGGATCTATCTGCCGCTGATCACGACCAACTGCGCCGTACTCGGCGTTGCCCTGCTCAATGTGCAGGAGGGTGCCGGTTTCGTCAGGAGCGTGGTGTACGGCCTGGGCTCCGCGGCGGGCTTCACCATGGTCATGGTGCTGTTTGCCGGACTGCGCGAGCGCCTGGCGCTGGCCCGGGTACCGCACGCCTTTGCCGGCGCGCCGATCGGCTTCATCACCGCCGGCCTGCTGTCGCTCGCCTTCATGGGCTTTTCCGGCCTGACCAACCACTGACCGACGGACCCACCACAAGGAGCCTGCCATGCTGATCGCCGTCGTGAGCCTTTCTGCACTGGGCATCGTTTTCGGCCTCGTCCTCGGCCTGGCCGAGCGCTTCTTCCATGTCGAGCGCGGTGGCCTCGAAACCGAGATCGAAGCCATGATGCCCGGCAGCAACTGTGGCCAGTGCGGCTTTCCGGGCTGCGCCGGGGCCGCGGCAGCACTCGTCGATGGCAGCGCCGCGGTGACCTGCTGCCCACCCGGCGGACTGGCCCTCGCCGAGGCGCTGGCCGCCCGGCTCGGCGTCGCCCTCGATGCAAGCGCGGTGCAGACCCAGGTCCCGCACATCGCCGAGGTCCGCGAGGAAATCTGCATCGGCTGTACCAAGTGCTTCAAATCCTGCCCCACCGACGCCGTGCTCGGCGCGGTCAAGCAGATCCACTCGGTGATCCGCGAAGCCTGCACCGGGTGCGCAAAATGCGAAGCAGTGTGCCCGACCGGCGCCATCGAGCTGACCCCGGTGCCGGTCACGCTGCAGACATGGGTCTGGCCCAAGCCGGCTAGCGCCTGAGGACATCATGCCGTCAACCACTTCCCCTGCACGTTCCACCCTCCGTCGCCTGCTGCAGCGCTGGGGCATCCACCCGGAAGGTCGCAAACATCCGGCGGCCGACACCGAGATCACCGCGCTCCCCTTGCCGCCGCGCCTGATCCTGCCGCTGGCACAGCATATCGGTGCCCCCGCCCGGCCGCTGGTGAGCACCGGCCAACGGGTGCTGCGCGGCGAGCTCCTGGCCGAGGCCCAGGGGGCGATCTCGGCCCCCCTGCATGCACCGACCTCAGGGCTCGTGCTCGGCATTGCCGACGTTCCGGTCCCTCACCCCTCGGGACTCAGCGGCCCGGCGATCCTGCTCGAACCCGACGGATTCGATGAAGCCGTGCCGGCCGAAAACAACGACCCGTTCGCGCTCGAACCCGCCGAAATTGCCCGCCGGGTGGCTGCGGCCGGTATCGTCGGCATGGGCGGGGCCACGTTCCCGGCAGCGGTGAAGCTCGCCCTCGGCCAGAAGACCGCCATTCCCACGTTGATCCTCAACGGCGGCGAATGCGAACCCTATCTGAGCTGCGACGACCGCCTGATGCGCGAACGTGCGCCGGAGGTCATCGACGGCGCGCGCATCATCCTGCGCGCGATCGGTGGCGAACACGCGCTGATCGGGGTCGAGAACAACAAGCCGGAGGCCATCGCGGCCCTGCGCGAAGCCGCCGTCGGGCTGCCCGACGTCGAAGTGGTGATGGTTCCGAGCCGCTACCCGATGGGTTCGGAAAAGCAGCTCATCTCGTGGCTGACCGGGCGTGAGATCCCCGCCGAAGGACGTCCCGCCGATATCGGCGTGATGGTGCAGAACGTGGGCACCGCGGCGGCCATCCATCGCGCGATCCGCTACGGCGAACCGCTCACGCGCCGGATCGTCACCGTCTCCGGCGGCGCGATCCGCACCCCGCGCAATCTCGAGGTGCGCATCGGCACGCCGCTGTCCGCCCTGGTGGCCTTCTGCGGCGGGACGACCGCGCCGGTCGCGCGCTGGGTCATGGGCGGTCCGATGATGGGGCTGTCGGTCCAGTCGCTCGATATCCCGGTGATCAAGGGCAGTGGCGGCCTGTTGGCGCTGGACGCCAGCGAACTTGCGACCCGCCCCGAGCCCGGTCCCTGCATCCGCTGCGCCTCCTGCGTCGGCGCCTGTCCGATCGGGCTGATGCCGCTGGAGATGGCGGCACTGATCCATGGCGGCGACCTCGCGGCCTCGGTCGGAATCGGCCTAAAGGACTGTATCGGCTGCGGGACCTGCTCCTATGTGTGCCCGTCGCAGATTCCGCTGGTGCAGTACTTCAACCATGCCAAGGGCGAACTCGCCGCGCAGGACCGCAGCAAGATGAAACAGGACGCGGTCCGCCAACTGGTCGAGGCGCGCGACGCGCGCATGGAGCGCGAGGCACGCGAGAAGGCGGAGGCCGCCGCGCGCCGCAAAGCCGAGCGCGAGCGCGCCAAGGCCGCAGCGACGCAGGCTGCTAAGGCGGCTCCTGCCCGCAGCGCCGACCGTCCCGCCCCGAGCACCGAGGAGACCACCGCATGAATCCGATTTCCTCGCCTCACGCCCATGGCGCGCGCCCGGTCGGACGGGTGATGATGCTGGTCATGCTGGCGCTGGCACCGGCGACGGGGGCCGGCTTCTGGCATTTCGGCTGGCCGGCGATCACCTTGTGGTGCGTGACCGTGCTCGCCGCGCTGGGGACCGAAGCATTCTGCGCACGGCTCGCCGACCGTCCCGCGGCACCGATGATTGCCGACGGCTCGGCGATGCTCACCGGCTGGCTGCTCGCGCTGTCGCTGCCGCCCTGGGCGCCGTGGTGGATCGGCGCGGTGGGCGCGGTGTTTGCCGTCGCGGTCTGCAAACACGCCTTCGGCGGGCTCGGGCAGAACCTGTTCAACCCGGCGATGGCGGCGCGCGTGATGCTGCTGATCTCGTTCCCGGTGGAAATGACCCAGTGGGTTGCGCCGCATGCGGCAAACCTCGCCAGCGGACTCGAGCCGCTGGCCGGGTTGGCGCTCACCTTCGGCAGCACAGCGCCCGATGCGATCACCAGCGCCTCGCTGCTGGGACATGTCAAGGCGGAAGCGTCACGCGGGATCACGCTGTCGCAGGCGCTCACCGGACACTGGGACCCGTTCGCCTTCGGACTCGGCGCGCGCGCAGGCAGCCTGGGCGAGACCGGCACGCTGCTGCTTGCCGGCGGCGGCCTGTTCTTGGTGCTGAAACGCGTGATCGGCATCCGCATTCCGGCGGCCTTCCTGCTCGGCGTGGTCCTGCCCGCCGCGCTGGCCCATTTCCTCGCCCCCGACCACTACCTGCCGCCACTGGCGCACGTACTGGCCGGCGGCGTGATGCTCGGCGCCTTCTTCATCGCCACCGACTATGTCACCTCGCCGAGCACACCGCTCGGGCAATGGATCTTCGGCCTCGGTTGCGGGCTGCTCACCTGGGTGATCAGGACCTGGGGCGCCTATCCCGAAGGTGTCGCCTTTGCCGTAATGCTGATGAACGCTGCCGCGCCCCTGATCGACCGCGCGACGCGACCGCGCATCTTCGGCCGCCGCCGCGACGGCCGTTCGCTGACCGCACCGTAACCGTCAGAGCCTGCCCGCCATGAGCACGAACCCGCCCCGCCGCCCGCCGCTCGACGCCCTGTGGTACCAGGGTGTTTCGCTCGGTATCGTTGCCCTTACCGCCAGCGCCGCCCTTGCCCTCGCCCACCAGAACACCAGTCCGGCGATCGCCGAGGCCGCCGCGAAGGACATGGCCATGTCGCTGGCACAGGTCCTGCCGCCGGATTTCGCCGACAACGATCTACTCGCCGACACCGTGACCCTGTCCGTCGACGGCGGGCGCTCGCTGACGGTGCATCAGGCCCGTCGCGCCGGTCAGATCCAGGGCGTGATCTTTCCGGTCGTCGCCAAGGGCTATGCCGGTCCGATCCAGATCGTGATGGGGGTCGATCGCGACGGTCGCCTGCTCGGCGTACGCGTCACCCGGCACACCGAAACCCCCGGCCTGGGCGACAAGATCGAGGTGGCCAAGCACCCGTGGGTGCATGACTTTGCGGGCAAGTCGCTGACTACCCCGCCCGCGTCGCGCTGGGCGGTAAAGAAGGATGGCGGCGACTTCGATCAGTTCGCCGGGGCGACGATCACGCCACGCGCAGTGGTCACCGCGGTGCGGGGTGGCCTCGAACTGTTCGCCGGCAACCGTGGTGCGATGCTGGGCGAGGACGCCCGGATGGCAATCCGAGAACAGGAGCAAACCCGATGAATCCCCCCGACAAAGAGACCCAGGTCCCTCCTCCGGCCACCCCGGGGACGCCATTCGCCGACATCTTCCGGGACGGCCTGTGGCGCCAGAATGTCGTGTTCACGCAGATGCTGGCGCTGTGCCCGCTGATGGCGGTGACGAGCACCGCGACCAACGGGCTGGGCATGGGCCTCGCCACCACCGCCGTCCTGGTGCTGTCGAACTGCATCGTCGCGGCAATTCGCAAGTGGGTGAGTCCCAGTGTGCGGATTCCGACCTTCATCGTGCTGATCGCAACGCTGGTGACCCTCGTGGACATGAGTCTGAACGCCTGGCTGCATGACCTGCACAAGGTCCTGGGCCTGTTCATTGCGCTGATCGTGGTCAACTGCGCGATCCTCGGCCGCGCCGAGGCCTTTGCTTCGCGTCAGCCGGTCGTCGCCGCCGCTGCCGACGGCATCGCGATGGGCCTCGGCTTCACGCTCGCCCTGGTCGTGCTGGGCGGCACGCGCGAAGTGCTCGGCAGCGGCACCCTGTTCGCCAGCGCCAGCCTGCTGCTGGGCGAGTCGTTCCGCTTCCTCGAGTTGACGGTCATTCCCGACTACAAGGGCTTTCTGATGATGATCCTGCCGCCGGGCGGTTTCCTCGCCCTCGGCTTTCTGATGGCTCTGCAGCGCCACCTGGAAGCCCGCCATGCCCGCCGTCCGGGTCCGCCCGCGACAGTTGCGGCCGACAGCGTGACCGCCTGAAGGAGAGCAAGGATGAGAGTCGGCGTAGCCTATTCCGATGGCGCCCAGCACTGCTGGCTGCGCACCGACGTCGCGGACGACGCCACCGTGCAGGATGCGATCGAACACTCCGGAGTCCTGGCGCTGTATCCCCAGATCAACCTGGCCGAACAGAAGGTGGGGGTTTTCGGCAGACTGGTGAAGCTCGACGCCCCGCTGCAGGCCGGCGACCGGGTGGAAATCTACCGTCCGATCACCTGCGACCCCACCCAGGTGCCACGCCGGGGCGGAATGGAGGATGACGACTGAGAAACAGCGCACTGGAACTCGGCGCCAGCCTGGGGGATACTGGGCTCATTGCAATGCAGCGAGCCGGCCATGCTTGTCGTCATCGTCGATGATACTCCGCTTAATCTGACGCTGATGGACATGCTGGTGGGCCGTGTGGGCGGCTGCCAGGCAATGTGTTTCGCCGATCCGGTGGCGGCGCTGGCCTGGTGCGCGGACAACGAGCCCGATCTGATCATCGTCGACTACATGATGCCGGGCGTCGACGGGCTGGAGTTCATCCGGCGGATTCGCGCCCGCCGCGACCATGACGACCTGCCCATCCTGATGGTCACCGCGAGCCATGAGCGCCGTACCCGTTACGAGGCGCTGGAGTGCGGTGCGAACGATTTTCTGACCAAGCCGATCGACCCGCACGAGTTCGAGCCACGGGTGCGCAATATGCTGAAGCTGCGTCAGGCCCACCTGGCGACCCTCGATCGGGCCGCCTCCCTGGCCGAAGCGGTACGGGTCGCCACTGCCGAGATCCAGGATCGCGAGCGCGAGACGATCACCCGTCTGGCACGCGCCGCAGAATTCCGCGACCCGGAAACCGGTGCCCACATCCAGCGCATGGCGCACTATTCGGCGCTGATCGCACGCCGCCTCGGGCAGGATGAAGGCCACGTGGCAGCGATCCTGCAAGCCGCACCGATGCACGACGTGGGCAAACTGGGGATCCCCGACTACATTCTGCTGAAGGCGGGGCGGTTGACCCACGAGGAGTTCGCGGTCATGAAGCGGCATCCCGTGATCGGCCACGACATCCTCAAGGACTCGGCATCCCGGGTGGTGCAGGTGGGTGCGGTGATCGCACTCAGCCATCACGAAAAATTCGATGGCAGCGGTTACCCGAATGGCTTGTCGGGCACCGACATCCCGCTCGAAGGGCGCATCGTCGCCGTGGCCGACGTGTTCGATGCATTAACCTCCGAGCGACCGTACAAGCGTGCATGGCCGATGGAACAGGCGATCTCCCTGCTGCGCATCGGCCGCGGCACGCATTTCGATCCGGACTGCATCGACGCCTTTCTTCGCGCCTGGAAGGACGTCGTCGAGATTCACAAGCGCTTCCAGGACCGGTGGTGATCCCCGTCCGGCGGTGACGTCCGTCGCGCCGGGCGGCGTACAGACAACACTCCGCCGTGCGGAGCGCCGACCTGCGCCGACGGACACCCCCTGCCCGAACCTCAGTGGGCCTTGCGCTCGATCAACTCGATCTTGTACCCGTCCGGGTCCTCGACGAACGCAATCACCGTGGATCCGTGCTTCATCGGCCCGGCCTCGCGCACCACCTTGCCGCCACGGGCCCGAATGTCCTCACAGGCCTTCTTCGCATCGCTCACCTCGAGTGCGATATGGCCGTAGGCGGTACCGGGTTCGTAGTGGTCCACACCCCAGTTATGGGTGAGTTCGAGCACCGCGCCTTCGCTCTCGTCCTGGTAGCCAACGAAGGCGAGGGTGAATTTTCCGTCCGGGTAGTCGTTGCGCCGCAGCAGGCGCATGCCGAGGACTTCGGTATAGAAGGCCAGCGCGCGGTCGAGATCGCCGACGCGCAACATCGTATGGAGCATTCTCATGGTTCAGTCCTCTTGTTCGATCGGTTTGCCATCATTGTCGTCGATCACCGGCAGCATCGCCCCCTGCGCGCGCAGACGCCGACGCGCCGCCTGCCAGTCCGGATAGAGCTGTCCGACCACAGACCAGAAGCGCGGCGAATGATTCATTTCACGCAGGTGCGCGACTTCGTGGGCGACGACGTAGTCGATCAACGCCGGCTCGAGATGGATCAGCCGCCAGTGCAGGCGGATCCCGCTGCGCAGGCTGCAACTCCCCCAGCGCGTGCGGGCCGACGAGAGCCTTACCTCCGGCCTCGGAGCACCCAGGTGATGGCAGTACTCCTCCACCCGCCCGCGGAACCACTCGAGCGCGCGCGCACGCAGGGCGCGCAGCAACAGCGGGGTGGCCGCCGCCGCGGGCAGCCAGAGTTCGTCCACACCGTCGACGGCGATCCGCCACTGCGGCCGGCGTCCGCCCATGCCGGTGCGCAGCCGGGCCGCCTTGCCGAACAGCGGAAATTGAGCGCCGTCGCTCGCTACCAGCCGGGCCGGTAGCGGGCGCGCCTGCTGAGCCGCAAGCCGTTCCAGCAGCCACTTTCCATGTCCGAGAACGAAACGATCGACGGCCTGGAGCGAGGTTCCGTGCGGTACCGCAACCCGAGGGCCGCGGTGATCCACCATCAGCGCGAACGAGCGCCGTGCCGACTGGCGCAGCACCAGGTCCACCATCCGGCCATCGATCGCAATCCGATGCCCGACTTCGACCGCGGCCCGCGCAGCAGGCCGCACGGCGCGTCGCACGGTGCTGCCGCTCAGACCTTGTCTTCCCACGCGAAACCCTGCGCATCCACGCCCGCCTTGAGTCGCAGCATCGCCTCGGCGACGCGGCCTTCGGCGCCCTTCATGCCCAGTTCGATCGAACGGCGCTGCCCCGCGCCGGCAATGGTCGGCAGGCTGAACAGGGTGGCATCGGGGAAGTCCGCGGTGAGTTCGCGCATCAGGCCGATCAACTGTCCCTCGTACGCGTCCCAAACAGTAATCGCGTGCTCGACGTAATCCTCGACGTGGTGCAGATGGGCGTAACGGGTGTCGAGCACCCACTCGACCATCGGCCATGCCATGACCGGAAAGCCGGGCACGAAGAAGTGCTCACGGATTGAGAACCCCGGAACGCGGTTGTACGGATTGGGGATGATCTCGCTGCCAACCGGGAACATCCCCATCTGCAGCCGTTCCGTGGTGATCTCGGCGCCGAAGCGGGCGCGGATCTCGGCTTCGGCCGCGGGATGGAGGGCGATGTCGACGCCGAGCGCCGCAGCCGCGCTCTGGCGGGTGTGATCGTCCGGAGTGGCGCCGATGCCGCCGAAGCAGAACACCACATCGCCGGTGGCGAAGGTCTGGCGCAGGGTTGCGATCAGTCCGGACGGCTCGTCACCGACATAACGCGCCCAGCCGAGCTTGAGGCCGCGCGCAGCGAGCATTTCGATGATCCTGGCCAGATGCTTGTCGCTGCGACGACCGGAGAGAATTTCGTCACCGATGATGAGGACACCGAAGCTCATTCGCTGATCCGGGGAAGATTGGAGGGCGCGGGGTCGAGCAGCATCACCCCGCGGGTGGCGCGTTCGCGACGCAGGGATTCGAGCATGAAATGGACGAAGGCCAGTCCGGCAAAGGCCGGGGCCACCAGATTCACGAACGGTATGTAGGCCAGCATCGCGGTGCTGCCGCCAAGCACCAGCATCGGCATGCGCCGTTCATCGCGCAGTCGTGCGAACTCCTCGCGATCGGCATGCAGCATCAGGGCGTCGTAGCCGAAGGCGCGCTGATTGAGCCAGCCGGTGAGCAGCACCGACACGATCAGCCCGACGCCCGGAATCAGCCAGAACGGCAGCGACAGGATCAAGCCGCCCAGGAACCACGCCGTGGCCACCAGCGCATTCCAGGCACTGCCGACGGTCGAGCCGCCGAGCCGCTGTTCGAGATCGGCGTAGTCGCGTCTGGCCACGCGCTCGAGCATCAGCGGCAGGGCCACGACGGCGACCAGGACGGCGGCGGTCACGTAGATCAGCGGGATAAAGGCGAGGAAGACCGCGATCTTGACCAGGATCAGCATCACGCCTGCCGCCACTTCCGAGCCCTCGAGCCAGCTGCCGATCCAGGTCAGCCCGCCGAGCCACCCCATGATTCCGTCGATGATCGCGGCCCACGACAACACCGCGGCAACCGTCCACAACACCGCGGCCGCCAGCCCCGGCCAGATCAGATGCCAGAAGATGTCTGCGCGCAGCAGACTGCGCAGCGAGCGACCAAAAGCAAGAACGATGTCACGCATGATGGCAGCGGGCGCTCAACGCGGCATCCCCGGCATGCCGGGCAGCATGCCTTTCATGCCGCGCATCATCTTGGCCATGCCGCCCTTGGAGAACTGCTTCATCACCTTCTGCGTCTGCTCGAACTGATTCAGCAGCCGATTGACCTCCTGCACCGTCACCCCGGCACCGGCGGCGATCCGGCGCTTGCGGCTGGCCTTGAGCAGTTCCGGTTTGGCGCGTTCGAGCGGTGTCATCGAATCGATGATGCCCTCGATACGGCCGATGGCCTTCTCTTCGACCCCGCCCTGCAACTTGCCGGCGGCCTGGGCAAACTGTGCCGGCAGCTTGTCGAGCATCGAGGACAGACCGCCCATCTTGCGCATCTGGCCGATCTGCTCCTTGAAATCGCTCAGATCGAACCCCTTTCCACTCTTGAGCTTCTGCGCAAAGGCGCGCGCCTGATCCTCGTCGACGCCGCGCCGCGCCTCCTCGACCAGACCGAGGATGTCACCCATGCCGAGAATCCGGCTGGCCATGCGATCGGGGTGAAACGGCTCGAGCCCGGAGAGCTTCTCGCCCACGCCGGCAAACTTCAGCGGCTTGCCGGTCACATGACGCACCGAAAGTGCGGCGCCCCCGCGCGAATCGCCATCGAGCTTGGTCAGCACGATACCGGTGAGCGGCAGCGCCTCGTTGAAGGCCCGCGCGGTGTTCACCGCATCCTGCCCGAGCATCGCATCGACCACGAACAGGGTCTCGATCGGGTCGAGTGCCGCATGCAGCGCCCGGATCTCGGCCATCATCGCCTCGTCGATCGCCAGCCGGCCGGCGGTGTCGACCAGCAGCACGTCGTTGTGGTGCTTGCGCGCATAGTCGAGCGCCGCGAGCGCGATGGCGACCGGCTGCTGGTCGATGGTGGACGGGAAGAAATCCACCCCGGCCTGCGCCGCCACGGTTTTCAGCTGCTCGATCGCCGCCGGGCGGTAGACGTCGGCCGACACCACCAACACTTTCTTCTTGTGCTCTTCGCGCAGATGCTTGGCAAGCTTGCCGGTGGTGGTGGTCTTGCCGGCGCCCTGCAGACCGGCCATCAGCACCACGGCCGGCGGCTGGGTGGCCAGATTGAGACCCTGATGCGCCCCGCCCATCAGCGCCTTGAGTTCATCGTGGACCACCCCGACCAGGGCCTGCCCCGGGGTCAGCGAGCCGACCACTTCCTGACCGACGGCCTTTTCCTTGACCCGACTGACGAAATCCTTGACCACCGGCAGCGCGACGTCGGCTTCGAGAAGCGCCATGCGCACCTCGCGCATCGCTTCCTGGATGTTGTCTTCGGTCAGGCGGGCCTGCCCGCGCAGGGTCTTGACGACCTTGGACAGGCGCTGGGTGAGATTGTCGAGCATGTTCTGGGGACCTTCAGCCGGGGTGACTTGGAGTAAACTGCACGTCTGTATGCAGCCAATTCTACTTCATCTCCTCCCCGCCTCGCTTTATGCCGGGCTCGGCGTGCTGTTCTGGCGCGCCTGCATCCTCGGTCCGCAGCCCGTGCAGAAGCGCCTGTGCATGTCGACGCGCGAGCGGATGCTCCTGCTCGTGGCGCTCCTGGCGCACGGCGCAGCACTGCATTTCGCCCTGTTCCCCGGCGCCGAGATGCGTTTCGGCTTCAGTGTGGCACTGTCGCTGATGGTCTGGCTGGCGATCTGTTTCTACTGGGTGGAGACCCTTTATACCCGGCTCGACGGGCTGCACGCCGCCGTGCTGCCCGCGGGCGCGATCGCCTCGATGCTGCCGGCGTTCTTTCCCGGCGAGCACGTCCTGGCCAACGCGGCCTCTCCGGCCTTTCGTGCCCATTTCATCATCGCCATGCTGGCCTATAGCCTGTTCACGCTGGCCGCCCTGCACGCCATGCTGATGGCGGTCGCCGAGCGACAGCTCCACCACGCGCGTTTCTCCCGCATCCTGTCCGGGCTCCCGCCGCTGCTCACGATGGAGGCACTGCTTTTCCGTCTGATCGGCATCGCCTTCGTGTTGCTGACCCTCACCCTCGCGTCGGGCATCGTGTTTTCGGAGAGCCTGTTCGGCAAGGCCTTCCTGATCGACCACAAGACGGTTTTTGCGATCGTGTCCTGGCTGCTGTTCGGTGCCCTGCTGGTCGGACGTCGGGCGTGGGGATGGCGCGGGCGAATCGCGCTGCGGTGGACGCTGGCCGGCTTCGTCGCCCTGATGCTGGCCTACGTGGGCAGCCGCTTCGTGATCGAAGTCCTGCTGCACCGCGCCGGCTGAGCCTCATTCCCGGATCCCCGTCGTGGTTTCCGGTTGACACCGCATCCGTGCCGCTTCGATACTCAAGGCCCGCCTCAACCTCTCCTACACGTGTCAGACATCGGTCTTGCGGTGCAATTTTGCGCCCTGGTTTTGCTCCTCGTGGTTTCGGCCCTGTTTTCCATGTCCGAGACGGTGATGATGGCGGCAAACCGCTACCGGCTACGCTCGCTGGCAGCCCAGAACCATCGTGGCGCCCGTCTGGCCGTCGACCTGCTGAACCAGACCGACCGCCTGCTCGGCGTGATCCTGCTGTTCAACAACCTGGTCAACACCGCGGCGGCGATGCTGGTCAGCATCATCACCCTCGAACTGTTCGGCGACGACCGCTGGGCGCTGGGTGCCGCAACGCTGGCCATCACCTTCATCATTCTGGTGTTTTCCGAGATCACGCCGAAGGTCATCGGCGCCCACCATGCCGACCGTCTGGCGCTGATCGTGAGCTATCCGCTGAGCGCCCTGCTACGGGTGTTCTATTCGGTGATCTGGTTCGTCAACCTGTTTTCGCGCGGACTGCTGATCCTGCTCCGGCTGCAGCCCCGACATGACAATGGGGCGACCGCCCTGTCGACCGAGGAGTTGCGCTCCATGGTGCTGGAGTCGGGCCAGTACATTCCGCAGACTCACCGCAGCATCCTGGTGAACCTGTTCGACCTGGAGAACATCACGGTCGAGGACGTGATGACCCCGCGCGGCGCGATCGAGGGAATCGATCTGTCCCATCCGATCGAGGAACTGCGCGAACGCATCGCCACCAGCTATCACACCCGCCTGCCAGTGCATGACGGCGACAGCGAGCAGGTCATCGGCGTACTCCATCTGCGCCGCCTTCTGAGCGACGCATTCGACAACGACGTCAGCACGGACAAGATCCGAAGGCTCATGGTGAAGCCCTATTTCGTGCCGGCCGACACCCCGCTCTACTCGCAGATCCAGTTCTTTCAGGAGAATCGGCAGCGGCTGGCCCTGGTGGTGGACGAGTACGGCGAGATGCTCGGGCTGGTCACGCTCGAAGACATCATCGAGGAGCTGATCGGCAAGTTCACCACCAGCACCCCGGAGTCTGCGCGCCGTCTGCACTGGGGCGACGACGAGTCGGTGATCGTCGATGGCAGCACCAATCTGCGCGACCTCAACCGTCAGCTCGAACTCGAGTTGCCGATCGACGGGCCGAAAACCCTCAACGGACTGCTGCTCGAGTACCTCCAGGACATTCCCGAAACCGGGCTGTCGGTGCGCATCTCAGGGACGCCGATCGAAGTCATCCAGACCCAGGATCGCAAGGTCAAGACCGCGCGGATATTCCGTACCACCAGCCGGGCCGCGGCTGCTTGAGCCCGTTCAGCGCGACCCCACTCGGCGCGGGGCTTTACAAGCAGAGACTCAGCGTGCACCATCGAATGTCACTTAATTAGGATCTCCGGCAAATACGCGCCGGTGTTTCGAGAGCCGGAATGGCAGCAAATCCACAGACCGCCCTGAGCGGACTCGCCCGCGCACTGATACAGAACGGTCGGCTGACCGAAGCCGACGTGGTGTCCTGTTCGCCAAGCGCAAATGGCTCGACCAACGCCTTCCTGCTCGAGTTGTCCCAGCGCGGTCTGCTGAGTCCGCGCGAAATCGCGAAGTTCGCGGCCGAAACTTTCGGCTACCCGCTGTTCGACGTCGGCACGATCGACCGCAGCATCATCCCGAGGGACGCCATCGACCGCAAGTTGATGAGCAAACATCAGGTGGTGGCACTCGGTAAACGCCAGAACCGCCTTACCCTGGCGGTGGCGGATCCATCGAACATGCGGGTGCTCGACGAAATCCGTTTCCAGACCGGGCTGCAGGTCGACCTGGTCATCGTCGAAGTCGACAAACTCGGCAAGCTGGCCGAGGCCCTCAGCGAATCGGCCCAGCAGACGCTGAAGGACCTGACCGGCGACGAGTTCGACATGGACTTGCTGCAACAGGATGGTCCCTCCGAACCGGTTGCCGATGACAGCTCCGAGGTCGACGACGCCCCGGTAGTGAAGTTCATCCAGAAGGTCCTGATCGATGCGATCAACGAAGGGGCCTCCGACGTTCATTTCGAACCCTACGAAAAGTACTACCGGATCCGGGTGCGAACCGACGGCGTACTGCGCGAGATCGCCCAGCCGCCGCTGGTGCTGAAAGAGAAGATCGCGGCGCGGATCAAGGTCATCTCGCGCCTCGACATCTCCGAGAAACGGGTGCCGCAGGACGGCCGCATGAAGCTGGTGCTGTCCAAGAACAAGGCGATCGATTTCCGGGTCTCGTCGCTGCCGACGCTGCACGGCGAAAAGATCGTGATGCGGATTCTGGATCCGAGTTCCGCGATGCTGGGCGTCGACGCGCTCGGCTATGAACCCGAACAGAAGAAGGCGCTGCTCGACGCGATCGACCGCCCCTACGGCATGATCCTGGTGACCGGGCCGACCGGTTCGGGCAAGACGGTGTCGCTCTACACCTGCCTCAACATGCTCAACAAGGCCGGGGTGAATATCTCCACGGCCGAAGACCCCGCCGAAATCAACCTGCCCGGCATCAACCAGGTCAACGTAAACGAAAAGGCGGGCCTGACCTTCGCCGCAGCGCTGCGCGCCTTCTTGCGCCAGGATCCGGACGTGATCATGGTCGGCGAGATCCGCGATCTGGAAACCGCCGAAATCTCGGTCAAGGCCGCACAGACCGGCCACCTGGTGCTGTCCACGCTGCATACCAACGACGCCCCGTCCACCCTCGAGCGGCTCAAGAACATGGGCGTGGCCCCGTTCAATATTGCCTCGTCGGTGATCATGATCACCGCGCAACGCCTTGCCCGCAGGCTGTGCACCTGCAAGAAACCGGCGGACATTCCGATCGAGGCCCTGCTCGATGCCGGCTTCGGCGAGGAAGAGCTCGATGGCAGCTGGGAGCCCTACGGGCCGGTCGGCTGCGATCGCTGCAAGGGCAGTGGCTACAAGGGACGGGTCGGCATCTATCAGGTCATGCCGGTCAGCGAAGAGATTGCGCATATCATCATGACCAACGGCAACTCGATGGATATCGCTGCCCAGGCAGAACGGGAAGGCGTCAGCGATCTGCGCAAGTCGGGCCTGCTCAAGGTTCGCCAGGGCGTCACTTCGCTCGAAGAAGTGCTGGCAACCACCAACGAATAAGACAGATACACGGGGAAATCCACTTATGGCGACAGCATCCCGAACGGCCGTCCGTCGCGCACCGGCCGGACCAAAAGAAGATCTCTACAACTGGGAAGGCAAGGACAAGACCGGAAAGCTCATTCGGGGTGAGGTACGCGCCTCGGGCGAGGCCGTCGTCCAGGCCACCCTGCGCCGCCAGGGCGTGCTGGTCACCAAAGTCAAGAAGCAGAAGATGTCCCGCGGTCACAAGATCAGCGAAAAGGACATCGCGCTGTTCACCCGGCAACTGGCGACGATGATGAAATCCGGGGTCCCGCTGCTGCAGGCCTTCGACATCGGCATCAAGGGCTCGGGCAATCCCAGCCTGGCGCGGCTGCTGAACGAGGTACGCAACGACGTCGAAACGGGCTCAAACCTGTCGCAGGCCTTTGCCAGGCATCCGGTCCATTTCGACAAGCTGTTCTGCAACCTGGTGGCGGCAGGCGAGCAGGCCGGCATCCTCGACAACCTGCTCGACCGGATTGCGACCTACAAGGAAAAGATCCTCGCGATCAAGAGCAAGATCAAGTCGGCGCTGTTCTACCCGATTGCGGTGGTGGTGGTCGCCACCCTGGTGGTCGCGGTGATGATGCTGTTCGTGATCCCCGAGTTCAAGAACGTGTTCACCAGCTTCGGTGCCGATCTGCCGGCGCCGACACTGATCGTGATCGCGATGTCCGACTTCTTCGTGACTTACTGGTACCTGATGTTCGGTATCGTGATCGGCACCGTAGTGGGCATCAGCTTCCTGTACAAACGCTCGCCCGCCATGCAGATCGCGGTGGACCGCGCGGTGCTGAGGCTGCCGGTGGTGGGCGACATCATCCGCAAGGCGACCGTGGCGCGCTGGGCGCGAACGCTATCGACCATGTTCGCGGCTGGCGTCCCATTGGTCGAGGCGCTCGACTCGGTGGGCGGCGCCGCGGGCAACTATGTCTATCTGACCGCGACCAAATCGATCCAGAACGAGGTCAGCAGCGGCACCAGCCTGACCGTGGCGATGCAGAACACCGATGTGTTCCCCACCATGGTGGTGCAGATGGTGTCGATCGGCGAGGAGTCCGGCCAGCTCGACGGCATGCTCTCCAAGGTCGCAGACTTCTTCGAACAGGAGGTCGACGATTCGGTCGCCGGCCTGTCCACGCTGCTCGAGCCGATCATCATGGTCTTCCTCGGCGTCGTCATCGGCGGCCTGGTCGTGGCCATGTACCTGCCGATCTTCAAGCTCGGCGCCGTCGTCTGACTTCGTTGCGGCCCGGTTTCAGCCGGGCCGCAACCACCTCGCTCACATCCCATGCACGATCTGCTGCGCGACCCGGTCGCATTCATTCCCCTCGCCACGCTGATCGGATTGTTCGTCGGCAGCTTCCTCAATGTCGTGATTCATCGCCTGCCCAAGATGATGGAACGCGAATGGATCAGCCAGGCCGCAGAATTGCGCGGCGAACCGGCACCGGCTGCCGAACGCTTCGACCTTGCGGCCCCGCGTTCGCGCTGCCCGCATTGCGGCCATCTGATCTCGGCGCTCGAGAACATTCCGGTGGTGAGCTACCTGATCCTGCGCGGGCGCTGCCGTCATTGCAGCGCACCGATCAGCCGGCGCTATCCGGTCGTCGAGGTGCTCACCGCCGCCCTGTCCGGATACGCAGCCTGGCATTTCGGATTCGGCGTCGCTGCCGCTGGCGCGCTGCTGTTCCTGTGGGCGATGATCGCGCTCGCCTTCATCGATCTGGACACCCAGCTTCTTCCCGACGACCTGACCCTGCCCCTGCTGTGGCTGGGTCTCGCCTTCAACCTGGCCGGGATCTACACCGATCTGCCTGGCGCGGTGGCAGGCGCGATGGCCGGCTATCTGGCGTTGTGGTCGGTATTCTGGCTGTTCAAGCTGGCGACCGGGAAGGAAGGCATGGGCTATGGCGACTTCAAGCTGCTCGCGGCGATCGGCGCCTGGCTCGGGTGGCAGACCCTGCCGCTGACGATTCTGCTGTCGTCACTGGTGGGCGCGACAATCGGGATCGGTCTGATCGTCTTCGCCCGCCACGGACGCAACGTGCCGATTCCGTTCGGCCCTTACCTCGCTGCAGCCGGTGTGATCGCGCTATTCTGGGGCGAAGCGATCACTCAGCGCTATCTCGGCGCATTCTGATCATATCGGCAAGGTGACCAACACCGCGCGGCGACCCCACGCGCTGATTCGAAGTGTCCCCGCGCCACTGGGCGCTTGAAATTCCGCTCCACCACCCCCATATCGCCCTCGACCGCGAACTCTGCGGGACTTTGCTTTTTCCTTATGCTGCATTGCGTTAGACTTGCGCACCTGCCTTTCCGGAGCCTGTCATGCCCATTTACGAATATCGCTGTGAAAGCTGCGGGTTCCAGAAGGAACACCTGCAAAAGATGAGTGACGCCACCCTCACCACTTGTCCCACCTGCGGTAGCGAAAGCTACATCAAGCTGCTGTCGGCCGCCGGCTTCCAGCTCAAGGGCAACGGCTGGTACGCGACCGATTTCAAGGGCGGTGGAAAGACAGCGGCGGCCCCGTCGCCCTCGGCGGACTCGGCCAGCGCAGCCCCGGCGGCCGGTTGCGGCGGCAGCTGCGCCTGTCATCCGTGACTGCACGCACCCTTCGGACCACTGAGTGAAAAAATACTTCATTACCGGCCTGCTGATCTGGATCCCGCTCGCCATCACCTTCATGGTGCTGGCCTGGATCGTGAACACGCTCGACCAGATTCTGCTGTGGCTGCCCAATGGCGCCCAGCCACGGGACCTGATCGGCTTCGATCTTCCCGGCGTCGGCGTGGTGGCGACCCTGCTGATCGTATTTGTCACCGGCCTGGTGGCCGCCAACGTACTGGGCCAGAAGGTGGTGCAGCTGTGGGAGGGGATCCTCTCGCGCATCCCGGTGGTGAAGTCGATCTACTACAGCGTGAAGCAGGTGTCCGACACGCTGTTCTCCAGCAGCGGCCAGGCCTTCCGCAAGGCGCTGCTGGTGCAGTATCCGCGCCAGGGTTCGTGGACCATCGCCTTCCTGACCGGAAAGCCGGGGGGCGATGCGGCGAATCACCTGGCCGGCGAGTATGTCAGCGTGTATGTACCGACCACGCCCAACCCGACTTCAGGCTTTTTCCTGATGATGCCCAGGGCAGATGTCATCGAGCTCGAGATGAGCGTCGACGAAGCGCTGAAATACATCATCTCGATGGGCGTCGTGGCACCGCCGGTACGCAAGCCCGTCGAGCGCCCCGCGCTGCTCAACGAATGATCCACCCCTGAATCCCGGTCGTCCCTCGGGACGGCGTCTGAATTTCCGGAAACAACACCATGCGAACTCAATACTGTGGCCAGGTAACGGCCGCCGACCTCGATCAGATCGTCACCCTGTGCGGCTGGGTGCATCGCCGGCGCGACCACGGCGGGGTGATCTTCATCGATCTGCGCGATCGCGAGGGCCTGGTCCAGGTCGTATGCGACCCGGACCGTGCCGCGATGTTCGGCATTGCCGAATCGGTACGCAACGAGTTCGTGCTGAAAATGACCGGCAAGGTGCGTCGCCGTCCGGCCGGTACCGAAAACGCGAACCTGACTTCGGGTGAAATCGAGGTGCTGTGCCACGACATCGAGGTGCTCAACGCCTCGGTCACGCCGCCGTTCCAGCTCGACGACGAAAATCTCTCCGAGACCGTGCGCCTGACCAACCGCGTGATCGACCTGCGCCGCCCACAGATGCAGAAGAATCTGATGCTGCGCTACAAGACCGCGATGGCCTTCCGCCGCTTCCTCGACAGTGCCGGTTTCATCGACATCGAGACCCCGATGCTGACCAAGAGCACACCGGAAGGCGCGCGCGACTACCTGGTGCCGTCACGCGTCCATCCGGGTCAATTCTTCGCATTGCCGCAATCGCCGCAACTGTTCAAGCAGTTGCTGATGGTCGCCGGCTTCGACCGCTATTACCAGATCACCAAGTGCTTCCGCGACGAGGACCTGCGCGCCGACCGCCAGCCCGAATTCACCCAGGTCGATATCGAGACCTCGTTCCTGACCGAGACCGAGATCACCGCGTTGATGGAAGAGATGATCCGCTTCGTGTTCAAGGAGGCGCTCGCGGTCGAACTGCCCAACCCCTTCCCGCGCATGAGCTTTGCCGAAGCCATGCGCCGCTTCGGCTCGGACAAGCCCGATCTGCGTGTCACCCTCGAACTCACCGAAGTCACCGATGCGGTCAGGGACGTCGCCTTCAAGGTATTCTCCGGCCCCGCCACTTCGGGCGGTCGCGTCGCCGCGATGCGCGTACCGGGTGGCGCCAGCCTCAGTCGCGGCGAAATCGACGAATATACAAAATTCGTCGGCATCTACGGTGCCCGCGGTCTTGCCTACATCAAGGTCAATGACGCCACACAGCCCAACGAAACCGGCCTGCAATCGCCGATCGTCAAGAACCTGCACGAATCCGCGCTGCGTACCATTCTGGAGCGCACCGGTGCGCAGTCGGGCGACCTGATCTTCTTCGGCGCCGACAAGACCAAGGTGGTCAATGACGCGCTCGGCGCGCTGCGCACCAAGCTCGGCCACGAGAAGGGGTTCGTCACCGGCGAGGCCTGGTGCCCGTTGTGGGTGGTCGACTTCCCGATGTTCGAGTACGACGACGACAGCAAGCGCTGGACGGCCTGCCATCATCCGTTCACCAGCCCCAAGGACGAGCACCTCGAACTGCTCACCACCAGCCCCGGCGAATGTCTGGCCAAGGCCTACGACCTCGCGCTCAACGGCTGGGAAATCGGCGGTGGCTCGGTGCGTATCCACCGCGCCGACGTCCAGGCCAGGGTGTTCGATGCGCTCAACATCGGCCCCGAGGAGCAGCAGCTCAAATTCGGCTTCCTGCTCGATGCGCTCAAGTACGGCGCGCCGCCGCACGGTGGCCTGGCCTTCGGCCTCGACCGCGTGGTCACCATGATGGCCGGCGCCGAGTCGATCCGCGACGTGATCGCCTTCCCCAAGACCCAGCGCGCACAATGCCTGCTGACCAACGCCCCGGGCGACGTGGACGAGAAGCAGTTGCGCGAACTCCACATCCGCCTGCGCCAGAAGGTGGAAACCCAGGTCGAGGTCGGCAAGGCCTGACCGGCTGCACCGCCGAAGACAAAAGGCCGCAATCATCGATTGCGGCCTTTTTTGCGCCCATGGCGCCGTGGCCGCGGATTTCGCCCGGCATCGATCGAACGCCATTCCGGGAGCCTGCGCCCGGCGTCCGGCCAGCCTCGGCATCGCGGCAATCGCTGACAAATGCATCAGGCGCGGACCCGGCGTACCCGCGCAGCTCGTCAATGTCGGCTTTTCTTACAGCTGCCGGGGCGAAAACCGGTCGATTGCGGACGTCCATCGCCCTGCAGATGCCACCACGCCGCATCAGGCCGCCGCCCCTGGACAACATAAGCATTGAACGTGATCAAAATCACCAAAAATCACACCAATATGTCGACGCAGATGCGTAAGATCCCGTCACGACTAGGAGCGTGTCGGATTATCTTACACAACCTCCTGCAAAAACAATAAATACGACTAAATTATCTACAAACCTCTGATCTATAAAGCGCAAGACGGGCAATCAATAACTGGCACGATTCACGCTTTACATTCCACAACTCGCCTTATTTAACTTTTGCGTTTAATTCAGTACATCCATCAAGAAAACTGAGACTCGGAGTCGTCGCCATGAAAAACACCTTGTTCCGCATCCCGGCAGCCGCGCGCATCGCGGCCATCGGCCTGTTCGCCAGTCTTGCCAGCGTCGGCGCCAATGCAGCCCTGATGACGGCCTCGAATACCATCGGGGGGGCGGCCGACGCGTCCTTCATCGACCGCACCATCACGTTCGACACTCACGCGCAGATCGCGGATGTCAATCTCACGGTAGATTGGAGCAAGTGTGGCAATGGCTTCAACCCTTCCTTCCGCTGCAGCGGAGGCAGCGATTTCCCCTATCCCGGCGAGGCCTACATGACCCTTACCGGATCGACCGGCATCGTTGTGACCCTGTTCCCCGCCAGTTACTTCAGCGGCCCGAACGGCAGCATCAATGTCTCCAACGTATTCGACGACGAAGCCGCCTCCGCCCTTCCGGGCACCATCCAGGGCGGCACCTTCAGGCCGACCGAGTTGTTGTCGGCCTTCGACGACACCGATCTGTTCGGCACCTGGACGCTGCGCATCGGCGACACCGTCGGTGCAGACCCCATCCTGTTCCGGTCCTTCACGCTGGACATCTCCACGGTGGACCAGATTGAAGCCGTGACCGCAGTGCCGGAACCCGCCACCGTCGCCCTCCTCGGGCTCGGTCTCGTAGGGATGGGAGTGCTGCGCCGGCGCACATCTGCCTGATCGGAGCCCGGGTTTCGACTACCTGACGGCGACCGCGAGGTCGCCGTTGTCATTTGGTGCTTGCGCCGAGGGGCCCGTTCAGCGCCGGAAACGCTCCTCGGCAATCGCATCGGCCACTTCATTGGTGGGCCGCTCTTCCTTGCGGGCACGCTCGAACACTTCCATCAGATTGTCATGGATGCCCTCGACGTGCTTCAGCAACGCCCTCCGGTCGAAACCGGTGCGCTCGTGGTACACATCGATGATGCCACCGGCATTGATTACATAATCGGGGGCATAGAGGATGCCGCGCTTCATCAGCTCGAGGCCATGGCGGGCTTCGGCGAGTTGATTGTTCGAGGCGCCGGCGACAATCTGTGCCTTGAGCAGCGGAATGGTCTGGTCGTTGAGGATCGCGCCGAGCGCGCACGGCGCGAACACGTCGACCTCGAGGCCGAAGATCTCGTCGGGTGCGACCACGGTGGCGCCGAGCTCCGCCCCCGCGCGGACGAGCGGCTCACGGTGGATGTCGGTAACCCACAGGCTGGCTCCGGCCGCCTTCAACTGGCGGGCAAGGTCGAAGCCGACATTGCCCACGCCTTGCACCGCGACCCGCAAGCCTTCGAGCGAGTCGCGGCCCAGCCTTTCCTTCACCGCGGCCTTGATGCCGACGAAGGTACCGTAGGCGGTGGCGGGCGACGGGTCGCCGCTACGCGTGCCGTCTTCGGTGGGCTTGTCCACGATGCCGGCCACATGGCGGGTGAATTGGGCCATGTACTTCATGTCGGCCACGCTGGTACCCGAATCTTCGGCGGCAATATAGCGGCCGTTGAGATTCTCGAGCGCGCGGGCAAAGGCGACGAGCAGCTCGGGGGTCTTGTGCGTACGCGGGTTGCCGATGATCACCGACTTGCCGCCGCCGAGCTTCAGATTGGCCATCGCCGACTTGTAGGTCATGCCGCGCGACAGGCGCAGCACGTCGCGCACCGCTTCTTCCTCGGTGGCATAAGGCCACATGCGGCAACCGCCGAGCGCAGGGCCGAGGTTCGAATTGTGGACGGCGATGATCGCCTTCAGTCCGCTCTTGTCGTCGCTGCAGAACACGACCTGTTCGTGATCGGCAAAGTCGCTCAGTGAAAATACAGCCATGACAGTCTCCTTCCTGGGTTTGGATGTGTGCCGGGCAGCGGGCTCGATCGCTCGTGGCAACCGCAACGCCGCACGACGTGGTGGTAAAAGCGGAGTGTGCCGGATCCAGCCGGGGCGGCCATGCGCGCCGGCTGAACCTCGTGCACGCTGATCTTCAGCCGGCAAGCACCGCGATCGTCTTGCGCACCTTCGCGCCGGTCGGCCCGGCCAGCGGCTGCTTGCGCCGGAACGCATCGAGCATTGCCGTCTGGCGCTTGCGCGCATTGGCCAGATAGCGCTCACGGACGTGGCCGAAGCCGCGAATCTGCTCGGGCAGCGCGGCGAGTTCTACCGCCGACTCATGATTGGACAGCGTCAGGCCGGCGAGGATCTCTTCGATCACGCGCTCGTAGTCCGCGATCAGTTCGCGGTCGAGCTTGCGGTCGTGGCTGCGGGCGAAGGGGTCGAGCATGCTGCCGCGCAGATGGCGGAACTTCGCCAGCATCCGCATCGCCTTCAGCATCCACGAACCGTAGCTCTTCTTCTGCAGCTCGCCGGTGCGCGGATCCTTGTCGGCCAGCGTCGGCGGGGCGAGATGGAAGACGAGCTTGTAGTCGCCTTCGAACTGCTCCTCGACCCGCTTGAGGAAATCGCTGTCGGTGTAGAGACGCGCCACCTCGTACTCGTCCTTGTAGGCCAGCAGCTTGTGGTAGCCGCGTGCCACCGCCTCGGTCAGCAGGTTGACCCCGGGGGCCACACGCGCCTCGGCGGCACGCACGCGCTCGACCAGCTTCGCGTAACGCTCCGCATAGGCCGCATTCTGGTAGTCGGTGAGCTGGGCCTTGCGCCGTGCAATGACTTCATCGACGCTGGTCGACAGTTTATGATGCTCCGGCGTGCCGTGCTGCGGCTTCGCCGCCGCGGCTACGGCCTGCGGGTCCACCGCTGCGCGCCGGCCCCACTGGAACGCGGCCTTGTTGGCCTCGACCGCGGCGCCGTTGATCTCGATCGCGCGCAGGATGGCCTCGCCGGTCAGCGGCACCAGGCCCTTCTGCCAGGCATAGCCGAGCATGAACAGATTGGTCGCGATCGAATCGCCGAGCAGGGCCGTGGCCAGCCGCGTGGCATCGACGAACTCGGCCCGCTCGGCACCGACCGCCTCGACGATCTGGTGCTCCATCGACCCGGCCGGGAACTGCGGATCGGGGTTGGCGCCGACGTCGCCGCTGCGCGCCTGGGCGGCAAAGCCGCGGACGAACTCGCTGGTCATGGTCTGGTCGCGATTGATCACGACGCGGGTGTGGCCGTTGCGCATCTTGGCCAGCGACTCGTCGCTCGCCGCGACCACCAGGTCGCAGCCGATCACCGCATTGGCCTCGCCGGCCGCCACACGGGCGGCAAACAGCTGTTCCGGGGTGTCGGCGATGCGCACATGCGACCATACCGCGCCGCCCTTCTGTGCCAGGCCGGCCATGTCGAGCACCGAGATGCCCTTGCCTTCGAGATGCGCGGCCATGCCCAGCAGCGCGCCGATGGTGACCACACCGGTGCCGCCGACACCGGTCACCAGGATGCCCCAGGGCGCTGCGGTGGACGGCAGCTGCGGCTGCGGCAGGGCAGCGAAGGTGTCGGTCGTGCTGCCGACCGCCTTGCCCTTGCGCAGGCTGCCGCCCTCGATGGTGACGAAGCTGGGGCAGAAGCCTTTCACACAGGAGAAATCCTTGTTGCACGAGGACTGGTCGATGGTGCGCTTGCGCCCGAACTCGGTCTCGACGGAGGCGACCGACATGCAGTTCGACTTGTCGCTGCAGTCGCCGCAACCCTCGCACACGAGATCGTTGATCACCACGCGTTTGGCCGGATCGGGGAAGGTGCCGCGCTTCCTGCGCCGGCGCTTCTCCGCGGCGCAGGTCTGGTCGTAGATCAGCGCGGTCACGCCCGGCACCGCGCGCAGTTCGCGCTGCACCGCGTCGAGTTCGTCGCGATGACGGATCGGTACCCCGTGCGGCAGATCGGACGGGCCATAGGCGCGCCCGGTGCCGTCATTCATCACGATGATGTTGTTCACGCCTTCGGCCGCGAGCTGGCGCGCGATGATCGGCACCGACAGGGTGCCGTCGTGCGGCTGGCCGCCGGTCATCGCCACCGCATCGTTGTACAGGAGCTTGTAGGTGATGTTCACCTTCGCCGCCACCGCCGCGCGGATCGCCAGGATGCCGGAGTGCATGTAGGTGCCGTCACCGAGGTTGGCGAACACATGGGGCGTGGTGGTGAACGGCGATTGGCCGACCCAGGGCACCCCCTCGCCGCCCATCTGGCAGAAAGTCTGGGTGGACTCTGGCGACAGCCAGGTGGCCATGTAGTGGCAGCCGATGCCGGCGATTGCGCGCGAGCCTTCCGGCACCTTGGTCGAGGTGTTGTGCGGGCAGCCCGAACAGTAGTGCGGCACGCGCGCGATCGACAGCCGCGGGCGGGCGAGCGCCGCCTCCTTTGCTTCAAGGAAGGCGAGCCGTGCCTTGATCCGGTCCGAGGTATGGAAGCGTGCGATGCGCGCGGCGATCGCGCGCGCCACCATCGCCGGGGTCAGCTCGCCGGCCGCCGGCAGCAGCCAGTCGGCGTGCGGCAGGCTCCACTCCCCCTTTTCGTCGAACTTGCCGATCACCCGCGGGCGGACATGTTCGTTCCAGTTGTAGAGCTCTTCCTTCAGCTGATACTCGAGGAACTGGCGTTTCTCCTCGACCACGAGGATTTCCTCCAGCCCGCAGGCGAAGCGGCGCACACCCTCGGCTTCCAGCGGCCACACCATGCCGACCTTGTACACGCGCAGCCCGATCTCGGCCGCCACGGTGTCGTCGATGCCCAGGTCCTCGAGCGCCTGGCGCACGTCGAGATAGCTCTTGCCGCTGGTGATGATGCCGAGCCGGGCATCGGGGCTGTCGATCACGGTCCTGTTGAGTCCGTTGGCGCGGCAGTAGGCCAGCGCGGCATACAGCTTGTGGTGCAGCAGGCGCTCCTCCTGCACCAGCGGCGGATCGGGCCAACGCAGGTTGAGACCGTCGGCGGGCAGCGGAAAATCGGTCGGGATCACGGTCTGCACCTTGAACGGATCGACGTCGACCGAGGCCGAGGTTTCCACCGTATCGGTCAGCGCCTTGAACGCCACCCAGCACCCCGAGTAGCGCGACAGTGCGAAGCCGTGCAGGCCGTACTCGAGGTACTCCTGGATGCCGGCCGGTGCCAGCACCGGCATCATCAGCGCCTTGAACACATGCTCGGTCTGGTGCGGCAGCGTCGAGGACTTCGCAGCATGATCGTCACCGGCGATCACCAGCACCCCGCCGTGCTTCGAACTGCCGGCCGCATTCGCATGGCGGAACACATCGCCGGTACGATCCACCCCCGGCCCCTTGCCGTACCAGATCGAGAACACGCCGTCGTACTTCGCATTGGGGTCGAGGGTGACCTGCTGCGTGCCCCACACCGCGGTTGCCGCCAGGTCTTCGTTGAGCCCGGGATGAAAGCGGATGTGCATCGGCTCGAGGAATTTCTGCGCCTTCCAGAATTCCTGGTCGACGTTGCCCAGCGGCGAGCCCCGATAGCCGGTGACGTAACCGGCGGTATTGAGTCCGGCGGCCTGATCGCGCACGCGCTGCATCATCGGCAGCCGCACCAGGGCCTGGATTCCGGTCATCCAGGCGCGGCCGGTTTCGAGGGTGTATTTGTCGTTGAGAGTGACGGCAGGCAAGGTGTTCGACATGGTGGTGTGAACGGTCGCAGGCCCGACGCTTCCGCGCTGATGGCGCGAACATCCGGCCTGCCGACGTTGTCTCCTTTGGTGGTTGGGGTTGGCGCGTCCGCAGGAACGAACGCCGAGACCGCATGGTAAGGAGACCGGGGAGGAAAGATTTTTCTCACTACGTACCAAAGCACCGGCGATAAGAAAAATTATTCCAAGCATTACTTATTACTATTCGCTGCGTTCGCATCGCTCGACCCGCGATTGCAAACACAACAAGTCGGACACCCACGGCGGGATCGCGCGCTTCGCGCATCGACGCAGACTACAATCCCGCCTCTTGGGTCCACAGCGCCATGAGCGCCGCCAAAAAAGAGGAGACTTCCGTGATTCATCCTGCTGCCCTGTGCTACCGAACGCCCATGAGCGTCGGCCCGCGTCGCCCATCCAAGCCGATCGAGGTGCGATGAGATGGCAACGACACACTTGCACGCTCAATGGTCGTCGCGGATGGGCTTCGTGCTTGCCGCCACGGGTTCCGCCGTCGGACTCGGCAATATCTGGAAGTTTCCCTACATGATCGGCCAGAGCGGCGGTGCCGCCTTCGTGCTGGTCTATCTCGCATGCATCGCGATGATCGGCCTGCCGATCCTGGTCGCGGAATGGATGATCGGTCGCCGCGGACAGAAGAACCCGATCAACACCATGGCCGAAGTCGCGGCCAGGAATGGCCGCAGCCGCAACTGGGCGGTGATCGGCTTCACCGGCGTGCTCGGCGCCTTCCTGATCCTGTCGTTTTACAGCGTGATCGGCGGCTGGGCCCTGTCCTACATGGCCGATGTCGCCAGCGGCACCTTCACCGGCATGGGCAAGGATGCGGTGGGCGAGGCCTTCACCGGCTTCCTCGCCGATGCCGGCAGCCTGCTCACCTGGCACACCGTGTTCATGCTGCTGACCGTGGGCGTGGTGGCGATGGGCGTGGCAGGCGGTCTCGAGCGCGCATCCAAACTGCTGATGCCGGCGCTGGGCGTGCTGCTGCTGGTCCTGGTGGGTTATGGTGCCACCACCGACGGCTTCGGCGCCGCGGCGGACTACCTGTTCAATCCCGACTGGAGCAAGCTCAACGGCCAGGTGGTTCTCGCCGCCCTCGGCCACGCCTTCTTCACGCTGTCACTGGGCATGGGCATCATGATGGCCTATGGCTCCTACCTCGGCCAGGACGTCAATCTGCTGGGCACCGCGCGTACCGTGGTGATCATGGACACCGTGATCGCGATCGCCGCGGGGATGGCGATCTTCCCGCTCGTGTTCGCCAACGGCCTCGATCCTGCAGCCGGTCCCGGCCTGATCTTCGTCACCCTGCCGATCGCTTTCGGCAGCATTCCGGGCGGCGCCGTGCTGGGCACGATCTTCTTCCTGCTGCTGACCTTCGCCGCGCTGACCTCGGCAATCTCGCTGCTGGAGCCGGTGGTGGAGCTGGTCGAGGAGCGCACACCGCTGAACCGGGTCGGCGCCACCGCTGTGGCGGGCGTGCTGACCTGGGCGCTGGGCATCGCCGCACTGCTGTCGTTCAATGTATGGAGCGACATGCTGATCTTCGGCCTCAACGTGTTCGACCTGCTCGACCAGCTCACCAGCAAGTTCCTGCTGCCGCTGACCGGCCTGGGGGCGATCGTGTTCGCCGCCTGGTGTCTCGATCAGGACAGCGTGCGTCGCGAACTCGGGCTGGGCGAGACCGGCTTCGGCCTGTGGAAGATCGTCACCCGCTTTGTCGCGCCGATCGGCGTGCTGGTGGTGTTCGTCAGCAACCTGTAACGGTGGTGGCGCGCACGCCGTCGCGCCGTGTCGCACGGGGGAAATCCGGACGGCCTTGCCGCATCACAGCGGCAGGGCCGTTTCGTTCTTGATCTCGCGCAGCGCCACGCTCGAATGGGTGACGTCGACCTCGGGAATCTTGAGCAGGAAGTTGTGCATGAAGGCGGACAGGGCCTCGAGGCTCGGCAGGTAGAGCTTGAGCAGGCAATCGGTCTCGCCCAGCAGTTCGTAGCACTCCACCACCTCGTCGTAACCCTTCACCACTTGTTCGAAGCGGTCGAGCACTTCCGCACTGTGCTGTTTGAGCTTGACCCGCACCCACACGCAAGTACCGAGACCGACCTTGCTGCGGTCGAGCAGCGCCACGTACCCGCGGATCAAGCCGGCCTCTTCCATCTCCTTCACCCGTCGCCAGCACGGCGAAGGCGACATGCCGACCTTGTCGGCCAGCGCCTGGGTGCTGAGCGTGGAGTCCTTCTGCAGCAGCGCGAGGATTCGGCGCTGGGTCTGGTCGAGCTTCATGTCTGCCACCCTTGCGGATACCGGTCGTTCCGCCTGTTGTTATCGACGCAGGCGGGCGTCGCAATGGCGGCGACGCGTGCGCCAGGCTCAGAGCTCGTGAATAAATCTACGGCGCGGATCGATTGCTGCGTTGCTCACTCGCTCATCGGCAAACTGAGGCCTGGCACTCGACCCGCTCGCTACGATTTCTTCACAAGCTCTCAGAGCACCTTGAGCAGTTCGACCTCGAACACCAAGGTCGCATTGGGCGGAATCACACCCCCCGCGCCGCGCGCGCCGTAGCCCAGTGCCGGCGGGATGGTCAGCTTGCGCTTGCCACCGACCTGCATGCCCTGCACGCCTTCGTCCCAGCCCTTGATCACGTGGCCGGCCCCGAGCGGGAAGTTGAAGGGGTCGTTGCGGTCCTTGCTCGAATCGAACTTGGTGCCATCGGTCAGCCAGCCGGTGTAGTGCACCGAAACCATCTGCCCCTTGGTCGCGACGTCGCCGCTGCCGGTTTCGATCTCTTCGACGATCAGGCCGCTGGCGGTGGTGGTCTGGGTCATGCGTCTCTCCTGCCTCGGGTAAAAAGCGCGATTCTACCCGCCCTGGCGGCGACGACCGGCAAACTTCTCGCGGAATTTGGACACTTTCGGCGCGACCACGTACTGGCAATAGGGTTGGTCGCTGTGATTGGCGTAGTACTCGTGATGCTCGACCTCGGCAGGCCAGAACGGCACCGCCCGTTCGACCCGGGTCACGATGCCGTGTGAGTAGACACGTGCCTCACCCAGTTCCTCGATCATCGACAACGCGGTATGCAGTTGCTCATCGCTATCGACGAAGATCACCGAACGGTACTGCGTGCCGATGTCGTTGCCCTGGCGATTGAGCGTGGTCGGATCGTGGATGACGAAAAAGATCTCGAGCAGTTCACGGTAAGTCACCCGCGCGGGATCAAATTGAAGCTTCACCACTTCTGCATGACCCGTCGTTCCCTCACACACCTGACGGTAAGTCGGTGCATCCACATGCCCCCCCGCGTACCCGGAAATAACCGAGATCACGCCTTCAACTTCGCGATACACCGCCTCCAGACACCAGAAGCAACCACCCCCGAGGATGGCGGTTTCGGTTACGGGGGTTTCGATCGTCTTCGTCATCGTTTTTCCTCATGAAGTACAGCCGGAACTGTTCCCTTGCGATGAATCCATCAAGCATCGAATTGCGTTCGCGATTCGATCGATCCACCGCTGTGACAGCGGCAAGCCGGTTTCATTCACACCGTTCGAGCCCAGCCGGCGACGATTAATGGAAAGAAAATGTGTAGTAGATGTCCATTGCATTGTCGGTGCCGCCGCGGGCGACCACCGACACTCTGCGGCCGAGCTGATAGGTCAGCTTGACCAGCGATTCTGCGCCTCCCAGGCTCTGCTCGAAGGACAGGAAGAGGTCGGTGGATATGCGCTTGCCCACACTCAGCACCTGCCCCGCCACGGTCGGTCCGCTGCTGATCCGCGAGCCGCCGCCGACCACCCGGCTGGTGGCGGTGCGCGAACTGCTGTTCAACTCGCCCTGGCCGATCGAAAAGCTGTCGAAACCGAGGCTGCGCGAAAGTTCCTCGGTCATGCCCCCGCCCGGCCCGCCGAGCAGCGCCTGCGCCGCTGGCAGCAGCATAGCGAGATCGGCGCCGCCACCCGCATCGGGCGCCCGCCCGAGCACGATCCACGACAGCTTTTCGGGATCCGGCACGGCCGGTTCGGACACCAGGCGCACCTGCGGCCGTCGTGCGCTGCCGGTAATTGCCACTCCGGCCTCGACCTCCAGCCCCTTGCGCAGGGTAACGATATTAAGCCCCGGGTTGTCGAGTTCGCCCTGGAAGTTGATCAGCCCCCGCTCGATCGCCAGGCGCTGGCCATAGCCCAGATAGGTGCCGCCCACGGTGGAGACCGATCCGACCGCATAGAGCGGCACACCGGGCGCCAGCCGTATTTCGAGGGATCCGGCCAGGCGCGTATCGACCCCCATGGCCGACAGATAGAGTGCATTGCCCAGATCGACCGCGAGCCGTCCGCCGACCCCGAAGCCGTCGGACGGCTTCACCTCCTTGCCGAGTACCACCACATCGTCCGACAGGCTGGGCGGCAGCGTGTCGTCGATCGCGAAAAAGCCCGCATCGGCACGCAAACTCGCCTCCAGGTCGAGCGTGGTCCAGGTCGAGCGCGCGGAGCCCTTGCCGGAAAGGATCAACCAGCGGTCCGCGCGCTGCAACAGGGGCAGGCGATCGGCGACGAACTCGAAGGCACCGACACCGGAGTCCAGCGCGATGTCGCCGGACGCGGTGAGCTGGCCCGGCGTCGCCGTGAGCGCGGCGAACGGCACCCGACTGTCGCGCGGCCGCACCCGGTTGGGAGAGTCGAAATGCAGGCGCGACAGGCGTACGCGGTCCCGATCGAAATCCGCCACCAGTTCGCCACCCGACAGAATCAGGCCCTGATCCACCAAGGCAAGCTGCAAGCTGCTGCCGGTGATCTGGCCGCTCGCCAGCGGATCCGCCGGCGTGCCGGAAATCGAGAAACTCCCCTCCAGACGGCCTCCGGTCTCGACGTTCTCCCGCATCAGCCGTCCGACCCAGGCAATCGACGGCATCGCCAACCGGGCGGAACCGAGCAAGGGTGCATCCGGCGCCAGCCGCCAGGCGCCACCGGGCACGCGCTCGGCCATCGCGGTGAGTGCCCCTGACAGCTCGCCGAGTTCGCTGCCACGGGCGGCCAGCGACAGCGCCAGCCGATTGTCGCGAGCCACCACACGCGACTCGAAATGCTCCAGCCCAAGTCGGGTGCTGATCTCACCGCTGATAGTCACGTCCCCGGCCTCGCGAAACAGCCTTGCCTCGCCGTCGAGCGTCTCGGTCATGCGCAAGTCCCATTCCGCCCCCAGTACCAGCGGTCCCGGGCCGCGCCTTGGCCGACCGTCGCGGCGCGTGACCAGGCCCAGCGCCAGCCCGCTGAGCGAGCCGCGCAGCACGCTGCGATCCGGGGTCCACCAGGTTTCCAGCAAGCGAATCCGCCCCTGTTCGCCGGCGCGCAGTTCTGCCGCACCAAGTCGGACCTCCTCGGCGGCGAGCTGGAGATCGACCGGCGACTGCAGGCGGACCGCAAACTGGCCGGCCGTTTCAAGACTCGCAAGCCTCCCCTGCCAGCGCGGTCCACCGGCGCCGTCCGTGTCCAGACCGCCGTCGAGCGTGAGCTGCAGACGATCGGGCTCGGCCCCGATCACGCTCAAGTCCACTCGATGGCCGTTACGCCGGCCCTCGGCAACCAGCCGGGCCGATTCGACCCAATCGTCCTTCCTGCCTGCGCCACCGAGGCCCGAAAGCCCGATCGAAAGCGTGAACGGCCCATCGACACCGGCCGCCAGCCGGCCCTCGCCATTGAGCCCCTCGATGCGCAGATCTCCCGGCAGGCGCAGCCTTTCACCGAAAAACTGCAGCGATCCCGCCGGCGCAACCCGACCGCCACTGATCTCGCCGTTCAATCCGGCACGACCCGCCAGGCCAAGACCGATCGCCGCCAATGCGGGAGCATCGACCACCAGCCGAAGGCGATCCTCCACCCGCCCCCAGTCGCCGTCGGCGCGCACTTGGTTGCCGGCGAGATCGAGCCTCACCGCGATCTCGCTGAGGCGCTCGCCGAGCAGCTTCAGCCCGCCCGTTCCCGACAGGGCCCGGCCCTCGACCTGGCTGTCGGCGAGCTTGAACTGCACCGCCATCGACGGCGTCTGCGACAGCACCCCCTGTGCGTTCAGATCCAGGTTCAGCCGCGCCCGCGGCGCCGCCGGGTGGAAATCACGCGGGTCGAGCCGTTTCAGCAGCGCGGTCAGGGTGAAGTTCGATTCCGGATCCAGCGCGGACGATTCGACCGCCAACAGCTCGCCCCGGGCCTCGAGCCGGGCTGCGCCGGCACGCAGCGTGATCGAGGCGCTCTGCCGCATCGCATCGCCATCCGCCTCGATATGTCCGCCCATCGTCTGGCGCGGCAAACGGGCATCGAGCAGGCCGGGGTCGATGGCATCGAGGTCCAGGTTCAGCCTCAGCCGGCCGAAGCCGGCGGGCAGGCCGAGCCATCCCGGCGGCGGCGGTGCCTGTTCGCCGGGGGCCACGGTGAGCGCAGTCTCCACTGCCGGCTCCCAGGCCAGCTTACCGCGAATCCTTCCGTCGCCGGGCAGGTTGATGTCGAGCGCGTCGACCCGCAGCTCCTTGTCCGACCAGCTCAACGCTCCTGTCAGGCGCTCCACCGGCAGTCCGCCGGCGTCGACGGTCGTGGGACGGCTGTTGACGAGCTGGAACGGGCCGGTGAGCGCCAGCCCGTCGGCACCGGATGCGACCAGCCTGGCCTCCAGCAGCAACGCCGCGCGCGGTGCCGAGGCGACGAACAGCGAGGGGTCGAGATCGCCCACGGCCAGCTCGAGCGCCTTCAAGGGCACCGCGGCAAATGGCGTTGCCACGATGCGGCCCGCGCCCGTCAGTCCACCACCGCTGGCCCGCAGGGCCAGATCGGGCTCGGCGAGAACGCCGCCGCCGTCGAGTTCGATCAGATAGTTCAGCGCATCGGGTTCGAGCGTCGCGGCCCCCGCGACCCGCGCAGGATCGATCTCGCCGGCCAGCGTGCCCTTGAGCGTCAGCGCGAACGGCGCCGCCGTGTCGAGGCCGCCGCTCAGACTCAGGCGACCGAACGGCAAAACCGCCGCGAGTTCGTGCACCTGATGACGCGCGTGATCGCTATCGAACACGAGCGTGCCATCACGCACCTCGAACACGCTGCCGGCGACCGACGACATCGGCTCCCCGGCAGGCAGGGAGCGGATCGTCACCAGCGCGACATCGAATCGGTGCAGGCGCAGTCCTCCCGGCAACCGCAGATGTTCCGGAAGTGCCAGTGGCGCCGGGTTCTCACCCGTCGCCCGGGTGGTGACCGTGGCCTCGCCCACCGCCAGGCGGTCGACCACGAGCAGGCCCGTCAAGACGGATGAGGGTCGCCAGTCGAGCACCAGCCCGCGCAGTTCGACCTTCAGGTTTTCTGCGTCGACACGGAGTTCGTCGATCTCCAGCGGGCCGATCAGGCGGCCGCGGACCTCGCTCACATGAACACTGCCGGCGCTGGCCGATGCGGCCAGCCGGACCAATGTGCGCAGACCGGACTCGGTTGCCAGCGCCCAGGCGAGCACGCCGCCGAGCACGAGCAGAAACGCACAGGCCAGCGCGAACAGCGTCCGCCAGCGGCGACCGGGCGCGGGGGCTGCTGGTGCGCCCGGCCCGCTCATGGCATCAGCCGAACAGGGCGCGCAGCCCTTCGCCCGGATCCGGAACACGCATGAAGGCTTCGCCGACGAGGAAGGCATTGACCCCCTGGTCCCGCATCAGACGCACATCCTCAGGCTGCAAAATGCCCGACTCGGTCACCACGATACGCTCCGCCGGAATCGCAGGCAGCAGATCGAGCGTGGTCTGCAGCGACACCTCGAAGGTACGCAGATTGCGATTGTTGATGCCGATCAGCGGGGTCTGCAGGTGCAAGGCCTGTTCGAGTTCGGCCCGATCATGGACTTCCACCAGCACCGCCATGCCGAGCGCGCCCGCGATTGCCTCCATCTCGCGCATCTGCGCCAGTTCGAGGCAGGCCGCGATCAGCAGGATTGCATCGGCACCCATCGCGCGCGCCTCGTACACCTGATAGGGATCGACCAGGAAATCCTTGCGCAGCACCGGCAGCGCACACGCCGCGCGCGCCGCCTGCAGGTATTCGGGTGCGCCCTGGAAGAACTGGCGGTCGGTCAGCACCGACAGACAGGCCGCGCCCGCCCGTTCGTAGGCCGCGGCAATCCCGGCGGGACGAAAATCCTCGCGGATCACCCCTTTCGACGGGCTGGCTTTCTTGATCTCCGAAATCACCGCGGCGCGACCGTCAGCGAGCGTGCGCCGGATCGCGCCGATGAAATCGCGCGCCGCCGGCGCCACCTCGGCCGCAGCGCGAATCGCGGCAAGCGGCGTCGCAAGCTGCGCCGCAGCGACCTCCTCGACTTTCACCGCGCAGATCTTGCGGAGAATGTCGCTCATCAGGCAGCTCCGAAACGGCGGGTGTACTGCACGAACTCGTCGAGCTTGCTGCGCGCCGCACCGCTGGCGACGACCTCGCGCGCGCGCGCAATGCCGGCGCCGATCGAATCGACCAGATTGGCGGTGTAAAGCGCCACCCCGGAATTGAATACGACGATCTCGCGCGCCGGGCCTTCGAGGTTGTCGAGCGCGCCGAGTAGAGTCCGGCGCGACTCGTCCGCATCCTCCACCCGCAGGTTGCGGCTGCCGACCATCGCCAGGCCGAAGTCCTCGGGATGAATCTCGTACTCCGTGACCTGCCCGTCTTTCAGTTCGCCCACCAGCGTGCCCGAGCCGAGGCTGACCTCGTCCATGCCGTCCAGGCCATGCACGACCAATACGTGGTTGGCGCCGAGGCGCTCCATGACCCGCGCCTGGATCCCGACCAGATCGGGATGGAACACCCCCATCAGGGTATTCGGCGCGCCGGCGGGATTGGTCAGCGGACCGAGGATGTTGAAAATCGTCCGCACCCCCATCTCGCGCCGCACGGGCGCAACGTTCTTCATCGCACTGTGGTGATTGGGCGCGAACATGAAGCCGATACCGGTCGCCGCGATGCACTCGGCCACCTGCTCCGCGCTCAGCGCCAGGTTCACCCCCAAGGCCTCGAGCACGTCGGCACTGCCGGACTTGGACGACACCCCGCGGTTGCCATGCTTGGCGACCCGCGCACCGGCTGCGGCTGCGACGAACATGGTGGCGGTGGAGATGTTGAAGGTGTGGGTGCCATCGCCACCGGTACCGACCACGTCGAGGAAATGATCGTGCGGCGGACCGACCGCCACCTTGGTGGCCAGTTCGCGCATCACGGTTGCCGCGGCGGTGATCTCGCCGATGGTCTCCTTCTTGACCCGCAGGCCGGTCAGGATGGCGGCGGTCATCACCGGCGAGATCTCGCCGGCCATGATCTGGCGCATCAGCGAGAGCATCTCGTCGAAGAAGATCTCGCGGTGTTCGATCGTACGTTGCAGCGCCTGTTGGGCAGTAATCATGATGTAGGACCTATCAGTATTCGTCAGGCTGCAGCCGGCAGGCGCTCGCTGCGATCGAGGAAATTGCGCAGCAGATCGTGCCCGCGCTCGGTGAGGATGGACTCCGGATGAAACTGAACGCCCTCCACGTCCAGCGTCTTGTGGCGTACGCCCATGATCTCGCCGTCGTCGGTCCACGCAGTGATCTCGAGGCAGTCGGGCAGACTCGCGCGCTCGATCGCAAGCGAATGATAACGGGTGCAGATCAGCGGATTGGGCAGTCCGCGGAACACGCCGACATTGTCGTGATGTACCGGCGAGGTCTTGCCGTGCATCAGCTTCTGGGCGTGCACGATGCGTCCGCCGAAGGCCGCACCGATGCTCTGGTGGCCGAGACACACCCCGAGGATGGGCAGCTTGCCGGCAAACTCGCGGATCGCCGCGACCGAGATGCCAGCCTCGGCGGGCGAGCATGGCCCGGGCGAGATCACCAGCTGCTCAGGCTCGAGCGCAGCGATCTGCTCCAGGGTGATCTCGTCGTTGCGGAACACCTTCACCCTGGCGCCGAGCTCGCCGAAGTACTGCACCAGGTTGTAGGTGAAGCTGTCGTAGTTGTCGATCATCAGCAGCATGTCGGCTCTCCTTGTCAGACCTGTGTGTCCAGGCCGCCCTCGGCCATCTCCGCCGCGCGCAGCATCGCTCTCGCCTTGCTCTGCGTTTCCTGCCATTCGGCATCGGGGTCGGAGTCGGCGACGATTCCGGCGCCTGCCTGCACATGAATCTGACCGTCCTTGAGCACCGCGGTGCGGATCGCGATCGCCAGGTCCATGTCGCCATGGAAGCCGACGTAACCCGCCGCTCCGGCGTAGATGCCGCGCTTGACCGGCTCGAGTTCGTCGATGATCTCCATCGCCCGCACCTTGGGCGCGCCCGACACCGTGCCCGCGGGGAAGGTGGCGCGCAGTACCGCCAGCGCGTTGAGCCCTTCCTTCAGCTTGCCTTCGACGTTGGACACGATGTGCATCACGTGCGAGTAGCGCTCGACGGTGAATTGCTCGGTCACCCGCACGGTGCCGGTTTCCGACACCCGGCCGGCGTCGTTGCGGCCGAGGTCGAGCAACTGCAGGTGCTCGGCACATTCCTTCTGGTCGGCGAGCAGATCCTGCTCGAGCGCCTGGTCCTCGGCCATGGTCGCACCGCGCTTGCGGGTACCGGCGATCGGGCGCACGGTGACGTTGTCGTCCTCGAGCCGGACCAGGATCTCGGGGGAGGCTCCGACCACATGGAAATCCTCGAGGTTGAAATAGAACATGTAGGGCGACGGGTTGAGCGAGCGGATCGCGCGGTAGAGCGCCATCGGATGGGCGGCAAAGGGCTTGCTCATGCGCTGCGACAGCACCACCTGCATGACATCGCCATCGACGATGTACTGTTTTGCGCGGCGTACCGCATCCTTGAATGCCTCTTCGCCAAAACTCGAGACCGCCGGCGCCGACGCCGCGCGCGACTCCGCCGGGATCTGCACCGGCTCGCGCAGGCGGACGAGCAACTCCTGCAGGCGTCTCTTCGCGCGTTTGAACGCGCCCGGCACCTCCGGTTCGGCATACACCACCAGGGTGAGTTTGCCGGTGAGGTTGTCGACGATCGCGATCTCTTCGGACAGCAGCAGCAGGATGTCGGGCGTGCCCAGGGTATCTGCCTTCTCGGTCTTCGCCAGCCTCGGCTCGATATAGCGCACCGTGTCATACCCGAAGCAGCCGACCAGGCCACCCGCAAAACGCGGCAGATGCTCGCGCGGCGGCACCTTGATCCGGTTCATGAACTCGGCGACGAAATTGAGCGGGTCACCGTAGTCGCGGCGTTCGACCAGACGGTTGCCGGTCAGCAGCAACGCCGAGCGCCCATAGACCTCGATGCGGGTCGGTGAGGCCAGGCCGATGAAGGAGTAGCGACCAAAGCGCTCGCCGCCCTGCACCGACTCGAGCAGATAGGTGTAGGGCTCGTTGGCGAGCTTGAGGTAGATCGACAGCGGGGTGTCGAGGTCGGCAAAGGTCTCGAGCGTGACCGGAATGCGGTTATAGCCCTCTGCGGCGAGGGCATTGAAGTCTTGTTCGAGCATGAGTGCTCCACATTAAGCAACTTGATTCGGACGGTGTGCAGCAGGCGGGCCGGTTTGGTGTCCCCGTACGACGGGGTGCAGCCGGCGACCCGCAAGGGGTTCGCGTATTAGTGGCCCACAGGCCAACGCCAGCCGGCCCGCCAGCAGGACTGGCGATGTCGGGCGAGGGCAGGAGCACGGGGCGAAACCCTGGATGCGAGCGTCACGATTCGGTCTGTAGTGGAGTGATCTGACGGAACGGTTGTGTTCATGCCCGGACGATATGATCCAGCGCATGGAGTGCGTTCGATAGTAGCCCATCGCATTCGATGGTGTCCACCGGCACGCCCTCGCTGTACCCGTAGGTCACCAGCAGCACCGGCATGCCGGCGTCACGGGCGGCACGCGCATCGTTCTCGGAGTCGCCGATCATCAGCGCCTCGGTCGCGCTGACGCCGAGCAGGGTGCAGGCGAGATGAAGCACCGCGGGATCGGGCTTCTTCACCGCCAGCGTGTCGCCGCTGACCACGGCGCCAAAATAGCCGGCCAGGCCCATGCGATCGAGCAGCGGCAAGGTGAAGGCTTCGGCCTTGTTGGTCACCACCGCCAGCTTCAGGCCCTGTTCGCGCATCGTGTCGAGCGTGTCGACCACGCCGGGATAGATGCGGGTGGTCTGACCATTGACCTCGCCGTAGTGGCGGCGGAACACGCCGATCGCCGCGTCGACTTCGTCCTCGGTCGCCAGCGCATTCTCCGTCATGCAACGCCGCACCAGATTGGGGATGCCTTTGCCGACAAAACTGTGGATCTCGTCCAGGGTACGCGGAGGACGACCGAGTTCGGCCAGCATGCGATTTGCCCCCGCGGCGAGGTCACCGACGGTGTCGAGCAAGGTGCCGTCGAGGTCGAACAGCACCGCGCGCGGCGCAAAACGGGGGCCACTCATGCCGCCACCTTGGCGAGTTCGGCGCGCAGGCTGCCGATGATCGAGTCGTAGCGATTGGGGTCGCTGTCCCTGCCGGCGCCGAACACCGCCGACCCGGCGACGAAGGTGTCGGCACCGGCGCGGGCGATCTCGGCGATGTTGTCGGTCTTCACCCCGCCATCGATCTCGAGCAGGATGTGACGGCCGCTCTGCGCCTCGTAGGCGTCGAGCTTCGCGCGCGCCGCGCGCAGCTTGTTCAGCGTCTCCGCAATGAACTTCTGCCCGCCGAATCCGGGGTTCACGCTCATCAGCAGAACCACATCGATCTTGTCCATGACATGGTCCAGGTAGTGCAGTGGCGTCGCCGGATTGAACACCAGCCCGGCCTGACAGCCGGAGTCGCGGATCAGGCCGAGGCTGCGGTCGATGTGCTCCGAGGCCTCGGGATGAAAGGTGATGATGTTGGCGCCGGCCTTGGCAAAGTCGGGAATGATGCGATCGACCGGCTTCACCATCAGGTGCACGTCGATCGGCGCACTGGTCACCGGCCGGATTGCTTCGCACACCAGCGGGCCGATGGTCAGGTTGGGGACGTAGTGGTTGTCCATCACGTCGAAGTGGATCCAGTCGGCGCCCGCCGCGACCACGTTGCTCACTTCGTCGCCGAGCTTGGCGAAATTGGCTGACAGCAGGCTGGGGGCAATGCGGAACATGGGCGGACTCCGGAAGGGATCGAAGGCCGGATTCTAACCGCCACAGTCCCGCCTGTCCCGGGCTACCGGAGATTCGCCGCAGCACTGACTCCTCGAATCCGGTGCGTCCGCCCTGCAGCGCCGGAAAATTACGTCGAGCGACAATGCCGCCTTCAATCACGAGCCGGTGAACGCGAACACCCCGTCTTGCTCAGCGCACGCAGACCTTGCGCACCTGCTGGAGGTCGGTGATCCCCGCCAGCACCTTCTCGATCCCGTCCTGACGCAGGGTACGCATGCCGGCCGAGAGCGCATTGCCGAGCAACTCGCTAACCCGTGCACGCTCCTGAATCAGCTGCTTGACCCGGTCGGAGCCGAGCATCAGCTCGTGCAAGCCGACCCGCCCCTTGTAGCCCTTGGTACATTCCGGGCAACCCACGGCCCGATAGAGGGTGAATCTACCCTGGGCATCGGCATAGCTGGCACGCCAGTGCGCCAGCACCTTCTCGCGCGCGCCGGCGGGATCGGCGACGAATTCGGGCGTCGAGTACATGTCAACGCAGTATTCGTCCAGCAGCAGGCCGATCTCGCCCTCGTCCGGCTGGTAGGCGATCTTGCAATGCGCGCACAGGCGCTTGGTCAGCCGCTGGGCGAGTACGCCGAGCAGGGCGTCGGCAAAGTTGAACGGATCCATGCCCATGTCCAGCAGCCGCACCACCGACTCGGGCGCACTGTTGGTGTGCAGGGTGGAAAACACCAGATGGCCGGTGAGCGAAGCCTCGATACCGACCGAAACCGTTTCCTTGTCGCGCATTTCGCCGACCATGATCACATCCGGGTCGGCGCGCAGGAAGGCTCGCATCATGACCGCGAAGTCCAGCCCGGCCTTGCGGTTGACCTGCACCTGGCGCAAACCCTTCTGGGTGATTTCGACCGGGTCCTCGGCGGTCCAGATCTTGGTCTCGGGCGTGTTGATGTAGCCGAGGATGGAATGCAGGGTCGTGGTCTTGCCCGAACCGGTCGGCCCGCACACGAAGAAGATCCCGTTGGGTTTGGCCACCGCCGTCTTGAGCGCGGTCAGATTGGCGGCGGTCAAACCGAGTTCGTCGAGCGGAATCGGCTCGCTGTGGGCGAGCACCCGCATCACCACGTCCTCGAGGCCGCCGGCCGTGGGCAGCGTGGCCACCCGCAACTCGATGTCGAGCGGAGCGTACTTGCGGAACTTGATCTTGCCGTCCTGCGGCTTGCGGCGCTCGGAAATATCCAGGTCGCACATGATCTTGATCCGGGTGACGAGCGGGTTGCGGTAGCTGGCCGGAACCTCGATGTAGGGCACCAGGCTACCGTCCTTGCGGAAGCGGATCAGGGTCTTTTCCTTGCCCGGGCGCGGTTCGATGTGGATATCGGACGCGCCCTGTCTGTATGCGTCGATGATGATCTTGTTGACCAGCTTGACCAGTTCGTTGTCGGCGGCCGCATTGACGTCGTCCGACAGCAGGCTGTCATCGCTGTCCTCATCCAGATCGGACAGCAGGTCGGACACCGAACTCATGTCCAAGGTCGGCTCGAAGAACTGATTGACCGTACGCTCGAACTCGTCGCGCGTGGTCACCCTGAACGCGAGGCGCTTCCGCGGAAAAACATTGTGCGCGATTCGCGAAGCCCGGATCTGCTCCGGGTCGATGGACATGATCACCACCCCCTCGGTGGTTTCCTCCAGCGGCAGCCAGTAACTCTGTTGTACGTAATCGCGTTTGAGGTGGCGCAGCAGATCCAGTGGCTTGACCCGGTCGGGGCGGAACGGCTCGTACGGCACGCCGTAGAAGCGGGCGGCGGCATCGCCCAGATGAGCGGGGGCGAGACCCAGATTCCCGATCAGCAAGGACTCGGTCTGAGCGCCGCTATCGCGCGCCTCACGGGTGGCATCGGCCAGTTCTTCGGCGGTGATGCGCCCATCGGCCACCAGGGCATCGAAACGCGAACGCAGTTGGGCGGGCGCATTGTCGTGACGTGAAAAGGCCACGCCGAGTGTCTGCGCCAAGCCCAGGAGGCCCTCCTCGGCAACGGCCGAGAATGCGTTCCCGGAATTGCTGTTGATAAGCTGGATCACGCCCCGTCGTTTGCCGGTTTCGGGGTCGTTGATCGCAGCCGTCAGCATTTCACGTGCGCGAAACCCGGTGGAATCGTCGACCTCATGACGAAATTCGAGGTGAGGTGATATTTCCTTCAGGGCGCCAGCATCGTAAACATCGGCAAGATTGAGCGTCTGCCCGGTCAGTGCCACATAGCCGGCTATGCTGTTTTCCGCAACGGGCAAGCGGATACTCTGTACCGACTGCAGCCCGGTCTTGACCTTGGTGACGATGGCGCTGCCCGAGTCATCGACGACATAGATCGAGAGCCTGGCCGCGTCGAACAGCACGCAGAGATCTCCCGACAGTTCGAAAATGATCTCGTCGATATTGTGAGTGGCATGAATGCGGGTGGTGATTGCCTGCAGGCCCTTGAAGAAGGCTAGCCGACGCGAGACGTCACTGACAGCGGAAGACTTGGCGCTCATGTGGGGACGTATTCGAGTGAATGTCGATCACGGCGATTCTACCGGGCGCGGGACAGGCCGGACGCTCAGAATTCGATTATTTGCCCCTGAACCAGCGGTAAAGGCTGCAGTCGGCCGGAATAGGACCCGATCTGGTCCATGATCAGCTCGCCGAGGCCGGGCTTCAGGTGACTGATGTATACCTCGGGCGAGGCCGTGAGCTCATCCAGAATGGCGACCAGCATGCTTGGACAGAGGTGGCGCGACGCCATGGCGAGACCTCGCTGCTCGTCCGGAAACGCAGTCTCGACAATCAGGTGGCGCAAGGTCGGCAACCGGTTGATCGCCGCAATCAGTTCCGGGCAGTAGGCCGTATCCCCGGAATAGAGGAGCTGTGCGTTGCCGCTGTCGAGGCAATAGGACACCGCAGGCACCGTATGGTGGGCCGGCAAGGCGGTCAGCGTCCTCGTTCCGAGCCTTACCGACTCACCCACTTTGAGCGGCTGAAAGCGCAGGAAGGGCCGGTGCCGATCCGGAATCGAGGTGAAATCCGGCCACACCAGCCAGTTGAAAATGTGCGAACGCAGGATGCGCAGGGTCTCGGGCGTGGCATAGACCGTGATCGGATATCCACGCTGATCGCCGACCGAATCGACCAGCAGCGGGATCGAGGCGATGTGATCCAGATGGGAGTGGGTAATGAAGATGTGATCAATTCGCTTCAGGGCATCGAGCTCGAGATCGCCCACGCCAGTTCCGCAATCGACGAGGATGTCGTGATCGACAAGGAACGCCGTGGTACGCGCTTTCGCACCGCCGATACCGCCGCTGCAGCCAAGCACCGTAAGCTTCATGAGGAATCGTCACCCGGGGCTTATGGCCTTACGGCGTTTCGCCCTCGTCTCCCATCGATCAATGCTGGACCTTAACACCTGACCCGAGGGCGTCATATGGCAAAAATCACGAGCGACCTGCCTTGCTCAGGGACGCAGAAAAAACTCCATCTTGACCCCGGCAATTTCGATGATGTCGTGGTCGCCCAGACGATGCGCCTGCGCATCGAGCGTTTTCCCGTTGACCAAAGGAAAGCTGGCACCCTCGACATGGGTGATGAAATAGCCGTGCGGGCGTCGCGTGATGACCGCGACCTGACGGCCAGGCTTGCCGAGCGTCGTCAGCGACTTGTTCAACTCGAGTTCGCGGCCCGCATTCGCACCGGTCAGCACCTGTATCACGCCCAGTCGATCCAGTGGCTGCTCGGCCGCAGCAGCGGCTCGTTCGAGCGCGTCGGTGGGCAGCACCTGGGTTTGGGTGGCCCCCCCGTCGGACGCCATCGGCACCGACTCCGCCGCGCTGACGGCGATATCGAAAGGCTTCAGGGCTGCGGTGTCGATCAGCTCGGAAGCCGACAGGCCGGGCTGTGAGGTGTCGGTCAGATACTTCAACCGGTACTTGCCCAGTTCGATCACGTCGTTGTTCTGCAGAACGTGCTTTTTGACCGGCTGACCATTCACATAAGTGCCGTTGGTACTGTTCTGGTCCTCCAGAAACGCGTCGTTGAGGATGCAGGTGATGACCGCATGCTGACCACTGATCGCCAGATTGTCGATCTGGATGTCGTTGTTCGGTTTGCGCCCGATGGAAACCCGCTCCTTGTTGAGCGCAACTTCCTTGAGCACCAGCCCGTCCATGCTGAGGATCAACTTCGGCATTGCCTTTACCCATCTATCAGTTAGCGCTTCTGCACGCATGGTATCCGCACAATGATGATCTCAGGCGGCAAACCACGCAACAATGACGGAAACATTGTCCCGCCCCCCACGATCGATGGCGGCATCGATCAGATGCCGGGCGACGATTGCGGGCTCCTGATCCGCGCCAAGCATCGCGGCAATCTCGGCTTCATCGAGCATGTCGGTCAGGCCATCCGAACACAGCAGAAAACGGTCCGCAGGCATCAGTTCATGGACCCCGAGGTCCGGCAACACCTCCGGCGCAACGCCCAAAGCCCGTGTCAACAGCCCGCGATAGGGCAGCCTTCGCGCCGCCTCCCGATCCAGCAGACCGCAGTCGATCTGCTCCTGCAACACCGTGTGATCATGCGTGAGCTGCTCGATACGGCCGCTTCGCAGCCGATAAAGACGGGAATCACCGACATGGGCGTGCACGATGCGTCGCGGACCGAGCAAGGCCACCACCACGGTAGCCCCCATGCCCGACAAGTCGGCATTGGCGGCGCCAACGCAGCGAATCGCGGCATTGGCCTCCTCGATGCCTTCACGCAATGCATCGACCCATTCCGTGTCATCGCCGGCAACACCGACGCCCTGCTGCAGGCGGCTCAGCACATGACTGACCGCAAGGGAGGCGGCCACGTCGCCACCGCGATAGCCTCCCATCCCATCCGCCAGCAACAACCAGCCGTGCTCTGCGTCGACCCAGAGCGCATCCTCGTTCCTGCTGCGAACGAGCCCGACATCCGACAAGCCGATGCAGTGCAGAGGCGGCCCCCGTTCGGGCATCGACTCCGACAAAAGATCGTCAGCATCCGGCATTGTCGCCACGCTCCTGCAAGCCCCGGAGAACAAGACGCCGGGAACGGTGTTTGCGTTCCATATTCTAGCGGGACGCCCATCGATCCCGCGAAAAAAAAAGCGCCGGACCCGCCGGCGCTTCCAATTTCAGCGAGCAGGCAATGCTCAGAGCATGGCCTTGAGCAGCTTGGCCATCTCGGACGGGTTGCGCGTTACCGTGAACCCGCACTCCTCCATGATCGCAAGCTTGGCGTCCGCGGTGTCAGCACCGCCGGAGATCAACGCCCCGGCGTGGCCCATGCGCTTGCCGGCCGGTGCGGTCACGCCGGCAATGAAGCCAACGATCGGCTTCTTCATGTTGGCCTTGCACCACATCGCGGCTTCGGCTTCGTCCGGACCGCCGATTTCGCCGATCATGATCACCGCGTCGGTGTCCGGATCGTCGTTGAACATGCGCATCACGTCGATGTGCTTCAGACCGTTGATCGGGTCGCCGCCGATACCAACCGCGGAGGACTGACCCAGACCGATCTCGGTCAACTGGGCAACCGCCTCGTAGGTCAGGGTGCCGGAGCGCGAGACCACGCCGATCCGGCCCTTGCGGTGGATGTGACCCGGCATGATGCCGATCTTGATTTCGTCGGGCGTGATCAGACCCGGGCAGTTGGGACCGAGCAGCAGCGTTTCCTTGCCACCGGCGGCAACCTTTGCCTTCATCCGGTTGCGCACTTCGAGCATGTCGCGCACAGGAATGCCTTCGGTAATGCAGATCGCCAGATCGAGGTCGGCTTCGACGGCCTCCCAGATCGCCGCGGCGGCACCAGCGGGCGGCACGTAGATCACCGACACGGTGGCGCCGGTTTCGGCAGCAGCTTCCTTCACCGAGGCGTAGATGGGGATGTTGAAAATGCTTTCACCCGCCTTCTTGGGATTCACGCCGGCAACGAAACAATTCTTGCCGTTGGCGTACTCCTGGCACTTCTCGGTGTGAAACTGGCCCGTCTTCCCGGTGATGCCCTGGGTGATGACTTTGGTGTCTTTATTGATCAGAATGGACATTCACACTCTCCTTACTTGACCGCAGCCACGATCTTGGTGGCGGCATCCGCCATCGTGTCGGCGGTGATGATCGGCAGACCCGACTCGGCAAGGATCTTCTTGCCGAGGTCTTCGTTGGTGCCCTTCATGCGCACCACGAGCGGGACGGAGAGATGCACTTCCTTGGCCGCAGCGACCACGCCTTCGGCGATGGTGTCGCAACGCATGATGCCACCGAAGATGTTGACCAGAATGCCCTTGACCTTGGGGTTCTTGAGCATGATCTTGAACGCTTCGGTGACCTTCTCGGTGGTGGCACCGCCGCCGACATCGAGGAAGTTGGCCGGCTCGGCGCCGAACAGCTTGATCGTGTCCATGGTCGCCATCGCCAGACCGGCGCCGTTCACCAGGCAACCGATGTCGCCATCGAGGCTGATGTAGGCGAGATCGAACTTGGAAGCCTCGATCTCGTCCGCGTCCTCTTCGTCCAGGTCGCGGAAGGCGACGATGTCCGGATGACGGTAGAGCGCATTGGAGTCGAAGTTGAACTTGGCGTCGAGCGCCTTGATGTTGCCGTTGCCTTCGAGGATCAGCGGATTGATCTCCGCCAGCGAGGCATCGGTTTCCATGTAGCAGGTGTAAAGCTGCTTGAGCGCTTCGACCGCCTTGCCGACCGAAGCGTCGGGCACGCCGATACCGCGGGCCAGCTCTTCAGCCTGCGCGTCGGTCAGACCAACGAGCGGATCGACGAAGGCCTTCAGGATTTTCTCGGGGGTGCTGTGTGCAACTTCCTCGATATCCATGCCACCCTCGGAGGAGGCCATCATGGCGACCTTCTGGGTTGCACGGTCGGTCAGGGCCGCAACATAGTATTCCTTCTTGATGTCGGCTCCTTCCTCGATCAGCAGACGACGTACCTTCTGGCCTTCGGGGCCGGTCTGGTGGGTGACGAGCTGCATGCCGAGGATATCGTTCGCATGCTGACGGACTTCGTCCATCGAGCGTGCGAGCTTGACGCCGCCACCCTTGCCGCGACCGCCGGCATGAATCTGGGCCTTGACCACCCAGATCTTGCCGCCGAGTTCTTCCGCCGCCTTGACCGCCTCATCGACGGAAAAGCAGGGGATGCCGCGCGGCGTCACGACGCCGAATTTTCTCAGTAGTTCTTTTGCCTGATACTCATGAATCTTCATGATTGCCCTTCGATCGAAGCCGTGGCGTATGGGTCGCCGCGAGCAGGTTGATGGGACGCTTCGGAGCTTCGCTCCGCGACGAACGCCGTCTCCCTCGACCGACGCCCACCGCTGCCGGCCGGACTGACTGCGTCCGACCCGTCTATTGGCACGCCACGGCAATACGTGGTAACCGCAAGAACCTCAAATTATAACTGGTTTTCCGCAATGCACAGACGCACATGCACTTGCAGTCCTATGGAAGTGGATCCGTTTTCCGGAACCATTTCGGGTAGTAGCGCTGCACTGCCGCAGAGGCGCTTTCGAGCGCATGACAACGATCGAGCTGGAAGGGCTTCTCCGTCGTATCCTCGTTATCCCGCCGAAAGGTGGCAAAGGTCTGGATCGCAGCCGTGGGCAGCGCGAGCAACAACTCGGTGAGATGAGTACACCCGCGCACATCGGCAAACATCTCTCCCACCGTCCGTCGGAACCCGCGAACCAGGTTCAGACCGACCAGCTTGTCGTAGGCAGGACCGATGGTGTCGCAGTACCCCGGGTAGGGCACATGGTCCGAACACGCCTCGGCCGCAACGATCGTGAAGCCGGCATCGAGCGTGACCCTGACGCGCATCAGATGCACCGGCACCCCCGCCGCCCGAACCCCGGATGCGATCGGATAGTCGATGTCCTTGACATCGACAAGGCTGGCGTCAAGCTCCAGCAGACCATCTTCGCGGCGAAAGCCCTCGACTTCGATACGGCGGACGTGCACGCGCTGACGCGCACAATCGGGAGGAGAGAGTGGCATTTTTTGCATACGGTATGGTATGGATTCTTCAGTTTAACCCGAATCCATCGCCCGCTCGCAGGTGTTCGTCGCCAGCCACGCGCCGCGGGGACCGCGCGAAATAGCAACTTATTCCACGCGATCGAACAACTTCGCTGGAATACATGGCAATAGTCTGATAAAAACCACGACATGATCCCATGCAGCCGCCGGACACGCGGAATATGAAAACAAGACGGACTCGGATTGCCATACTTGTTGCATCTGTGACACTGGCTGCGCCCCCTGTCGCCCTTGCCGCAGTACTTGGCGAAATCACCTCCCTTTCTGCGATCGGCTCACCGCTTCGGGTCGAGATCAATGTGCTGGACGGAAGAATCGACCGCGCCGGCGACTGCCTCAGGATCGTAGCCCCTGGGGATTCCGGCCAGGACCTTCCGGTGGTCAAAAGGGCCCGCATCAGTGCGACCGGCCGCGGCACAACGGCCAGGATCGTGATCAGTTCTTCCGAGCCCATGCTCGAGCCGGCCGTTCAACTGGCAATCGAAAACATTTGCGACACCAGGCTGCGGCGCGACTACACCTTGCTGCTCCCCTACCCGAGCGCCATGCCGCCGCTGCCGGCCACCGCGCCGGCCGCCGCTCCGGCACGCCCCCCCCGACCGGAGTCCGCGCGCAAGCCCGCACGCGGTGACCGCAGCTGGTCGACCGCGGCCGGCGAATCGCTGACGAGTCTGGCAAGCGCCCTCTACCCGAAGGACGCCGCCACCCGACGGCAATTCATCCGTGAAACGGCGCGAGCCAATCCGGACCTGTTTCCCAACTCGGCTGCTTACCGGGACCCGCTCCCCGCGGGCACCCGTATCGTCATTCCCGATCTGAGCCGAATTGCTCGCACGACCACGCCCCGGCCATCGCAAGCGCAGGCACCGGCCAGACCGGCGCCCCGGACAGCACCCGCGACGGATGCCCGGAAACAGCAGGACAGGCTGATCGTTGCACCGGAAGACCAGGCCGGCCCGCACGCGGCGTTGCCGCTATCAGAAAGGCCAGCGGGGGGCGGGGACAAGGGTTCGGGCCTCGACAGCCGTGAACAGGAGATTGCCGCTGCCATCGATCGCAGCATCGTCAACCAGATGGAGTTGCTCGCCCGCATCAAGGAGCTCGAACAGATTCAGAATCGCCTGATGGCGCAGGCAAACCAACTGGAGAGGACCGCGACATCGCCGTCCGCTGCTCCCAATACGGCGCAAGCGTCTCCGGCGGCGCCCTCCCCGCCTCCCGCCCCGGTGCAGGCAACGCCGTCAACACCCGAGAATCGGAGCAACTGGCTGCTGGTTGCCGCACTGGCGTTGCTGGCGCTCGCCATTGCCGCCGCGCTGATCCTCAGATCGCGCCGCAGCGGTTCCGAGCACTCTCCTTCAACCGCGGGTAGCGCCGGGCAGTCACCTGCCACCAGCGGCGACCCCGAAACGCTCAGCCCGCCTCAGCCGATGAGCTCGGCACACGTCGGTGGTGTCGCATCGCTCGAATGGGATCAATCGTCCGCCGCGCTCGATACGCGCTCACTGGCACCGCTGGCCGCGGAGGAAGAGGTCGAGGAGCACGATTCCGCAATCGAGCTGGCCGAGATCATGATGAGCTTTGGTCGCGTTCACGGGGCAGCCGAAACCCTGGCCGAATTTATCCGCGGCAACCCCAAGCAGGCGGTGACACCCTGGCTCAAACTCCTCGAAGTCTACCGCGCCGCCGGGCTGAGAGCCGAGTTCGACGGCCTTGCCCGACAGCTGAACAAGACCTTCAACGTCAAGGCGGTCACCTGGGACAATTTTGACGCCGCGCGGAGCGCGCCCGACTCCCTCGAGAAGATGCCTCATCTGATCGCCACCCTGCAAAACCTGTGGGGCACGCGTGAATGTCAAAGCTATCTTCATCGATTGCTGCGGGACAACCGTGACGGTACCCGCGAGGGTTTCCCGCTCAATGCGATCGACGAAATCCTGTGCCTGAGTGCGGTACTGGAGCAATTGCTCGGCCCCTACAGACCCCTTGCCGAAGCGCCCGTACCCGACGCGACCTCGACCGTTCCTCCGGGCTGAACGAGCGGCTCAGACCGGATTGGGGACGTCGAGAAAGTCGGCCACGAGTCCCAGGGTCCCCAGGTAGCGGGCCATTGCGATCGGACCATAGCGCTCGGTCGCGTGATGCCCGGCGGCAATGTAGGGCACCCCGGACTCACGCGCCAGATGGGTGGTCTGCTCGGAGATCTCGCCGGATACATACAGATCCGCACCGGCCGCGACGGCCTGCTCGAAATAGCCTTGCGCACCCCCGGTACACCAGGCGATCCGCTGCACCGGGCGGTCGGCGTTGCCCACGATCATCGGCTCACGCCCCAGGCGCTCCGCAATCCGGCGCCCCACGTCGGCCGCCGTCATGCCCGGCACATCGAGGCATCCGATCCAGCCCAGATCCTGCTCGGCGAAGCGCCCTTCCCCATGCCACCCCATCACTGCGCCCAATTGCGCGTTGTTTCCCAGCTGCGGATGGACATCGAGCGGCAGGTGATAAGCGAACAAGCTGATGTCATGGCGCAGCAAGGTCGCGAGCCGGCGCTTGCGCATACCGACGACCCGCCCGTCTTCACCTCGCCAAAAGTAACCGTGGTGCACCAGCACCGCATCATAATTACCGGTCACCGCAGCATCGAGCAGTGTCTGACTGGCGGTCACCCCGCACAGCACCCGCCCGACCTCGGCGCGACCTTCCACTTGCAGTCCGTTTGGGCAATAATCGTGCAGCCGCGCGACCTCGAGCAGCTCATCCAGATGGTGCTGCAATGCGCTCAGATGCATGCCGTATCCGTCCACTTTTGTTCAACCCGGCGACCATTCCGGCCGGAAATCGCCCTGAAATCGAGCAACATTATGCGCCGCCTGTGGCTAATCTTCGCGCAGGCCGTGACGGCAAGTGTCGCGGTCCTGTTTGTCCTCAACACGCTCAAACCTGAGTGGCTGCGCGATTCCACACCCGACGCGGTCGTTGCGATTCTCGAAGCGCCCGGTGGCACCCCCGGCCCTGCACCCGGCTCCTATGCCGAAGCCGCGCAACGTTCGATGCCGGCGGTCGTGCATATTTTCACCAGCAAGGCCATCCAGGCGCAACGCCATCCGTTGATGAACGACCCGGTCTTCCGTCATTTCTTCGGCGATCGTTTCGATAACGACGAGCAGCGACGCAGTGCAGGACTCGGGTCGGGCGTAATCGTCAGCCCTGACGGCTACGTCCTGACCAACAATCATGTCATCGAAGCCGCCGACGAAATCGAAGTCGCACTCAACGATGGCCGCAAGTTCAGCGCCCGCGTGATCGGACGCGATCCGGAAACCGATCTTGCCGTACTCCGCGTCCAGACCGATGCCCCTGTGCCCGCCATCACCTTTGCCCGGGATGACATGCTCCATGTGGGAGACGTCGTCCTGGCGATCGGCAATCCGTTCGGTGTCGGCCAGACCGTGACCATGGGCATCATATCGGCACTCGGGCGCAGCCAGCTCGGTATCAACACCTTCGAAAACTACATCCAGACCGACGCGGCCATCAACCCTGGCAACTCCGGCGGCGCGCTGGTCGACAACGCCGGCAATCTAGTCGGAATCAACACGGCAATCTATTCGCGCTCGGGAGGCTCACTCGGGATCGGCTTCGCGATCCCGGTGTCGATTGTACGCAACGTCCTCGCCCAGATTGTCGCAACCGGCGAGGTGACGCGCGGCTGGGTCGGCGTCGAAATCCGGGAGATCACGCCCGAACTCGCCACGTCGTTCGGACTGCATGGCACCGAAGGCGCGCTGATAGAAGGCGTTCTGCAGGACAGTCCGGCAGAGCGTGGCGGGGTGCGCCCGGGGGACGTGCTGATCGCAGTCGACGGCAAGTCCATCCAGGACCCCAAAGCAATGCTCGAACTGGTCGCGGCATTGCCGCCGGGCAAGACGTCGCTGTTTCGGGTGCGGCGTGCCGGCAAGGAGGTCGATTTGAGCGTTGCCGTCGGCCGCCGCCCCACCCCGCAAGCAGGGCGCTAAACCCCTTACTTGCCTTCGCGCTCGGCCGATTCGATACGATCGAGCTCCCTGTCCATCTCAAGCTCGGTCGGGGCAACATAGTCCGATGCGGGGGGTGGCTTGCTGATCATTTTCGCCAACAGGATACCGAGCTCATAGAGCAGGCACATCGGGACGGCAAGCATGAACTGGGAAATGACGTCCGGAGGCGTGATGATCGCTGCGATCACGAACGCGCCAACGATCACATAGGGTCGCGCTTCCTTGAGCTTGGCAATGCTGACGACGCCCGCCTTGACCAGCACGATCACCGCAACCGGCACTTCGAAAGTCAGCCCGAACGCAATGAACATCGACATCACGAACGACAGGTACTGTTCGATGTCTGGCGCCGGCACGATGCTCTTGGGCGCAAACTCGGCGATGAAGCTGAACACCGTTCGAAAAACGAAGAAATAACAGAACGCCATGCCGAGGAGAAACAGCAGCGAGCTGCCCGCAACCAGCGGGATCGCAAACTTGCGTTCGTGCGCATACAGCCCCGGGGCGATGAAAGCCCACGCCTGGTACAGCACCAAGGGAAGCGCCAGCACAAAAGCAACCAGCATGGTCACCTTGACCGGTACGAAGAAGGGGGTGACCACCCCGGTGGCGATCATGTGGGTCCCGGCAGGCAAGGTGTCCATCATCGGCCTGGCAAGGATGTCGTAGATGTCTCCCGCCCACGGCATCAGGCAGACAAACACGATGACCACGCCAACGATTGCGCGCAGCAGCCGGTCACGCAGCTCGATCAGGTGCGCGATGAAGGTTTCCTGCATTTCACTCATATCTTGTCCGCGGGAGTGGACCGGCGAGCCGCGGGATCGAGGCCGAGCTCAAGTTGCGGACCGTCCGAAGAGGACTCCGGAGGCGACGACACCAGTGCCGCGGACGCATTGTCTCCCGATATCGGCGCAAACGGCACCGGTTTGGCCGACGTCTGCAGAGTCGAGCCATCGGGCACGGCCGCCCGGACCTCGTCGACCGTCTTCCCGAGCCCGCTCTCCAGGTCGTTGACCTGCGTCCGCACGGAAGACTCCATGTCCTGGGCTTGCTGCTGAACCTGCTGCTGCAGTTTCTTGAGCTCGTCGAGTTGCATTTCGCGCTGGATGTCCGACTTGACGTCGGACACGTAACGCTGGAGCCGGCCGAGCAGATGGCCCGCCGTGCGCGCCACCTTGGGCAGGCGTTGAGGCCCCACCACGATCAGCAGCACGACACCGATTACCACAAGTTCCGAAAAACCGAAATCGAACATATTTCCTGACCCAAGGCGAAAACCGAGGGGCGCTCAGGCGCTCCTCGGCCGCGGCTCAACCGAATTTCAGGATGAGGACTTCTCGACCTTCTCGCGTGCTTCGCCTTCGATCGTTTGACCGCCAACAACCTTTTGCTGTGTCGACGCATCGGCGGAAGCGTCCGCTTCCTTGATGCCTTCCTTGAAGCCTTTGACTGCACCGCCCAAGTCCTGACCGATGTTGCGCAGCTTCTTGGTACCGAAAACCAGCATGACGATGACCAGCACGATCAGCCAATGCCAGATACTGAATGACCCCATACCGCTCTCCTTAACGCTTCAGCATGGGCGGCAGCGGTTGCGGTCCGCCCACAATATGAATGTGAAGATGATACACCTCCTGCAAACCCACCCGCCCGGTGTTCACAATGCTTCTGAACCCATCCGTACAGCCTTGTTCCCGGGCGATGCGTCCAGCGGCCACCATCAAGCGCCCCATCACCGCCTCGTGCTCGGCAGCGAGCTGGGCCATCGACGGAATGTGCAGCTTCGGAATCAGCACAATATGGACCGGCGCAAGTGGCTCGATGTCGTGAAAAGCCAGCACCAGTTCATCCTCGAAGACCCTGTTTGCCGGAATCTCACCCCTGATGATCCCGCAGAAAACACAGCCATTCATGATCGGACAATCAGGCAGTGCGCGATTTCTTCTCGTCGATACCCGACACGCCTTCCCGGCGGCGGAATTCGGCCAGCACATCGTCGACCGTCAATCCGAAATGGGCGAGCAGTACCATCGAGTGAAACCACAGGTCGGTGACCTCCCACACCACATGCAGCAGATCCTTATCCTTCGCCGCCATGATGGTTTCCGCCGCCTCTTCGGCAACCTTCTTGCAGATGGCGTCGGTACCCTTGGCGTACAGACTGGAAACATACGACGAGTCGGGATCTCCCACCTTGCGCTCGGTCAAGGTCGCCGCGACACGATGCAGCACTTCGATGTCGATCATTGGTAGATATCCTTGGGGTCTTTCAGAACCGGTTCGACGGCCTCCCAGCGGCCGTCGGCAAAATACTTCTGGAAAAAGCAGCTGTGGCGCCCGGTGTGGCATGCGATACCGCCAACCTGCTCGATCTTGAGCAGGACCACATCGTTGTCACAGTCGATCCGGATATCGAGCACCTTCTGCACGTGGCCGGACTCCTCGCCCTTGTGCCACAGCTTACGCCGCGAACGTGACCAGTAGATTGCCTCTCCGGTTTCTGCGGTGCGCTGCAGTGCCTCGCGGTTCATCCACGCGAACATCAGCACGTCACCGGTCGACGCTTCCTGCGCAATGACCGGGACCAGCCCGTTCTCGTCCCACTTCACGTCATTGAGCCAGCGGGTATTGACACTCAAAGCCGGACCTCGATGCCGCGCGCGCGCATCAATTCCTTCGCTTCACGCACCGTGTGCTCCCCGAAGTGGAAAATGCTCGCCGCCAGCACCGCATCGGCACGGCCGGTCGACACCCCTTCCGCCAGATGCTCGAGGCTGCCGACCCCTCCGCTGGCGATGACCGGAATCCGGACTGCATCGGAGACTGCGCGGGTCAGCCCAAGGTCGAAACCGACCCGGGTTCCATCACGATCCATGCTGGTGAGGAGGATCTCGCCTGCACCGAGCGCCTCGACCCGTTGCGCCCATTCGATTGCATCCAGTCCGGTGTTGTTGCGCCCGCCGTGGGTGAATACCTCCCACTTGCCCGGTGCGGTCTGCTTGGCGTCGATCGCGACCACGATGCACTGGCTGCCGACCTTGCTGCTGGCGTCACGCACGACCTGCGGGTTGTTCACCGCTGCGGTATTGATACTGACCTTGTCTGCGCCCGCATTCAGCAGCCGCCGTACGTCATCGACGGTACGCACCCCGCCACCCACGGTCAGGGGAATGAAAACCTGATCTGCCACCTGCTCCACCACATGCAGGATGATGTCGCGATCATCCGAACTGGCGGTGATATCGAGGAAGGTGATTTCGTCTGCACCCTGTTCGTCGTAGCGCTTGGCAACCTCGACCGGATCGCCGGCATCGCGCAGACCGACAAAATTGACTCCCTTGACCACGCGCCCGGCGCTGACATCGAGGCAAGGAATGATCCGTTTTGCGAGCATCAGGCGGCCTGGCCGTTGAGTTCGTCCGCGCGCGCCTGTCCGGCAGCAAAATCGAGCGTTCCTTCGTAGATGGCGCGGCCGGTGATCGCGCCCATCACGCCCTCGTCCTCAACCGCGCACAACGCATCGATGTCGGACAGCGTGGCCACGCCGCCGCTGGCAATCACCGGGATGCGCAGCGCCTTTGCCAAACGTACCGTGGCCTCGATATTGACGCCGGAGAGCATGCCGTCACGGCCGATATCGGTGTAGATCACCGACTCGACGCCGTAGTCCTCGAACTTCAGCGCCAGATCGACCACATCGTGACCGGTGAGCTTCGACCAGCCGTCGACCGCCACCTTGCCATCCCTGGCGTCGAGACCGACGATGATATGCCCCGGAAAAGCACTGCAGGCATCATGCAGGAAGCCGGGATTTTTCACCGCGGCGGTGCCGATGATGACGAAGCTGATCCCGTTGTCCAGATAGAGCTCGATGGTGTCGAGGTCGCGGATACCGCCGCCGAGCTGCACCGGAATGTCCTCACCGACCTCGTCGGTGATGGAGCGGATTGCAGCGCCATTCTTGGGCTTTCCGGCAAAGGCACCGTTCAGGTCAACCAGATGCAGGCGTCGCGCGCCCTGGTTGATCCAGTGCCGCGCCATGGCGGCAGGATCTTCGGAGAATACGGTGGCATCGTCCATTTCGCCCTGCTTCAGGCGAACACAATGACCGTCCTTGAGATCGATGGCAGGAATGAGCAGCATACCGGGATAGGGGCAGTAGGTGAATGGAGTGGATGGCCGCGGATCAGGGCGCCCAGCGGATGAAATTCGACAGCAGGCGCAAACCGGCCTGCGCGCTCTTCTCGGGATGGAACTGGACCGCAAAGATATTAGCCCGCGCCACCGCGCTGGTAAAGCGCAGTCCGTAGTCGGTTTCAGCGGCGATCACCGCGGGGTCGGCCGGCGCCACAAAATAGCTGTGGACAAAATAGAAGCGCTCGCCATCGGGGATCCCTTCCCACAAGGGATGCGCGCCGCCGTGGCGAACTTCGTTCCACCCCATGTGCGGCACTTTCAGGCGGCAGCCGTCCGCGCCGACCATCTGCTCGTCGCGGAAACGGACAACCTCGCCGGCGAACACCCCCAGCCCCGGGACATCACCTTCTTCGCTGTGATCGAACAGCATCTGCTGCCCGATGCAGATACCGAGAAAAGGCCGCGAGGCCGCCGCTTCGAGCACGGCCGGGCGCAAACCCCGGAGCTCGAGTTCGCGCATGCAGTCGGGCATCGCTCCCTGGCCGGGAAACACGACCCGATCGGCGGCAGCCACTACTGCCGGATCGGAGGTCACCTGCACCTGGTGCCCGGGCGCGACATGCTCGATCGCCTTGGCCACCGAACGCAGGTTACCCATGCCGTAATCAATGATGGCCACGGTGGTCATCGTGTCAGTACTCGCGTAGAAAGATTGGGGATCAGGATTCGGCGACGCGTCAGAGCGCGCCCTTGGTCGACGGAATCACGCCGGCTGCGCGCTCGTCGCGCTCGGCCGCCATGCGCAGCGCACGGGCAAAGGCCTTGAATATGGTTTCGCACTGGTGATGCGCATTGTCGCCGCGCAGGTTGTCGACATGCAGCGTGACCCCGGCGTGATTGACAAAGCCCTGGAAGAATTCGCGGACGAGGTCGACATCGAAATTGCCGATGCGCGCACGGGTGTAGGTCACGAAGTAGTGCAGACCGGGGCGACCGGAGAAATCGACCACCACACGTGACAGGGCTTCGTCGAGCGGCACATAGGCATGACCATAGCGGCGCACGCCCTTCTTGTCGCCCAACGCCTTGGCAAAGGCCTGACCGAGCGTGATGCCGACATCCTCGACGGTGTGATGATCGTCGATATGGGTGTCGCCCTCGCAGCGCACGTCGAGATCGATCAGGCCGTGGCGGACGATCTGGTCGAGCATGTGATCGAGGAAAGGCACCCCGGTATCGAGGGTGCCCTTGCCCGTGCCATCGAGATCGATGCGCACGGAAATCTTCGTTTCGAGGGTGTCGCGGCTGACGTCGGCTTGTCGCATGGACGGTACTGGGCTGCAGGTGAAGGTATCGAGGGCCATGATACCATCGCCCGACAAATTGCACCCGACCCCTCCTGCCCCGCGGAACCCCAAGCATGAGCCGTTTCTGGAGCGCCGTGACCCACGGCCTGACCCCCTATGTGCCGGGCGAGCAGCCCAAGATCGACAAGCTGGTGAAGCTGAACACCAACGAACATCCCTATGGCCCTTCGCCGCGCGCGCTCGCGGCGATCCGCGAGGCGACTTCGGACGCCTTGCGCCTCTACCCGGACCCCAATGCGGACCGGCTCAAGACGGTGCTGGCGGCGCGTCACGGTGTGGAGGCCGATCAGGTGTTCGTCGGCAACGGCTCGGACGAGGTACTCGCCCACGCCTTCCAGGGCTTGCTCAAGCACGAACGTGCGCTGTGGATGCCGGACGTCAGCTACAGCTTCTACCCGGTCTATTGCGGGCTGTACGGCGTGGCGTCGCGCGCGATTCCGCTGACCACGGACCTGTCGATCGACGCCGACGACTACCTGCCGCGCGGCGACGAACGGGCGGGCGCGATCATCTTCCCCAATCCGAACGCGCCGACCGGCCGGCTGTTGCCGCTGGCCGAGGTCGAACGCATCGTGTCCGGCAACCCGGACGCGGTGGTGCTGGTGGATGAGGCCTATGTGGATTTCGGCGGCGACAGTGCGATTTCGCTGGTCGACAAGTATCCCAACCTGCTGGTGGTGCACACTTTCTCCAAGAGCCGTTCGCTCGCGGGGCTGCGGGTGGGCTTTGCGATCGGGCACCGCGACCTGATCGAGGGCCTGGAGCGGGTCAAGAACAGCTTCAATTCCTATCCACTGGACCGGCTGGCGATTGCCGGCGCGGTGGCATCGGTGGAAGACGAGGCGTGGTTTCGGGAGAGTTGCCGCAAGGTGATCGCCACCCGCGAGGCGCTCGTTGCGCAGATGATGGAACTGGGCTTCGAGGTGCTGCCGTCGGCGGCGAACTTCATCTTCGCCCGCCATCCGCAGCGCAATGGCGCCGAACTCGCCGCCGCCTTGCGCGAGCGCGCGATCATCGTGCGCCACTTCAAGGCGCCGCGCATCGATCAGTTCCTGCGCATCACGGTCGGCACGGACGAGCAGTGCGCCATACTGGTCGGTGCGCTCAGGAACATCCTGAGCGCCTGAGCGCCGAAAGTCCTCTTCCGAGGAAGTCCAATTTCCCTGCTGGCCGGGATCTGCACCCGGCCAGCAGAGGGTGGGTGGGGTATTCGTGGCGCAGGCGAGGACTGTCCGAGCGCACGCAGCAAGCGAGTTCCGCAGCCTGCAGAACGAATACCCCGCCTGGCCCCTACGGATTAGCCGCACAAATCGTGCCGCGCCGATACCGGCTCCTTGGGTTCGTTCCCCGCATGCAGTCGGTCGCGGCCCGGGAATTCACTCTGCGGGGTGCGGAACTCGCCCTTCGGGCTCAGACGGTCCTCGCCCGCGCCGTGAATACCCGAACCACACCCGACTCGGTCCTTGCTGAATTCGTGATCGCTTGAAAGGCAGGCTCGCAGTCAGACCTTGAGTCGCATTTCTGCGGAACGCGCATGGGCCTGCAGGCCTTCGCCGTAGGCGAGAATGGAAGCCACCTTGCCCAGATGCTGGGCGCCCGCCTCCGAAATGTGCACGATGCTGGTCCGCTTCTGGAAGTCATAGACCCCCAGCGGCGACGAGAAACGTGCGCTGCGCATGGTCGGCAACACATGATTGGGGCCGGCGCAGTAATCGCCCAGCGCCTCGACCGACCAGTGACCGACGAAGATCGCACCGGCGTGACGGATGTGAGCGATCCACACTTCGGCATTGTCCATCGACAACTCCAGGTGCTCGGGCGCAATCCGGTTGGCGATCGCGCAGGCTTGCTCGATGCTCTCCACATGGATCAGCGCACCGCGGTTGGCCAGCGACTTCGCGATCGTCTCGCGGCGCGGCATGGTCGGCAGCAGCCTGTCGATCGCGTCGTGCACTGCATCGATGAACCCTGCGTCGGTGCACAACAGGATCGACTGGGCGAGTTCGTCGTGCTCGGCCTGGGCGAACAGATCCATCGCCACCCAGTCGGCATGGCCGCTACCATCGGAGATGACCAGCACTTCCGAGGGGCCGGCCACCATGTCGATGCCGACCGTACCGAACACCCGACGCTTGGCCTCGGCGACGAAGGCGTTGCCGGGGCCGACGATCTTGTCGACCTGCGGGATCGTCTGGGTGCCATAGGCAAGCGCCGCCACCGCCTGCGCACCGCCGATGGTGAACACCCGGTCGACCCCGGTGATCGCGGCGGCTGCCAGCACCAGCGGATTCTTGTCGCCATGCGGGGTCGGCACCACCATGATCAGTTCGCCGACTCCGGCCACCTTGGCCGGAACCGCGTTCATCAGCACCGAACTCGGGTAGGAGGCGCGCCCGCCCGGCACGTAGAGCCCGACGCGATCGAGCGGCGTGACCTTCTGTCCGAGGCGGGTGCCGTCGGCCTCGGCGTATTCCCACGAATCCGCCTTCTGCCTCTCGTGATAGATCCGCACCCGGTCCGCGGCGATGGTCAGTGCCTCGCGCTGCGACGATGGCAGTCCGTCCAGCGCGGCATGCAGTTCCGACTTCGGCAACTCGAGCGCCGCCATCGAACTCACGTCCAGATGATCGAAGCGCCGGGTGTACTCGATTACCGCCGCATCGCCCGTGGTGCGCACCGCACGCAGAATCTCGGTGACGGCAGTATCGATGCGTTCGTCCGCTTCGGCCTCGAAAGCGAGCAGCGCATCGAGCGTGGGCAGGAACTCTGGGTCGCGGGCGTCGAGGCGGCGGATGGCAGTCTGGCTCATGATGGTCGGCTCTGAAGATCGATTCAGGGTTTGATCGCGCCGGCAAAGGCGTCGAGCATCGGCTGGATCTGCTCGCGTTTGAGCTTGAGCGAAGCCTGATTGACGATCAGGCGCGAACTGATCGGCATGATGTCCTCGACTTCCTCGAGATTGTTGGCCTTGAGCGTGCCGCCGGTCGACACCAGGTCGACGATGGCATCGGCCAACCCCACCAGCGGCGCAAGCTCCATCGAACCGTAGAGTTTGATCAGGTCGACGTGCATGCCCTTGCCGGCGAAATGCGCCTTGGCCGCATTGATATACTTGGTCGCCACCCGGATACGGCCACCGGGGCGGATCGCGGCCTGGTAATCGAAACCCTTCCGCACCGCGACACACAGACGGCAACGGGCGATATTGAGGTCCAGCGGCTGATACAGGCCCGCACCCCCATGCTCGATCAGCACGTCCTTGCCGGCAATGCCGAGGTCGGCCGCACCGTACTGCACATAGGTCGGCGTGTCGGTGGCACGAACGATCACCAGGCGCACGTCGGGCCGATTGGTACCGATGATGAGCTTGCGCGAGGACTCCGGATTGTCGGTCGGAACGATGCCGGCGGCTGCCAGCAGCGGCAGGGTTTCCTCGAAGATGCGGCCCTTGGACAGGGCAAGGGTGATGCTGGACACGGGTCTGGCCTTGATGAGTCGGGCCGGTATTGTAACCCGGCGGGGCTTCTGTTAGCCTGCGACGCGATGGCTGAACCGCGACAGCGGCTCGGCCTTTTCTTTTTTTGTCACCCCCAAGAGATCATCATGAACCCCGAGATCATCATCTCCGCTCACGACATGGACATCCTCGAAGGTCTGCTGGCCGCACCGGCCGCACGCAGCCGCAGCGACCTGAACGGGCTGCGGGCAGAACTCGAGCGCGCCGATGTGCGCGACGACGGGAACATGCCCGGCGATGTCATCACGATGAACAGCCGGGCGCGCTTCCTGGAGGAGAACACCGGGCGCGACTACGAGCTCACGCTGGCCTACCCGCGCGACGCAAGCGCAGCGGACGGCCGCGTGTCGGTGTTCTCGCCGGCAGGTAGCGCCCTGCTCGGACTCTCCGTCGGCCAGACCATCGACTGGACCACGTCCGAAGGCAATTCGATCCGGCTCAAGGTCCTGGAAGTGACTCAGCCTACTGCAGCTGTCGCCCCGTAGCGGGCCCCGGCCGCGTCGTCCCCGCGACCGGACACGCCGCTCACGACAGGCGTCGCACGCGCGCGCCAAGCGCCGCGAGTTTTTCTTCGAGATCCTCGTAACCGCGATCGAGGTGATAGATGCGCTCGATTAGGGTCTCGCCTTCGGCCACCAGACCGGCGATCACCAGGCTGGCCGATGCGCGCAGGTCGGTCGCCATCACCGTGGCGCCCTGCAGTTGGGCCACCCCCTGAACGACGGCGGTATTGCCGTCGATGCGGATGTCCGCCCCCAGGCGCTGCAGCTCCACCGCATGCATGAAGCGGTTTTCGAAAATGGTCTCGCGGATCATCGCCACCCCGTCCGCCACGCAGTTGAGTGCCATGAACTGGGCCTGCATGTCGGTCGGAAAGGCCGGATAGGGCGAGGTGCGCAGACTCACCGCACTGAGGCGAGTCGGCGCCTTGAGCCGGATCGCCTCGCGCTCCGGGAACACTTCGCAACCAGCATCCATCAGTTTGTCGACGACGGCATCCAGATAGGCCGACGAGGTGCCGGTCAAACGCACTTCGCCGCCGGTCACTGCCGCGGCACACAGATAAGTACCAGTCTCGATGCGGTCGGGCATGATCCGATGGGTGGTGCCGTGCAGGCGATCGACGCCGCGGATGCGGATCACGTCGGTGCCGGCGCCCGAGATCTGCGCGCCCATCGCCACCAGGCAGTTGGCCAGGTCGACGATCTCGGGCTCGCGCGCGGCGTTCTCGATGATGGTTTCACCCTGCGCCAGGCAGGCGGCCATCATCAGGTTCTCGGTGCCGGTCACCGTCACCATGTCGGTGAACAGCCTTGCGCCCTGCAGACGCGGCACGCGCGCATGCACGTAGCCATGCTCGACCGTCACCTCGGCCCCCATCGCCTGCAGGCCCTTGATGTGCTGATCCACCGGGCGTGCCCCGATCGCACAGCCTCCGGGCAGGCTCACCCGGGCCTCGCCGCAGCGCGCGACCAGCGGCCCCAGCACGAGGATGGAGGCGCGCATGGTTTTCACCATCTCGTAGGGCGCGACCGGATTGTCCACCACGGCGGCATCGAGCGTCACGGTGCCGCCATCGCGCTCGACCTTGACCCCCATCTGGCCGAGCAAGGCCAGCAGGGTGCCGATATCCTTCAACTGCGGCACGTTGGTGAAGGTCACCGGCTCGGCGCTCAGCAAGGCCGCACACAGGATCGGCAGCGCGGCGTTCTTGGCCCCGGAAATGGCGACTTCGCCCGACAGGCGGTAACCGCCTTCGATCAGCAGTTTGTCCATGGCGAGCCGTTTACAGTCCGAGTTCGGTGCGCGCTTCGGCCCAGCGTGCCGGCGTGTAGGTCTGCAGTTGCAGGGCGTGGATCTCGTTGCCCATCAACTTGCCGAGCGTGGCATAGACCGCCTGGTGCTGGCGTACCTTGAGCAGCCCCTCGAAACTGGCGCTGACCACGATACCGCTGAAATGCACGCCGTCGTCGCCCTCGATCGCCACAAACTCGCAAGGCATGCCCTGCTCGATCAGGCGCTTGATTTCACTTGCTTCAAACATTTCCGCAATCCCCTCAGGCCCGCAGCTTGTAACCCCTGGCGAGCATCGCCAGAGTCAAGACCGCAAGCAAAACAAAACAGCTGGTGACAACACCGAGACTGAGCCATGGTGACACGTCCGACTGACCGAAAAACCCGTAGCGAAAGCCGTCGATCATGAAGAAGAACGGATTCACATGGGACACGTCCTGCCACACCTGCGGCAGCGAGTGAATGGAGTAGAACACACCCGAAAGCATGGTGAGCGGCATGATCAGAAAATTCTGGAAGCCCGCCAACTGGTCGAATTTGTCGGCCCAGATGCCGGCGATCACGCCGAGCGAGCCGAGGATCGCCCCGCCCATCAGAGCAAACGCCAGCACCCACAAAGGATAGGCCATCTGCAGCTCGACAAAGGGGATCGACACCAGCAGCACGCCGGCACCGACGAACAGCCCGCGCAGGATCGAGGCGATCACGTAGGCGGCGTAGAACTCGCGGTAGGACAGCGGCGGCAGCAGCACGAAGATGATGTTGCCGGTGATCTTGCTCTGGATCAGTGACGACGAGCTGTTGGCGAACGCGTTTTGCAGCAGCGACATCATCACCAGCCCGGGCACCAGGAAGGCGGTGTAGCCGATGTCGCCATACACGGTGACGTGGCGGTCGAGCACATGGGAGAAGATCAGCAGGAACAGCACCGCATTGAGCACCGGCGCCATCACGGTCTGGAAGCTGACCTTCCAGAATCGCATCACTTCCTTGTACAACAGCGTGCGAAAACCCACCCAGGGCGCCACCCCGCCCACCGGAATCTGCCCGCTCTGCTCAGACACGATTCATGACCTCGATGAACACCTTTTCCAGATCCGGTTCGCCGAGCTGCATTTCGGTCATGCCGGCACCCGCCGCGCGCAAACGCGCCAGCAGGCGCTCGACATCGTCGAAGGCGTCGAAACCGAACTCCACCCAGCCGCCATCGACCACGGCGCCCCCCAAAGCGTCAGCCACTTCGGGGCGACCGAGCTTCACCCGCAGACTGTGGGTCGCGAAGCGGCGCAACAGGTTGTCGGTGGTATCCAGCGCGACCACCCTGCCGGCCTTCAGCATGGCGATCCGGCCGCACAAGGTCTCGGCTTCTTCGAGGTAGTGCGTGGTCAGCACGATGGTGTGCCCGTCGCGGTTGAGCTTGCGCACGAACTGCCACAAGCCCTGCCGCAACTCGACGTCGACGCCGGCCGTAGGTTCGTCGAGGACGATGACCGGCGGCCGGTGCACCAGTGCCTGAGCGACGAGCACACGCCGTTTCATGCCGCCCGACAACGAACGCATGTTGGACCCGGCCTTGGCGGTGAGATCGAGGCTGGCCAGAATCTCGTCGATCCAGTCGTCGTTGCCGCGAATGCCGAAATAGCCCGACTGGATGCGCAGCAGTTCGCGCACGTTGAAGAACGGGTCGAACACCAGTTCCTGTGGAACCACCCCCAGATTGCGTCGGGCATTGCGGTAGTCGGTGACCACATCGTGCCCCATGATCTCGATCGTACCGCCGTCGGGACGCACCAGACCGGCGAGGGACGAGATCAGCGTCGTCTTGCCGGCACCGTTCGGGCCGAGCAGTCCGAAGAATTCGCCCTGACGAATGTCGAGGTCGACACCGGCGAGCGCCTGCAGCTGACCATAGCGCTTGGAAACGGATGCAATCCGGATTGCAGGAACGGTCATCGACAGGCTCAGACCGCCACCGGCAGGATTTCGTCCAGCCCATACAGGTCGGCAAGGCTGCGCAAGCCCGCCGGCAAGCCACGCACCGAAAACGAAGCACCCTGCTCCCGGGTTCGCCGCTGCCACTCCAGCAGCAGAGCCAGCGCAGCGGAGTCGGCCGTGCCGATCGCGCTCAGGTCGAGCACCCAGTCACCCGTCGGCAGTGCCCGGTCGAGAGCGGCGGCAACGGTCCGCATGGTCAACGCCCCCTCCATCCGGATCACCGGCAGATCACCCATTACTTGCCTTCCTGGGTCGCTTCAAGCGAACGGTTCTTGGCCTCGAGCGAGTCGATCAGGCCATTGACTCCACCCTTGCGAATCTCGTCACCGAAGTTGCCGCGGTAGTTGGTGACCAGGCTCACCCCTGCGACCACCACATCAAAAACCTTCCAGCCCTTGTCGGTTTTCTCCAGCGCGTAGTCGATACCGATCGACTGTGCGCTGGGCTGATGCACTTCGGTCCGGACCTGAACGGTGGTATCGGTCGGCGCCATGCGGATCGGCTTGAAATCGATGGTCTGATCCCGGTACTGGGTCAGCGCATTCGAATAAGTACGCACGAGCAGGGTGCGAAACGCCTCCACAAGCTTGCCCTGCTGCTCCGGGCTGGCGCTGCGCCAGTCGCGCCCGACGGCGAGCATGGTCATGCGGCGAAAATTGAAGTGCGGAAGCACCCGCTCCTCCACCAGTCCGAGCACCCGCGCCGTATCGCCCGCCTGGATCGCCTTGTCCTGACGCACGATGGTCAATACGTCATTGGTGACTTCCCGCACCAGGACATCGGGCGGCGCATGCGCGTCGACCGCAGCGCCCACCGGCACCGCCATCACCAACAGCAGCAAGAAACAGGACAGCACTCTCGTCATCGCTCTCACCAATTCAATTTGCGTGCGGGCTCGTATCGCCCGGCATCACCAGTTCACCCACGCCCAGCAGTTCCAGCCGTTCAACCGCACTCGCCGCGACCGTGTCGACGTCACGACCGAGTGTCGCCGCGCTTGAGTCGCTGTCGAAATCTTCGTACACCCGTGGAGGATTGCCGTCGAAAACTTTGTAACGGCGCTGCTCAAGATAGAAGTCGCGCACATAACTGTACTTGTCGAGCGTCCCCTCCTCGAGCGTCTTGTCGATCCCGAGTACACGCGATCGCGCATGAACCAGCCGCACCGCGGTCAAGGTGTTGCGGGTGGGAACATGGCTGATCCCCCACACATCGTCACCCATCAGGTCCACCGGAAAAACCGCCGCATCGCGCAGCGTGCGTGGTCCGAAGAACGGCAGCACCACATACACCCCTTCGCCCACCCCCCAGCGCCCGAGGGTCTGGCCAAGATCCTCGTCGTGCTTGGCCAGCCCCATTTCGGAGGCGATATCGAGAATGCCGGCAAAGCCGAAGACGGAGTTGACCAGAAAGCGCATCAGATCGCTCAATGCGTCGGCCCCCTTGCCCTGCAACAGGTTGTTGAACCCGATCCACGGATCCCCCACGTTGCCGAACACATTGCCGACACCGGTGCGCACCGGCGACGGCAGGACGGCCTCGTACACCTGGGCCGCGGGCTTGATCAGTGCCCTGTCCACCCCGTCGTTGAACGAGAACATCGCCCGGTTGTAGCCCTCCAGCGGATCCTCAGGATTGGACGCAGTGGTGGCGCAACCCGCGCCCATGGTCAGCACCGAGGCCGCCAGGACGAGCACGCGCATCGCCCTGCGGCCGGAACGTGGCACCTCGTGGACTGCAGGGATCTTCATCGGCAAGGACCTTATTGTTGTGCCGGCGTCTCGGCGGCCTTGTTGAACATGAACTGACCAATCAGCTTCTCGAGCACGACTGCAGACTGGGTGATCTGAATCGCATCTCCGGATTTGAGCATATCGGCATCCGCGCCCGGCTCGAGTCCGACGTACTGTTCGCCGAGCAATCCCGAAGTCAGGATGGTCGCAATGGTATCGCGGGGAAATTCGTAACGGGTATCCAGATCCAGCCGCACGACCGCACGATAACTCTGTGCATCGAAGCGGATGTCCGCCACCCGACCGACCAGCACGCCGGCACTCTTGACCGGCGCCCTGACCTTCAGTCCGCCGATATTGTCGAACGGCGCCTCCACCGAGTACAGCGCGGCATCATTGAGACCGGTGAAATTGCCCACCTTCATCGCCAGGAACACCAGTGCGGCGAAACCCAGTGCCACGAAGAAACCCACCCACAGATCGAGCGTCGTACGGCTCATCATCAGCCCCGGAACATGAAAGAAGTAAGCACAAAATCCAGCGCCAGGATGGCCAGCGCGGAACTCACCACGGTGCGGGTGATCGCCCGTGAAACACCCTCGGCGGTGGGCTGACAGTCATAGCCCTCGAACACCGCAATCAGCGATACCGCGATGCCGAACACGATCGACTTGATGACCCCGTTGACGATGTCGTAGCGCAGGTCGACCGCGGCCTCCATCTGCGACCAGAAGGCGCCGTCGTCCACGCCGATGAAGACCACACCAATCAGCCAGCCGCCGAAGATCCCCATGGCCGAGAACATCGCCGCCAACAGGGGCATCGAAACGACACCGCCCCAGAACCGCGGCGCCACGACCCGGGCAATGGGATTGACCGCCATCATGTCCATCGCCTTCAACTGCTCGGTGACCTTCATCAGACCGATCTCGGCGGTCACCGCCGAACCTGCGCGGCTCGCAAACAACAGACCTGCGACCACAGGTCCGAGTTCTCGAGTCAGGGAAAGCGCGACCAACACCCCCAGCGCATCGCTCGAACCGTAACGCTGCAGGGTCTCATAGCCCTGCAGGCCGAGCACCAGCCCGACAAACAAGCCTGACACCAGGATGATCAGCAGTGATTGCACACCGCTGAAATAGATCTCGCGGATGGTGAGATGCAGCCGCCGGAACGACTGCCCCGAATAGACCAGCACCATCAGGAAGAAACGGGAGGCGAACCCGACGCGCCACACCCCGTCGACTGTCATCGCGCCGATACGACGCAGCGCTTCGGCGATGCCGCTCATCGGGTACTCCGCTGCAGCAGGCTGGCCATGGGGGGGGCCGGGTAATGGAAATGCACCGGGCCATCGGCCTCGGCATTCACGAACTGATGCACGAACGGATCCTCCGACGCCCGGATCTCGTCCGGCGTGCCGCCTGCGACAATCCGGCCGTCGGAGACAAAATAGACATAGTCGACGATGAGCAGCGACTCATGCACGTCGTGCGTCACCATGATCGTCGTGGCCCCCAGCGCATCGTTGAGACGGCGGATGAGCTGACCGACGATGCCCAGCGATATCGGGTCCAGGCCAGCAAAAGGCTCATCGTAGAGCACCAGCATCGGGTCCAGCGCCACGGCCCGGGCCAGCGCGACACGTCTGGCCATGCCGCCCGACAGTTCGGACGGCATCAGTCCCGCCGCGCCGCGCAGACCGACCGCCTGCAGCTTCATCAGCACGAGGTCGTGAATGACGCCCGACGGCAGATCGGTGTGTTCGCGCAGCGGGAAGGCAACGTTGTCGAACACGTTCATGTCGGTAAACAGCGCACCGAACTGGAACAGCATCCCCATCCGCCGACGCAATTCGTAGAGCGCATCCCGTCCGAGCGCGGCGACATTGCGCCCTTCCACGTCGACATGCCCCGCCGAGGCGCGGATCTGCCCCCCGATCAGGCGCAACAGCGTGGTCTTGCCACAGCCGCTGCCGCCCATGATGGCGACCACCTGACCACGATGCACGGTCAGATCGATGCCGCGCAGCACCTCGCGCTCGCCAAAGGCGAAGCGGACGTCACGCAGGCTGACGAGTGGCTCTTGCGGCTGGGGAGAAGGCACGGAGGGCAATCACGAAATCGAGAAGGACCGCAGTTTAGCAGAGGACAGCCATGCAACCCCGCTCGCCTGTTGCAACGCGGCAACGGATCCCTCATCTGGCTTCGAACCGGGGCACAGAACGGCGAAGGCGCAGGTCGGCAACACGACGTGGCAATTTCGCGGCGCCTGCTTGACCTCCACGACACATCATGTAACATTCATATGGCATTAAATTTAATTCCATATGAATTCATCAAAGCTCATTGCCGCCATCGCCTGCTCGCAAATTCTGGGATGCAGCCAGATCCCGCTGCATGCGCCCGGCCCCGCCCACCTCAATGCCCCCGGCGAAAGCATGGCCAGTCCCGCTTCAGCTGACGTCGACCAGAATGCGGTCGACGAGCGGCCGTACACGCCGACATCGGTGCCCGCAGCCCCGACCTACTCGGTATCGGTGCACCAGGTCCCGGTCGAGCAACTGCTCACTGCGATCGCTCGTGATGCCCACCTCGACATCGACATTCATCCTGGCGTCAGCGGGGTCGTCACCCTGAATGCCTTTGATCAACCATTGCAACAGTTGCTGGTGCGCATCGCCCGTCAGTCCGACATCCGTTTCGAACTCGAAGGCAGGCACCTTGCAGTCATGCCCGACACCCCCTTCCTGCGCAGCTATCGGGTCGACTACGTCAACCTCAGTCGCAACATGAATGGCGCGGTCGCCACCAGCACCCAGATCGCCACCAGTTCCAGCGGTATCGACGGCAAACCCAGCGCCAGCGGCAACACTTCCCTCACCCAGATCGAGACCCAGTCGGCAAACCGGTTCTGGGAGTCGCTCGAAGTCAACATCCGCGCGATTCTCAAGGAGCACGAACGCTTCATCACGCGCCGCCGCTGCGAACACATCCGCATTGCCGAGGGCCGAAGCGCACACGACCCCACCGCGGGGATTTCCGCGCCCTGCGGCGAACCCGACCAGGCGGAGTTCGTCATGATCAATCGCGAAACCGGCGTCCTGATGGTGCGCGCAAGTGCTGCCCAGCACGAGTCGGTCGCCGAGTTCATCACCCTGGTTCAGGCATCGGCCCGCCGTCAGGTGATGATCGAGGCCACCATCGTCGAAGTCGCGCTCAACGACGGCTACAGTCAGGGCATCGACTGGACGCGACTCGGCACCCCGGGCGGCAATGTGCGCCCCCGCGGGTCCGATACCGATGCAAGTGCGCTATCTCCGACCCTTTCGTATCTGTCGGGCACACTGGACGTCCGTTTGGATCTGCTGGAGTCGTTCGGCACGGTCAAGGTCCTGTCCAGCCCCCGTCTTTCGGTGCTGAACAACCAGACGGCAATGCTCAAGGTGGTCGAGGAGGTGGTGTACTTCCTTGTCGATGCGTCGACCACCGCCTATGGCGATAGCGACCGCGAGAAGATCACCGCGACCACGACACCGCAATCGGTATCGGTCGGCATGGTCATGGCGCTCACCCCCCAGATCAGCCAGAACGGCGAGATCACGCTCAACATCCGTCCGACCATCTCGAGCATCTCCGGCTTTCGCGATGACCCCAATCCGTCGCTCGGCACGATCCCGAACCGGGTTCCGCAGATACGCACCCGCGAGATCGAGTCGGTGCTGCGGCTCGCCAGCGGCGAAATCGCCGTACTCGGGGGTTTGATGGAAGACAAGCTCGACTTCGACACCGGGCGCATCCCGTTGTTGGGCGCCATTCCCATTCTCGGCGAACTATTCACCCGGCGCGAGAACTCCACCCGCAGAACCGAGCTGGTCATATTCCTCCGTCCCCTGCTCATCGATCACCCCGGCATCGGCGGCGATCTCGCGGCCTACGGCGATCGACTCCCCGACCGGGGGTTCTTCCACAGCGCGCCACCCCCCGGGACCCGCAATTTCCCGGGCACCATGCTTATCGAACGGACGCCGGTCAGCCCATGAACCTTGCCGCAGCACCGCAGTTCGCCGTCCGCGACGTGCTCGATCGCCGGCCGATCGGTCAGGCCCTGATGGACGCCGGCCTCATCAGTCAGGATCAGCTCCGCGTCGCGCTGCTCGAGCAGAGCCGCAATGCGGCGCCGTTGGGCCGGATCCTCATCGACCTCGGCTTCATTACCGAAATCACGCTACGCGACGCCCTGTCTGCGCGGCTCGGACAACAATGCATCGACCTTGCCACCGCCGCTGTCGACGCCGCCGCGCTGACGCTCGTCCCCGAGCATCTCGCCCGCACTCACCGTGTGTTACCGCTGCACCACGACGCCGACGGGGGAACGCTCACCATTGCCTGTCCGGATGCACAGGACATCGTTGCGTTCGACGCGCTGCGCAGCCATTGCGCCAACAGGCTCGAAATCGTGGTCCGGGTCGCTGCGGAGTCGGAAGTCCGCCACGCCATCGACCAGCACTACGGATACCGGCTGTCGATCGACGACGTCCTGCAGGAGATCGAGTCCGGAGTGGCAGACTTGCGCCCGGGTACCGGTCAGCAGCACCGCAGCCAGCCAGTCGTGCGGCTGATCGACGCGCTGCTGGTCGATGCCGTCAAACAGGCCGCATCCGACATCCACTTCGAGCCGGAGGCCGGGTTTCTCCGCATCCGCTATCGCATCGACGGCCTGCTGCGCCAGATCCGCGTGCTGCACCAGAGCTACTGGCCGGCGATGGTGGTACGGATCAAGGTGATGGCCGGGCTCAACATCGCCGATACCCGCTCGCCGCAGGATGGACGCATCTCGCTGACCGTCAGCGGCCGCCCGGTGGACTTCCGCGTTTCCGCACAACCCACCCTGCATGGCGAAAACCTTGTGCTACGCATTCTCGATCGTAACAAGGGCATCGTGGCGCTGGACGGGCTCGGGTTCACCGCCGACCAGCTTGAGCGTGTACGGCAGATGATTGCGCGCCCCGAGGGCCTGATCCTGGTCACCGGTCCCACCGGCAGTGGCAAGACCACCACCCTTTACTCGATCCTGAATCAACTGAACGACGAAACGCTGAACATCATGACCCTGGAGGACCCGGTCGAATATCCGATGACGATGATCCGCCAGACCACGATCTCGGAGGCGAGCCGCATCGATTTCGCCGACGGGGTACGGGCCATGTTGCGCCAGGACCCCGACGTGATCCTGGTCGGCGAGATCCGCGATGCGGAAACGGCCGGCATGGCCGTGAGGGCGGCAATGACCGGTCATCAGGTGTACTCCACCCTGCACACCAACTCGGCGCTCGGCGCCGTTCCACGTCTGCTCGACATCGGCGTCAGCCCCGAGATCCTCGCCGGCAACCTGGTAGGCGTAATCGCACAGCGCCTGGTTCGACGGCTATGTCCCGACTGCCGCCGGCCCGATCGCCCCACCGCCGCCGAACAGCAACTCCTGGGCATTGCCGGAGCCGATGGCGACACCGTGTACGTTCATCGCCCGCGGGGCTGCCCGGCGTGTGGTCACCGCGGCTATCGGGGGCGGCTCGCCATCAGCGAAATCCTGCAGATGGACGAGACCCTCGACGACCTCGTCGCCCGCCGCGCGGGACAACGGGCACTCCTGCACGCGGCCCGCGCCCAGGGCTTCGTCAGCCTTGCGCAAGACGGTATCCGCCGGGTCCTGGACGGCAGCACATCGATGGCCGAGCTCGCCCGCGTGGTCGATCTCGGCCGCGGCAGGGATTGACCGCCATGGCGCTCCACACCTATCGCGCGATGGCGCCGGACGGGCGGGTGGTGAGCGGCGCCGCCGAGGCGTCGGGAATCGACGACCTCGAGTCCAGGCTATCCCGGCGGGGGCTGGAACTGGTCCACGGCGAGGCCGCGACCCGGGGCCAGTTGTGGTCGTGGCCCCGAACACGGGTCCCGCGTCGGGAGGTCATTCATTTCTGCTTTCATCTCGAACAGTTGCTCGCCGCCGGCATCCCCATCCTCGAGAGCCTGGCCGATCTCCGCGACGCCACCGCACACACCCGCATGCGCCAGATGGTCGCCAGCCTGCTCGAGGAGATCGAGGGCGGCCTCACGCTGTCGGACGCGGCGGCGCACCACCCCGCAGCATTCGACCCCGTGTTCTGCGGTCTGCTGCGCGCAGGCGAACATACGGGGCAGCTCGCCCCGGTGCTCCGCCAGCTGGCAGACGCCCTCTCCCGCGAGGACGAACTACGCGCTCATGCCCGCAAGCTGGCGATCTATCCGGTCATCGTCGGCTGCATCCTGTTCGCGGCCATCGCGGTCGCCCTCATTTTCGTCGTGCCACAACTGGCCAGCCTGTTCCGCAGCATCGGCCAGACGTTGCCCCTGCAGACCCGCATCCTGATCGGGACTTCGCACTGGCTGACCCACCATGGCTGGATGGTCATTGCCGCCGTGCCGCTGGTAGTGGGCGGCCTCTCCCTTGCGATCGCCGCCGATCCCGGCCTGCGCCTGAAGATCGATGCATTGCGACTGCGCCTGCCGCTCGTCGGCGCATTGCAGCACAAGATCGCGCTGGCCCGGGTGGCGAGCGTGTTCGCCATGCTCTACGCAGCCGGGATCACCGTGCTCGACGCGCTTCACAGCGCCGAAAGCTCGACCGCCAACCGGGCAGTCCAGAGCGCCCTGCGCGCTGCCGGCGCCCGCATTGCCGATGGTCATGGCATCGCCGTCGCGTTCGAGGATGCCGGCTTGTTCCCGCAACTGGTCACCCGCATGCTGCGCATCGGCGAACAGACCGGAAGCCTCGACACCGCGCTGGGCAACATCGTGTACTTCTACGAGCGCGACGTCCGGGAGTCGATCGAGCGGCTACAGACCGGCGTCGAGCCGATACTCACCCTGATCCTGGGTGCACTGATGCTGTGGATCGTGTTCGCGGTGCTCGGTCCGGTGTACGACATCATCACCCGGCTGCCGGTTTGAATGGAGCTCCTCATGTCCGCACAGACCCTGCTCGTCATCGATGCCCAAGGACTGAAGGCCTGGCAACACGCTGGCCGCACCGTCGAACGCTGCGCCCAGTTCGACGGATTCGACGAAAGCAGCGCGAACCACTTTCGCGAGTGGCTGCATTCCCGCGCCGGCCGCAGTCGCTATACGCTGCTCGCCGATCTGGCAGAGGAACGCTTCGCGCTGGAACGGCTGCCCCGGGCGGGCCTTGCCGACAGCCGCGCCATGATCCGGCGCAAACTCGGGCAACACTTCCCGGACACCGGCTTCACCACCAGTCTGCCCCTGGGCGGCCAGGACAGTGGCGCAGCACTGCGCCGCGTGCTGCTCGGTGCGCTGACGCGTCCGGCCCTGCTGACGCCGTGGATTGGCGCGCTGACCGCCGCGGGAGCGATCGTCACCCGGCTCACCAGCACTCCGCTGCTGCTCGATCAATGGAACCGTCGTCGACTTCGACAGACCGGGCAGTTCGTGCTGCTGATGCTTACCGCATCGGGCATGCGCCTGACCCTGTTCACCCAGGGGCGCTTGCGCTTCTCACGCGTCGTGCCGCCGCGCGGCGACTCACTGTCGGAATGCCAGCCTTCCTATGCCGCCGAACTGGCCCAGACGCGGTCGTATCTTGCGGCTCAGCACCTCATCGAACACGATGCGCCGCTGCCGGTCACGGTGCTCGCCGCCCCCTCCGACCTGCCGATCCTGAGCACGATCGTCGACGCCGAAAAAGGGCTCGAGGCGCGCTTTGTCGACCTCCGCACCCACCTGCTGCGCAGACCGCGGATGGCAACCACGTCGGGTTCGGACGCGACGCCGCTGATGGTGCAACAACTCATGCGCAGCCCGCCGTCCGCCCATTACACTCCGTCCGCGCTGCACCGCGAGCACACCGTGCGCCGCCTGCGCACCGGCATCATCGGCGCGGCCACCCTGGCGAGTGCCGCTTGCCTGCTTGCGGCGGGCGCAAACCTGCTCGAGTCTGCAAGCCTCGAGCGGAAGGCCGCCGCACTCGAGGAAGAGGAGCGGGCGCTGACACGGGAGATCGACGCACTCGTCCGTGAGCGGCCGTCGGTTCCCGTATCGGCGGCCGAGGTCGACGCGTGGCTGCTCAGCCTCGAGCGCCACACAGCGCGCGCCATTTCGCCAGTGGTCATGCTGCAGCGAATCAGCACCCTGCTCGAGGCATTTCCCGCACTGCGACTCGACAGCCTGCGCTGGCGCCCGGCGGAGCTGCCGCGCGATGGCCTGCTGCTTCCCCCGGAACCGACGGGCGGCACAAGCGCCTTCGTCGTTGTCGACCTCGGCGCAAGCCTCCCATCGGGCCCGGTCCACGATCCGGATGAAGCGTACCGGCGCAGCGCCACCCTGATCGACCGGTTGCAACACGACCTCGGTCCGCAACTGCAGGCACGCCAATTCCCTTCGACTGCGGGCGATCCGGCCCGGTCGCAAACCGCCCCCGCGCCGGCTGCCGTCGACGAGCGCCATCACCTCGCGCTGCGGTTTGCATTGCCCCTCCCGGGCATGGCGGTCGAGGCCAGGTGATGGACATGCGCCTCCCAGCTTCGCTACACCGCCCGGCGGCGATCTGCGGTGCGCTGCTGATGATCGGATTGGCATCGCTCTGGCTTTCGTTGCGGGCAGTGGACGATGGGCGCACCGCGCTTGCCCTCGCCGCGGCGAAGCGTCAACAGGCCACCGACCTGTTGCTGCGCACAAGAGCGGAAACCGACGCAATCCGGCAAGCGTTCGCGCACCTCTCGGCACTGCGCCTGACTGCCGGTACTGACGGCGCACAGGGATGGCATGGCGCATTGGCCAAACTGCAGGGCGACCCGCGTCTGTTCGCGGTCGCGATTCGCGAACGGGGCGGCGCCACCCGGATACCGGGTCCGGAGGCACTGCCGACCGGCCGCGTGCAAGGCCTGACCGCGGAAATCGAACTACTCCACGAAGAGGGCCTTCCCGCCATTCTGGAAGTCCTGTCCGAGACCCACGTTGCGACCGTCATCCCGCTCGGCTGCTCGATCGAGCGCCTTGTCTCGACCGCTCCGGCCCTGCGTGCCCACTGCGAGTTCGACTGGCTCACGGTGCACCCGGCGATTACACCCAGCTCATGAAGCACGGCAAGATTCTCCTTCTCCTCGCCTTGGTCCTGTCGGCACGGGGTGTCGCCGAAGCGGCCGACACGCTTCCCGGGCGACTGTTCTTCACCGCTGCAGAACGACGGATGCTCGAGCACGCCCGCCAGCATCCGGAGCCCGCGAACGCTCCCGCCGCGGACACACCGCCGGAGGCAATACGGTTCGACGGCATGGTGTGGCACAAGGACGGCCTGGTTGCGCTGTGGATCGACCGCAACCTCGTCCCCGCCGACAGGCATCTTCGCCCCGACCCGGAGACTGGCCAGCTTGAGGTCATCGGCCGTGGCGGTCAGGTCGCTCGACTGGACGCGGGCGAGCAATGGTCTCCGACCGGGGTTGCCGTTGATCGACCTCCCATCCGGATCACGCACAGCCGCCCGGAATCGGGCAGATGAAGCCCCCTGGTCAGCCCGCGGGTTCGCAACGCGGCACGGTCCTGATCGCCGTCCTGCTGACCGTCGTGCTCGGCGCGGCCGGCATCGTGTTCGTGTCCGGAGATCCCGCCGCACGGGCCCGGATCCGGGCGCAGGCGCGCAGCACCGTCGCGCTGGCGCAGGCGAGGACGGCCCTGCTCGGCTATGCGATCAGCTATGCCGAGCAACACCCGGGCCAGGGCTACGGCTACCTCCCCTGCCCGGACACCGCCAATACCGGCTCGGCACCGATCGGCGCCTGCCATGTACGTGACCACGGCGCGCTCGGCCGCTTCCCCTATCGCACCCTCGGACTCCCCGACCTGCGTGACGGCTGGGGAGATTGCCTCTGGTATGCGGTGGCCGGCAGCGTCAAGAACAATCCAAAGGCGCTCGTCCTCAACTGGGACAGCCCCGGCCAGTTCGAGGTCGTCGACAGCCGCGGCCAACACCTGATCCCGCAGCCAGCACGTGCCATCGCCGTACTGCTCGCCCCAGGCCCGCCGCGCACGACCCAGTCACGCCCCTCCGCCGGCGCCAAGCCGTGTCCGGGCAGCCCGTCAACCGCAACCGACATCACCGCCTTTCTCGACCAATCCTATCCAGACGACATCGTGGGCAACCGGACCTTTGTCCAGGGCCTGGCCGATGCCCACGACAACAACGACCTGATGACCTGGCTCACCATCGACGAACTGTTCGATGCCCTGCGCCGGCGCAGCGATTTCCCCGATTTCGTGAACGCAATGCTCGATCGTGGAAGCGCCGCCTTCGCGACCTGGAGCACCGACCCGAGCGTACTGCCGACCCATGCCGAGCGGATCGACGGCAACCGGATCGCGGGAAGTCTTCCCGATGCCGCGACGCTGGGCATCCCTTCGCCGTTTGCCGACCCTCACGACAACTGGCGCGATCAACTGCGCTTTGTGGCCTGTGCCGACGGCGGTGCCTGCCTTGCCGCCGACCTGACCGACTCGGCCGGCAACCCGCTCAATCCGGCCCACGAAACCTGCCGCGCCGTGCTGCTGTTCGGCGGCGAACGCATCCGCCACGGGAATGAGCGGCAGTCGCGGGCCACACCGGCGGAGCGGGCCGATCCCGCACAGTATGTCGAAGGCGCGAACCGGTCGAGCCTCGCCACCGGGAGCGGCAGCTTCAGCGGTCACCGCCGGTTCTCGGTGCCCGACCCGTCCACGCCGGCCTCGGCTGATGTCGTCCGATGCATCCCGTGACGCGCCGCCCCGTCCCGGCTCAGCCCCGACGCCGCTCCGTGCGCGGCTTCACCCTTGCCGAAGTGGCCATCGTGCTGGTGATCCTGACCCTGCTCACCGGGACCCTGCTCGCCCCGATCGGCGCACGCATGGAGGAAAGGTCCCGGCGCGAGACCGCGACGCGATTGCTCGACATCGAACAGGCCCTGATCGGCTTCGCCATCCTGCACGGTCGCCTGCCCTGCCCGACCACCGAGCCCGACCCGGCCAGCCCCGGCTACGGGCTGGAACAAAATCCCCCCTGCAACCACGCGATCGAAGGCTATCTGCCCTGGCGCACGCTGGGCACCCACCCCGTCGACGCCTGGGGCAGCGTCCGCGACAGTGCCTCGGCCCCGTGGACCGGTCACTGGCGCTATCGCCCCGACACCGGTTTCACCAATGCCATCATCACCCCCGCGACCACCACCCAGAGCAACATCCAGTTGCGCGATCACGCCGGCAACGCGCTCACCACGGTCAGTAGCTCGCGTGCCGCCGTCGTGTTCTATTCCACCGGCGCAAACCGAACCGCGGACGGCCTCAACGCGAGCCACTCCGCGAGCTCCCCGGCATACCAGGCCGGCGAGCTTGCCAGCGGTTTCGACGACCAGGTGCACTGGATCGGGCACCCCTTTCTCGTTGCCCGCCTGGCACAGGCCGGGAGACTGTGAGCAGCGACCGAAACGCGTTTTTCCATCACCAAGGAAGGAGCAACACCGTGAAAGCTAGAAACACCGGGTTCACCCTGGTCGAGATCGCCATCGTGCTGGTCATCATCGGCCTGCTGCTGGGCGGGGTACTGAAAGGGCAGGAATTGATCAACAGCGCCAAGGTAAAGAATCTTGCTCAGGATTTCCGCACCGTTCCGCTCTTCATCTACGGCTACCAGGACAAGTTTCGCGCCCTGCCGGGAGATGACTCGCGTGCGCAGACCCACGTCTGCCCCAGTTCGGGCACCGGGTGCACCGCCAATGGCAACGGCAACGGTCGCATCGACGGCGGATGGGACGACACGGTCACCGCAACACCCAGTGAGGCGGTGCTGTTCTGGCAGCAGACACGGCTGGCCAACCTGGCCGGCGGACCCACTGCGACGACCGACCCCAACTACCTCCCATTGAACACCGACGGCGGCAGGATCGGCGTGCAAGGCGGCGGAACAGGTGCACCGCTGGGCGTTCCCGGCAGCTACGTGGTGTGCTCGGCCGGCATCCTCGGCAAGTATGTCCGCCAGCTCGACGCCACACTGGACGATGGCGACCCGGCGACCGGCGCGATGCGTGCCGGCACGACAGGCGCCGCCACCCTCGCTCCGATCAGCGCCACCAATCCGCTGAACGAAGCTACCGCCTATGTCGCCTGCCTCGGCGTCTGAGCGCTCTCAAAAGCCCTTGAGCAGACGCTGCTCGGCCGCCTCCAGCCCCGCCGGGAGGCCGAGCAGCACGATCACATCGCCTTCCACGACCCGGGTCTCCGGCCCCGGCGAAAGCCCCCGAATGCCGCGCCGACGCACCGCCGGCACCGTGACCGCGATCTCGTCGAAGCGGAGATCGCCGATCGTGCGGCCGATCGCGGCGGCACCCGGCGGGACCGACACCGAATGCAGGCGAGCCAGACTGGCGTCCGGCTCGCCGATATCGGTGGCACCATGGAAGAAACCGCGCATCAGCGTGTAGCGCTGGTTGCGGATGTCGCGGATCCTCCGTACCACCCGATTCAGCGGCACCCCGATCAGCGCGAGCGCATGGGATGCCAGCATGATGCTGCCCTCGAAGGCCTCGGGCACCACCTCGGCCGCCCCGCCGCGCGAAAGCTTGTCCATGTCCGCTTCGTCGGTCGCGCGCACGACGATCGGCAGATCCGGGCGCAGCGCATGCGCGTGATGCATGACCCGCAAGGCCGCCTCGGCTTCGCCAAACGAGATCACCAGCACGCTCGCGCGCATGATGCCGGCCGCCATCAATGTCTCGCGCCGGGCGGCATCGCCGTACACCACGGTGTCGCCTGCCGCGCCGGCCTCGCGCACGCGCTCCGGATCGAGATCGAGCGCGACGTAGCTGACATTCTCCTGCTCCATGAAACGCGCCATGTACTGCCCGCTGCGACCGTAGCCGCAGACGATGATGTGCTTGTCGCTGGTCAGCGACTGCGCCGCGACCCGGGTCAGCTCCATCGATCGCATCAGCCACTCCGAGGCGACAAAGCGCAACACCAGTTTGTCGCTGATCTGCACGATCAGCGGCGCAAGCAACATCGACAACACCAGGGCTGCCACGGTGGTCTGCAGCAAATCGGCGGGCATCAGATCCAGACCGACAATCTGCGACAACAGCACGAAACCGAATTCGCCTCCGGCACATAGCCACAGTCCCGAGCGCATTGCCGTGCCCGGCGGCGAACCGAACGCCTTGGACGCGGTGAACACGATGCCGAACTTGCCCACCAGCAAGGCCGCAACCAGCCCGATCACGGCCGGCAGATGCTGCAGGATGGCCACCACGTCGAGAAACATGCCCACGGTGACAAAGAACAGCCCCAGCAGCACATCGCGAAAGGGCTTGATGTCCTCCTCCACCTGATAGCGGTACTCGGTCTCGGAGATCAGCATGCCGGCAAGAAAGGCCCCCAGCGCGAGCGACAGCCCGACCAGCTCCGACAACCATGCCAGGCCGAGCGTGATCAGCAACACGTTCAGCATGAAGAGCTCGCTGGAACGCCGCTTCGCCACCACCGTAAACCACCAGTGCATCAGGCGCTGACCGAACACCAGCACCAGTGCCAGCAACGCCGCCGCCTTGAGGGCTGCCAGCCCGAGGGTGAATGCCAGCTCCTCGGGCGGACGCGACAGCGCCGGCAGCAGGATCAGCAAGGGCACCACCGCGATGTCCTGAAACAGCAGCACACCGATGGTTTCGCGCCCGTGACGGCTATCGAGTTCGAGTCGATCGGTCAGCAGTTTCGACAGGATGGCGGTCGACGACATGGCCAGCGTCCCGCCCAGGGCAAAACTCGCCACCCATCCCAGACCGAACAGACGCCCGGCAAACGTGGTCAGCACGATGCTGGCCACCACCTGCGTCGCCCCCAGGCCGAACACGATGCGCTTCATCGCAAACAGCCGTGGCAGCGAAAACTCGAGACCGATCGAGAACATCAGGAACACCACGCCGAACTCGGCGAGATGGCGGGCTCCGGCCGATTCCTGGACCAGGTTCAGCGCATGCGGCCCCACCATTGCGCCGACCAGCAGATAGCCCAGCACCGGGGGCAGGTTGATGCTGCGAAAGACGCCCACCAGCACTACCGCAGCGGCCAGCAGCAGCAAGACGAGTTCCAGCGTATTGAGCATGGGGGCCCGATCGAGTTTGACGCCTGAACCCGGCGAGAGGTCCGGCTGTTATACAATCGCGGCCAGTTCCACCCGCAGGCGCTGTCGTTGGCCGGCGAGTGCCGCATTTTTCATATCAGTTTAACCGCTTCGTCCTCATGAACCCAATCGTTCCGGATTCCGCATCGCTTGCGCGTGCCACCAGCCTTGGCCGGCGGGTGCTGGAGATCGAGGCTGCCGCAGTGGCAGCGCTGGCTGGTCGTCTCGGCGCCGAATTCGAGCAGGCGATTGCGCTCATCCTGCAACGCCAGGGCCGCGTCATCGTCAGCGGCATCGGCAAGTCGGGGCACATCGCGCGCAAGCTCGCGGCAACCCTCGCCAGCACCGGAACACCGGCCTATTTCGTGCATGCTGCAGAGGCCGCGCACGGCGACCTGGGCATGATCACGCCCGACGACATCGTCATCGCACTGTCGAACTCGGGCGCCAGCGAAGAGTTGCTGATGATCGTTCCGCAGGTCAAGCGGCGCGGCGCAAAGTTGATCGCGATGACCGGCAATCCCGACTCGCCCCTCGCCCGCGAAGCCGATGTCCATCTGGACGCCGCGGTCAGCGAGGAGGCCTGTCCGCTCAATCTGGCCCCGACCGCGAGCACCACCGCTGCGCTGGCGCTCAGCGATGCACTGGCGGTTGCGCTGCTCGACGCACGCGGATTCGGAGCAGACGATTTTGCCCGCTCGCACCCGGGCGGCAGCCTTGGCCGGCGCCTGCTGACCCATGTCCGCGACGTCATGCGCCCTGCCGATCGGGTGCCGGTCGTCGACGCTCAGGCCACCCTGAGTGACGCCTTGTTGGCGATGACGCGCGGTGGAATGGGGATGACGGTCGTCGCCTCGGCCACTGGCCAACCGGAAGGCATCTTCACCGATGGCGACCTGCGTCGGGCGCTCGAGCGCGGGATCGATTTCCGTCACGCCAGGCTGGCCGAGGTCATCAACCGCAACCCGCGCTCGATTGGTCCCGACGCCCTCGCCGTCGAGGCAGCCGAAATGATGGAACGGCTGCGCATCAGCCAGCTCCTGGTGGTCGATGCCGACGGCAGGCTCAGCGGCGCCCTGACCACCCACGACCTGATGCTGGCCAGGGTGATCTGATGCAGACGCCAACCGCGCCCGCCAACAATCGCCCGCTCCGGACCGCGATCGACATCCGGGTGTGGCACCCTGTCCGGCAGGGCTGAACAGCATGCAGGCAACTTACCGCCTTTACCCGATCGTCGCCGTCGCCCTCCTCGCCGCGGGATCGATCTGGCTCGAACGGCTGACCCGGGAACCGGAAACGAGAGCTGACAAAAGCGATCGCCGCGGCCCCGACTTCATCGCCGACCAGACCCGCATCGTCGGCTTTGGCAAGGACGGCAGCCGACGCTACGCCCTGGTCGCCGAGCGCATGACCCACTTTCCGGACACCGACGTGACCAAGGTCGAGCACCCCCGACTCGAGATCGCCTCCGGCCAGCGCCTGTTGAAGATCCGCGCCGACCAGGGCGAAGTTTCCGCCGGGGGCGAGCGGGTCGACTTCTCCGGCGCCGTCGACGCCCAGCGCGAAGGCAGTTCCGGCGAACCGGCAATGACCTTCGCATCGGAGCGGCTCGCGGTGTGGCCGGACGAACATCGTGCCGAAACGACGGCCCCGGTCAGGCTGACCCAAGGGCTCACCACCGCCCACGCCAACGGTCTGCAAGCGGACAACCTGTTTGGCACCCTGGACCTGATCGGCCAGGCCCGGGTGAACATCCCCCGCCGCCAAGGGAACACCCCATGAGAACCATACTGCGCATCAGCCTGCTGACCTTTGCCCTGAGCTGTCAGCCGGCTCTGGCCGAACGGGCCGACCGCGACAAACCGGTCAACATCGAAGCCGATCGCGTGACCGTAGACGACCGCAGCAAGGTGCATATTTTCGAGGGAGCCGTCATCCTCACGCAGGGAACGCTGATGATCAAGGGTGACAAACTGGTCGTGACGCAGGGCGCGGACGGCTTCCAGAACGGCGTGGCCACGGCTTCCGCCGGACGCCTTGCCTCCTTCCGCCAGAAGCGCGACGGCAGCGACGAATACATCGACGGCGAGGCTGAACGGATCGAATACGACAGTCGCGCCGAAAAGGCAAAGTTGTTCAACCGCGCGTATGTGCGCAGTGGCGGGGACGAAGTGCGCGGCAACTACATCGAATACGATGCGGTCAGCGAGAACTATCTTGTCGCCAACGTCCCGGGCAGTACCCCGAGCACCGCCACCCCTGGCCGGGTGAAGGCCACGATTCAACCGAAGGGCGACAACAAGCCCGAAACCGGCGGCGCCAGTCCGGCCGCCCAATAACAAGCAACAAGCCTCAATCCCGAAGGAGAATACATGGCTTACGAACTGATCATTGTCGAGACCCGCGGGCGCGTGGGTCTGATCACCCTCAACCGCCCGAAGGCACTGAATGCGCTGAACGACAGTCTGGTCGACGAGGTCGGTCAGGCACTGGACGGCTTCGAGGCCGACGACAACATCGGCGCCATCCTGATCACCGGCTCAGAAAAGGCTTTCGCGGCAGGCGCCGACATCGGTGCAATGGCGACCTTCTCCTACATGGACGCGTACAAGACCGATTACATCACGCGCAACTGGGAGCGGGTCAAAACCTGCCGCAAGCCGGTGATCGCGGCGGTGGCCGGCTTTGCCCTCGGCGGCGGTTGCGAACTGGCGATGATGTGCGACTTCATCATCGCCGCCGACACCGCAAAATTCGGCCAGCCCGAGGTCAAGCTCGGCATCCTGCCGGGCGCCGGCGGCACCCAGCGCCTGCCGCGCGCAGTGGGCAAGGCGAAGGCGATGGACATGTGCCTGACCGCCCGTTTCATGGATGCCACGGAAGCGGAGCGTGCCGGCCTGGTGTCGCGCATCGTTCCCGCCGACAAACTGGTCGACGAGGCGCTGGCCGCGGCCGAAACCATCGCCGGCTACTCGCTGCCGGTGGTGATGATGATCAAGGAATCGGTCAATCGCGCATTCGAGAGCAGCCTCAACGAAGGCCTGCTGTTCGAGCGCCGGGTATTCCACTCGGCCTTCGCCCTCAATGACCAGAAGGAAGGCATGGCGGCCTTCGTCGCCAAGCGCAAAGCTGTTTTCAGGCACGACTGACATGCGGGCCGGCCTGCGCGCCGGCCTGCCTCGTGATTTCCGCTCAAGGGAAGATCACGCCATGCCAAACCGACTCCGTGCCCCGCCGGTTTCGTCCTCCGCCCATTTTCATCTCCATGCAACATCGGGGCAACATCCTGATGACTGCGTCCAGGGCACACGCACCGTCGCCTGACGCAACGCACCTTGTCGGCTGCAAAGAGCACATCATCGAACCGTAAAGCACTGAATATCAAGTCAGAATCATTCTTGTGCAACGCACCAAAAAAGTGTTGACACGGCGATTCTTCTGCCTATAATTCAGTCCATGCTGCAACGCAACATCGCGGCAAGCAAGAACCCCCGATGCCTTTGCAAAACCCGTTTGACGCAATCACCAAGGAGATGACCATGTCCGTATTCACCACCCCCGAGCAGTTCGCCGAGACCAACAAGGCCAACATCGAAACCCTGCTGAGCCTGGCCAACAGCGCCTTCGCCAACGTCGAGCGCCTGGCTGCCCTGAACCTGAACACCGCCCGTTCGGTCCTGGAAGACAGCGTCGCCAGCACCAAGGCCGTGCTGGCCGTCAAGGACGTGCAGGAACTGCTCGCCCTGCAAAGCTCGCTGACCCAGCCGCTGGTCGAGAAGGCCGTTGCCTACGCCCGCAGCGTCTACGAGATCGCTTCGCAGAGCCAGGAAGAACTGTCCAAGGTGCTGGAAGGCCAAGTCGCCGAAGTGAACAAGGGCGTTGCCGCTGCCCTCGACAAGGCCGCCAAGTCCGCTCCGGCCGGTTCCGACGTTGCCGTCGCCGCCGTCAAGTCGGCGATCGCCGCTGCCAACAGCGCCTACGACAGCTTCAACAAGGCTGCCAAGCAGGCCGCCGAGATCACCGAAGCCAACGTGGCTGCCGCCACCAGCGCGACCGTCAAGGCCGTGAGCACCACCACCAAGGCTGCTTCCAAGAAGGCTGCCTGATCGGTTTCAGCTTCGCTGAACGAGAATGGCCCCGCACTGCGGGGCCATTTTTTTGTCTGCCGATTCTGCCTGCCCGAGCGCACGACCCATCGTCGTCGCGCCCGCGCTCGTCACGGCACCGGGGGTTCAGCGTGCGTGAGGCTCCTCGCTGGTTTCCGGCGCAGGTTCGGCAGTGGTCTCCGCGGCATAGTGATGCGGAAAGAGCCGACGCATCTCGGCTTCGACCCAGGCCTCCGCGCGGGCATTGATCTCGTCCACCTTGACCCCCTTGACCTCGATCACCGGGCCGATGCTGACCACGATTTCGCCCGGACGCTTGAGGAAGGCATTGCGTCGCCAGAATTCGCCGGCATTGTGTGCCACCGGCACCACCGGCACGCCGGCGCGCTTGGCCAGGATCGCCCCGCCGGGCTTGTAGCGCAGCGTAGCGCCCGGCGCCACACGTGTCCCTTCCGGAAAAACGACGACCCACAGGCCTTCCTTCAGTCGCTCGCGGCCCTGCTCCACCACCTGCGACAGCGCATCCTTGCCCGCCGCACGGTCGATCGCAATCCCGGGGATCTGTGCCAGGCCCCAGCCGAAGAAGGGCACGCGCAGCAACTCGCGCTTGAGCACGAAACACAGCGGCGGAAAGATCTGCTGCAGGGCGATGGTCTCCCATGCCGACTGGTGCTTCGACAGGATCACCGCTGGCCCAGGAGGCATGTTCTCGCGTCCGACCACTCGGTAGCGAATCCCCAGCACGACACGGATGACCCACATCATGATCGGCACCCACGACGTGATCATGCGGTGCCGGGTCATCGGCGGGAGCCAGAAGACGAGCATTCCGCAGGTGGCATACGGTACGGTGACGATCGTCAGGACGATGGCGAACAGGACGGAACGAAGCAGGATCACAGGGCGCGCTCGAAAAAATGCGGGAGGAGCTCAGGCCGTCAGCTCGGCGACCACGGCTGCGAGGTCGGGAAAAACGCGGGTCGCGGCCGGCAGCTGCGGTTCGTGCTGAGTCTTCACGCCTTTTCCGGTCAGCACCAGATAGGGCTTGCAGCCGACCGCGGCACCCGCCTGCAGATCGCGCAGGCTGTCGCCCACCGCCGGCACGCCGGTCAGATCCACATTGAAGCGCTCACCGATCTGGACAAACATGCCGGGCTTGGGCTTACGGCAGTCACACGTCGAATCGGCCGCGTGCGGACAGAAAAAAATCGCATCGAGGCGGCCGCCGACCTGAGCCAGGCTCTTCACCATCTTGTCGTTGATCGCGTTGAGCGTATCCATGCCGAACAGGCCACGACCGATGCCGGACTGATTCGACGCCACCACGACCCGCCAACCCCACTGGTTGAGGCGGGCGATGGCTTCGAGCGAGCCCGGAATCGGCTTCCACTCGTCCGGCGACTTGATGAACTGGTCGGAGTCGAAGTTGATGACTCCATCGCGATCCAGAATGATCAGCTTCATGCGCACACACTCCGCATCGGGAAAAAGGCGATCCGGCCCGGCCGGATCGCCGGTCGCTCAGGCCGACAGCCGGGAAAGGTCGGCGACCTGGTTCATCAGCCCGGCAAGCTGGGCCAGCAGGGCCAACCGGTTGTGCCGGGTCAGCGGCTCCTCGGCCATCACCATCACCCCATCGAAGAAGGCATCGACCGCGGATCGCAAACCCGCCAGCACACACAGCGCCTCGGTGTAGTTTTCGTTCGCGACGTGCGATCGCACCACCGGAGCAATCTCGTTGAGCTGATGGAACAGCGCCTTTTCGGCGTCTTCCTGGAGCAAGGCGACGTCCGGCTCGCCGGGACGGGTCTCGGTCTTCTTCAGGATGTTCACGATGCGCTTGTTGGCGGCCGCGAGCGCCTCCGACTCGGGCAGCGCGCGGAAGGCCTCGACCGCATCGAGCTTGGGCGGCACCAGGTCGATACGCGCCGGACGCAGGGCCAGTACCGCCTCGGCCACCGCGGCATCGCGCTCACCGCCGCTTTCACGCAGCAGATTCTTGAGACGCTCGAGCATGAAGTCCTGCAACTGGGTCGCAAAGCCGTCGGCCGTGAGCACCCCTGGCCGGAACCCTGCAGCCGCAGTCTCGATCAGGTGCGGCAATTCCAGCGGGAGCGGCGTTTCCATCAGGATACGCAGCACCCCGAGTGCGGCACGACGCAAGGCGAACGGGTCGCGGTCGCCGGTCGGTACCATGCCGATACCGAAGAAACCGACCAGCGCATCGAGCTTGTCCGCCAGCGCCACCGCGCACGCCACGTTGCCTGCGGGCAGCGCGTCGCCCGCGAAACGGGGCAGGTAGTGGCCCTGCACCGCGTCCGCCACCAGCTCGCCCTCACCGTCATGAAGCGCGTAGTAGCGCCCCATGATGCCCTGCAGCTCGGGGAACTCGCCCACCATGTCGGTGACCAGATCGACCTTGGCCAGACGCGCTCCGCGTCTGGCCGCTGCCACGTCCGACGACAGCAGCGCCGCGATCCGGCCGGCCAGCACCTCGAGCCGGTCGACACGCTCGAGCTGGCTGCCGAGCTTGTTGTGGTACACGACGGCGGCCAGTCGCGGCAAACGGGCGGCGAGCTTCTGTTTTTTGTCCTGTTCAAAGAAGAAGCGTGCGTCCGACAAGCGCGGGCGCACCACACGCTGATTACCGGTGACGATGTTGGACGGGTCCTTCAGGTGCATGTTGGACACGATCAGGAAGCGGTTCAGCAGCTTGCCGGCAGGGTCGAACAGCGGGAAGTACTTCTGATTGGCGCGCATGGTCAGGATCAGACATTCCTGCGGTACGGCGAGAAATTCGGCCTCGAACTCACCCACGTACACGGTCGGATGCTCGACCAGCGCGGCCACCTCGTCGAGGAGGTCGGCGTAGTCGCCGATCGACGCCTGCTGACGTGCGGCTTCGGCGACCAGCTGACGCTCGATCTCGGCGCGCCGCTCGGCAAACGCCGGGATCACCTTGCCCTCGGCAAGCAGGGTGGGCTCGTAGGCGTCGGCCGAGGCAATGTCGATTTCGCCACGGCTCATGAAACGGTGACCGCGGGTGGTACGGCCGGACTCCAGGTCGAGCACCCGGCCCGGCACGACATCGGCGCCATGCAGCATGACGAGCTTGTGCACCGGACGCACGAAGGTCGCGTCGCCATCCCCCCAGCGCATCACCTTGGGAATCGGCAACGCCTTGACCGCATCGTGCACGATGCCCGCCAGCACGTCGGCCAGCCTGGCCCCCGGCACCACGGCGGTGTGGAACAGGGTTTCGGCCTTGCCGTCGATGCGTCGCTCGAAGCCCTCCACTGCAGCGACCGGAATCGCCCTCGCCTCCATCTTCTTGAGCAGCGCAGGCGTCGGCCTACCCTCGGCATCGAGTGCGACCGACACCGGCATCAGCTTCTCGGTGACTTCCTTCGGCGCCGCGGCGGCGCTGACCCCCGCCACGGTCACGGCCAATCGGCGCGGGCTGGCAAAACTGCGCACGACGGCGGCGGCCGGGGCAAGCCCGCGCGCCCGCAGACCCTCTGCGATCTTGCCGGCAAAGGTCTCGCCCAGGCGAGGCAGCGCCCTCGGCGGCAATTCTTCGGTCAGGAGCTCGACGAGCAGCGTATGAGTGGCAAAGCTGGTCATCACGCGGCCTCCTTGTTGTTCAGCATCGGGAAGCCGAGCGCCTCGCGGGACTCGAAATAGGCCTGCGCCACCGCGCGTGACAGATTGCGAATGCGGCCGATATAGGCGGCCCGCTCGGTCACCGAAATCGCGCCACGAGCGTCGAGCATGTTGAAGTTATGCGCGGCCTTGAGCACCATTTCATAGGCCGGCAACGCCAAGCCGACTGCCATCAGCCGCTTGGCCTCGGACTCGTAGTTGGCAAACAGCGAGAACAGGAAGTCGACGTTCGAATGCTCGAAATTGTAGGTCGATTGCTCGACCTCGTTCTGGTGATAGACGTCGCCGTAGGTCACCTTCGAACCGTCCGGATAGACCGACCAGACCAGGTCATAGACGTTCTCGACCCCCTGCAAATACATCGCCAGCCGCTCGAGCCCGTAGGTGATCTCGCCCAGCACCGGTTTGCAGTCGATACCCCCGACCTGCTGGAAGTAGGTGAACTGCGTCACCTCCATGCCGTCGAGCCACACCTCCCAGCCCAGTCCCCAGGCGCCGAGCGTGGGGTTCTCCCAGTCGTCTTCGACGAAGCGGATGTCGTGCGCATTGGGATCGATGCCGAGTGCGCGCAGCGAATCCAGATAGAGTTCCTGGATGTCCAGTGGCGACGGCTTGAGGACGACCTGATACTGGTAGTAGTGCTGCAGCCGGTTCGGGTTGTCGCCATAACGCCCGTCCTTGGGCCGGCGCGAAGGCTGAACATAGGCGGCATTCCACGGCTCTGGGCCGATCGCACGCAGGAAGGTGGCGGTGTGCGAGGTGCCCGCACCCACTTCGAGGTCATAGGGTTGCAGCAGCACGCAGCCGCGATCGCCCCAGAATTGCTGGAGCGTCATGATGACTTGCTGGAAGGTCGGTTTCTTGAGGGACATGGTCTCGGGCGGCAAGGCCGCGCATCGAACGCAAAGCGTGGGATTTTACTGGCATTCGCGCTCGCGCGGGCGGGCGATCACAAGCCCGACGGCGAGCATCGGCGCAGATGTTCGGGACGCCGCCGCACCATGACCAGGATCAACCAACCCGTTGCCAGCATCAGCACCGGCCAGTTACCCCCGCGCGCATACGGGGTCAGCCCGCGATAGCCATGGATCTCCAGCTCCAGCACACCACGCTCGAATGCGGGCAGCGAGCCTTCAACCGATCCGTCGGGCTGAACCACCGCAGTCATGCCGGTGTTGGTGGCGCGCAGCATCGGGCGCCCGGTTTCGAGCGCGCGCACGCGGGCGATCTGCAAGTGCTGTGGCTGCGCCAGCGAATCGCCGTACCAGGCGAGATTCGACAGATTGAGCATCAGCGAGGCCTCCGGGAGGCTGCGGATGATCTCCGCGCCAAACAGGTCCTCGTAGCAGATGTTCACCGCGATGCGCTGGCCGAGGAGCGCCATCGGCAACTGCCGGGGGTCGCCACCGGTCTGGTCCGACATCGGAATGTCGGCGAGCCGATAGAACCAGCCGAAAAGCGGTGGCGAATACTCGCCGAAAGGCACCAGGTGCTGCTTGGCGTAATGCTGCCGCGGCCCGTCTCCGATACTGATCGCGGCGTTGTAGATCCGCCCCTGCGGATCACCGGTGAACGCCCCGAGCACCAGCGCCCCGCCACGCGCACGCACCGAATCGCCGAGGAGCTCGAGGTAGCCCTCGGGCAGGCGCTCGACCAGCGTCGGCAAGGTGGTCTCGGGGAGCACCACAAGATCGGCCCGACTCTCTTGCACCAGCCTGAGGTTGGTCTGCAGCACTGCGGCAAACTGATCGGGGCGCCACTTCAACCCTTGCTCGACGTTGGTCTGGATCAGCGCCACCGACAGCGGCTCGCCCTCGGCCTCGGTCCAGGCCATTCGCCCCAACCCGGCACCGAGCAGCCCCACTCCGACCACCACGGCAACCGCTCGCCACGCACCACGCCACTGCCGCAAGGATGACAGTGCCAGCAGTGCGGCGATGAAAGCGAGCACGGCACCAACCCCATATACACCGATCACGGGCAGGAAGCCGGCCAGCGGACTGGGAGGCGTCTGTGAATAGCCGCTCGCAAGCCAGGGAAAACCGGTGAACACCACCCCTCGCAGCCACTCGGCGATCGCCCACAATGCGGCAAAAAGCAGCGCCCGGTACGCGACGCCCCCCGACCGCAGGCGCACATACAGCCCCCCCACCAACGCCGGGTAGAGCGCCAGGTAGAGACATAGGAGCAGGATCGCAGCTCCGGCCACCGGCATCGGCATGCCGCCGTAGCGATTGAGCGCCACATAGAGCCAGGAAACCCCGCCCAGGAACGCCCCCAGCCCCCAGCCGAGTCCGAGGATGAAGCCGGATCGCACCGACGGCGCCCGGTCCAGCACGCTCGCAAGCAGCGCGAGACTCAACAATGCAACCGGAAAAAAGTCGAAGGGCGCAAAAGCCAGTACCGCAGCGGCGCCGGCCGCGATCGACAACAGCAGGGCGGGAGGCGACCACCGCCCCGGACGTGCCGCCATCAGTTCCCGATGACCTCGGGTGCAAGCGGCACGCGCTCGACCAGCAAGGTATGGACGCGCCGGCTGTCGGCACGCAACACCTGGATCTTGAGGCCCTCGAGCACCACCGCCTCGCCGCGTTTGGGCAGGCGCCCAAGCTGGCGAATCACCAGTCCGCCAACGGTATCGACTTCCTCGTCGCTGAAGCGGGTGGCGAAGGCGGTATTGAAATCCTCGATCTCGGTGGTGGCCTTGACCCGATACCGGCCGCTGTGATCAAGCCGGATGTTGTCACCGATCTCGTCGAAATCGTATTCATCCTCGATGTCGCCGACGATCTGCTCGAGCACATCCTCGATCGTGACCAGCCCGGCCACGCCGCCATATTCGTCCACCACGATCGCCATGTGGTTGCGGCTCACGCGGAACTCGCGCAACAGCACGTTGAGGCGCTTCGACTCGGGCACGAAGACCGCTGGACGAAGCATGTCGCGCAGGTCGAACTCGCGCCCGGCGAAGTAGCGCAGCAGATCCTTGGCCAGCAGGATGCCGGCGACATCGTCCTTGCTCTCCCCCACCGCAGGAAACCGGGAGTGGGCCGTATCAACGACGAAGTCCGCGATCTTGTCCATCGGATCGTCGATGTGGATGACATCCATCTGGGCGCGGGGAATCATCACGTCCCGCACCTGCATGTCGGACATCTGCAGGGCGCCCTCGATGATCGACAGCGCATCAGCATCGAGCAGACTGCGCTCGAAGGCCGAGTGGAGCAGCGCGAGGAGTTCATCGCGATCTTCCGGTTCGCGCGAGAGAAGGGCCGAAAGTCGCTCGAGCAATGAAGGCTTACTAGGGGTGCTGTCCATGTTGACGCTGGGTAAGGAATAAGGTGTGAGCACTCACTAGCATGAATCGTGCATGGAGTCGCTCACACCTTGGACCTCACCCGTCGCTTGCTCCGGTTTCATGCATAGGGATCAGCATAGCCCAGGGTACGCAGGATGTCCCGTTCGCGTGCTTCCATGAGCACCGCCTCGGCCTCGACTTCGTGCTCGTGGCCCTGCAGATGCAACATGCCATGAACCACCAGATGGGCAAAATGCGCATCGACGGGCTTGCCCTGCTCCGCCGCCTCGCGCACCACCACCGGCACGCACAGCACCAGATCACCCGTCAGCGGTGCGCCCTCGACGCCCGGCACGCCATCCTCGTCCGCGTAGACGAAGGTCAACACGTTGGTTGCATAGTCCTTGCCGCGGTAGTTTCGATTGAGCTCACGCCCTTCGGCCTCGCCCACCAGGCGCACCGTCACCGCGACATCGCCCAACAATGCAGCCTGAGCCCAGCGCCGAATCTGATGCTTCTTCGGAGCGCTGAGCTTGTCACCGCCATCGAGCACCTTCTGCACGACGAGATTGAGTATCGGCGGCGCCTCGGTCTGCGCTAGATCGAGTTCATCGGCGGGCAGCATGTCGTGGTGCACATCGACGCGCAGCGTCAGCACATTACATCCGCCGGGTTGCACACTGATGACGGGCACCTCGGATTCGCTCGCGGTATCGGCCTCGATCTCCAGGTCGCCCCAGCCCGGCTCGGGGAAGGACAGCGATAGCCGCCGGCCGTCACCGAGATCGATCTCGATGCGCTCGGCCCTGACCCTGCTCGCCTTGCCCTCGGCATCGAAGGCGACGATCTTCGGGCTAGCTTCCTGCCTTGGCATTGTCCTTCTTCCTTGCGGCTTCGGCGCGCGCCACGCGCGCCGTCTGATTGTCATAGGCTTCGACGATGCGCGCCACCAGCGGGTGGCGTACCACGTCTTCCTTGAGAAACTCGATGAACGCCAGCCCACGCACCTTGCCGAGGATCTCGCGCGCCTCGAGCAAGCCACTGCGACTGCCGCGTGGCAGGTCGACCTGGGTCAGGTCACCGGTGACCACCGCCTTGGCCCCGAAACCGATCCGGGTAAGAAACATCTTCATCTGCTCGGGCGTGGTGTTCTGCGCCTCGTCAAGGATGATGAAGGCATTGTTCAGGGTGCGCCCGCGCATGAACGCGAGCGGCGCGATCTCGATGCTGCCGCGCTCGAACATCTTGGTGACGCGCTCGAAGCCCATCAGGTCGTAGAGCGCATCGTACAGCGGCCGCAGATAGGGATCGACCTTCTGCGCCAGGTCGCCGGGCAGAAAACCCAGGCGCTCGCCCGCCTCGACCGCCGGCCGGGTGAGAATGATTCGCTCGACCAGATCGCGCTCCAGCGCATCGACCGCGCTCGCCACCGCGAGATAGGTCTTGCCGGTACCGGCCGGGCCGATGCCGAAGGTGATGTCGTGATCCTGGATCCGGTGCAGATACTCGATCTGACGCGGCGTGCGACCATGCAGATCGTGCTTGCGCGTCATCAGCGCCGGTGCCGGCGGCGCCACTGCCGCCCGGGTACCGATCTCGATCAGGGCCAGCTGTACATCGGCCAACGCCAGATGCTCGCTCGCCTGGACATAGAACTCCTTCAGCGCCTGCTCGGCCAGACGCGATTTTGCAATCGGGCCGGTGAGGGTGAAATGTTCGCCGCGACGCGCGATGGTGATGTCGAACGCGGTTTCGATCTGGCGCAGGTTCTCGTCCAGCGTCCCGCACAGATTGGCCAGTCGCTGGTTATCGACCGGCTCGAACGCAAACTCGAGGCTGCGCGCCATCAGGACTCCCTGGTCACGATCTCTCCACGCAGGCTGTGCGGGAGCGCGGCGGTGATCCGGACATCGATGAACTCTCCGACCAGGCGGGCACGGTTCGGTGACGCGGCGACGAAGTTCACCACCCGGTTGTTGTCGGTACGGCCGGCGAGTTCGTCCGCATTCTTCTTCGACGCCCCTTCGACCAGGATGCGCTGCACGCTGCCCACCATCGCCTGGCTGATCACCTGCGCCTGCTCGTCGATCCGCCTCTGCAGGCGCGCCAGCCAGCGCAGCTTGGTTGCCTGCGGCACCGGATCGTCCAGGTCCGCTGCCGGCGTCCCGGGGCGCGCACTATAGATGAAGCTGAAGGACGAGTCGAAGCCGACCTCGTCGATCAGCTTCATGGTCTTCTCGAACTCTTCCTCGGTCTCGCCCGGGAAGCCGACGATGAAGTCCGACGACAGCGACAGGTCCGGTCGCGCCGCGCGCAGCTTCTTCACCACCGACTTGAACTCGAGCACGGTATAGCCGCGCTTCATCGCCGCCAGCACCCGGTCCGAGCCGGACTGCACCGGCAGATGAAGGTGCGACACCAACTTGGGGAGCCTGGCGTAGGCGTCGAACACGCGCTGCGTCATCTCGCGCGGATGCGACGTGGTGTAGCGAATGCGCTCGATCCCGGGGAGCTCCGCCACGCATTCGAGCAGGAAGGCGAAATCGCCCTCGTCGCCTTCCGAGCGCACCAGCTCGCCCCGCCACGCATTGACGTTCTGGCCCAGCAGGGTGACTTCCTTCACCCCCTGCGCCGCCAGCCCTGCCACTTCGGCGAGGATGTCGTCGAGTGGCCGGGAAACCTCTTCGCCCCGGGTATAGGGCACCACGCAGAAGGTGCAGTACTTGGAACACCCTTCCATGATCGACACGAAGGCGCTCGAACCCTCGACCCGCGCCGGGGGCATGGCATCGAATTTCTCGATCTCGGGGAAGGAGATATCGACCTGTGCACGCCCGCTTTTCTTGCGCGCCGCGATCAGCGCCGGCAGTCGATGCAGGGTTTGCGGACCAAACACCACGTCGACGTAGGGCGCGCGCCTGACGATCGCCTCGCCCTCCTGGCTGGCGACACAGCCGCCCACGCCGATGATCAGGTCGGGATTCCGCTGCTTGAGCAGCCGCACCCGGCCCAGATCATGAAACACCCGCTCCTGCGCGTTCTCGCGCACCGAACAGGTGTTGTACAGGATGATGTCCGCCTCTTCCGGATTGTCGGTCTTGGTCAGGGCCTCATCGGCACCGAGCACGTCCGCCATCTTGTCGGAGTCGTACTCGTTCATCTGGCACCCGAAGGTGCGGATGTAGAGTTTCTTCATTGGGGGGGGCTTCACTGCTTGGGGTCGGGCGCAGCGATTTCCTCGGGGGTCAGAATCCACACCCGATGAATCTGGCCATTGTTGTCGCTCAGCGCCCGCACCTTGTACTCCCCGGCCACATGCGAGGGCAGGACGATGCGGTTCTCCGAATCGCGAATCTGGGCGCCAGGGCTGAGCAATCTGGCGTCGCTGCCAAGCTTGACCTGAGTGGTTCCGGAAAAGCTCATCACCACCCTTTTCGCCCCTGCGGGGAAGGGGCGGGACATGGAAGCAAGCGCCTGCTGGACACTCAGGCAACCCAGGACAAAACACAAGACGAGGCGAAAGACGCGCACGATTTCCCGGCCGGACCGATGGGACATATCAAGGCTGCGAATGATCACCGATCGCCTGCCCGATGTCAATGCAAAATCCTTATAAATCAAGCCTTCCAGCCCCACTCCCGTGCACCGGAGCGGCCCATCCCCATGTATTGGCGACAGAAGTTCCTGATCCCTGCTTATTGACGACCCACCCTCGCAGCAGCTATAGTCGCGCGCTCTGTTGGTGATGTAGCTCAGACGGTTAGAGCGATGGATTCATAACCCATAGGTCGGCGGTTCGATTCCGCCCATCACCACCACCAAATTAAAAGGCCTGCAGCAATGCAGGCCTTTTCGTTTGCGCACTCCAACTAAGTCGGCCGGAACTGACTTCCATACCGCCCGCGGACAGTCCGACGTCGACTATGCCACGACCGAAGTCCGGATCAGGTGATCGAAAGCGGTCAGCGCAGCCTTCGAGCCTTCCCCCATGGCGATGATGATCTGCTTGTAAGGCACCGTGGTGCAGTCACCGGCGGCGAACACACCCGGCACCGAGGTATGGCATTTGTCATCGACGATGACTTCGCCGAAGCGGCTCAGTTCGATCGTACCCTTGAGGAAATCGGTGTTCGGCAGTAGGCCGATCTGCACGAAGATACCCTCGAGCTCGATCCAGTGCGTATCGCCCGATACCCGATCCTTGTACATCAGACCGTTCACCTTCTCGGTGCCGGTCACCTCGGTCGTCTGCGCGCTCTTGATCACGGTGACATTGGGCAGGCTGTAGAGCTTCTTCTGCAGCACGGCGTCGGCACGCAAATCCTCGGCAAACTCGAGCAGGGTGACCTGCGCAACAATGCCAGCGAGGTCGATCGCGGCCTCCACACCGGAGTTGCCACCGCCGATCACCGCCACCCGCTTGCCCTTGAACAGCGGGCCGTCGCAGTGCGGGCAGTAGGCCACACCCTTGCCGCGGAACTCGTGCTCGCCCGGCACGTTCATCTCGCGCCAGCGCGCGCCGGTGGCGAGGATCACCGTCTTCGCCCTGAGCGAAGCGCCGTTTTCAAGCTGCACTTCGGTCAGCTCGCCAGGCACGAGCTTGGCGGCACGCTGCAGGTTCATGACGTCGACTTCGTACTGCTTGACGTGCTCCTCGAGCGCGGCAACCAGCTTCGGTCCCTGGGTCTCCTTGACCGAGATGAAGTTCTCGATACCGAGGGTGTCCATCACCTGGCCGCCGAAGCGCTCGGCGACGATGCCGGTACGGATGCCCTTGCGCGCCGCGTAGATGGCGGCCGCCGCGCCGGCCGGGCCACCCCCGACGACGAGCACGTCGAACGGCTCCTTGGCCGAAAGCTTTTCCGCCACGCGCTTCCCGGCACCGGTATCGATCTTGGCGAGGATCTCGGCCAGTTCGAGACGGCCCTGCCCGAAATGCTCACCATTCAGGAACACCATGGGCACGGCCATGATCTTGCGCGCGTCGACTTCGTCCTGGAACAGCGCGCCGTCGATCATGGTGTGACGGATATTGGGATTGATCACCGCCATCAGATTGAGTGCCTGCACCACGTCCGGACAGTTGTGGCAGGACAGCGAGATGAGGGTCTCGAATTCGAAACTGCCCTCGATGTTGCGGATCTGCTCGATGACCTCGGCTTCGGCCTTGGGCGGATGACCACCGACCTGCAGCAGCGCGAGAATCAGCGAGGTGAATTCGTGGCCCATGGGCAGGCCGGCAAAGCGCACGCCCATGTTGGCACCCTTGCGGTTGAGCGAGAACGAGGGCTTGCGCTCGGCATCGTCACGCACTTCGGTGACCGAGATCTTGTCGGAAAGGCTCTTGATATCATTGAGCAAAGCCTGCATTTCACGAGACTTGTCGCCATCGTCCAGCGAGGCCACGATCTCGATCGGCTGGGTGACTTTTTCCAGGTAGGCTTTCAACTGAGTCTTGATGTTGGCGTCGAGCATGGTGATTTCATCCGTGAAAGTGAGCTGTATCCGCGGTAGCGGCGTACATAAAACACAGCCGGCACGAGGCCGGCTGTCGAGCAGCAAGCCCGGACGGGGTACGCCCGGGTGTGCACCAGCGGCTTAGATCTTGCCGACGAGGTCCAGCGACGGAGCCAGGGTGGCTTCGCCCGGCGTCCACTTGGCGGGGCACACTTCGCCCGGGTGGGAAGCCACGTACTGGGCGGCCTGCACCTTGCGCAGCAGTTCCTTGGCGTCGCGACCGATACCCAGGTCATGGATTTCGGCAACCTTGATCTCGCCTTCCGGGTTGATCACGAAGGTACCGCGCAGCGCGAGGCCCTCTTCCTCGATCATGACGTCGAAGCTGCGGCTGATCGCGCCGGTAGGGTCGCCGAGCATCGGGTACTGGATCTTCTTGATCGTGTCCGACGCGTCGTGCCAGGCCTTGTGGGTAAAGTGGGTGTCGGTGGAAACCGAGTAGCACTCCACACCCAGCTTCTGGAATTCGGGATAGACGTCGGCCAGGTCGCCGAGTTCGGTCGGGCAGACAAAAGTGAAGTCGGCCGGGTAGAAGAAGACGACAGACCACTTGCCCTTCAGGTCTTCGCTGGAGACCGGAACGAACTTGCCATTGTGATAGGCGGTGGTCTTGAACGGCTGGATAACGCTGTTGATCAGGGGCATCGATGAATCCTCCGTGGGTTGATGAAAGTACGACGATCAAATGATAGCCCTTCGAGCAAAATTGCTCTAATTGATAATAGAGATAAGGTCGATCGTTTTTCGCTATCGATCATAGAGGCTTTATAATTTTCGTGGATACCCTGTCCGACCGGAACCCCGGCCGCACACGACGCATCCAAGGCAGCGCCTCATCCCGTCAAACATCGATAGCAGAACTCATGACCGCACTGCGCACCTTCCTCGAAACCCGTCGCTTCCAGGGTTTCATCATCACCGTGATCATCATCAATGCGATCACCCTCGGCCTGGAAACGTCCACCACGGTGATGGGCGCAGCCGGCGGCGTGATGCTTGCACTGGACCGGATCGCGCTTGCCATCTTCGTGATCGAAATCGTGCTCAAGCTGATTGCGTACCGGCACCGCTTCTTCAACAGCGGATGGAATCTGTTCGACTTCACCATCGTGGCGATCACCCTCGCCCCGACCGGTGACGGCATGTCCGTGCTGCGCGCGCTGCGTATTCTGCGCGCCCTGCGCCTGGTGTCGGTGGTACCGTCGATGCGCAAGGTGGTCAATGCCCTGCTCCGCGCGATCCCGGGCATGACCTCGGTGCTGACCCTCCTGCTGCTGGTGTTCTACGTGTCGTCCGTGATGAGCACCAAACTGTTCGGCGCGGACTTCCCGGCGTGGTTCGGCACCATCGGGGCGTCGTTCTACACCCTGTTCCAGGTGATGACGCTCGAGTCATGGTCGATGGGCATCGTGCGCCCGGTGATGGAAGTGCATCCCCTGGCATGGATCTTCTTCGTGCTGTTCATTTTGCTGACGACGTTTGCCGTGCTCAATCTGTTCATCGCGATCGTGGTCGATGCGATGACCGTGGTGGAACACACGGAACAGGAAGAGACCCGGGAGTTGGTCAATATCGACCACGACGAGTTGATGCGCGAGATGCGAGCGCTCAGGGCGGAGATCGCCGCGCTGCGAAAGGGCACATGAATTCACAATCGCGTCTGCCGCCGCAGTGCGCGCTTCAGCCTGCCGCTGGCAACCGCCGCCCCCTCAGTCCGTGGCCAGATGCCGCCTGACCGAGATCTCGGCACCCAGCCAGCCCAGAAATGCGGCAAACAGCACGATGGCCACAGACTCCGGCCAGCGCGGGCCGGACAGCAAAAATATCGCACCGTACGACTCGGCGAGCGTTGCCACCGGCGCCTCGAGCGCCTTCACTCCGATCCATACCGCGCCGAGCGCAACCAACCCGCCGAGCATGCCCTGCAAGCCCCCGAACCAGTAGAACGGGCGGCGGATGAACGGATCGGTTGCACCGAGCAGACGGCTGACCTGGATCTCGGTACGCTGGGTGAGAATCTGCAGGCGGATCGTATTGAAGGTCACGATCACCAGCGCAAATCCGAGCAGGCCGGCGAGCATCAGCACCGCCGAACGGCCGAGACCGAGCAGCGCATGTAGACGCTTGACCCAGCCCGAATCGAGCTGTACATGCGCCACCCGCGGCCACGTCATCATCTGTGCCGACAAGGCGTCGAACTCGGCGGGATCCTCGGTGCGCAGGGTGACGACGAAGGCATCGGGCAGCGGATTGGCGGTGAGCCCCCCCAGCACGTCACCCAGACCGGTACGCTCGAGTTGATGCAGCGCCTGATCGCGCGATACGAACCGGAAGCTCGCCAGCCGGGGTTCGGCCTTCAGCCGTGTCTCGATCGCGCCGGCGTCGGCCTGACCTGCGTCGTTGTCGAGAAACACGCTGATCTCCGGCGTTCCGGACACGCCGCGCGCCAGCGAGGCGATGTTGTCCAGCAGCAGGTAACCGCCGGCCGGCAGCGACAGCGCAATGCCCATCACCAGGGCCGACAGCAGCGTACCGAGCGGCTGGCCCGCCAGCCGTCGTATCGCCAGGGCGATCGCGCGCCCGTGCAGATAGAACCAGTTGCTCATGCGGCCTCCGTGAGCAGCCCTTTGGCCAGGGTCAGGCGCCGCGGCGCCGATTCGGCGAACAGGGATGCGTCGTGGGTCGACACCAGCACCGTGACGCCGGCCCGGTTGAACGACTTGAACAACGCCGCGATCTCGGCCGCATAAGCCGGGTCGAGATGCGCGGTGGGTTCGTCGGCGATCAGGATCGACGGGCGATTGACGATCGCGCGCGCAATTGCCACCCGCTGCTGCTCGCCACCGGACAGGCCGACCGGCATTTCCTTGCCGCGACCGCCGAGACCGACCTTGTCGAGCGCCGCGGCCACCCGCTTTGCGGCGTCGCCCTGCGGATGCCCGGTAATCACCAGCGGCAGCAGGACGTTGTCGAACACGGTGCGATCGAACAACAGGCGGTTCTCCTGCAGCACCAGCCCGAGGTTCCGGCGCAGATACGGAACCGCCCGCCTGGGCAGGCGTGACACGTCCTGGCCGTTGATCCGCACCGTACCCGCGGTCGGCCGCTCGATCGCCGGAATCAGCTTGAGCAGCGTGCTCTTGCCCGCACCCGAATGGCCCGACAGCACGACCAGCTCGCCATGGCGAATCTCGAAACTGACCCCGGCCAGCGCGGTGTAACCACCGGCATAGCGCTTGGCAACATCCTCAAAAACGATCATGCGCGCTCGCTGGCAGCGCCACCTGCGGCACCGGGGATGGGCTCGAACAGGGCATCGACGAATTCGCGCGAGTTGAACGGCTGCAGATCGTCGATCCCCTCGCCCACGCCGATGAAGCGCAAGGGCTTGGGGCACTGGCGGGCGATGGCGGCGATCACGCCGCCCTTGGCGGTACCGTCGAGCTTGGTCACCACCAGACCGGTCACCCCGATCGCGGTATCGAAGGCCCTGACCTGAGCGAGTGCGTTCTGGCCGATGTTGGCGTCGAGCACCAGGATGACCTCATGCGGTCCGGTGGGATCGGCCTTAACGATCACCCGACGGACCTTGGCGATCTCTTCCATCAGGTGCAACTGGGTGGGTAAACGCCCGGCGGTGTCGGCCAGCACCACGTCGATCCCGCGCGCGCGCGCCGCGTTGATCGCATCGAAGATCACCGCCGCCGCGTCCCCGCCATCCTGCGCGATCACGGTGACATTGTTGCGCTCGCCCCAGGTCGTCAGCTGCTCGCGCGCCGCAGCGCGGAAGGTGTCGCCGGCGGCCAGCAGCACGCTCTTGCCCTGCTGCTGGAAGTACTTGGCGAGCTTGCCGATCGAGGTCGTCTTGCCCGAGCCGTTGATCCCCGCAATCATGATGATGTAAGGCTTGTGGCCGGAAACATCGAGCGGCTGTTCGAGCGGCGCGATGATCCGATGCAGACCATCGGCCAGCGCCTGCTGCAGCTGATCGGCAGTTTCCAGCCGGTCGCGCTTCCAGCGCAGGCGCAACTCGTCGATCAGGTGCTGCGTGGCATCGACCCCGCAATCCGCCATCAGCAGCGTGGACTCGAGCTCCTCGAGCAGATCCTCGTCGATCTTGCGGCGGCCGAACAGGCTGGCCAACCCGCCACCGAACTGCTGCCGGGTACGTGCAAGGCCGTCCTTCAGGCGCTCCGCCCACGAGCGTTTCGACACCGACGCGGCGGCAGGCGAGTTCACGGCTGCCGGAATGCTGTCCATGAATGCCTGCTGGTGCAGTTCCGCCACCGGTTCCGTCACTGCCGCGGCGGGCACAGCGGCTATGGATTCGGATTCTACCTGCGCGGGGGCTGGCGGCTCGGCTGCGGAAGGCGTTGCCGCCGGTGTATCGGTCTTGCCGGACTTCTTGAAGAAACCAAACATGGGCACTCGGGTCTGAGGGGTCGTTCGGAAGGGCGCCATCGCAGTGCACGGGCGCTGCGATCCGGATAAGGCTAAGATGCGGCTCCGCGTCGATCCGGCTGAGTTGCCGAAACGCGCATGGCGTCGCGAATTCTATCAGATGCAGGACATCCCCATGTTTCACCAGACCTTTCTACGCATGTTGTTTGCCGTCGCCGGGGTCCTACCGGCAATTGCCGCCCACGCCGGCACTTACGAAACCGCGCTCGCCAACGGCATGCGGGTGATCGTCAAGGAAGACCGCCGGGCGCCCTCGGTGGTCCATATGGTGTGGTATCGCACCGGCTCGATGGATGAGCCGGAAGGCGTTTCCGGCGTGGCTCACGTGCTCGAGCACATGATGTTCAAGGGCACCGAGAAGGTCGGCCCCGGCGAGTTCAACAAGCGGGTTGCGGCCATCGGTGGCCGTGACAACGCCTTCACCAGCAAGGACTACACCGCCTACTTCCAGCAGGTTCCGCCGACCCACTTGGGCGCGATGATGGCGCTGGAGGCCGACCGCATGCGGAACCTGATCATCACCGATACCGAGTTCGCGCGCGAGATCGAGGTGGTAAAGGAAGAACGCCGGCTGCGCACCGACGACCAGCCGCGATCGCTCGTCTATGAGCAACTGATGGCAACCGCCTTCCAGGCTCACACCTATCGTCGCCCGGTGATCGGCTGGATGACCGATCTCGACGCGATGAAGGCGGCCGACACCCGCGAGTGGTACCAACGCTGGTATCGGCCCAACAATGCCTATCTGGTGGTGGTCGGCGACGTCGACCATCAGTCCGTGTTCGGCCTCGCCCGCCAGCACTACGGCAAGCTCAAACCGACGACGCTGCCGGAACGCCGGATCAGCAACGAGCCCGAGCAGCGCGGCACGCGCAAGACCGTGGTCAGAGCCCCGGCCGAGCTGCCCTACCTCGCGATGGCCTGGCAAGTTCCCGCACTGCGCGACCCGGCCGGCGACCGCGACGCCTATGCGCTGCAGGTGCTTGCGGCCATCCTCGACGGCTACGACGGCGCCAGACTCAATCGCCGGCTGGTACGCGACAGCCGGATCGCGACATCGGCAGGCGCCGGCTACGACGGAACCGGCCGCGGCCCTTCGCTGTTCCTCCTTGACGGCGTGCCCGCGGCCGGCCACACCGTCGAGGCGCTCGAAGCCGCATTGCGCGCCGAGTTGCAGCGCATCCGCGACGAGGGGGTGAGCGAGGCCGAATTGAACCGGGTCAAGACCCAGGCGCTTGCGTCCGAGGTGTATAAGCGCGATTCGCTGATGGGCCAGGCGATGGAGATCGGCTACCTCGAGGCCGCCGGGCTTTCGTGGCGCGACGACGAGCGCTTGCTCGACGGCTTGCGCCGGGTCACCGCCGACGAGGTCCGTGCCGTGGCTCAACGCTACTTCGGTGACGACGCCCTCACCATCGCCCGGCTGGATCCGCAGCCGGTCGGCGAAAAGCGCGCACGCTCGCCGTTCGCCCCCACTCGGCACTGAACACACCAGGACGACAGCCCGCCATGACTGCACGCTTTCCCATTGCAACAGCAATGCTGCTGCGCAACGGCCTTGCCATGCTCGCAGGCCTCCTCGTGCTCGCAACCCCGGCTCATGCCGGCCCGCTGATCCAGCAATGGACCGCCTCGACCGGCGCACGCGTCCATTTTGTCGAAAGCCGTGCCCTGCCGCTCGTCGACATCCAGATCGACTTTGCTGCCGGAAGCGCGGCCGACCCCGCCGGCAAGGCCGGGCTTGCCGGGCTGACCAGCGCCCTGCTCGACGCGGGCGCGGGCGACCTCGACGAACAGGCCATTTCCGACCGAACCGCCGATATCGGCGCCCAGATCGGTGGCGGCACCGACAACGATCGCACCAGCCTGTCGATCCGCAGCCTGTCCTCGGCCGCGGAGCGCGACGCTGCCGTCGAACTCGCCGCCACCCTGCTCGGCCAGCCGAGCTTTCCGGCGGCCATCCTGGAGCGCGAGCGCGGGCGGGCGATCGCCGGGCTGCGCGAGTCCCTGACCAAGCCGGCCACCCTGGCCGCGCGCAGTTTCAACCAGACCGTCTATGCCGGCCACGCCTACGGCAACAACGCCACGCCCGAGTCGCTGGGCGCGATCGGTCGCGACGACCTGGCGGCGTTCCACCGCGACCACTTCGCGGCCCGCCATGCCTCGGTCACCATCGTCGGCGACGTCGACCGCGAGACGGCAGAGCAGATCGCCATCCGGCTGACCCGGACACTGCCCGCGGGCCGCGATATTCCGCCGACGCCCCCGCCTGCGCTCGGCGCGGCTCGGACCGTGCGCATCCCCCACCCGTCGGCCCAGGCTCACATCCTCATCGGGCAACCCGGCCTCGCACGCGAGGACCCCGACTACTTTCCGCTGCTGGTCGGCAACTATGTGCTCGGCGGCGGTGGATTCGTCTCCCGGCTGACCCATGAGGTCAGGGAGAAACGCGGCTTCGCCTACAGCGTATACAGCTATTTCGCCCCCCAGCGGGTTGCCGGGCCGTTCCAGATCGGCCTGCAGACCCGGGGCGGCCAGACCGAGGATGCGCTCGAGGTCGTGAATGCGACCCTGACCGCCTTCATTGCCGACGGCCCGACCGATAAAGAGCTGCAGGCGGCCAAGGACAACCTGATCAACGGTTTCGGCCTCCGTCTCGACTCCAACCGCAAGATCCTCGACCATGTCGCCATGATCGGCTTCTACGGCCTCCCACCCGACTGGCTCGACCGCTATCCGCGCGCGGTCGCCGCGGTGACCCGCGAACAGGTGCGCGATGCATTCACCCGCCGCATCCGTCCCGAGCATCTGATCACCGTCATCGCCGGTGGCGATGGCGACAGCACCGCAGCCGGGGCCGCGGGCGCACCCTCCCGATGAGCCGGGTCCGCATCGTCGGCGGCGCGTGGCGTTCGCGCCTGCTCGACGTCACCCGCGTACCCGGGCTGCGCCCCACCCCTGACCGGGTGCGGGAAACCCTGTTCAACTGGCTGGGCCAGGATCTGGACGGGCTGTCCTGTCTGGATCTGTTTGCCGGCACCGGCATTCTCGGCTTCGAAGCGGCTTCCCGCGGCGCAGCGAGCGTGGTGATGGTGGAGCAGAATCCACGCGCACTGGATGCGCTGCATCATGCCGCAGAAACCCTGCACGCGTCGCAGGTAGAGATCATTCGCGGCGATGCGGTAAAATTCCTGACATCCACCACCCGGAAGTTCGATGTGGTGTTTCTCGACCCGCCGTACCGACAGGGCTGGCTCGAGCGTGTGGCGCCTCTGATCGGCGGCGTGATGCAGCCGGAAGGATGGCTCTACGCCGAGTCGGAAGCGCCGCTGACCGATCTGGGCGGGTGGCACGCAGTGAAGCGGGGCCACGCCGGACAGGTTCATTTCCATCTCTTGCAAGGGACGCAGGAATGAAGGATACGCTGGCGGTATACCCGGGCACGTTCGACCCGTTCACCCGTGGCCACGAGGATCTCGTGCGACGGGCGGCGTTGTTGTTCGACCGGGTCGTGGTGGCGGTGGCCCAGAGTCACGGCAAGGGCCCGATCTTCAGTCTCGATGAGCGGGTGGAGATCGCACGGGACAGCCTGAAGGCATTCCCGAACGTGACCGTGACGGGGTTCGACGGCTTGCTGATGGATTTCCTGCAGGTGCAGAACGCCAGGGTCATCCTGCGCGGCCTGCGTGCCGTGTCCGACTTCGAGTACGAGTTTCAGATGGCCGGAATGAACCGCAAGATGTACCCGGACGTCGAAACCGTATTCCTGACCCCTGCCGAGGAATACATGTTCATCTCTGCCACCATGGTGCGAGAGATCGCCCGACTGGGCGGAGATGTAAGCAAGTTCGTACAACCCACCGTGCTTGCACGATTGCAGCAGAAAGTGAATTCAAAGCGATAGCGAGGAAGCAACCAATATGTCATTGATTATTACCGACGAATGCATCAATTGCGACGTCTGCGAACCGGAATGCCCGAATGGCGCGATCTATCAGGGGGAAGAGATCTATGAGATCGACCCCAACAAGTGCACCGAATGCGTCGGCCACTTCGACGAACCGCAGTGCCAGCAGGTCTGCCCGGTCGACTGTATTCCGCTCGACCCGGACCACGTCGAGACCAAGGATCAGCTGATGGAAAAATTCATCAAATTGACGGCCAAGAGCTGACGCCTCCGCGGCGGACAGCGGTGCAGAAAAAAGGCGAGTCGCAAGACCCGCCTTTTTCGTTCCCGCCCGACACGACTCACGCAGCCATGCCTACCGGCACCGGATCGATCAGCGCAGCGCCACCGAGCGCGGCGGCGATGTCTCCTTCGAGCCCGCGCAACTCGTCGAGCAGCGCAAGCACGCCAGCCTCCGCCTGCTTCAGTTCCTCGACCCGGTCTTCGAGGGTATCGGTCGCCTGATGGATGCGCTTGACGCTTTCGAGCCGGCGCTTCAGCTGTAGCTGATACTCGCGCACCTGGGTTTCCAGCGGCGACATCACCGCGCGCAGCCACTGCTCCACATCACGGTTGGCCAACTCGAAGGTGCGACGCGCCTGGACCGCAATGGTCTCGAAAAACTTCTGGGTCAGGGTGTGCTTCTCGGTGGTCACCAGGGTCAGCGTGGTATTGATCTGACGGTTGAACGCCTTTTCCAGCCGATCGAGCTCGGCCTCGTAGCGCTGCGTAGAGAACCCCTCGGGCGAAGTCAGCTTGAGCCCGTGCTCGACGCTGAAACGCCGGTACATCGAATCGAGCATCCGGGTGATCTCGGCGATCTCGGTGGTCGACTGGTTCAGATTGCTGCGCAGGTGTTCGAAAAAACCTTCCATGGCGTGGCGCAATCCCTTGCTGAAGGTCGACTCGAGCATCGCCTCGCGCGTGCGGCGGGTTTCGTCGCGCAGCGCATCCATGCCGAGATGGGCGAGCAGGTTATTGGTCAGGTTCGAGAACACCGAGCGGACCGCGTAGTACTTCTGCAGCCCCTCCTCGAACTCCTCCTTCTCGATCCGGATCTTGCGCATCATGTATTCGATGACGTTCTGATTCTTGCCGCGCAGGTCGGTCAGTTCCTGCAGTTGTTCGCGCACGCCGGACAACCTTGCCTGCAACAGCGAAGTGGTCTGAAGTACCAGATCCCCGGTCTCGCCAAGGGTGTTGTGGCGCACGATCTCCTGCTTGGTCGGCAACAGGTCTTCGGTGAGGGCACGCTCCAGTTCGGGCAGACGACTGCGCGCGAGCAAGGATGCATCGCCATTGATTCGCCCGACCAGGCCTTTCTGCGCCGACACCGGGAACACCACCTCGGGCTCGATCTCGAGCATGTCGGCGACGGACCGGACCTGACGGTCGATCTCGGTTTCGATCCGCGCCTCATCGCGCAAACCATCCCACAAGCCGTCAATCTTGTTGAGTACGACCAGGCGGCCCTTCTGCCTGCCCTGCCCGGTACTGACGTAGTCCCGCCATACTGCAAGGTCGCTCTGGGTCACACCGGTATCGGCCGCCAGGATGAACAGCACCGCATGCGCATTGGGCAACAACGACAGCGTGAGCTCGGGCTCCGCGCCGATGGCGTTGAGACCCGGAGTATCGAGCACCACCAGCCCCTGCTCCAGCAACGGATGCGGAAACTGGATGACCGCGTGACGCCAGCTCGGCACCTCCACCAGCCCGTCGCTGCCCGGCTTCAGTCCCTCTTCCCCCTTGGGGTCGACCTTGAACCCGAGGCGGGCGGCCTCGGTCTGGGACACCCGCTCGACCTCGCCCACGCGCGCGAGCGCGCGCTGGAGCTCGATCGCAGATCCGGTCTGCAGCGGCACCACCGTCCATTCGTCCACCGTGCGCTTGAGTTCGCTCACCGGCGCCTGCAGTGCACGCGTGCCGATCGGCAACAGCCGCAGCTCCGGTACCGCCCCGGCCGACCACTGCAGTTCGGTCGGGCACATCGTGGTTCGCCCGGCGCTGGATGGCAGGATGCGGTCGCCGTAGTCGGAAAAGAAGATCGCGTTGATCAGTTCGGACTTGCCACGCGAGAACTCGGCCACGAAGGCGATGGTGAGCTTGTCTTCGCGCAGGCGATCGACCAGATACTGGAGGCGCAGGTCGGCCTGCGCATCGCCGACGTCATTGCGCGACAGCCAGTTGCGCAGTCGCACCACCGATTCCACCGCCGTTCCGCGCCAGCGGCTGTAGGCGGAAAACTGTTCAGCCAGAGTCATGATTTCATCATCCGTTCTTCCGGTACGTTCGGAAGTTTCAGTCTTAACGCTATCAGCATAGCGCCGATCGAAGACGCTTGCCACGGCATCGCGCCGATACCGGACAGCCGGCCGGTAGCGGGCGACGGACGCTGCAGGCCCTTCAGCGGCCGCGGCGCTGGCATTGTGGACAATAGAAAGTGGCGCGCTGCGCGCTGACAATTCGCCGGATCGGCGTACCGCACACCCGGCACGCCTCATCGTCGCGGCCATAGACGAAGTACTGTTGCTGAAAATACCCGGGCTGGCCATCCCCGCCGACAAAATCGCGCAATGTGCTGCCGCCGGCCTCGATCGCGGCAGCCAGCGTTGCCCGCACTTCGCAGGCCAGTCGCCGATAGCGCTCCAGGCCGATGCGCCCGGCCGCCTCGAGCGGATGGATTCGTGCCCTGAACAAGCTCTCCGACGCGTAGATGTTGCCGACCCCCACCACTCTCTTGCCATCCATCAGCACATGTTTGACCGGAGCACGCAAGCCGCGACTGACCCGATACAGCCAGTCGCCGTCGAACAGCTCGCCCAGCGGCTCCGGACCCAGCCCGGCGAGCAAAGGATGCGCCACGGCCGGTCCCTGCTGCCACACGACCAGACCAAAGCGGCGCGGGTCGCGCAGGCGCAGGGCGCGATCGCCGAACACGAAATCGACGTGGTCATGCACACCTGCCGGCTCGGCCGGATCGATCACCCGCAGGCTGCCGGACATGCCCAGATGCACGATGACGCTGCCGGCACCGAAATCGAACAGCAAATACTTGGCACGCCGGGACACCCGGTCGAGAATAGTTCCGCACAGCATCTCGCCCAGGGTCGGAGGTACCGGCAGGCGCAGATGCGAATTGCGCACGACCAGCGCGCTCAGCGCCCGCCCTTCGACATGAGGACGGACGCCGCGGCAGGTCGTTTCGACTTCGGGCAGTTCAGGCATGAGTGCTCCATCCAGATCGATCCGCGCATGGGCAGCTTGCCGGTGCGGGGTCAAAGTGCCTACCATGAGGCGAACCGAATTCCAGGTCAGTCATCCAATACATTACATTTGCAGCGCGATGCCGGCCACCGGACCGCACTGCAAAGCCGCTCAGCCGATCCACGGAACCCGCCGGACAGCCCTATGAATCGCACCATCGCCCGCCAGATCGCCCGCCTGGGCATGACCCTTGCCCTCGGTCTGTCGCCGGGCGCGCTGGTCCTTGCCAACGAGTCGCCGGCGGTAGCAGAACTACCGGGACAGGAGCTCACGCCGCAGACACTTTACCGCTTCCTGCTCGCAGAGGTCGCCGCTGCGCGTGGCCAGCTCGACGTCGCCGCGCAGCTTTATCTCGACCTTGCACGCAGCACCCGCGACCCGCGCATCGCCCGCCGCGCCACCGAAATGGCCCTGTTTGCCCGCGACAGCGAGTTGGCGGCCGAAAGCGCACGCGTATGGGTCGAAACCGACCCCGGCTCCGAAGAGGCCAAGCGTCTGCTGGCCGGCGTGATCAGCGGTCATGGCGGCCGCCTGGAAGACGTCCAGATCCAGCTGGCACGGGCGCTTGCCCAAGCCCCCGGCAGCCTCGCCGCCAACCTGATGGGACTCAACCGGGCACTGACGCGGCTAGCGGACAAGGCCGCCGCGCAGACGATGGTCAATCGCCTCACCGAACCCTATCTGGAGCACCCCGAAGCGCATTTTGCCCGCGCTCAGGCCGCAGCCATCGCCGAGCGTCAGATGGAGTCGCTGGCCGCGATCGACACCGCACTGTCGCTGCGCGCCGACTGGGAGCCCGCCTTGGTGTTCAAGGCCCAGTTGCTGATGCAGGCGGGCGCCAACGCCGAAGCCAGCCGACTCCTCCAGGAGGCGAGCGCGCGGCAGCCCGACAACCGCAACCTGCGGCTCGCCCATGCGCGCAGCCTGGTCGGCGCAAAACAGTTCGAAGCGGCCCGCGCCGAATTCCGCAGCCTGCTTGCCAGCACACCCGACGACCGTGACTTGCTCTACGCCGTGGCCCTGCTGTCGCTGCAGCTCGACGAACCGGACACGGCCGAGCCGCTGCTGGTGCAGGCGCTCGAGGCAGGGCATCCCGACGCCGACACCATCCGCCTGCATCTCGGCCAGATCGCCGAGAAGCGCAAGGATGGCGCGGCCGCACGGAAATGGTTCGATTCGGTCGGCGCCGGCAAACAGCAGGCCGAAGCGCGCATTCGCAGCGCGCAGAGCCTGGCCGCCGAAGGACGGATCGAAGATGCCCGCCACGTGCTGCAAGCGGCGACCGACGAGGACGGAAGCCGGCGGCGCTTCCTGCTCGCCGAAGCCCAACTGTTGCGCGAAGCCAATCGCGCGCCGGAGGCGTTCGACATCATCGACGCGGCACTGCAGCAGGCTCCGGACGATACCGACCTGCTCTACGAATCGGCGATGCTGGCCGAGCGCCTCAACCGTCTGGAGGTCATGGAAGGCCGCCTGCGCAAGGTGATCGCCCTGGCTCCCGATCATGCTCATGCGTTCAACGCTCTCGGCTACTCCCTGGCCGACCGCGGCCAGCGCCTGGAGGAAGCCGAGACCCTCATCTCCCGTGCCCATGAACTGTCGCCGGATGATGCATTCATCATTGACAGCCTGGGCTGGGTGCGGTTCCGCCGTGGCGACAACCGGGGCGCCCTGACCCACCTCGAGCGGGCTTACGCCATGCGCCCCGATCCCGAGATTGCGGCCCACCTAGGCGAAGTCCTGTGGCAGCTCGACCGTCGTGCCGACGCCGAACGACTGTTCGACAGCGCGCTTGCCGCCCATCCCGACAACGAGACCCTGCGCGGCACCGCCCAGCGCCTGCGCAATCCGTGACGGCGCACGCGATCCGCCCGCCGCTCCGTCGCTTCCACGCGCTCGTTTGGACCATGCTGCTCGGAGCGTGTGCGCCCCTGCAACCATTATCCGAAACGGTGGCCGTGGCACGTCCGACCCATGTTCAGTTCGAACTCGAGGGACGTCTTTCGGCCACCGATGGCGAACGTGCGGCGAACGGCCAGATCGAGTGGCAACATGCCCCCATGGCCGACCGGTGGACCGCCCTCAGCCCGCTCGGTCAGATCGTTGCGCGTCTCGACAGTACGCCCGCGGGCGCCGAACTCGTGCTCGCCGATGGCCAGCGCCATCGGGCGGAGAACGCCTCGACGCTCCTGCCCGCACTGCTCGGCACCGAGGTTCCGCTCGCGCCGCTCGCGGGCTGGCTGCAGGCCAGCCCGCGAGCGGGCGCCGAGGTACGCGTCACTGACCAGCACGGTCGCCCCGCCCTCGTGATCGACCAGGGCTGGCGCATCGACTATGCCGAGTACCACGACGCCAGCCCCGGCGCCCTCCCCCGCCGACTGGAAATCTCCCGCGGTGAAACCCGTATCCGTCTCGTGATCGACCGATGGACCCTGACCCCCTGAACGCCGTGCCGCCCACCGCCAATCGCAAGCTGACCGGCTGCCTCGCACCCGCCAAACTCAACCTGTTTCTGCATGTGACCGGCCGCCGGCCCGACGGCTATCATCTGCTGCAGACCGCCTTTCGCCTGTTGGAATGGGGCGACAGTCTCGACTTCGCACGCCGCGACGACGGACTGATCCGCCGCGTGTCCGACCTTGCGGGGGTTCCCGCAGAGACCGATCTGGTGGTCCGAGCCGCGCGCCGGCTGCAGCATGCAACGGGCTGCTCAGCAGGCGCCGACATCGCCGTCACCAAGCGCCTGCCGATGGGCGGCGGGCTCGGCGGGGGCAGCTCCGATGCCGCCACCACCCTGATCGCACTCAACCACTTGTGGGGCACCGGGCTGAACCGCGAGCAGTTGCAGGCACTGGGGCTCGAACTCGGCGCCGACGTGCCGTTCTTCATCTACGGACAGGATGCATTTGCCGAAGGGGTGGGCGAAAAATTGCAGCCCCTGACGCTCGCGCCGGCCTGGTACGTTGTTCTTTCACCCCGGACCAATGTGCCGACCGCCGAAATTTTTTCGGCGAGGGACTTGACGAGAGATAGCGCCCCCATCAAAATAGCGGACTTCACAGCGAGCTCTACCCGGAACGACTTGCAGGAAACTGCATGCAAACGCTACCCGGAAGTGAGAAAAGCAATCGATTGGCTGGCGCAATTTGCACCGGCCCGGATGACTGGCTCGGGCGCCTGTGTGTTTGCGGAAGTCGATTCGGAAGCGGAAGCTCAGCGTATCGTCGATCGATGTCCGCCGCACTGGAAAGCCTGGAAGGCTTCTAGCCTGGCACGGCATCCGATGCATTGCCTGATCGGGTGAACAGGTTTTATTGGGGAGTCGCCAAGTTGGTCAAGGCACCGGATTTTGATTCCGGCATTCGAAGGTTCGAATCCTTCTTCCCCAGCCACATAACGACGGGCAGGCCTCTGGCCTGCCCGAGTCGTTTTTGAAGACGGCTTCATTCTATCGGCATCGGAGATTCGGTCATGCCCTACGGCAGCCTGATGGTCTTCACTGGCAACGCCAACCCCAAGCTCGCAGCGGATGTGGTTCGGCGACTGGGCATTTCCATCGGTTCGGCTACCGTTGGCCGCTTTTCCGACGGCGAAGTCAATGTGGAATTGCTCGAAAACGTACGCGGCAAGGATGTCTTCATCCTCCAGCCGACCTGTGCGCCCACCAACGAGAACCTGATGGAGTTGCTGGTCCTGGTCGATGCGCTCAAGCGTGCCTCCGCCGGCCGCATTACCGCAGCAATCCCCTACTTCGGCTATGCCCGTCAGGATCGCCGGCCGCGTTCGGCCCGGGTCCCGATCACGGCCAAGGTGGTGGCCAACATGCTCCAGGCGGTCGGCGTCCAGCGCCTGCTGACCATGGACCTCCATGCCGACCAGATCCAGGGCTTCTTCGACATCGCGGTGGACAATGTCTATGCCGCGCCGGTGCTGTTGGCCGACCTCGACAAGCAGAAATACGACAACCTGATGGTGGTCTCCCCCGACGTCGGCGGCGTGGTCCGCGCCCGCGCCTTCGCCAAGCGCATGGAGTGTGATCTCGCGATCATCGACAAACGCCGGCCCAAGGCCAACGTGTCCGAGGTGATGAACATCATTGGCGAAGTCGAAGGCCGCACCTGCGTGATCATGGACGACATCGTCGACACCGCCGGCACCCTGTGCAAGGCCGCCGGCGCACTCAAGGCCAACGGCGCCAAACGCGTGCTGGCTTACTGTACCCATGCCGTGCTGTCGGGCGCGGCGGTGTCGCGCATCAACGACTCCGAACTGGACGAACTGGTCGTCACCGACACCATCCCGCTGCGCGAGGATGCCAAGGCCAGTACCCGCATTCGCCAGGTTTCGGTGGCCTCGTTGCTGGCCGACACCATGCTGCGGATCAGCAACGAGGAATCGGTTTCCTCGCTGTTCATGGACTAAAGTTCTGCCCGCGGCGTGCCGCGGGCTTTTTCATCTCCGCCTGGTCGCGGGCGGAGACTTCATCAACTGGAGTAGCAAACATGCAAATCACTTTCAAGGCCACCAAGCGCGAACTGCAGGGATCGAGTGCGAGCCGCCGCCTGCGTCGTGCCGGCCAATTGCCGGGTATCGTCTACGGCGGCGACAAGCCTGCCCAACCGGTGCTGATGAACCACAACGAGCTGTTCCACCTGCTCAAGAAGGAAGCTTTCCACGCGTCCGTACTGAGCATCGACATCGACGGGGCCAAGGAAGCGGTGCTGCTGCGTGACACCCAATGGCACGCCTTCAAGCAGCAGGCCATGCACCTCGACTTCCAGCGTGTCGATGCCGGCCAGGCGATCCACATCAAGGTGCCGCTGCACTTCATCAATGGCGAGGCCAGCCCGGCGGTCAAGCTCGGCGGCTGCATCATCTCCCACGTCCTGACCGAACTCGACGTGAAGTGCCTGCCGGCCGACCTGCCCGAGTTCATCACCGTCGACCTGTCGGCGCTCGAAGTCGGCCAGTCGATCCACGTCTCCCAGCTGTCCCTGCCGGAAGGCGTGGAAGCGGTGCCGCACGGCGAAGGCGACGGCGTCGTGGCCAGTGCCCAGCAAACCCGTGGCAGCCTGTCTGCCGAAGGCGAAGAAGAAGAGGAAGCCGCGTCCTGATGCCGGCTTCTTCCTGCCGGGATGCCCGGGCGTAGACAGCGATGACGAAAGCGGCCCTGCGCGCGCCCCGTCTCATTGTCGGCCTCGGCAATCCCGGTGCCGAATATTCCGAAACCCGGCACAACGCCGGGTTTTGGTTTTGTGAGCGCCTCGCCGCCCAGCTCGGCGTGCGCTTCACGTACGAATCGCGCTTTCACGGCTGCGTCGCCAACGCCCGCGAGGCGGGAATCTGGCTACTGATGCCGCAGAATTTCATGAATCGCTCCGGTCAGGCCATCGGCGCGCTGGCCCGCTTCTACCGCATCGAGCCGGCCGATATCCTCGTCGTCCATGACGAGCTCGACATCCCCCCGGGGCAGCTGCGGCTGAAGTTCGGCGGCGGCCTCGGCGGCCACAACGGCCTGAAGGACACCTCCGCCCACCTCAACACCAACGACTACTGGCGCCTGCGCATCGGCATCGGCCATCCGGGCGACCGCAACGAGGTGGTCAACTACGTGCTCAAGCCCGCCCGCCGCGAGGAGCAGACACTGATCGACGAAGCCATCGATCGCGCCCTCCTGGCCTGGCCGATCGTGGCCCGCGGCGACTGGAACACCGCCACCCAACGACTGAACGCCCGGCCTGCCGCGCCCAAGCCTTCCAAGCCGCCTCGGCCCGCCGCGGCCCCGACCGGCGCGCCCGACCACTCCAAGGACGAATCCCAGCCATGAGCCTGAAATGCGGAATCGTCGGCCTGCCCAACGTCGGCAAGTCGACCCTGTTCAATGCCCTTACCAAGGCCGGCATCGATGCGGCCAACTACCCGTTCTGCACGATCGAGCCCAACGTCGGCATCGTCGAGGTGCCGGACCCGCGCCTCGCCGCGCTGTCCGCGATCGTCAAGCCGCAGAAGATCCAGCCCGCCATCGTCGAGTTCGTCGACATCGCCGGCCTGGTCGCGGGGGCGTCCAAGGGCGAGGGCCTGGGCAACCAGTTTCTGGCCAACATCCGCGAAACCGATGCCATCGTGCATGTGGTGCGCTGCTTCGCCGACGACAACGTGGTCCACGTCGCGGGCAGTGTCGACCCGCTCCGCGACATCGAGATCATCGACACCGAACTTGCGCTCGCCGACATGGCCACGGTGGAAAAGGCCGTCAACCGCTACAAACGCCCCGCCGCTGCGGGCGACAAGGAAGCCCGGGCCCTGGTCGCGGTGCTCGAGAAGTGTTTGCCGCAACTCAACGAAGCGCGTCCGATCCGCGCGCTCGACCTGGCCAGGGAAGAGTGGGCCCTGCTCAAGCCCTTCTGCCTGATCACCGCCAAGCCGGTGCTCTATGCCGCCAACGTCGCCGAAGACGGCTTCCAGGACAATCCGCATCTCGACGCCGTTCGCGCCCATGCCGCGCAGGAGGGCGCCCAGGTCGTTCCGCTGTGCGCCGCGATCGAAGCCGAGATCGCCGATCTCGAAGATGCCGACAAGAAGGATTTCCTCGAGTCCATGGGCCTCGAGGAGCCCGGCCTCGACCGACTGATCCGCGCCGGCTACCAGTTGCTCGGTCTGCAGACCTACTTCACCGCCGGGGTCAAGGAAGTACGTGCGTGGACCATCCACGTCGGCGACACCGCCCCGCAGGCCGCGGGCGTGATCCATACCGACTTCGAGCGCGGCTTCATCCGCGCCCAGACCATCGCCTTCGACGATTTCATCCAGTACAAGGGTGAAGCCGGCGCCAAGGAAGCGGGCAAGATGCGCGCCGAAGGCAAGGAGTATGTGGTCAAGGATGGCGACGTGCTGAATTTCCTGTTCAACGTCTGACCCGAGGTCCGCCGCCGAATGAAAGGCCCTGTTGTACAGGGCCTTTTCCATTTCAGCACGGTGCCCATCGTCGTTATCACCGCCAGCGTGCCGTCACGACACCGGAACGCCGGCCTTCAGACGACCGCTGCACTGCACCCGCGCCCGAGTTCGATACCGCGAACCGAGGTGCCAGGTCGCGCGCCCCCGGCTAAAGTGTGAGCATCAATCCTTAACATGCGCCCGAGCAGCCCGCAGCCATGAGCGAAGATACAGGACGAAGGACCACGACGCGCATTCCACACCACGCCGCCGTGCCGAAACGCAATTCGGCGGACGGCACCATGATGCATGCAGACGTCGCCGGACGCATCGGTGCCCTCCGAGCGCGTGAGGCGCAGCAATGACTGCCGATCTGTTCGCCGGACTCGAAGACACGGCACAGCGCGAACAGATGCTGGCACCGGGCGCCGTGTTGCTGCGCGCGTTCGCTGCGCCGGCGGCGCAAACGCTGCTCGCCGCGGTCGCGAGCGTTACCGCCCGGGCCCCGTATCGCAATATGGAGACGCCAGGCGGACTCCGCATGTCGGTAGCGATGAGCAATTGTGGCACGCTCGGCTGGGTAAGCGACCGGCGCGGCTATCGGTACACGGCACTCGATCCGGACAGCGGCCTTCCGTGGCCGCCGATCCCGGCGTGCCTGCTGCGTCTGGCTGGCGACGCTGCCGCGCAGGCCGGGTTTCCCGGCTTCGTGGCCGACGCGTGCCTGATCAACCGCTACGCGCCGGGCACCCGCCTGTCCCTGCACCAGGACCGTGACGAGCGCGATTTCGATGCGCCCATCGTTTCCGTCTCGCTCGGCATCCCGGCGATCTTTCTGTTCGGCGGCCTGCGGCGCACCGACCGCGCGCTACGCGTGCCCTTGCTCCACGGTGACGTGGTGGTGTGGGGCGGACCGGCACGGCTGCGCTTTCACGGCGTCTTGCCGCTCAAGGAAGCCACTCACCCCGTGCTCGGCGCGCATCGCATCAACCTGACCCTGCGCAAGGCCGGTTGATCAGAACATCGCCTTCAGCGCCCCCCGGATCCAGTTCCAGCGGCTCATCACCAGCGCCAGCGAGATCAGCCCGCAACCGGCAAACTGGATCCCGCTCATGGTTTCACCAAACCACCATGCGGCCACCAGTGCCGTCCACATCGGCTCCAGCATCAGGATGATGGCGGCGTGACTCGGCGTGGTCAGGCTCTGGCCGTGCAACTGGACGAGAAAGCGCAGGGTGGTGGCGATGATCGCGCTGGCGAGGAGCCAGAACAGAATCGGGGTCGGCACCGCTTTCGGCCAGGTTTCGACCAGGATCGAGGCCGGCAGGATCAGCACTCCGACCATCAGCACCTGGATCGCACTCAAGGCCAACACCGGCACCCCGCGCACGACGCGCGAATTGAGGTTGAACAGGAAGGCGAAGATCAGTGCCGCGGCAAAGAAGAACCACTGCCCGGCCTCGACCCGAAAGCCGTGGGCGAGCGACAGGCAGGCGAACCCGGCGAGCGCCACCGGCAATGCGACCCAGGTGCTCGCCGGCGGGTGCTCACCGAAAAAGAGGCGGGCAAACACCGGCACCAGCACAATGCCGAGGCTGGCAATGAAGGCGCCCTCGCCGACGTGCGATGCATGCTGCAAGCCCATGATCCACAACGCCATCGCCGCGGCGAAAAACACCCCGACCAGCGCCGCACGACCCAGCGCATTGCGATTGAGCGCCCGCAACTGAGTCCAGCTGAAGGCCGCCAGCACCACGCCCGCGAGCAGAAAGCGCGTGCCCACGAACTGTAGTGGCGCCAGGCCCGCCAGCGCTTCCTTGGAGAATACCCACCCGGCCGCGGCCAACAGGGTGGCGGCGAGCAGCAGGAGGTCGGCCCTGAGCGGGTGCGGGGGAGAAGTCATCGAGGTCGAGAACGAGCCTGTCATGAAAAAAATGGGCCATGCATGCTATCCCATCCGCGCCGACCGCACTGAAATGACGCCAAGGCCGACCATCGTATCCGGTCCTTCGGCGCCTTCCCGGCGCGAAACGGCCCGAAATGGCCTCGGTCACCATTTCTCGTCCTTGTTGCAAATCAAGGATTTCGACCCTGCACACCCCTAGAGTGCACCTGCGACAAAACCTCACGAAAGGCGCTGGTCACAGGCAATCCAGGCATATGGCCAGAGCCATGCAGGAGCCATGTACCCAGCGGCAGGATGACTTGACGAAACACCGATCACACGAGAAACGGGAGCGACAGAATCATGAACGAAGCCAAGATGAACCCGGTCGATGAAATGCCCGACCCGAGCCGCCGCAAGTTCCTCAACAGCGCAGCATTTGTCGGCCTGGCCGGCGCGGGCCTGTCGGTCGGGCTGTCGGCCTGCAACAAGGAATCGTCTTCGACCCCCGCCGCTGCGACCGCCCCGACGGCCAGTGCAGAGCATTCCGAAGTGGGCAAGTATGAAGTCGCCCCGGGTCAGCTCGACGAGTACTATTCCTTTTCCAGCGGCGGCCATTCCGGTGAGGTGCGCATCTACGGCCTGCCCTCCGGCCGTGAACTGAAGCGTATTCCGGTGTTCAACATGGACTGCCTGGTGGGCTGGGGTGTCACCAACGAATCCAAGGCGATTCTCGGCACCAAGCCCAACGGCACGCCCAAGTACACCACTGGCGACACCCACCACGTTCATCCCTCGTACACCGACGGCACTTACGACGGCAAGTACATGTTCGTAAACGACAAGATTCACGGTCGTCTGGCGCGTATCCGCATGGATACCATGGAATGCGACAAGATCACCGAGTTGCCCAATATCCAGGGCTTCCACGGCACCTTCCCGGACAAGCGCGACCCTGTCGATGCTGCCATCAACCACACCACCCGCGTATTCTGCGGTGCCGAGTTCTCGATTCCGCTGCCCAACGACGGCCGCGACATGGAAGACGGCAGCAAGTACAAGTCGCTATTCACCTGCGTGGATGCCGAATCGATGGAGGTGCGCTGGCAGGCCCTGATCGACGGCAACTGCGATCTGGTCGCGACCTCGTACGACGGCAAGCTGGCAGCGACCAACCAGTACAACACCGAGATGGGCATTCACTACGAAGGCATGATGAGCGCTGAAATGGACGCCTGCCTGTTCTTCAACGTCGCCCGCATCGAAGAGGCGGTCAAGGCCGGCAAGGTCACCTACATCGCCGATTCCAAGGTGCCGGTGGTTGACTGCACCCGGGCCTCGAACGCGGACCCGAAGACGGCGCTGACCTGCTACGTGCCGATCCCGAAGAACCCGCACGGCGTCAATCTCAGCCCGGACGGCAAGTACTACGCGTGCTCGGGCAAGCTGTCGCCGACCGCCACGGTGATCGAGCACGCCCTGGTGCTGAAGTGGTTCGACGGCGAACTGGCCGCAGCACGCGACACGGTCGTGGCCGAACCCGAAATCGGCCTCGGCCCGTTGCACACCGGGTTCGACAACAAGGGCAATGCCTACACCACGCTCTTTCTCGACAGCCAGATCGTGAAGTGGAACGTGGACGCCGCAATCCGCTCGTTCAAGGGCGAGAAGGACGCCAAGGTGGTGCTCGACCGTATCGATGTGCACTACCAGCCCGGCCATGGCTTCACCTCGATGGGCGAGACCAAGGACTCGGACGGCCGCTTCTTCGTGTCGGACAACAAGTTCTCCAAGGACCGCTTCCTGCCGGTCGGCCCGCTGCACGCTGAAACGGCACAGCTGATCGACATCAGCGGCGACAAGATGAAACTGGTCGCCGACCACTCGGTATATTCCGAGCCGCACGACTCTATCATCATCCGTCGCGACATCGTCAAGACCCGGCAGATCTACAACCTCGACGAGTTCCCGCTGGCGGTGAAGGATCCGAAGGAATCCGGCGTGTTCCGCGAGGGAAAGAAGGTCACGGTCAAGCTCACCAGTCAGGCACCGGCCTTCAGTCTGCGCGAGTTCACGGTCAAGAAGGGTGACGAAGTCACCATCATCCTGACCAATCTCGACAAGGTGGAGGATCTGACCCACGCGATGGCGATCCCGAAGTACGACATCAACTTCATGGTCAATCCGCAACAGACCCAGTCCGTGACCTTCATCGCCGACAAACCGGGGGTCTACTGGTGCTACTGCACCAACTTCTGCCACGCCCTGCACCTCGAAATGCGCTCGCGCATGATCGTCGAGGCCTGACCCGGCACCATTGCGCTGCAGGCCAACCCTGCAGTTACCGGGCAATGACAGGAAGTCTTCGGGGGCCTTGGCCCCCGATTTTTTTTGCCCCTGCCTTGGCATCTTGATTCGAAACAAGTCGCCAACCGTGTCGGTACATTAGCATTCACGCATCAACCGCTTTCCCTCGAGGAGCCCCCGGATGTCTGTTCTCGCAGCATTATGCAATCTGATCCTGGTTCTTACGCTCGGCGTCGGAGCGGGATCGGCTTTCGCGAATGCCTATGAAGCACAGCTCCCCGCCGAGCTGGCGTCTTCGCCACGGATGTGCGACTACGTCCCCTGTGCCGACGTGATTCCCGGCGCCGACAGTTTTTCCGAACGCAAGGGCCAGCCGTCCTATGTCGAGGCCTATCGCAGCGCCGACGGCGACAAGCAGTTGATCGGCTACGTGATGCTGTCGACCGACATCACCGATATCCCGGCCTATTCGGGCAAGCCGGTGGTGACCCTGATCGGCATGGACACCACCGGGCACTTCACCGGGGTGAAGGTGCTCAAGCACTCCGAGCCCATCCTGCTGCTTGGTATCCCCGAAGAAGCACTGATCGAATTCAACAACCAGTATCTGGGCAAGTTCGTCGGCGACAACATCGAGATCGGGCGCTCGCGTCCGGAGAAGAGCATCATCGGCCTCGACGCCATCACCGGCGCCACGGTGACCGTGATCGCGCAGAATCAGGTGATGATGCTGTCCGGCGGCGAAGTGGCAAAGCAGGTCGGCATCCTCAAGCCGACCATCCGTCCGCAGGCGAAGTTCATTGCCACCGGAGCGTCGCCGAGCTGGCAGCAGCTGGTGGATGAAGGCAGCGTGCAGCGCATCATCGTGACCGCCGAGGAAGTCGGCCTGCCGCACCGCGGACAACCCTACATCGATCTGTGGTTCGGCTACCTCAACCACCCCTCCGTCGGCCGCGCAGTGCTCGGCGACGGTCCATACAACAGCCTGATGAGCCGCCTCAAGGAAGGCGACCACGCAATCTTCATCATCCGCAGTGCGGGCATCGAGTCGTTCAAGGGGTCGGGGTTCGTGCGCGGCGGCATCTACGACCGCGTGCAGGTGCGGCAGGAGCGCGACGCCTTCACCTTCCGCGATACCGACTACTATAACCTCTATGGCATCGCTGCGCCGGGTGCGCCCGCCTTCGACGAATCGGCGATCTTCATCGTGCGCTCGGGCGCGTTCTCGGCCGCTTATCCGTGGAAACTGGTGTTCCTTGCCAACAAGATGGACAGGGCCACCGGCGCCAAGACCTTTGCCAACTTCGACACCGAGTACTGGCTGCCCGCAGCCTACCTTGAGGGTGGCCGCCCCGAGATCGTCAAACCCGATCCGGTTTGGCTGAAGATCTGGAAGGAACGCATCGTCACCATCATCGCCTTCACCGCTTTCCTGGTTGCGATTGCCACCGTCTATGCGCGGCGCGACACCCTGGTGCGGCGCTCGACCCGCAAGAACAAGTGGCCGGTGAATGCCTTCAAGTATGTCGGCTGGGTGATCAGCGTCGGTTTTGTCGGTTTCGGCCTGCTGGCCCAGCCATCGATCACCCAGGTGCTCACGTGGTTCCACGCATTGCTGTTCCAGTGGCAGTGGGAGTTGTTCCTGTCCGATCCGTTCATCTTCATCTTCTGGTGGTTCATCATCATCACCGTGTTCCTGTGGGGCCGTGGCCTATTCTGCGGCTGGGCCTGCCCCTTCGGCTCGCTGTCGGAGTTGTTGTACAAGATTGGTGGCTGGGTCGGGCTCAAGCGCTACCAGTTCAAGCTGCCCAAGCCTTTGCATGACAAGCTGAAGTGGGTGAAATACGGCGTCTTCTTCGGCCTGCTGGCGGTCAGCGTGTTCTCCATCGGACTGGCCGAGAAGCTGGCCGAGGTGGAACCGTTCAAGACCACCTTCCTGGTCGGCCTGTTCAACCGCAGTTGGCCCTACACCCTGTTTGCAAGTGCGCTGCTGGGGCTATCGATCTTCACCGAACGGCCGTTCTGCAAGTATCTGTGCCCGCTCGGCGCCGGTCTGGCGATGCCTTCGACCTTCCGCTGGTTTGGCCTCAAGCGCAAGCAGGAGTGCGATTCGTGCAAGGCCTGCGCGGTGGGCTGCGGCTCGCAGGCGATCGACAAGGACGGTCGCATCGATCAGCGCGAATGCCTGCTGTGCATGGACTGCATGGTGTATTACTACGAGGACCATGCCTGCCCACCGCTGTCGCAGGAGCGCAAGCGCCGCACGAAGGCCGGCCTGACGCTGACGCCGATCGGTGCCGACGGCTACTACATTCCGATCAAGCCGGTGGCGACATCGAAATGATCGCCGACTTGACCACGATCATGGGAAGACGAGATGGTTAATCCAACAATGCCTACCGACCCGATCGATCCGCCCTACGCGGGCAAGACCGGTGTGGTCGGACGACTCGCCGCCGAAACGTGGGATCACCTGTGGCCGTGGAGCCGCAGCGGTTTCCAGCGTCAGCGCGCAATCCAGGGCGCCGGGTTGGCCCTCGGCCTCGCTGCCACCATCGTCTGGATTCTTGCCGCAATGGGACAACTAGACGCCGGTGCCGTGATTGGCTGGTGGTTTGGCTGGAGCGTATTCGAGGTCATCGTCCGCCTCGGCGCCAAACCCTATGTGAAGGAAGGACCGTGGTGGGGCGCACGCTATCGCGCCGCCACGCCGATGGACATGATCTGCTACGTCTCGTTCAAGAACCTGCTGATCGGCGCGGTGCTGTTCCTGTCGCTGAAGAGCCTGGGCTTGCTGAACGTCTGAGCGCCGTACTTGATCAGGAAAAGAGAAGGATCCGCCCCGCAATGAGCCGCCTTGCGCTCCCCGTCCTGGTGCTGTGCTTGTCTGCGTCGGCGCACGCCGCCACGTGGACGGTACGCCCGGGAGAGTCGATCCAGGCCGCCATCGAGCGTGCCGCGGACGATGACACGGTGATGGTCGAGCGCGCGCACTATCGGGAGAACGTCGTCATCGCCAAGCCCATCACCCTCAAGGGCATCGACCGCCCTACGCTGGACGGAGGGCTCCGGGGCGACACCATCCGTATTCGCAGCCCGAAAGTGACGATCGACGGGCTTATCGTGATCAACTCCGGCGCCGATCTGGAGAAGCAGAACGCGGGAATCTACCTCGAGCCCGGCTCCGACTCGGCGCGGATACTCAACTGCGACCTGGTCTACAACCTCTTCGGGCTGTGGATCGAGACGGTCAAGGATGTGGAAATCCGCGACAACCTGATCGCAGGCAAGCGCGACCTCATCTCGCCGCATCGCGGCAACGGCATCCAGCTCTACAACACCGAAGGCGCACAGATCGTCGGCAACAACATCAGTTTCGTCCGCGACGGCATCTATGTGGATGTGTCCCATCACGCGGTGTTCCGCAAGAACCGGATTCACCACGTACGCTATGGCACCCACTACATGAACTCCCACAACAACGTGTGGGAGGACAACGACTCCTATTACAACCGCGGCGGACTTGCGTTGATGATGACGCGCGGCCAAGTGATCCGGAACAACCGCGCATGGGGCAACTCCGATCATGGCATCATGCTGCGCACGATTCAGGACTCGCTGATCGAGAACAACGTGGTGGCCGGCAACGCGCGCGGCTTTTTCATCTATGACGCCGAATACAACACCCTGCGCGACAACCTGGTAGTGGACAACGATGTCGGCGTGCACCTGTGGGCAGGCTCGTATCGCAACCAGGCCGAGGGCAACGACTTCATCGCCAACCGCACCCAGATCAAGTACGTCGCGGCCCGCGACGAAATCTGGGGTAGCGGCACCGGCAACTACTGGAGCAACTATCTCGGCTGGGACCGCGACGGCGACGGCATCGGCGACCTGCAGTACGAGGCCAACGACCTGGTGGATCGCCTGTCGTGGCGCCACCCGATGATGAAACTGCTGCTCGCAAGCCCCGCCGTGCAAACCTTGCGCCTTGTGGGGCGGCAGTTTCCGCTGCTGCGCGCGCCGAGCATCGTCGACCCCAAGCCGCGGATGCAGCCGCACAACCCTGACTGGAGCCAATGGCGTGGCAGACACTTCCCCCGCTCCCCTTAGTACCGACGTCGATGCGCGCGCAACAGTGGTCATCGCCCGCGGCGTGCACAAACACTATGGGGCCATCCGTGCGGTCGACGGCGTCGATCTGGACATCCGTGCCGGCGAACTGTTCGGCCTTATCGGCCACAACGGCGCCGGCAAGAGCACGCTGTTCAAGATGCTGCTCGGGCTCACCCCCACCACCGCAGGCGAAATCCGCATCGGCGGCGCGCAGGTCGGCGGCGGCGGTTTCCGCGCAGTGCGGCGCACGGTGGGCTACCTGCCCGAGAACGTGGTGCTCTACGACAATCTTACCGGGCTCGAGACCTTGCACTTCTTCGCCCGCCTTAAGGGCATCCCGCCACGAGAGAGCGGCGCGGCGCTCGAACGCGTCGGCCTGACGCACGCCGCGAAACGGCGCGTACGAGAGTACTCCAAGGGCATGCGCCAGCGCCTCGGCTTTGCCCAGGCCCTGCTTGGCACCCCGCGCATCCTGTTCCTCGACGAACCCACCACCGGCCTCGACCCCGAAGCGATCCGCGGCTTCTACGCCATCCTGCGGCAACTCAAGAGCGAGGGCGTGACCATGGTGATCACCTCGCACATCCTGGCCGAGATCCAGGAACGTGTCGACCGCCTGGCGATCATGAGCGCCGGCAAGGTGCAGGCCAGCGGTACAGTGCAGGCCCTGCGCGAGCAGATGGATCTACCCCTGCGCTTCACCGTGCGCGTCGCACCTGACGATTTTGCAACCGTGCGTGCCGCACTCGGTCACCTGCCGGTGACAGCGATCGAGGCCGCTGACGAGCATGTGACGGTGCAGTGCCAGCGCGAGTCCAAGATGGCGGTCATCCAGGCATTGGCCCGGCTCGACGGCAGGGTGCTCGACGTCACGGTGCGTGAACCTTCGCTGGAAGACGTGTTCTTCGGCTTTTCGGACTAAGAGGACGATCATGGAAATCTCGCAGGTCGCCACCATCGCCGGCAAGGAATTCTGGGATCGGATCCGCAACCGCTGGGTGCTGGCAGTCGCCCTCATTTTCACTGTATTCGCATTGGTCATTGCCTACTTTGGCGCCGCGCAGCAAGGCGCCGTAGGTTTTCGCTCGATCGAGGTCACCATCGCCAGCTTGGTCAGCCTGGTGATCTACCTGATCCCGCTGATCGCACTGGTGCTCGGCTTCGACGCCATCGTCGGCGAGCGCGAACGCGGCTCCCTCGACCTGCTGCTGTCGATGCCCATCACCCGCGGCGAACTCTTGTTGGGCAAGTACCTCGGCCTGGCGGCCGCGCTCACCTTCTCCACCGTAGCCGGCTTCGGCCTGGTGGCACTGGTGCTCTCCGCCCAGCTCGATCTCAACGCGCTGTTCCACTACTTCGGCTTCATGGCCAGCTCGGTGCTGCTCGGCTGCGCCTTCCTCAGTCTCGCGGTGATGCTGTCGGTATTCGCCAGCGACCGCACCCGCGCGTCGGGACTGGCGATCGCGATGTGGTTCTTCTTCGTGCTGGTGTTCGATCTGTTGCTGCTCGGCGCACTGGTGGTAACGGGCGGAGAACTGGGCGGCAAGTGGGGGAGCGAGATATTTCCCTACCTGCTGCTGCTCAACCCAGCCGACGTCTTCCGCATCCTCAACATCTTCGCGCTCGAGGACGTCCGCACGCTGTATGGCCTCGCCACCGTGTTTCCGCCGGCACTGGCCAAACCGTGGCTGCTGGGCCTGGTGATGTTTGGCTGGATCGCCGCACCGCTGACGGTCGCCAGCTGGCGTTTCCGCAGGTAGGACGCGCAAGCGACACCCCGTTACAGGAGAGAACTCATGTGCACACATCACGCATGCATGAACCGGCGGCGCTTCCTGCTTGCCGGCGCCGCAGCCGGCCTGCTTGCGGCATGCGGCCGCGGTGACGGCAACGGAAAATTGGGAGTGACCGCGGTGGAAATCGACAACAGTACCAGTTGCGCGCTTGACGGCATGCTGCTCGCCGACTATCCCGGCCCCAAGGCTCAGGTCCACTACGACGGCGTGGCCGAGCCGGACTGGTTCTGCGACACGGTCGAGATGTTCTCGATCACGCTCAACCCGGAGCAGGCACGTCGGGTCGCCGCCCTCTACGTACAGGACATGGGCAAGGCCGACTGGGACCAGCCGCGGGGTCACTGGATCGACGCAAAGACGGCGACCTACGTTCATGGCTCCAAGCGTCACGGTTCCATGGGTCCCACCATCGCCTCGTTCGCGGCCGAATCCGACGCCCGCGCATTTGCCGCGGACCACGGCGGCAAAGTGTTGAAATTCGCTGAAATCACTGCCGACATGGTCGTGCTCGACGGCGGCGCTCTCCATGACCAAAGGATGTAAGCCAATGGACTCGCTCTACGATTCACTCCCTCCCGAAACCGCGATGGAAGTGCAGCAGCTCGCCCGCCTGATCTACGAGACCCGCGAGAACCGCCGCATGGTGCTCGACGCAAGCGGCGTCGCCGACGAAAACGAGTTGCTCGCGCGGATCGGCCGCGGCGAAGTCGCGGAGCACCCCGCCTACGAACACTACCTCGCGGCGCGCATCCTGGGCGACACCCACGAGATCACACGCATACTCATGGCCGACATGTTGCAGGAGATAAACCGCCGATGAACCTGCATGCCGAACTTCTCAAACACGTCGAGCACAACTTCGCCGCCCGCCTGCTGAAACCGCCACAGCTCACCCAGGACGCACTCACCCTGGCGCTGGACAACGGAGTGGTGCTCACCGTGCGCTATGCCACCGATGATGCCTACTCGCTGCGCTGGAACAACAGTGCCGACGCTACAGGCACCGGATCGGGCATCGACACTGCCCCCACTCACCCTGAGCTCGCCACCTACCCCAACCACCTTCACCTGGCGGACGGCCGTGTCGTCGCCGACCCGCTAACCCGTCCTGGAGCCCTCCCCGAAACAAACGTCGGCGCAGTGATCGAAGCCCTGCTGCAGGACCCGCAGCAAAAGGATTGGCTGGCATGATTGTCGCCGACACCACGCGCAGGGCGGTCAAGGGCTCGTCTCGGCACTGTCGCGGCGTGCGTCGCCGCAGCCGGTAGCATGTTTCTGCGGCAAGCGTTCGGCCAACTGCGGATTTCCACCCTCCCTCCGAAGACGGCTGCATTGTGCAGCTACCGGGGGGCGGCGCTTGCCCACGCTTGGGATCCAGCCTCCGGTTGGGCAAGGACGATGCCCACCCGATCCGCGCCACTGCCCGGTATGCGGCAGGTACCCCGCGCGTCTTCCGAGATGGGTGGCACAGATCAGCTTCGAAGGCGACACGGTGCATTTCTTCGACTCGGCGGTGGACCTGGTCATGTTCCTCGATGACCCCCAAGCCACTTCGATACGTCTCACGCCACAGCTGACGCGGCGGCGCCCTACTTAGCTGGATACGGGGGCGACGCCCGAAGCGCGACGCTGGTGATTGGCGCTGCCACCCGTGGCCCGATGCGTGGCCCCGCCTTCGGCAATGAAACCCTGGCCGTCACCTTCATCGCGGAACATGGTGGATCGCCCTGCATCTCGGAGCGATCGACCACCGCCGCGTCGCTACCCTGCGCGACGCCAACCACGGGAACCACACATTGAACTTGGGTCGGCGCCAAATTGTGCGAACTGGTCCAACAGATAAGAAATGGAGACCGTACAGGCCTCCCTCCACCGAGGTGGCAGCGGCCCCTTACTGCGACTTGGATACCATATAGTCGACCGCCGCTTTCACTTCGTCGTCGGTAAGCGAGGCACCACCACCACGCGCCGGCATCATGCCCTTGGCACCGGTAAATCCCTCGATCGCGTGCTTGTACAGCGTATCGTTACCCTGCGCGATACGCGGCCCCCAATCTGCCTTGTCACCAGGCTTGGGCGCGCCGGCAACGCCGGCCGCGTGACACAAGGCGCAGGTCTTCTTGTAGGTGCTCTCGCCTGCCGCATTCACTGCCGGAGCCGGCGCGGCAGCGACCGGAGCTGGGGCGGACGGAGCCGGAGCTGGCGCCTGCGCGGCCGGTTTCGGCGCGGTGGATGAATCGGTCCCTGGGGCGGATTCCTCCCCGCCACAGCCGGCAAGGAACACCGAAAGCACTGCAGCTACCATCAAAGGCGTCTTGTTCATCAGTTTTCTCCATATCTCGTTGGGATCCACCGGTTGGAGGAGTCTCCGCCGGCAATGAAGGAATGCTAGCGAACATGGCGAAAAATTGGATTGACCCCTGTCAATTATGACAACGCCGTTGCGAGGGAAGGCCACAAATCAATGGCGGGGACGCGATGCGCCCCGTTGCGGAGTGAACGCTGATTTCGTCTCGAGTTGTATGCCGGTAGACGTAAAAACCCCCTCAGCGTGGATTGCTGAGGGGGTTTTGAGGGGTTAGTCTGACGATGACCTACTTTCACGAGAGCGAATCTCACTATCATCGGCGCGTACCTGTTTCACGGTCCTGTTCGGGATGGGAAGGGGTGGTACCAGGAAGCTATGGTCGTCAGACTATGACTTGTTCCCTGCGTGGTTGTGCAGGGCAAAGACTGGAAGAAGTATGGGT